>NZ_JANUEP010000002.1:0-818643 GCF_024807335.1 Aeromonas sp. BIGb0405
GTCGAATCGATGCGGGAATAGCTCAGTTGGTAGAGCACGACCTTGCCAAGGTCGGGGTCGCGAGTTCGAGTCTCGTTTCCCGCTCCAAGCATCCAAAAACACAGCCATACCAGCAGTACCTGTTGCGGGAATAGCTCAGTTGGTAGAGCACGACCTTGCCAAGGTCGGGGTCGCGAGTTCGAGTCTCGTTTCCCGCTCCAATCGAAGAAAGCCGTGTTTGCAGATGCATCGACGCCAGTCGAATCGATGCGGGAATAGCTCAGTTGGTAGAGCACGACCTTGCCAAGGTCGGGGTCGCGAGTTCGAGTCTCGTTTCCCGCTCCAAGCATCCATAAACACCGTCATATCAGCAGTACCTGTTGCGGGAATAGCTCAGTTGGTAGAGCACGACCTTGCCAAGGTCGGGGTCGCGAGTTCGAGTCTCGTTTCCCGCTCCAATCTCTCCTTGAAGTACCCTTTCCATAGATATATACCGCCTGATTTTGTACCCAATACATTGGTAGAGCATGATCCGTACTTGCCAGGGTCGGACCGCGAGTTCGAGTCTCGTTTCCCGCTCCAATCTCTCCTCGAAGTACCCTTTCCATAGATATATACCGCCTGATTTTGTACCCAATACATTGGTAGAGCATGATCCGTGCTTGCCAGGGTCGGACCGCGAGTTCGAGTCTCGTTTCCCGCTCCAATCTCTCCTCGAAGTACCCTTTCCAACCTCTTTTTTCATCCCCGATGTTCAGTTTCCTTGATTACTATTACCCCCATTTCTCAGCTATTTATCACTTCGCTTTGCCATGAAAACGTTTGCTGTTTTGTGCGATAATCCGCGCCCTACATGGTTGATAGGCCTGCTGCCTATGACCCGAGTACCCGAGCAGAGGAGTAGTTTGGCAATGCGTAATCTCACACAGTGGTTCATGGCCTTGATGATGGCCATGAGCATGACGACCCAGGCCCAGTCACTCAGCAGTGTCATTGTGGCCGGCCACGATCATCCTCCTTCGTCTCCCATCCTGATCCAGGGACCCATGCCCATCGAAGCCGAGCACTTTGCCTCCTTGTTGCAAGGGGTGGTGATGGAGCAGGTTGGTCCCTACCTCTTCTACCGGGGGACTCTGAACGGTTACCCGGTGATCGTCAGCCAGACCGGCAAGGGGCTGGAGAACACGGCCGCGGCGACGGCCATCGCCATTGGTCGCTATCACCCCCTGGCCATCATCAACCAGGGCACGGCCGGGGGCCATGACAAGCAGCTCAAGGTGGGTGACATTGTGCTGGGCAAGCGGACCGTCAACATTGGCAATCTGAAGACACCCCAGCGAGCAGAAGGGCAGGGGGTCGAGGCGCTGGCGTGGCTGCCGATGGATATCATGGCATCTGCCGGCAGTGCGGGTGGCGACGATGCCAACAAGATCCGTTACTACGAGGGAAGCCAGCCGCTCATCGACATCGCCCGGCAGGTAGCCTATGCCAGGGGGAAGGTCGTCGAAGGGACGGTGGGGTCTGCCAACTTCTGGAACAGCGAGGTAGATCGCATCAACTGGTTCCACCGGGAGTTCGGCACCAGCGTGGAAGAGATGGAAGGGGCGGCAGCGGCGCAGATAGCCGATGCCTTCCAGATCCCTTTCCTCTCGATCCGTATCCTCTCCAACAACCTGACCAATGGCGGCCACTATGATCCGAAAACGGGGGAGGCCTGTCAGCTTTTCGTGAAGGGTGTGGTAGAGCGCTACATCGCAAGCCTGCCCCGATAGGGAGTGCCTAGTCCCGGTAAATCCAAGGCCCCTTACGGGGCCTTTTTTGTCGGTTTCGAACGAGTGGCTGCCTGTTCGGCGGCATAGAGCGCGGCCCCGATGATCCCTGCCTGGTTGAGGCTGGCGGCGGCGATAAGCGGCGCCCGGGTGGCTATCTTGTCGACAAACTTGTCGAGTTTGGCGGCAGTGCCCCCGCCCAGGATGAAGAGATCCGGCGAGAAGAGGAACTCGAGCCGGGCCAGATATTGGTTGAAACGCTTGCCCCACTTGCTCCAGGAGATCTCCTCCCGCTTGCGCGCCGCATCCGAGCAGTAGTGTTCGGCTATCATGCCCTCCAGCATCAGGTGACCCAGTTCGGTATTGGGCAGCAGATGACCCCCCACAAACAGGGCCGTGCCTATGCCGGTACCAACGGTGATCAGGATGACGACCCCATCATGGCCCTGGCCTGCGCCAAACCGCATCTCGGCCAGGCCTGCGGCATCGGCGTCATTGAGCACGAAGCAGGGCTGACCTGTCACTTCGCCAAACAGCCTGGCTGCGTCCGTCTCTATCCAGCTCTTGTCGATGTTGGAGGCATTCTTGGCCACGCCGTGATGTATGGTGGCGGGAAAACCGCAGCCGATGGGGCCCTGCCACTGGAAGTGTTCGACCAGTTGCTTGAGGGCATGGGCGATGGCGGCCGGGGTGGCGGGCTGCGGGGTCGGGATGCGATGGCGTTCGCCGATGAGTTCGCCGCGCTTTGTATCGACCAGGGCCCCCTTGATGCCCGAGCCTCCTATGTCCACACCCAATATCTGCATCTGCTCCGATCCTTATGATGATGACGCCACACTGGCGGCGCTAAAGCATGGGAAATGTGCGAGGAAACAGCAAGGAGGCCGATCCTCAAGCGTGATCTGTCGCTGATCTCTTGTCGATCAAGGGCATGGCTACTGGCTCTGATCGCGAGTTAGCAGAGGTGACAGTGAGATTAAGCGTGATCCGGCAGACCCTTTTCGATGCAGCGGATGAGCAGCTTGGTCTTGCGGTTCTCACCCTGCTGACGGGCGGTCAGGCTCGCCACTGCCCAGCTGATGTGCTCGGCCACCATGGGATCGGCGCTTGGCAGGGCTGCGTGCAGGGCGGTGAAGACGGCTTCATCGGCCGGGCCGTTGCCGAGCGCCACTGCCAGATTGCGGCGCCAGCGTTGATAACCGATGCGGCGGATCGGGCTCCCCTCGGTATTTTTCAGGAAGAGAGCCTCGGACCAGGCCCAGAGATCCAGCAGCTTGGGGCTGTGCAGATTGGCGCGCGGACTGAAGTCAGGCTCGGGGCTGGCATCGGCGTAACGGTTCCAGGGGCAGATGAGCTGACAGTCATCACAGCCATAGATACGGTTACCGAGCAGGGGCCTGAGCTCGACAGGAATAGGCTCGTCACTCTCTATGGTGAGGTAGGAGATGCAGCGCCGCCCATCCACCACATAGGGCGCGATGATGGCACCGGTGGGGCAGATGTTGATGCAGGCCACGCACTTGCCGCACTGCTCTTTCTCCACCGGCTGGTCGATGGGCAGCGGCAGGCTCAGCAGGAGTTCGCCGAGGAAGAAGAAGGAACCGGCGGACTCATTGAGCAAAAGTGAGTGTTTGCCAACCCAACCGAGCCCAGCCTTGGCGGCGAGTGGCCGCTCCAGCACGGGGGCCGAGTCGACGAAGGGACGCCAGCCCAGCGCCTCGCAGCGCGCCTCAATCCGCTCACCGAGTTGTTTGAGCCTGGCGCGCAGCAGCTTGTGGTAGTCGCGGCCCAGGGCATAACGGCTGATATAGCCGAGGCTGGGATCGCGCAGGGTCGCGGCGAAACCCGCCTCGAAGGGGAGATAATTCATCCGCACCGACAGCACCCGCAGGGTGCCCGGCAGCAGCTCATGGGGGCGGGCGCGCATCATGCCGTGACGGGCCATGTAGTCCATGGTGCCGTGATAGCCGGCATCGAGCCAGGCCTGCAACCTGGGCTCTTCCTGGTGCAGGTCAGTGTCCGTGATGCCAGCCTGGTCAAATCCTAGCTCGCGTGCCCAGAGCTTGATATCTTGGGCCAGTTTGTCGAAATCGGGAGCCGTCATGATGCAGATCAACAGGGAAGGAGGGGGCAGTTTACCACAGCTCCTCAACGAACCGCGCAGTCATGGCCCACGGCTCCCCAGCGCGCTATGGCGTAGCGAACAAATTCGCCGTGCCGAGGCGGAACTGGCCGCCGCTGCGGGGGTGTCGCTCTATGAGTTGATGGAGCGCGCCGGCACCGCGCTGTTTGATTATGCCAAGGGGCATTGGCCAGCGGCCCATCACTGGTGGATCTTCACCGGCCCCGGCAACAATGGCGGCGATGGCTATGTATTGGCCCGGTTGGCGCAGGCTGCTGGCTTCAGAGTGAGAGTCATCGCCGCGCGGGCCCCGGCGCAGCTCAAGGGGGATGCCCATCGGGCCGCGGCCGCTTTCCTGGCGGCGGGGGGTCAGGTTGAACGCTTCGAGGATGTCCATCTGACCCTTGCCGAGCCGGTTTTCCTTCCGGATCTGTTGATAGATGCGCTGCTTGGCAGCGGCGTCCGCCTGCCACTCACGCCGGCGATGACAAAGATTGTCGCAACCATCAATCGTTTGCCCGTGCCGCTGCTGGCCGTGGATCTCCCCTCAGGGCTGGATGCCGATACCGGCCACATCATGGCCAGCCCGGTGCGGGCGACTCGCACTCTCTGCCTGGTCGGGCTCAAGCAGGGGCTGCTCACCGGCCAGGGACCGAGCTGGTGCGGGGAGCTGGATGTGGACCCTCTCGGTCTGGATCTGAGTCATTGGCAAGCGCCCGCCGCCCGACGTATCGATTATCCCGCCCTGGCTCATCTGTTAGTCCCCCGTGCACGCTGCGCCCACAAGGGAGAACAAGGCCGTGTGCTGCTGATTGGCGGCAATCAGGGCATGGCGGGGGCCATCTTGCTGGCAGCCATGGCCTGCCTGCGTACCGGGGCCGGGCTGGTCAAGGTGTGCCAGCATCCGATGAATGTTCCCGCCAGCCAGACCCAGCCCGAGATCATGACATTAGCGCGCGACGCGCTGGTCGGCTCCTCATCGGCGGCAGAGACCCTGCCTGGAGAGAGGCTCCGAGTGGGCGGAGTCAACCCCTGGGGATCAGTACGGGTGCTGGGGCCTGGACTGGGCCTCGATGCCTGGGGCGGGGCCCTGTTCAAGCAGGCTTTGTGCCGGGAGCTGCCACTGGTATTGGATGCAGATGGATTGAATTGGCTGGCGCTACAGCCCCGCCATCAGGATAATTGGGTGCTCACGCCCCATCCCGCCGAGGCAGCCCGCCTGTTGGGTTGCAGCACCGCCGAGGTGGAGGCCGATCGCTTCGCCGCCGTACAGACCCTGCAGGGCACCTATGGCGGCGTCGTGCTGCTCAAGGGGGCAGGTACACTCATCGCGGATGGTAAACAGGTCTGGCTCTGCCATGAGGGGAATCCCGGCATGGCCAGCGGCGGCATGGGTGACCTGTTATCTGGTATAATCGCCGCCCTTTTGGCCCAGGGGCTAGGGGCGCGTGATGCAACCTGCCTGGGCGCAGTGCTCCATGGGGAGGCTGCCGATCTGGCGGCGACAGAAGGGGAGAGAGGCATGCTGGCATCTGACCTGTTGCCATGGATCCGCTTTCTGGCCAATCCCGACACTCCTGACAAGTTAAGAAGACGATGGCAAAACAGTTGATGATAGCGTTGCCGGATGAGGCAGCGACCGTAAATCTGGGTGGTCAGTTGGCGCGCGCCAGCCAAGTAGCGACCACCGTCTTTATGCACGGCACCCTGGGGGCGGGCAAGACGACGCTCACCCGTGGCTGGATCCAGGGACTCGGCCATTCAGGCAAGGTAAAGAGTCCGACTTATACACTGGTCGAGCCCTATGAGCTCGGAGCCTGGCAGGTCTATCACTTTGATTTGTATCGATTGGCAGATCCCGAGGAGCTGGAGTTCATGGGGATCCGTGACTATTTCGGCCCCAACACCCTCTGTCTGGTTGAGTGGCCTGAGAAGGGAGAAGGTTGGCTAGCTGCCCCGGATCTCGAGATTACCCTGACATATGTAGACATGCAGCGCGAGGCCCTGCTGGTGGCCCGTACTGCGATCGGCGAAGCTATTCTGGAACGGTTGCAACCCAAGTGCGTCTGATAATTTCCCTGTGTTTTATTCTGCTTGCCTCACCGACCTGGGCCAATCAGCTCAAGAGTGTGCGGATCTGGCCCTCGCCCGACAACACTCGGGTGGTGCTGGATCTCTCCAGTTCGCCCCAATTCAACTATTTCACCCTGACCGGGCCGGATCGGCTGGTCATCGACCTCAAGGGGGCCAGCAATGGCGCCAATCTGGCCCGGGTCGAGAACAAGAGCGAGCTGGTACGCAAGATCCGCGAGAGCACGCCGGTGGACAAGGGAGGCCTGCGTCTGGTGCTGGATCTCAAGTCGACCATCAAGCCGGTGGTATTTCCATTGGCACCAGCCGGTCCCTATGGCCACCGGCTGGTGATCGATCTCCCCTATGAGGAGAGTTCGGCCCGTCATGCCACGCCAGCCCCCGCGACCCCGGGCAGCAAGGTGATCATCGCCATCGATCCCGGTCACGGCGGTGAGGATCCTGGCTCCATAGGTCCGCGTCGCACCTACGAGAAGCGAGTCACCCTGGCGGTTTCCCAGAAGCTGGCCGCGCTCATCAATCGTGAACCTGGCATGCAGGCGGTGATGACCCGCCGTGGGGACTACTTCGTCGATCTCAATAAACGTTCCGAGATTGCGCGCAAGTCCAAGGCGGATCTGCTGGTCTCGGTGCATGCGGACAGCTTCACCAACCCGCGTCCGCGCGGTGCCTCGGTCTGGGTACTCTCGACCAACAGGGCCAATCGCGAGATGGGCAGCTGGCTGGAGAAACAGGAGAAGCAGGGCGAGCTGCTGGGTGGTGTGGGCAAGGTGATTGCCGAGTCTGACCCCAACCCCTACTTGGCGCGCACCTTCCTGGATCTCTCCATGGACAAGTCCCGCGCCGAGGGCTATGACGTCAGCCGCATGATCTTGAAAGAGATGGGGCGAGTCGCCCGCCTGCACAAGTCCGCCCCAGAGCATGCCAGTCTGGCAGTGCTCAAGGCGCCGGATATCCCTTCCGTGCTGGTGGAGACGGGTTTTATCTCCAACCACGAAGAGGAGAAGCTGCTGGCCAGCAATGCTTATCAGAACAAGCTGGCCCAGGCGATCTTCCACGGGATCCGCAACTACTACAAGGCGCATCCCGTCAAGGGACACATCATGTCGGGCAAGGTGAGCAGCGCGTCGACGCGCAGCACCCAGCCAGCCGTCAGTCAGGTGGCGCCTGTTAGCCAGTCGGCTCGCAGCGGCGCCCCCGTGGTCAGCGCATCCGGGGCGGGTGTTATCAAGCCGATGACCAGCCTCAGCGGCGCGAATACCATCGACAAGCAGCGCAGCATCAGACACGTGGTGACCCGCGGCGAGAGCCTGTCACGGCTTGCCGAGCGTCACGGCATCTCCATGTCCCGGCTTGCTAAATACAACAATCTGAAATCCAACGAGATCCAGATTGGGCAGGTGCTCTACATACCCAAAGGATAAGCGATGCAGATCCGTATTTTGCCTCCTATTCTCGCCAACCAGATAGCCGCTGGCGAGGTGGTTGAGCGCCCCTCCTCCGTCGTCAAGGAGCTGGTCGAGAACAGCCTGGATGCGGGGGCGAACCGGATCGAGATCGACATAGACAAAGGGGGCACCAAGCTGATCCGCATCCGTGACAACGGCTGCGGCGTGCCCAAGGATGAGCTGGTGCTGGCCTTGTCACGGCACGCGACCTCCAAGGTGGCGACCCTGGATGATCTGGAAGGGATCAACAGCCTCGGATTTCGGGGAGAGGCGCTCGCCTCCATCAGTTCTGTCTCCCGGCTCAGTTTCACGTCGCGTACTCAGGAACAGTCCGAAGCCTGGCAGGCCGAGGCAGAGGGACGGGAGATGAACGTCACCATCAGACCCGCCGCCCATCCCGTCGGCACCACGGTCGAGGTGGTGGATCTCTTCTTCAATACCCCGGCGCGGCGCAAGTTCATGCGCAGCGAAAAGACCGAGTTTGCCCACATCGATGAGCTGGTGCGCCGCATCGCCCTGTCGCGCTTCGATATCACCCTGCTGCTGCGCCACAATGACAAGCTGGTGCGCCAGTATCGCGCCGCCAGTTCGGTGCAAGAGCAGGAGCGCCGCCTCGCCGCCGTGTGCGGCACCCCCTTCATGCACCATGCCCTCGCCATCGAGAGCGAGCACAGCGACGTGCGACTGCGCGGCTGGTTGGCGACCCCGGCCGGGGCCAGGCCGCAGAATGATCTGCAATACACCTATGTCAACGGCCGCATGATGCGCGACAAGCTGATCAATCACGCCATCCGCCAGGCCTATGACGAGCTGCTGGGACCGGATCGCTTTGCCGCCTACGTGCTCTATATCGAGCTGGATCCCCGTCAGGTGGACGTCAATGTGCACCCCGCCAAGCACGAGGTGCGTTTTCATCAGGCGCGGCTCATCCACGACTTCATCTATCAGGCGCTGTTTAGCGCCCTGCACCAGGCCGACCGTCAGGAGCCTCTGGCGATGAGTGAGGTGAGCCTGCCGACCACGGCGCCCGACTATCCGGGGCAAGCGGCGCGCACCGACTGGTATGGGGCAGAACACGGCTATCGTGCCCCCACCGAGGTGCGGGAGGGGGCCCGCCAGGGCGGATCTGATGGCATCATGGGCAGCGACCGTCCCGCTAGTCAGCCGCGCACGACCTTGGCCAGGGGGCTGGGCTCCCATGGTGGGGAGCTGCCGCAGGCCCCCACTCGGGAGGCGCTGCGTGGCATGGAGGCCCTGTTGACGACCTTGCCCGCTCTCCAGGCGCCACCTCAGACCAGCACGGCGTCCCGGGATGAAGCGCACGTCGAGGGCACCGCTCGGGCCCTGACGTTGGTGGAGGGACGTTATCTGCTGCTCGAGCAGGGAGGCGGGCTCGCTCTGCTACGGTTGGTTGTGGCCGAACGGCGCCTGCTGCGCCACTGGCTGCTCGAAGGTTGGGGGCAGGGGCTGGCCGCCCAGCCGCTGCTGCTGCCCGTCGCCTTTAAATTGCCCAAATCCCTCCATGGGGTGGCCGCCGAACAGGAAAAGCTGCTCAAACGCATGGGACTCGAGTTGAAAAGCGGTGGTCGCGACACCATGATCCTGACTCGGGTGCCGGCGCTGCTGCGCCAGACTGATCTGGCCCGTTTGCTGCCCGAGCTGCTGCAACTCCTCGAAGGGTTGAGTGCTGCCAGCAACGAGGAGCAGGCTCAGGTGCTCTGTCAGTGGCTGGTCGAACAAGGCTTGGCCAGTGACAAACAATATGACTTTGCCACGGCCACTCGCCTGCTTGGTGAGCTGGTGAGCCAACTGGGTGATCCGCGTGGTGACAAGGGGCTGCTGCGCCCCCTCTCCCTGGCCGCGGCCCTGGCCGAGTTTGAGGAAGAGTGAAGCCACTCGCAGCTGACTTGCATGGGGCAGCCCCCCATTTTTAGCGTTTTGTGAAAGGAATTGACCGTGACTGACTTGCCGACTGCCATTTTTCTGATGGGGCCTACCGCCTCCGGCAAGACGGATCTCGCCATCGAACTGTGCCAGACCCTGCCCTGCGACATCATCAGCGTGGATTCCGCGCTCATCTATCGCGGCATGGACATCGGCACCGCCAAACCGAGTGTCGACGAGCTCAGGCTCGCCCCCCATCGATTGATCGATATTCTGGATCCGGCGCTGAGTTACTCGGCGGCGGATTTTTGCCGTGATGCCTTGCGCGAAATGGACGAGATTGCCAGTCGCGGCCGCATTCCCTTGCTGGTCGGCGGCACCATGCTCTATTTCAAGGCACTGCTGGAGGGGCTCTCTCCGCTGCCCTCGGCCGAGCCCGTCATTCGCGCCAGCATTGAGGCCGATGCGGCCCGGCTGGGCTGGCAGGCCCTGCACGACGAGCTGGTGCGCATCGATCCTGTGGCCGGGGCGCGTATTCATCCCAATGATCCCCAGCGGCTGAGCCGGGCCCTCGAGGTCTATCGCATCAGCGGCAAGACCCTCACCGAGCTGACTCAGGTGCAGGGGGAGGGGTTGCCCTATCGGGTGCATCAATTTGCCATTGCCCCGACCGAGAGGGCTCAGCTGCATGAGCGGATCGAACAGCGTTTCGATCTCATGCTGGCCCGAGGGTTCGAGAACGAGGTCAGGGCCCTGCGCGCACGGGGGGATCTGACGCCGGACCTACCCTCAATTCGCTGCGTTGGCTACCGCCAAATGTGGGACTACCTGGCCGGGGAACTGGGGTATGATGAGATGCGTTATCGTGGCATCGTTGCCACTCGTCAGCTTGCTAAACGGCAAATGACCTGGTTGAGGGGATGGCCTGAGGTCACCTGGTTGGGATCTGGTGAGTCTGACAACCTCGCCAGGGTCATTGCCTGCGCTGGTGCGGCTTGACACTCCCTGTATAATCAGGTTGTTATAGTGATATCCGGTGTTTAAAAACAACAAACTATAAGGAAAAAAGAAGATGGCTAAGGGGCAATCACTCCAAGACCCGTTTTTGAATGCGCTGCGCCGTGAGCGGATTCCTGTTTCTATCTATTTGGTGAACGGCATCAAACTGCAGGGTCAAATCGAATCTTTCGACCAATTCGTCATTTTGCTCAAGAACACCGTCAGCCAGATGGTCTACAAGCATGCCATCTCCACCGTGGTGCCGGCTCGCGCCGTCAACCATCATCAGCATACCGCCACTGGTCAGGGTGATGAGCCGTCAGGTGACAGTGAGGAGTGAGTCCAAGCGGCGAGCCAGCTCGCCATGCCTCATGAGTCCAGTTAAGGAGCAAGCGCTTGTTTGACCGTTATGAAGCAGGCGAACAGGCTGTGCTGGTGCATGTCAACTTCAGTGATGAAGGGGAACGTGAGGATCTCGAAGAGCTCAAGCTGTTGGTGAGCTCTGCCGGGGTCAACATGTTGGGCGTCGTCACCACCAGTCGCAGTGCGCCCAGCGCCAAGTTCTTTGTCGGCAGCGGCAAGGCGGAAGAGATCGCCTCCGAGGTGCAAGCCCTGGGGGCGGATGTGGTGATCTTCAACCATGCCCTGACCCCTGCCCAGGAGCGCAACCT
The DNA here is from genome assembly GCF_024807335.1 of Aeromonas sp. BIGb0405. NCBI lineage: Bacteria > Pseudomonadati > Pseudomonadota > Gammaproteobacteria > Aeromonadales > Aeromonadaceae > Aeromonas > Aeromonas sp. BIGb0405. The sequence continues at coordinate 10,964 of NZ_JANUEP010000002.1, forward strand.
GGAGCGCTTGTTCCAGTGCCGGGTCGTCGACAGAACCGGCCTCATTCTCGATATATTCGCCCAGCGCGCCCGTACCCATGAAGGCAAGCTGCAAGTCGAACTGGCCCAGTTGCGCCACCTCTCTACCCGACTGATCCGTGGCTGGACTCACCTTGAGCGCCAGAAGGGCGGTATCGGCCTGCGCGGCCCGGGTGAAACCCAGCTTGAAACCGATCGTCGTCTGTTGCGTGAACGCATCAAGGCCATCTTGCGTCGGCTCGACAAGGTCGCCAAGCAGCGGGAACAGGGCCGTCGTGCCCGCAATCGCAATGAAGTACCAACCGTTTCTCTGGTGGGTTATACCAACGCCGGAAAATCCACTTTGTTCAACCAACTTACAGATGCCAGCGTGTATGCTGCCGATCAGTTGTTCGCAACTCTGGACCCGACGCTGCGTAAAGTGGAGATCCGGGACGTAGGAGATGTGATACTGGCGGACACGGTAGGCTTTATTCGACACCTTCCTCATGATCTGGTCGCGGCCTTCAAGGCGACCCTGCAAGAGACCCGGGAGGCTGACCTGCTACTGCATGTGGTGGATTGCGCCGACGAGCAGATGCAGGAGAATATTGACGCCGTGCAGCGGGTCTTGGTCGAGATCGAGTCCGATGACCGCCCCCAGCTGATGATCTGTAACAAGATTGACAAGCTGAGCGATCGCCCCGCCATGCTGGAGCGTGACGATGAGGGCCGACCGGTACGGGTTTGGCTCTCCGCCCAGACGGGTGAAGGCCGCGAACTCTTGTTCCAGGCCCTGACCGAATTGTTGGCTGGCACCATGGTGCACCACAGGTTGCAGTTGCCACCCTCGGCCGCCCGGTTGCGCAGTACCCTCTATCGCCTCAAAGGGATAGAGCAGGAAGGTTTTAGCGAGGAGGGGGATTTCGTGCTGGAAGTCCGCTTGCAAGTGGCCGACTGGAACCGCCTCGTGAAGCAAGAAGGTGAAGTTTTACAACGCTTTATCATGCATTGATCCATCACATGGGCTACTGAGCCTGGTGGACTGATTGCCGATAGAGATGACATCCATTCGCAAGTATTTAAATGGAGATGCTGATGGCTTGGAATGAGCCTGGTAACAACGGCAAAGACCGTGACCCTTGGGGGAATAACGGCAAGACTCAGGGACCCCCTGATCTGGACGAGATGCTGCGCAAGGTCAGCCGTCGCTTCGGCGGTCTGTTTGGCGGCGGTGGTAAATCCGGTGGAGAGATAGGCAAGTTCGGCCTCTCCATCGCCCTGCTGGTCGCCGTGGTGGTGTGGGTCGTCAGCGGCTTCTATACCATTCGCGAGGCCGAGCGTGGCGTGGTGCTGCGTTTTGGGGAGTACTCCCATAACGTGGATCCGGGTCTGCGCTGGAAACCGACCTTCATCGACAGGGTGATCCCGGTGGATGTGGAATCGGTACGCTCACTGCCAGCCTCTGGTTTCATGTTGACTCAGGACGAGAACGTGGTCCGGGTCGAGATGGACGTGCAGTATCGCATCGTCGATCCCCAGGCCTATCTGTTTAGCGTGACCAATGCCGACGAGAGTCTGAGCCAAGCCACCGACAGTGCCCTGCGCTACGTCGTTGGCCACACCCGGATGGATGATGTCCTGACCACGGGTCGGGAAAAGGTTCGTCAGGAAACCTGGCAGGTGATCGATGGCATTATCGAGCCCTACCAGATGGGTCTGCAAATCGTCGACGTCAACTTCCTGCCGGCGCGTCCGCCAGAAGAAGTGAAAGATGCCTTCGATGATGCCATCTCCGCTCAGGAAGATGAGCAGCGCTTCATCCGTGAAGCCGAAGCCTATGCCCGTGAAGTGGAGCCAAAGGCTCGCGGCTCGGTCAAACGTCTGGAACAGGAAGCCGAAGGCTACAAGTCCCAGATTGTGCTGAAGGCCAAGGGTGAAGTTGCCCGCTTCAATGAGCTGCTGCCCCAGTATCAGGCCGCCCCCGAGTTGACTCGTGAGCGTATCTACCTGGAAACCATGGAAGAGCTCTATCAGCAGACCAACAAGGTGCTGGTCGACATGCCTGCTGGCAACAACAGCATGATCTATCTGCCCCTCGACAAGCTGTCTGGCAAGGCGAATGCGGTGCAACCGGCCCGTCCGGCTGGCACTCCTGCGGTGGAACCGGCTCAGCCGTCCAACGAAGGGGCCAACTCCACTCCGACGCCGCTGCGTAGCGGTGACCGTTTCAGCACAGGGAGAAACTGATAGATGAATAAGATAGCTATTGGTGTCATCGCTGTGGCTGCCATGGTCTGCTTCTCTTCCGTCTTCATCGTCGATGAAGGGCAGAAAGGGATAGTGGTACAGTTTGGCAAGGTGAAGCGAGTTGACTCCGGTGAGCCTCGTCTCTTCGAGCCAGGCTTGCACTTCAAGGTGCCGGTGATCGACCAGGTTCGCAAGATGGATGCTCGCATCCAGACTCTGGAAGGCCAGGCGGATCGCTTCGTCACCTCGGAGAAGAAAGATCTCATCATCGACTCCTATGTGAAGTGGAAGATCGAGGACTTCTCCAAGTACTACCTGGCAACGGGTGGTGGCAACAAGATCCAGGCCGAAGACCTGCTCAAGCGCAAGATCAACAACGGCCTGCGTTCCGAGATAGGTAACCGCACCATCAAGGACATCGTCTCCGGTGAACGCAGTACCGTGATGGAAGATGCCCTGATGAAGATGGCGCGCTCTTCCGAGCTCGGTATCAAGGTGGTGGATGTGCGCATCAAGCAGATCAACCTGCCGGTGGAAGTCTCCAACTCCATCTATCAGCGGATGCGTGCCGAGCGGACTGCCGTGGCCCGTGAGCATCGCTCCCAGGGGCGCGAGCAGGCTGAAATCCTGCGCGCTGACATCGACCGCAAGGTGACCGTCATGATCGCCGACGCCGACAGTAATGCGCGTCAGCTGCGTGGTGAAGGGGATGCGGAAGCCGCCAAGATCTATGCCGACAGCTACAAGAAAGACCCCGAGTTTTTCAGCTTCGTGCGTAGCATGGAGGCCTATCGCAAGAGCTTCGCCGGTGGCAACGACCTGATGGTCCTGAAGCCGGACAGCGAGTTCTTCCGCTACCTCAAGTCGCCGGAAGGCAACAAGCAGTAAGCTTGTTAGTCCCATGTCGTTATGTAAAAGGGCCCGTGAGGGCCCTTTTCTATGGCTGGGATTTAACGCCGGTTTAGGCCGACAGATGTGATGATGCTCAGCTGGGGGAGGCCATTGCCACTGACCTATGACGTGTTCGTAAAGGCGCTAGTAAATGGAGGGGACAAGTAGGGCCAGGGGATGACGTGCTTGGGCAGTAGCTGCGGCAGAACAAAGGCCAAGGACGCTCTTGAGCAGAGGGTGGGCTGAGCGATGAAGACAGGGTCTGTCTCTTCTCCACCCTGGTGCATATCAACCAATAAAAAAGAGGCCATCAGGCCTCTCTTTTATTGGTCACAGCGCCAGCACTCAGGCGCTGCGCTGTACAGCCATCTGGGCCAGCTGGATCAGGGCCTGACGATGTTGTGAGTCCGGCAGCACCATGAGTGCCGCTATGGCCTTGTCGGCCTCCTCGCGGGCGCGTTGGCGGGAGTAGTCGAGCGCCCCTGTGCCATCCAGAATGGTGAGGATCTCGTCCAGATGCTCCATGCCGTTACGGTGTTCTATCGCATCACGGATACGCTGACGCTGGGCCGGCGTCCCCACTTCCATGGCACGCAACAACGGCAGGGTCGGTTTGCCTTCGGCGAGATCGTCGCCGACATTCTTGCCCATCTCATCGCTTTGGGAGCAGTAGTCCATGACGTCATCGATGATCTGGAAGGCGGTACCCAGATACTTGCCGTAATCGGTCATGGCAGCCTCTATGCGGGCATCTTGCTGGGTCAGCACGGCAGCGAGTCGGGTCGCGGCCTCAAACAGCTTGGCGGTCTTGCAATAGATGACCGTCATATAGCTCTGTTCTGTGGTATCGGGATCGTTGCAGTTCATCAACTGCAGCACCTCGCCCTCGGCGATGGTGTTGGTGGCGTCGGACAGGATCTCCATCACGCGCAGGTCGGCGAGTTCGGCCATCATCTGGAAGGAGCGGCTGTAGAGATAGTCGCCGACCAACACGCTGGCCGCATTGCCGAACATGGCATTGGCGGTCTCCCGGCCACGGCGCAGGTCGGATTCATCGACCACGTCGTCGTGCAGCAGGGTTGAGGTATGGATGAACTCTATGATGGCAGCCAGCTTGAGGTGATCTTCTCCCTCATAACCCAGTGCTCTTGCAGCCATGACGGTCAGCATGGGGCGCATCCGTTTGCCGCCTGCACTGACGATATAGAAGCCCAGCTGGTTGATCAGACTGACCTCGGACTGGAGTCGGGCCAGGATCAGCTCATTGACCGCCGTCATGTCGGCGGCACAGAGCGCTCGAATAGTCTGTTGGTCCATAGATCTCGTAACGTGACGGGCAGCAATGTCTGCAGTTTTAGTAATGGCGGGGATTCTACACGATTTCACAATGGGTTACAGTGAAGCGTTTATTCACGGCTCGGCACGTGCGCACAAAATAAACTTTTTGCTAAATTGGTCTTGCCTGAACAGATCGATGTGCGTAGAATGCCGGCCCATTGTTATAGGTTTTTGTGCGGGTCTGGCCTTGAGCAAAAGACTCGCCTTTACGGAGTTAATCAAATGTACGCGGTATTCCAAAGCGGCGGAAAACAACACCGTGTGGCCGAAGGTCAAATCGTTCGTCTTGAAAAGCTGAACGTTGAGACCGGCGCTACTATCGACTTCAATGAAGTTCTGATGGTTGCTGCAGGCGACACTTTTAAAGTAGGTGCTCCTTTCGTTGAAGGTGGCAAGGTTGTAGCTGAAGTTGTGGCTCACGGCCGTGGCGAGAAAGTGACTATCGTCAAGTTCCGTCGTCGTAAGCACCATCGTAAGCAAGCGGGCCACCGTCAGTGGTTCACTGAAGTCAAAATCACTGGCATCAGCGCTTAATTCGAGAGGAATCTGAAAAATGGCACATAAAAAAGCTGGCGGTTCATCCCGTAACGGTCGCGACTCAGAAGCCAAACGTCTCGGCGTCAAGCGCTTCGGCGGCGAAACTGTACTGGCTGGTAGCATCATCGTTCGTCAGCGTGGCACCAAGTTCCACCCTGGCACCAACGTTGGTCTGGGTACCGACCACACTTTGTTCGCTACTGCGACTGGTAAAGTGTTGTTCGAAGTTAAAGGTCCGCAGAATCGTAAGTACGTCAGCATCGTTGCTGAGTAATTACGGACCGCAAGGATCCGAAGCCCCGCCAACCTGGCGGGGCTTTTGTTTTTCTGAAAAGTTTGACGAAAAAACGGCACGCGGATGAGCTGGCGCTGACAGGCCTCATCGCCAAGATGCGTCTCGCCCGCAGGGGTCTGTACCACTATAATTGCGTATCGGTTTTTCGAATTAAGGTGACGGTTACCTATGAAGTTTGTTGATGAAGTCCAAATTCGAGTCGATGCCGGTGACGGTGGTAACGGTTGTGTGAGCTTTCGCCGTGAGAAATTCATCCCCAACGGTGGCCCTGATGGTGGCGACGGTGGTGATGGCGGCGACGTTTATCTGCTTGCCGATGAAAACCTGAATACCCTGATCGACTACCGTTTCGAGCGTTTCCACGCCGCCGAGCGTGGTGAGAATGGCCAGAGCGCCAACTGTACCGGTCGCCGTGGCAAGGATCTGACCCTGAAGGTGCCGGTCGGTACCCGTGCCAGCGATGAAGATACCGGCGAGCGGCTCGGTGACCTGACCCAGCATGGCCAAAAGCTGCTGGTCGCCAAGGGTGGTTTCCATGGTCTGGGCAACACGCGCTTCAAGAGCTCGGTCAACCGTGCCCCCTATCAGAAGAGTAACGGCACCGAGGGTGAAGTGCGTACCCTGAAGCTGGAACTGCTGCTGCTGGCTGACGTCGGTATGCTGGGCTTGCCCAATGCCGGTAAATCTACCTTCATTCGTGCCGTCTCTGCCGCCAAACCCAAGGTTGCCGATTACCCCTTCACCACCCTGGTGCCGAATCTGGGTGTGGTACGTGGTGAAAACTCCCGCTCCTTCGTGATCGCCGATATTCCGGGCCTGATCGAAGGTGCCGCCGAGGGCGCCGGTCTGGGTATTCGCTTCCTCAAGCACCTTGAGCGCTGCCGCGTGTTGATCCACCTGGTTGATATCTGCCCGGTTGATGAGTCTGATCCTGCCGAAAACGCGGTCACTATCGTCAAGGAGCTGGAGAAGTACAGCCCTGAGCTGGCGAGCAAGCCGCGTTGGTTGGTGTTCAACAAGATGGACTTGATCCTGGAAGAAGAAGCGGCCGAGGTGATGGAGCGCGTCAAGAGTGCGTTGGCCTACGAAGGCCCCGTCTACGAGATCTCCGCTATCAGCAAGCAAGGTACCAAGAAGGTCTGCTACGACATTCTGGATCTGCTCGATACCATGCCTCGTCAGCTGGAGCAAGATGCCAAGGACGCCATCGAGAAGGTGGAGTTCAAGTGGGATGACTACCACAAGAACCAGCTGGCCCAGGCCGAAGCAGAGGCCGCAGCGGCTTCCCGCGCCTTCGATGAATCCCTCGGTGATGATGACTGGGATGAAGACGATGATGACGGCGTAGAAGTCATCTACGTGCGTGACTGATCACTCTTCAGATGGTTGAGATGAATACCGGAGTCCGGCAACGGACTCCGGTTTTTTTATGGGCGCCACTGTGGTTTTCATGGATCCGAAGCGTACCAGTAGATGTATTTGTGATGCCTGTTCTTGCCTGTCATCGCCAGCTGGTTATACTGCGCACCTGAACGTAACCTGCTTGAAACAATATGCTAACACTGTGTCATGAATTGATATGCATATCTGTTTGGGGATGTTCTTATGGAAGCTTCGTCTGAAAAATACTTATGCTTAAAATTATGCATTAAAAGCTTGTTTGTGCATTTTTTTGGAGTATTCTTTCGCCCGTTTTGCTGGGCGGGGCATGAGTATGCAGGCGACCTGGCTAAGGAAAAGTAACATTAAGGCTGTAATCTCATGTTGGAAAAGACCCTCGAAGCCCCTGCGGTAAATACGCGCCGTAACTTGCTGATGTTCTTGATCCCGTCACTTATCGGGATCCTGCTGTTCATGACACCTGTGCTCTATGACGGCAATATCACCATACCCGTGGCTGTGCTGGCCAAGACGGTACAAGCGGTGTTCGCCGACTCCCTGGTGGCCGTGGTGTGCGCCTTGATCACCACGACCATGCTATTGACCCTGGTTGCCTGGCTGTTCAAGCCTGGGATCCTGGTACGTCGCCCCTTTCTCAATGCCCTGTTTAACGTGTCCCCTTTCTGGGCCATGGTGCGAGTACTGGGCGGCCTCTTCGCGTTGCTGACCTTCTTCGGAGTGGGCCCAGAGGCACTGCGTTCCGATGCGACCGGTGGTCTGGTGCTGCATGACCTGTTGCCCGTGCTGTTCTCGGTGTTTATCTTCGCCGGCCTGCTGCTGCCGCTGCTGCTGGATTTTGGTCTGCTGGAATTTGTCGGCACCCTGATGACCCGCATCATGCGTCCGGTATTCCGTCTGCCGGGGCGCTCCGCAGTCGACTGCTTCGCCTCCTGGCTCGGCGATGGCAGCGTGGGCATCCTGCTGACCAGCAAGCAGTATGAAGGCAAGTTCTACACCCAGCGAGAAGCCGCCGTCATCGGCACCACCTTCTCGGCCGTTTCCATTACCTTCTGCCTGGTGGTCATCTCGCAAGTCAGGCTCGAGCATATGTTCGTGCCCTTCTATCTGACCGTCTGTCTGGCCGGTGTGGTGGCTGCCATCATAGTACCGCGTCTGCCGCCGCTCTCCTGGAAGAAGGATGTCTATGCCGATGGCACTCCGCTGTGCCGCAAGCAGGAGGCGGTGCCCCACGACCACAGTCTGGTGAGCTATGGCTTCGAGCGTGCCCTCAAGAAAGCCGATAGCGTGACTGACCTTGGTGCCATGGCGCGGGAAGGAGTTAAGAACGCCCTGGACATGGTGTTTGGCGTGCTGCCGGTGGTGATGGCGATCGGTACCTGTGCCCTGTTGCTGGCCGAGCATACGCCCGTGTTTAACTGGTTGGGTGCTCCCTTCATACCGCTGCTTGAGCTGTTGCAGCTGCCGGAGGCCGAAGCCGCTTCCAAGACCATAGTGGTCGGTTTCGCGGACATGTTCATCCCGGCGATCCTGGCGTCCAGCATAGAGAGCGAGATGACCCGCTTCGTCATCGCCGCCATGTCGGTGACTCAGCTTATCTATATGTCGGAAGTGGGTGCTCTGCTGCTTGGCAGCAAGATCCCGGTCAAGCTGTGGGAGCTGTTTGTGGTCTTCCTGCTGCGTACCCTGGTGACCCTGCCGGTCATTGCCGCCATGGCTCATCTGTTGTTCTGAACCAGCGTGTTGGTAAAAAACGGCTAAAAAAACGGACAGTCCCTTGGCTGTCCGTTTTTTATATATATTTTCTGCCGATCTGTGATCGAACTGGCCTTTTGTAATCGCAGCGGCCGCTCAGGCTGCTGTTCGACCAAAGTGGGCTTTGCAATTCCATGACTTTACATTAACGTAACATTCGTCATCGCGATGTTGCCAGCCGAGCCGTAGGCCAGTCGTTCCCCTTATGGCAAGGAGCCCCCCATGCCCGCACCGCTCAGCTATCGCGTCGGCCCGACCGATGCCCCCCTGCTTGATCAGACCATAGGTGACTACCTGCTAGGGATAGTCGAACGCTTCCCGGACCGGCCCGCCGTGGTGGTGCGCCATCAACAGATCCGCTGGAACTGGCGTGAATACGCGCAGCAGATAGATCGCCTGGCCAAGGGGTTGCTGGCCATCGGCATACAGCCCGGTGACAGGGTCGGTATCTGGTCTCCCAATAACATCGAGTGGTGCCTGGTGCAGTTTGCTACCGCGCGCATCGGCGCCATCATGGTCTGTATCAATCCGGCCTATCGCCGCGAGGAGCTGGCCTTTGTCATCAACAATGTGGGCTGCAAGGCATTGATCTGCGCCAGCCGATTCAAGGGCAGCGACTATCTTGCCATCCTGGCCGAGCTGGCCCCTGAGTTGGACAGTTCAGCGCCCGGCTCTCTCAAGGCGGCCGCCTTGCCTAGCCTGGCCTGGGTAGTGCGCCTGGGGGAGGATAAGAGCCCGGGTATGCTCAACTTCGACACTCTGCTCACCCTGGGCGATGAACAGGATGCTTGCGCCCTGCAAAGGGTGTCAGCCGGGCTCAAGGCCTCGGATCCCATCAATATCCAGTTCACCTCTGGCACCACGGGCAGCCCGAAAGGCGCGACCCTGAGCCACAACAACATACTCAACAATGGTCTGCTGGTTGCCGCCGGCATGGGACTGACCGAGCACGACAGGCTCTGCATCCCTGTGCCCCTCTATCACTGCTTCGGCATGGTGCTCGGCAACCTGGTCTGTCTGAGTGTGGGGGCCTGCGCCCTCTTCCCCAGTGAGGCGTTCGACCCCGCCATCACCTTGCAGATGGTCAGTGAGGAGCGTTGTACCGCCTTGCATGGGGTGCCAACCATGTTCATCGCCGAGCTGGAGCTTGCGAACTTCGCCGAGTTCGATCTCGGCTCCCTACGTACCGGCATCATGGCCGGGGCCATCTGCCCGGAGCCATTGATGTTGCGGGTGCAGACCCTGATGCACATGACCGAGGTGACCATCGCCTATGGTCAGACAGAGTGCAGCCCCATCAATCACATGACGGCGGTGGATTGCCCCCTCGACAAGCGAGTCACCACGGTCGGACGGGCTATCGGCCATACCGAGATAAAGTTGGTCGACCCCAGCGGTGAGACGATGCCCATAGGGGAGAGGGGGGAGATCTGCTGCCGTGGTTACAGCGTCATGAGCGGTTATTGGCAGGATCCGGCCAAGACGGCCGCCACGATAGATGGCGAGGGCTGGCTGCACTCCGGCGACATAGGGGTCATGGATAGCGAAGGCTATGTGCAGATCGTGGGGCGCAGCAAGGAGCTGATCATTCGGGGTGGCGAGAACATCTATCCCCGGGAAGTCGAGGAGCGGCTCTACGATCACCCTGCGGTACAGGATGCCGCCGTGTTTGGCATCGACAGCGATCGCTATGGCGAGGAGGTCTGTGCCTGGATCAAGCTCAGGCCCGGCTGTGATGCCGATGAGGAGGAGATTAAACACTTCCTGTCGGCCCGCATTGCCTACTTCAAGGTGCCACGCTATATCCGTTTCGTGGATGAGTATCCCATGACGGTCACCGGCAAACTGCAGAAGTTTCGCATGAAGGAGTTGATGAGTGCCGAACTTGCCCCTCACTAGTCACGGGGGGGCCGTCCCAGGGCGGATAGCCCGGCGACCTGTTGTGTCAGCCAGGGGGAGGGCGCTTGCTGGTCTGCCGGGAAGGCTTGAGATCCCGGGACCTGAGGAGCGAGGCAGGCTCACTCGGCCCCGGATTGGAGAAGGCAGCCAGATTGACCTGATCGCATTGCGCCTCGTCCAGGAAGCGCTGACCATATTGTTGCCAGATACGGCTGCGCAGAAAGAGGGAGAAGAGATCCGGGTCAATGTGACCCTCATTGGCCATTTGGCTCATGATGGCGAGGGACTGGCTGAGACTCTTGCCTGACTTGTAGGGACGATCGCTCGCGGTCAGCGCCTCGAAGATGTCGGCGATGGCCATGATGCGGGCCGGTATGCTCATCTGCGCCCGGTTCAGCCCCCTCGGATAACCGCTGCCATCGATCTTTTCGTGATGGCCGCCCGCTATCTCTGGCACCTGTTTCAGGTGGCGGGGGAAGGGCAACCGCTCCAGCATCCTGATGGTCTGGATGATGTGTTCATTTATCTTGTAGCGCTCCTCCTCGCTCAGGGTGCCCCGTCGAATGCCGAGATTGTGGAGCTCACCGCGATCATAGAGGCACTCGGGCACCTTCACCTTGAAGCCCCAGGGATTGTCAGCCTCCAGTCTATCGTGGTCGGGGCGGGGGATCCTGTGCTCGGGCTTGTCAGCCAGCAAGGATTCGCGGCAGGGCAGGGGGAGTGGGGCCCTGCCATGGCGTTTGAACTCCTCGACGCCTATGCCAAGCCGGTCATCCAGAGTGCGTAGCCAGCTGCGACTGGCAATCCGTTGCAACTGCTCGAGCCGCTCGGGTGCCATCCACTCACCACCCTGATTGCACTCGGCCACGAAGGCAAACTCGGCATCGAGCTCTGCCCAGGCCGGGGCCACGGCCGTGCGGGCGAGGCTGCACTGCTGCTCTGACAGCTGTTCACTCAGGGCTGCGATGTGGGCATCGCGCTTGAGCACCTCGAAGCGGGTGCGGATCTCGTGGATGCGGTCGTAGAGGGTCTCCAGCTTGGTTGCCTTGTCGACCACGAACTCGGGGGTGGTCACCTTGCCACAGTCGTGCAGCCAGCTGGCGATGTGGATGGCTTCCCACTCCTGGGCATTGGGACGGAAATCGGCAAAGGGGCCATGGCGCTCTGCGCTCGCGGCTTCGGCCAGCAGCCGGGTCAGCTCGGGGACGCGCTGGCAGTGGCCGCCCGTGTAAGGGCTCTTGGCATCGATGGCGCCGGCGATGAGCTCGATGAAGGACTCCAATAACTGCTTTTGCTCCGCGAGCAGGCGCTGATTTTCGATGGCCGAGGCCGAGGTGCCGGCCAGTGCCTCGATCAGACTGATGCGAGCCGCCAGTTCATCAGGGGAGCAGGGGGGTAACAAGATCTGCAGACACCCGGTCACTTCCTGGTTGTGACTGAGCAAGGGTTCGGCTACCAGCTGTCCTGGGCCCGGATAATCCCCCCAGCCACTCAGATGGCGATGCCATATCCCGCTCTCCAGGGCCAGACTCACCCGCTCGCCCTGCAAGACGGGGCGCAGCAGGGGAGCACCATCGAACCGCTGCAGAAGTTGACCCTGCCAGAAGGCCCTGACGGGCTGCAACTGCCCGGACTCGACCAGATAGAGGGCTCCCCCGATAGCCCCCGCTGCGGATATGGTCTCACTGAGCACCAATTTGAACAGTGTATCCATGTCGTGCTCGGCGCCAAGGGCTCTGCCCATGTTCATGAAATTGCCCAGGGTCAGGCGCATGCCTGACATGGTGCGTGAGAGATCCTCTATCTCCTGAATGGAGGAGTGGGTATGTTCACCTTCGCTAAAGTCGAAATGCTGAATACGTTCGGCCTCTCGGGTCAGGGCGAGCAGGGGGGTGGCCGTGCGTCTGGCCGCAAACCAGATGATAGGCAGCATGAGCAACAAGGCCAGCAGGGCATTGCCGAGATTGTGCAAGGCCTGACGCTTGGCATCCGCAAACAGGCGTTCGCTACTGATGAGCAGCCCGAGGTAGTAGGACGATCCTTCCCCGACTGGAGAGAGGTTGACCTGCCACTCCCCCCGTTCTGGATCGTCGAGGGTCAGGGCGTGGCGGCCCTTGAGCAGTTCGGGTTCGGCGCTCAGCCGGCGCTGCAACAGGGTAAAGACGGGATCGCTCAGGGTCGAGATCTTGGGGAGAACTCGCAGTCTGTCGTAGCCGGGTAGTTGGGCCGGATCCGTGGCCAGCAGGGTGGCATGACGATCGAACAGTACCAGTTGGGTTCCCTCCTGCTGCATCTTGCCGATGAGTGCCGAGATGCGCTCGACACTGGCATCGATGCCGATCACCGCTTTGCGATCCTGGCTGGCCATCGCCAGTGTGATGCCTGGCTCCTTGGTGGTGAAAAAGAGATAGGGGGCTGTGCTGGTGATGCCATTGTGGTGAAGCGCCTGCTGATACCAGAGCCTGGCGCGGGGATCGAACTGGTAGTCGGGGATGGGCTGGCGGGCAATCAACTGCTGGCGGGCATCATAGTAGAGGTAGTCGCCTTGGCCTCTGGCGAGGCTCTGCACCAGAATGTTGCTGCCTTCTGGCAGTGAACCCAGCTGCGCCTTGACTCGCTCGGTCAGGGTTCGCACCAGAAAGAAGTCACCGTTGTCATAGCCGACATAGATGGCGCCATAACCGTGGTTGCTGGCCAGTACTTCGATGAGCTGGGGCAAAAATGTCAGTCGCGCCTCCAGATCGTCTGCCTGCATCAGTGAACCGGCCCTGAGTAGCTTGAGACTGGTTCGGGCGGGACGTTCGTTGAGCTGCAATGCGAGGGCCAACCGCTCCCTATATTGCTGAAAATTTTGATATTCGTGTGCCATGCCCTGAGCACGATGCTGTGCGAATTGCTGCAGTATCAAGAGGGCACCGAACAGACAGAACAGGCCGATAAACAGAGTGGCTATATGCACATAGAAAGGGCGGCGTTGTGAGCCGGATTGCCTCATGGTCCAGATCCTTGTGATGGCCACTCATCCATGGTTGGCCAGCAATGAGTGTGGCTCATGGCATCGAGATCGCCAGTGATGGATGATTGTGTCTCATTCAGAGCTAGTGATAGAGTGGGGGTTTTCTCATCCACAGGAGTGAGTCATGGGTGTTCCCTATTCGGTACTGGATCTGGTGCCTGTCCCCGTCGGTTCCCGCCCCGCCGATTCTTTCCGTCGCTCCCTTGAGTTGGCCCAGCAGGCCGAGGCCTGGGGTTATCACCGCTATTGGCTGGCCGAACATCACAACATGCCGGGGATCGCCAGTGCGGCCACCTCGGTGCTGATTGGTCATCTGGCGGCGGGTACCCATACCCTGCGCCTGGGCGCCGGTGGCATCATGTTGTCCAATCACTCCCCTCTGGTGATCGCCGAGCAGTTTGGCACCCTGGAATCCCTCTATCCGGGCAGGATCGATCTGGGTCTTGGCCGGGCACCAGGTTCGGATCAGCGCACCATGCAGGCCCTGCGCCGTCAGCGGATCGGTGAGGTGGATGATTTCCCTGCCGATGTGGCAGAGTTGATGGCCTATTTCGGTGATGAGCCTGGCCCGGTACGCGCCGTGCCGGGGCTGGGACTCAAGCTGCCGGTCTGGCTGCTCGGATCCAGCCTTTACAGCGCCCAGTTGGCGGCGGCCATGGGGTTGCCGTTCGGCTTTGCTTCCCATTTTGCCCCGGCCCTGTTGTCGCAGGCGCTGGAGATCTATCGCAGCCAATATCGCCCTTCCGCACGTTGGCCCAAGCCGTATGCCGTGGTCTGCGTCAATCTGATTGCCGCCGAGAGCACGGCCGAGGCCCGCTTTCTGCTGAGCACAGTACAGCAGCAGTTTTTGCGGCTCTATCGGGGAGATGCCGGGGAATTGCCGGCGCCGGTCGAGGAGCTGACCGGTTGGGCACCCCATGAGCTGGTGGCCATGGAGAAGACGCTATCTCGCTCCCTGGTGGGTGATAAAGCGGCCATTCGTCATGGTATTCAGGCATTGCTGGCCGAAACTCAGGCCGATGAACTCATGTTCAATGGCCCCATTTTCGATCATCAGGCCCGCTTGCGCTCCTTCGCCCTGGGTGCCGAGGTAATGCGCTCGCTCTGATGGCCCGCAAACCCGGTGTACAGACACCGGGTTTTCACTCGCGATTGACAGACCTCCCCACCCTTGTTATCCCCTTCTGACCTTCTGACCTTCTGACCTTCTGACCTTCTGACCTTCTGACCTTCTGACCTTCTGACCTTCTGACCTTCTGACCTTCTGACCTTCTGACGTTCTGATCTTCGGTCTCATTCTTGCCATCCACTGCACGTCATCTCATTGGTTTCGGCAACCATTCATATGTTCGACGTTTATGGAATTTAGCGGCAACGTTGCCGATTTTTATCAATTTATCCTGACTTTCATCCCTATTTCCTCCTGCTTTTTTCTGCCCATTGCTGGCTCTGCCTGCTTCGGTGTCGGCTGATCAGGCCCTCCTGTTGCAGTGGTGGAAAAGAGGCATCTGTTCCAGGAATTTGATGGTTTGAGGCTCAAGCATTAAATTTAGTTTAGAACATTAAATAATATTATGGTCAAAAGCTTCTGGCTTGGTGCCTAAACCTGATAATGGAAATTGTTATTATCGTATTTTGTGGTTTTAAATCAGTTATTTGGTTTATGATTGTGGGTTGGTGGCTGTTATTTAGCCTTTGAATTCACTCAAAAATTGTTTAGTGTATAAAGTGAATTTCACCATGGCCATGCCATGGCGATGGAGTTTTAATCAATTAGAAAGGGCAACATGACAGTCAAACTGGAAGTAAAGACCCTGTATAAAATCTTTGGAGAGCAACCTGACAAGGCGTTCAAGTTATTGGAAGAGGGTGATGATCGTGCCGGTATCTTGCAAAAGACTGGGCAGACCCTCGGTGTGCATGATGTGAATCTGCAGATCCATGAAGGAGAGATCTTCGTGGTGATGGGGTTGTCGGGATCTGGCAAATCCACCCTGGTACGCCTGCTCAACCGGCTGATAGAGCCGACCCGAGGACAGGTGTTGATCGATGGTGAAGACATCGCCGTCATCTCGGATGAGGCGTTGCGTCAGGTGCGCCGAAAGAAGATCAGCATGGTGTTCCAATCCTTCGCCTTGATGCCGCACCTGACGGTATTGGACAACGCCGCTTTTGGTCTGGAGCTGGCTGGGGTATCCCAGGACGATCGTCATCGCAGTGCCCGTCAGGCGCTGGCTCAGGTAGGTTTGGACAAGTGGGCGGACGCCTATCCTGACGCTCTGTCCGGTGGCATGAAGCAGCGGGTCGGCCTGGCCCGCGCCCTGGCCAATGACCCCGATATCCTGTTGATGGATGAGGCGTTTTCCGCGCTAGACCCCCTCATTCGCACCGAGATGCAGGACGAGTTGCTCAAGCTGCAAGCCAATCACCAGCGCACCATCGTCTTCATCTCCCACGATCTGGACGAGGCGATGCGCATCGGCGATCGCATCGCCATCATGCAGGATGGCCAGGTGATCCAGGTCGGCACCCCGGATGAGATCCTGAGTCAGCCAGCCAACGATTATGTGCGTGCCTTCTTTCGCGGCGTGGATCTCGCCAATGTGTTCAGCGCCCGTGACATCGCCAGCCGCAAACAGACCCCGCTCATCAAGAAACACATCACGGATGGCCCGGCCAACGCCCTGCGTCAGCTCAAGGAGCAGGAGCGGGAATTTGGTTATGTGATCGATCGCAGCCGACACTTCGTCGGTGTCGTCTCTCTCGATTCTCTGGCCTGTGCCGTGGCGAGCAAGGGCAGCCTGGATCAGGCCCTGCTCGAGGAGGTGAGCCCCTTGCTGGCGGATACCCCCTTGCATGAACTGATCAGTCAGGTGGCAGCCGCACCCTGTCAGGTGCCGGTGATCGAAGAGGATGGTACTTATCTGGGGCTTATCTCCAAGGCCAATCTGCTCAATACCCTGGACAGGAGTACCCCGGCATGAAGCATCTGTTATCCCTCTGCCTGGCGACCCTGTTGCTGGCCGCACACCCAGCCTGGGCCGACGAAGCCCCTGGCGCCGCTCCGGATCCCTGGGCCGAAACCCCGACGACGCAAGCCGAGGCGGATCCCTGGGGCAGCACTACCCAGACCGCGGTCGCCAGCAACGATTGGCAGAACCAGATAGCCGTGGCCGATGAAAAGCCGGCGCTGGATCTGCTGGATCCTTTCCAGCAGGCCTGGTTGCCCCTCGATGTCTGGGTTGAAGAGGGGATTGGTGTCCTGGTGACCCACTTCAGACCCCTGTTCCAGGTGATTCGTGCACCGGTCGAGGTGACCCTCAATGCCTTGACCCAGGCGCTGCAGAGCGTGCCTTCCGCCCTGATGGTGGGCCTCTTGACCCTGATCGCCTGGCAGCTGGTCAGTGGGCGCATGGCACTTGGCACCCTGGGTTCCCTCATCGGGATTGGCCTCATCGGGGCCTGGTCCGATGCCATGGTCACCCTGGCCCTGGTGATGACCTCCCTGCTGTTTTGCATGTTGATCGGTCTGCCTGCCGGCATCTTGCTGGCCCGTAGCGAGCGGGCCACCGCCTGGACCCGGCCCCTGCTCGATGCCATGCAGACCACGCCAGCCTTTGTCTACCTGATCCCCATCGTCATGCTGTTTGGCATAGGCAACGTGCCAGGGGTGGTGGTGACCATCATTTTCGCCCTGCCACCCATGATCCGGCTGACCATACTCGGCATTCGCCAGGTACCGGCGGATCTCATCGAGGCGGGTCACTCATTTGGTGCCAGCCCACGGCAACTGCTGTTCAAGGTACAACTGCCGCTGGCCATGCCGACCATCATGGCCGGGGTCAACCAGTCGCTGATGCTCTCCCTCTCCATGGTGGTGATCGCCTCCATGATTGCGGTGGGCGGGTTGGGCCAGATGGTCCTGCGTGGCATAGGCCGTCTCGACATGGGCATGGCCTCGGTCGGCGGGCTCGGCATAGTGCTGCTGGCCATAGTGCTCGACCGTCTCACCCAGGCCATGGGCCAATCCAGCGCCGAGCGTACCGGTCGCTGGTATCAGCGAGGCCCCATCGGTCTGCTGCTCGCCCCGTTCGGCCGCCATCATCAGAATCACACCAAAGGAGAAATACTATGAGAGCCATCACCAAGGGATTGACCCTGGCAAGCCTGTTACTGAGCACCACCGCCATGGCCAGCGTCCCGGTGCAACCCATTCAGAGCAGCGTACCGGAGGAGGCATTTCAGACCCTGCTGGTGAGCAAGCTGCTCGGCGAGCTTGGCTATGACGTCAAACCCGCCAAAGAGGCGGATTACAACGTGGGCTATGCCTCGGTCGCCAGCGGCGATGCGACCTTCCTCGCGTTCAACTGGGATCCGCTGCACAAGGACAAATACGAAAAAGCGGGCGGTGACACCAAGTTCTATCGTGAAGGCACCTATGTGACGGGGGCGGCCCAGGGCTACCTCATCGACAAGCTGACCGCCGACAAGTACGGCATCACCAATATCGCGCAACTGAAGGATCCCAAGCTGGCGGCCCTGTTTGACAGTGACGGCGATGGCAAGGCCGACTTGGCCGGTTGCAATCCGGGTTGGGGCTGTGAGGGGGTGATCAATCATCAACTCAAGGCGTTTGACCTGGACAAGACGGTGACTCACCAGCAGGGCAACTATGCGGCCATCATTGCCGACACCATTACCCGCTACAAGGAGCACAAGCCGGTGTTCTATTACACCTGGACCCCATACTGGGTCAGTGGCGATCTGATCCCGGGCAAGGATGTGGTCTGGCTGGAAGTGCCCTTCACCGCGCTGCCGGATGGCCGCGATGGCGACACCAAGCTGGCCAATGGCAAGAACTATGGTTTCGAGATGAACACCATGCACATAGTGGCCAACCGCGTCTTCGCCGAGGCCAATCCGTCGGCAGCCAAACTGTTTGACGAGATGAAGTTGCCCATCAACGACATCAACGTCCAGAACAGCCTGATGAAGCAGGGTCAGAACAAGCCCGCCGACATAGAGCGGCACGCCGATGCCTGGATCAAGGGGCATGATAGCCTGGTCAAGCAGTGGCTGACGGAGGCTCGCGCCGCCAAATAGGTGTCAGCAGTCTGTCATCCGATCACGCCCGGCTCTTGAGCCGGGCGTTTTTATTTGTGCAGCTTATTCTATAAGATGTTGATCTAAAAAGGCTGTCGCGCAGATGTCGGGTCGCTGTCGTCAAGGATTACTGCCAGGCCGGGTACGCTTGCTCTCGTCAATACCACAAGGAGTTCATCGATGATTGTCAGGAAGTTGAGATTGCAGCGCGGCTGGTCACAGGATCAATTGGCTACCATGTCGGGGCTGAGTGTCCGCACAGTGCAACGGATAGAGCGGGGGCAGGCCCCCGGCCTCGAATCCCTCAAGGCCCTGGCCGCCGTCTTCGAACTCGATATCAGTCAACTGCAGGAGAGCGAGATGAGGGAAACAAGCATGGAGACGGGATCCGGGGTGTCGCTGGAAGAGCGCGAGGCGATGAAGTTTGTCGAGGATCTCAAGGGATTCTACGGCCACCTCATCAGCTATGGGCTGGTGATCAGCCTGCTGTGGGTCATCAATCTGGTGACCAGCCCGGGGCATATCTGGGCCTGGTGGCCCATGCTGGGCTGGGGCATAGGTCTGACGGCTCACGCCTTCAATCTGTTCAAGCTGCCCAAGTGGCTCGGCCCCGACTGGGAGCGGCGCCAGATAGAGAAGCGACTCGGCCGCAAGTTGTGAGCCGAATATGAAGAGGCCCGGCATGATCCGGGCCTTTTTTCATGGGGTAAACCGGTGCTCAGATCCCGGAGCCGTCGTTCTCGCCGCTCTCTTCGTGCAGGCCGCACTCTCGCTTGAGGCCGAAGAAGCGGGTCTGCTCCTCGCTCATGCCCGGCTCCCACTTGGCGGTGGTGTGGACATCGCCCACCGAGAGATAGCCCTGTTCCCACAGGGGGTGGTAGGGCAGGTCGAACTCCTTGAAGTAATAGAAGACGTCCTTGTTGCTCCAGTCGATCACCGGCAGGAACTTGAAACGGCCGCGCTGGATGGCCAGCACCGGCAAGTTGCCGCGGCTGCCTGACTGCTCCCGGCGCAGACCGGAGAACCAGGTTTGCGCGCCGAGATCCCGCAGCGCCCTGTCCATGGGCTCGACCTTGTTGAGCTGGTTGTAGCGGGTGATCCCCTCCACTCCCTGCTCCCACAGCAGGCCGAAACGGGCCTCCTGCCAGGCAGGGGACAGCTCGGAGCGGTAGATCTTGAGATTGAGTTTGAGCTGTTCGCTCAGTTCGTCGATGAAGCGATAGGTCTCGGGGAAGAGGTAGCCGGTATCGGTCAGCACCACGGGCACGTCACCTTGCTCGCGACTCACCAGGTGCAGCATCAATGCGGCCTGAATGCCGAAGCTGGAAGAGAGGATGTGCTGTCCTGGCAGATTGGCCAGGGCCCAGCGCACCCGCTCGGGGGCGCTCATGGCCTCCAGCTCACGGTTGTGGGGGGCCAGGGCGGCGAGCTGCTCCTCTTTGGAGAGGTTGAGCAATAGGGTCAGATCCAGTGTCATCTCAGTGTCTCGCTCTGTGAAGAAAAGCGGGCGCCGCGGCAATGCGGGGCGCCCTTGGGATCAGGCGGCGTAGAAGTCCACGGCCGAGTTGACCACGGGGGCGACGATGGCTGCGCGGATCACGAAGTCACCGAAGCATTCACCCGGGTTGCGCTCCTTGGCCCAGCGGCCGATCAGGGCATCCAGTTCGGCCAGGATCTGCGGCTCAGTGATGTTCTCCTGATACATGCGCGGGATCCGGGTCCCTTCCAGATTGCCGCCCAGGTAGAGGTTGTAGCGACCGGGGGCCTTGCCCACCAGTCCCACCTCCGCCAGCATGGCGCGCCCGCAACCATTCGGGCAGCCGGTGACCCGGAAGATGATGGCGTCATCGGCCAGGCCGTGCTTGCCGAGCAAGGCTTCGATGTCGGTGACGAAGGCGGGCAGCATGCGTTCGGCTTCCGCCATCGCCAGCGGGCAGGTGGGCAGGGCCACACAGGCCATGGACTGCTTGCGCTGCTCGCTCACCCCATCGTCCAGCAGGCCGTATTGGCGAGCCAGGGCTTCGATCCGTGACTTCTCGCTGGCGGGCACCCCGGCGATGATCAGGTTCTGGTTGGCGGTCAGGCGGAAATCCCCCTGATGCACGCGGGAAATCTCCAGCATCCCGGTCTTGAGCGGCTTGCCAGGGAAGTCCAGCAGGCGGCCATTCTCGATAAAGAGGGTCAGGTGGTGCTTGCCGTCTATGCCCTCAACCCAACCGAAGCGATCCCCACGGCTGGTGAACTCATAGGGGCGACTGTCGGCGAAGGTGATGCCGGCGCGGCGCTCCACCTCGGCCTTGAACGCCGCCACGCCCACTCGTTCGAGGGTGTATTTGGTCTTGGCGTTCTTGCGGTTGACTCTGTTGCCCCAGTCGCGCTGGGTGCTGACCACGGCGGCCGCCACCTCCAGCACGTGGGAGAGCGGGATAAAGCCGAAGTCGCTCGCCTTACGTGGATAGGTGCTGGTGTCGCCGTGGGTCATGGCCAGTCCGCCACCGACCAGCACGTTGAAGCCCACCAGCTTGCCGCCTTCGGCAATGGCCACGAAGTTGAGATCGTTGGCATGCACATCGATGTCGTTGTGGGGCGGGATCACCACTGTGGTCTTGAACTTGCGCGGCAGATAGTTGGAGCCGAGGATGGGCTCCTCATCGTCGCCGAGCTTCTCGCCATCGAGCCAGATCTCCACATAGGCGCGGGTCTTGGGCAGCAGGTGCTCGGAGATCTGCTTGGCCCACTCGTAGGCCTCCTGGTGCAGCTCGGATTCGACCGGGTTGCTGGTGCAGAGCACGTTGCGGTTCACATCCCCGGCGGTGGCGATGGAGTCGATGCCGGTGCTGTTGAGGGTCTGGTGCATCAGCTTGATGTCGCGCTTGAGCACCCCGTGGAACTGGAAGGTCTGACGGGTGGTGAGGCGAATGCTGCCATACAGGCTGTGATCTTCGGCGAACTTGTCGATCACCTGCCACTGGGCCGGGGTGATGATGCCACCGGGCAGACGGGCGCGCAGCATGACGTTGTGCAGGGGCTCAAGCTTCTGGGCGGTGCGTTCCGGACGAATGTCGCGGTCATCTTGCTGGTACATGCCATGGAAGCGGATCAGCTGGAAGTTGTCGCCGTTGAAGCCGCCGGTCAGGGGATCCTGCAAATCCTGCTCTATGGTGCCGCGCAGGAAGTTGCTCTCGCGCTTGAGCCGCTCGTTGTCGGACAGCGGCCCTGCAACCGGCCCCGCTTCTTGTGTTGAGATTGTTTGCTTGCTCATCAGTAGACATCCCTTTGGTAACGTTTGGCACGACGCAATTCGCTCAAATACTCTTCTGCTTCTTCACGGCTCTTGTGGCCATGTTGGGCAATCACATCCAGCAGGGCTTCCTGCACATCCTTGGCCATGTGGTTGGCGTCGCCACACACATAGAAGTGGGCACCCGCCTCAAGCCAGGAGAACAACTCTGCACCCTGTTCACGCAATCTGTCTTGCACATAAATCTTGCTGGCCTGATCCCGGCTGAAAGCCAGGGAGATGTTCGACAGCAGGCCGCTCTTCACATAACGCTGCCACTCCAGCTGATAGAGGAAATCCTGGGTGAAGTGGGGGTTGCCGAAGAAGAGCCAGTTTTTACCCGAGGCTCCGATGGCATCACGCTCTTGCAAGAAGGCGCGGAACGGCGCTATGCCGGTGCCCGGGCCCACCATGATGACGGGGGTGGCGGGGTTGGCTGGCAGGCGGAAGTTATCGTTGTGCTCCACGAACACCCGTACCTCGGCATCCTCATCCAGCCGATCGGCCAGATAGGAGGAGGCGGCGCCACTGCGCAGGGTGCCATCTTGCTGGGGATAACGGACCACGGCGACGGTGAGGTGCACCTCCTCCTCGACTTCGCTCATGGCGGAGGCGATGGAGTAGAGGCGAGGGGTGAGCGGACGCAGCAGGCCGACCAGCTGTTCCACGCTCAAGGGGGTCGGGAAGCGCTTGAGCACATCGACGACCTGGGCGCTGGCGACCAGGGCGTTGAGCTGAGTCTTGTCACCGGCGATGTCGTGCAGTGCCGCATCGTTGGAGATGGCGGCCAGACCCGTGATAAAGCCGCCATGCAAGCGGGTCAGCTCGAAGTTGCGGGTCAGAGCCGCACGCAGGCTGCCCTGCTCGGTCGGCTCCTCGCCGGACAGGCTGGCCAGGGCCAGCAGTTCGTCCACCAGCGCGGCCTCGTTATCGAACCAGACGCCGAGGGCATCACCGGGTTGATAAGTGATGCCGGACTCTTCGAGGCTTATCTCGATGTGGCGGATATCTTTGGTCGAATCACGGCCGGTGACCTTCTGATTCACAGACAGCCGGGCCGGGAAGGGGTTGGCTTTATCATATTGACTGTGACCGACCGCGCTCTTGACGGCACCGGCCACCGAGCCGACCGGCCCCGCATTCAGGGTCGCGGCGACTGCCGCCAGCGCCTGTTCTGTCCAGGCCTTGGCACCCGCTTCGTAATCCACATCCAGACCGGCCAGGGGCGCGATACGTTCAGCCCCGGCCTGAGCCAGCCAGCCATCGAAATCCTGGCCGGTCTTGCAGAAGAACTCATAGGAGCTGTCCCCCAGCCCCAGTACGGCAAACTTGACGCCATCGAGCTTGCCGAGCTTGCCCTTCTTGAGCTGCTCGTGGAGATCGACCGCAGGCTCGGGCGGCTCGCCCTCGCCATAGGTGCTGACGACGATCAGCAGGTGGCTCTCTTTCTTGAGCTGCTTGGGCTTGTAGTCGGCCATGGAGATCAGCGTGGTGGGTAATCCCTGTGCCTGGGCCTGTTTCTCGATGGCACTGGCCACCCCTTTGGCATTGCCGGTCTGGGAGCCGTACAAGATAGTCAGGCTGCCACCGGCGCTGGCGTGCAGGGCAGGCGCCGCACTGACAGCGCCACCGGCCTGGACCAGACCATAGAGATAACCGCTGACCCAGGTCAGCTGCTGGCTGTTGAGCGTGCCCAGGGCCTGGGTTAGCTGGCGCTGCTGCTCATCGGAGAGGGGAGTTATGTTGGTCAAAGAGTCCGTCAATTGCATCACACAGGTCTTCCATGGTCTGAATTTTGGTCAGATTAAGGGTTGGCATGAATAACAACAAAGAATAAAAATGTCTTTTTTATTCGATTGAGGCATTAAAAAGTGTGAAATCTCCCTTGCAGATCCCTGCCCACAGGAAGGCATGTCTGGGGGAGGGCGATCTTTGTTAGAGTCAGTGCCTTCCATCTGTCTGCCTGGAGCCCCGATGATCCGTCTGTTTCACGTCAATGCTTTCGCCCATGCCCCTTTCACCGGCAACCCCGCCATGGTGGTGCTGAGTCAGGGACTCGATGAAGCCACCATGCAGCGCATGGCCGCCGAGTTCTGCCTCTCCGAGACCGCCTTCCTGGAGGCCATCACAGGGGATCACTATCGACTGCGCTGGTTCACGCCGCAGCTTGAAGTGGATTTGTGCGGCCACGGCACCCTGGCGGCGGCTCATGTGATCTGGGCGTTGGGTTTGGCTCTCCCTGCCCAGCCACTGCGCTTCGATACCCGCAGTGGCTTGCTGACGGCGGTGCAGGCTGAGGGGGGGATCCGGCTCGATTTCCCTGCCATCGCGATGGCGCCGCTGACGCTGGACGCCGCTTACGGTCAGGCGCTCGGGGTCAACCCTCGTCACTGCCTGGCCGCAGGGGCCAAATTTGTACTGGAGTTGGATAGTGAGGCCGAGGTGCGTGCCATCAAAGCCGATTTTCAGGCCCTGCGCGCCCTGCCGGGACGGGGACTCATCGTCACCGCCCCCGGGGAGGATCCGGCGATAGATTTCGTGTCTCGCTACTTTGCCCCCTGGGTCGGGGTGGAGGAAGATCCGGTCACCGGCTCCAACCACTGCGCCCTGGCGCCCTTCTGGGGCAAGCGTCTGGGCAAAACGGAGCTCAGGGCCTATCAGGCTTCAGGGCGGGGTGGTGAGTTGTTACTGCGGCTGGCAGGTGACAGGGTGCAGATGACGGGGCGGGCGCTGATCCTGAGCCGGGGTGAGTGGTTGCTGCCAGTGTGACAAGCCTCAGTGGCTGAGCAAGAGATAGGCTGATCCAACCCATAAAAAACGCCCCGCAGTTGCGGGGCGTTTCGTTGCGCTCAAGGGGCAGGTCAAGCCTGCCGGAGTGCTTATTTCTGTTGCGGGCGCAGGGCCGGGAACAGGATGACGTCGCGGATGGTGTGGCTGTTGGTGAACAGCATTACCAGGCGGTCGATACCTATGCCCTGACCGGCGGTCGGCGGCAGGCCGTGTTCCAGCGCGGTCACGAAGTCGGCGTCGTAGAACATGGCTTCGTCGTCACCCGCTTCTTTCTGGTTGACCTGATCCTGGAAACGCTTGGCCTGATCTTCCGCATCGTTCAGCTCGGAGAAGCCGTTAGCCAGCTCGCGGCCGCCGATGAAGAACTCGAAGCGATCGGTCACGTCCGGGTTGGCGTCGTTGCGACGGGCCAGCGGGGAAACGGCGGCCGGGTACTCGGTGATGAAGGTCGGTTGCAGCAGCATGTGTTCCACCGTCTCTTCGAAGATGGCGGTGATCACGTGGCCCAGTTCCCAGCCCTTCATCAGCTCGATATGCAGACGCTTGGCGACGGCCTTGGCGCTCTCCAGGGTGGCGAGATCTTCCAGGGTGACGCCCTCGGCGTACTTCAGGATGGAGTCCACCATGGTGAGACGCTGGAACGGCTGACCGAAATCGATGGTCAGGCCCTCTTCACCCTCTTTGGCGTAACGGATCTGGGTGTCACCCAGGATGTCCTGGGCCAGGGTGCGCAGCAGCTCCTCGGTCAGGTCCATCAGATCGATGTAGTCGGCATAGGCCATGTAGAACTCGATCATGGTGAACTCGGGGTTGTGACGCACCGAGATCCCTTCGTTACGGAAGTTGCGGTTGATCTCGTAGACGCGCTCGAAACCACCGACCACCAGCCGCTTCAGATAGAGCTCGGGGGCGATACGCAGGTACATGTCGATGTCCAGCGCGTTGTGGTGAGTGACGAACGGACGCGCGGAGGCACCACCCGGGATGACCTGCATCATGGGGGTTTCCACTTCCATGAAGCGCTTCTCATTGAAGAACTTGCGGATGCCGGAGACCACCTGGGTGCGGATCATGAAGGTCTTGCGGGACTCTTCGTTGGCGATCAGATCCAGATAACGCTGGCGGCAGCGCGCCTCCTGATCGGTCAGGCCCTTGTGCTTCTCTGGCAGCGGACGCAGTGCCTTGGTCAGCAGACGGATGGTGGAGACATGCACCGACAACTCGCCAGTCTGGGTCTTGAACAGGGTGCCTTCCACGCCGACGATGTCGCCCAGATCCCACTTCTTGAACTGTTCGTTGTAGAAGCCTTCCGGCAGATCGTCACGGGTCACGTAGATCTGGATCTTGCCCGCCATATCTTGCAGGGTGGCGAAGGAGGCCTTGCCCATGATGCGGCGGGTCATGATGCGACCGGCGATCGATACCCGTTTACCCAGGGCAGTCAGCTCATCGCTGCTCTTGTCGTCGAATTCGGCGTGCAGATCACCGGAGAGGCTGTCACGACGAAAATCGTTGGGGAAGGGGTTGCCCTGGGCGCGCAGGGCGGCCAGCTTGGAGCGACGCTCGGTCATCTCGTTGTTCAGTTCGAGCTGGTTCTCGACTGCCGGAGTGGTGCTTTGTTCAGACATGGTGATTCCTGCTGCGTGTTACAGACCTGATTTCAGGCTGGCTTCGATAAACTTGTCCAGGTCGCCGTCGAGCACCGCTTGGGTGTTACGGGTCTCGACGCCGGTGCGCAGATCCTTGATACGAGCATCATCGAGCACGTAAGAGCGGATCTGGCTGCCCCAGCCGATGTCGGACTTGGTCTCTTCCAGGGCTTGTTTCTCGGCATTCTGCTTCTGAATTTCCAGCTCGTAGAGCTTGGCCTTCAGCTGCTTCATACACTGATCTTTGTTCTTGTGCTGGGAACGGTCGTTCTGGCACTGCACCACCACCCCGGTCGGGATGTGGGTGATCCGCACCGCAGACTCGGTCCGGTTGACGTGCTGACCACCGGCGCCCGAGGCACGGTAGACGTCGATGCGCAGGTCGGCCGGGTTGATGTCGATCTCGATGTCGTCATCGATCTCCGGGTAGACGAACACCGAACAGAAGGAGGTGTGGCGGCGGCCACCGGAGTCGAACGGCGATTTACGGACCAGACGGTGCACGCCGGTCTCGGTGCGCAGCCAGCCGAAGGCGTACTCGCCGGTGAACTTGACGGTGGCGGACTTGATGCCGGCCACGTCGCCGTCAGAGAGCTCGATCAGCTCCGGCTTGTAGCCGTGGGCGTCGCCCCAGCGCAGGTACATGCGCAGCACCATGTTGGCCCAGTCCTGGGCCTCGGTACCGCCCGAGCCGGACTGGATGTCGATGTAGCAGTCGGAGCCGTCGTGCTGACCGGAGAACATGCGGCGGAATTCGAGATCCACCAGCTTGGCTTCCAGCACATCCGCTTCGGCCACGGCTTCGTTGAAGGTCTCTTCATCTTCCCCTTCGACGGCCAGGCTGACCAGCATCTCGACGTCCTCAGCACCTTGTGTCAAGACGTCTATGGTAGTGACCACGTTTTCGAGCGACACGCGCTCCTTGCCCAGCGCCTGTGCGCGCTCGGGTTCATTCCAGACGTCGGGCTGTTCCAGCTCGGCGTTGACTTCTTCTAGACGCTCTTTCTTGGCGTCATAGTCAAAGGTACCCCCTAAGAAGCTCGGTCCTCTCAGACAGCTCCTTAAGCTTGTTTAATACAGGATTGACTTCAAACATCGTGAAAACTCTCGGGGTCGATGTGATTTAAAAACGGGATATTCTAGCCAATTGTGGAAGGAATAAACAGGGTTGCCCGCCCCTCGTGGGACTTGATGGGGCAATTAGTGGTGCATTTTTGCCCATGGGGGTGAAAATTTTAGCGGCACAGGCAGATAAAGGTTCAGATTTTCCCCAGCGCGCCGCTATTAACGTCTGCAAGACAAAGATGTCGACGGCATTAATGGGCACTCTCTCTTCCTGACATAAGAAGCACACATGATGAAAAACCTCTCACTCAAGCAGAAGATACTGTTATCTGTGGTGATCGCTCTCTCCCTGGTGATCCTGCTGCTCTCCTGGCAGAGCTATACCAGCCAGAAGTCCCTGTTGCTGCAAGGCAGTCAGGAACAGGTGCAGCGCTTGGGTAACCAGCAAGCACAGAGTGTCAGCGACTGGCTGAGTGCCCGCCGCGACGTGATCCAGGCACTGGGCAACAAGGCAAGCAGCGAGCCCCTCAATGCCCTGCAGCAGGCCCAGGTCTCCGGCCGTTTCCAGCTCACCTATTTTGGTGAGGGCAATGGCAAGATGAATGACTCGGATCCCTCCATCAACCGCGACGGCTATGACCCTCGCTCCCGTGGCTGGTATCAGGAGGCCATGAGCAAGGGCGGCCTCATCGTCACCAAGCCTTATCTGGACGTGGCTTACAACATTCTGGTGGTCACCCTGGCACAACCCGCCCAGGGCGGCGTGGTAGGCGGCGATCTCTCCATCGCCGCGCTGGTCGATGACGTCACCAAGATGACCCTGCCGGCAGACGGTTTTGCCATCATGATGCACAAGGACGGCACCGTCATCGCCTACAAGGATGCCGCCAAGGCGATGAAGCCGGCCACCGAGATCGACAACGACTTGACCAATGCCCTGATCGATCAGAGCAAGTCGAGCCAGAGCCTGGTGCCTGCCTACTTCGATAACGAGGGGCGCGACAAGTTGCTGCTGGCGGTGGACGTGCCCGATACCGATTGGGAGCTGGTGCTGGTGCTGGACAAGGCCACCCTGGAGGCGCCGCTCTCCTCCTTGCTGATGACCCAGCTCGCCATGGCGCTGGTGGTGCTGGTGGGCAGCATCCTCGCCATCTCCTGGCTGGTCAGTCTGCTGCTTGGCCCCCTGGCCAAGGTCTCCCAGGCCCTGGCCCGCATCGCCGACGGTAATGGCGATCTGACCCAGCGCATCAAGATAGATGCCAATGATGAGGTGGGTCAGCTGGCCAACAGCTTCAACCGCTTCGTCGGCAGCCAGCATCAGCTGATCGGCCATATCCGCAATCTGGCCCATGAGCTGAATGCCGACGCCGAGCGCAGTCTGGTGACCAGCCAGGCCGCCGTGGAAGAGCTGCAGCGTCAACAGCAGGAGGTGACCATGGTCGCCACCGCCGTCACCGAGATGGCGAGCGCCACCATGGAGATCGCCGGCAACGCCGAGAACACCGCCTCTGCGGCCCAGCAGTCGGCCCAGAGCAGTGAACAGGGCAAGCAGCTCGTGAACCAGACCCGTCAATCCATCAACAGCCTGGCCAGTGAAGTGGGGCAGGCGACCGAAGTGATTGGCGAGCTGAGCCGCCACGCTCAGGCCATCTCCGGCATTCTCTCCACCATCCAGGGCATTGCCGAGCAGACCAACCTGCTGGCGCTCAATGCCGCCATCGAAGCGGCCCGTGCCGGTGAGCAGGGTCGCGGTTTCGCCGTGGTGGCGGACGAGGTGCGGGTGTTGTCCCGCCGCACCCAAGACTCCACCCAGGAGATCCAGTCCACCATCGAGACCCTGCAAAAGACCACGGCCCGTGCGGTGAGCCTGATGCAGACCAGTCAGGGGCTGGCGGACAACAGCGTGCAGGATGCCGATGCCGCCGCCGCCGCCCTGGAGGAGATCACCCAGGCGGTCTCCCTCATCTCCGACATGGCGGGCCAGATCGCCACCGCCGCCGAGGAGCAGACTCAGGTGACTGGCGAAATCACCCAGAACACCACGGCCATCAAGGATGTGAGTGACGAGATCACCGCCTCCGCCATGCGCGATCTGGATCAAGCCCATGGCCTCAAGGGTCGGGCCACGGATCTGAGCAAACAGGTGTCGACCTTTATCCTGTAGCGAGGCAGGGTTGGCCCAGTGAGCTGACCCCTGTCGCCAGTGCCATGAAAAAGAGCCCATTCGGGCTCTTTTCTTATCTGGGCGTCAGTCGCTCTGCAAGCCGGTGCAGTGCTGGGTCCCCACCACGAAATGAGATGGCGCCGGGCCTTAGTCGAAGGAGGGGGTCAGCAACTCCGTTTCGTCCGGGGCGACAGCCGATGGAGGCGGCTTGCTCAGCTGCAGCAGGAACTGCTGCTGGGGCTGGGGTTTGGCGTAGAGGTAACCCTGCTGGAAGTGAACCTGACGCTGGCGCAGAAAGTCGGCCTGCTCCTGGGTCTCGACCCCTTCGGCAACCGTATCCAGACCGAGGCGGGTCGCCAGATTGATGGTGTTGTCGAGTATGTGGTGAGAGAGCGCGTCTGTACCGATCATGTCGACGAAGCTCTTGTCGATCTTGAGCAGGTCTATCTGGAATTTTTGCAGATAACTCAGGCTTGAATTGCCTGTGCCAAAGTCATCCAGCGCTATCTTGACCCCTAACTCATGGAGGGCGCCAAACAGCTGCTCGGTGATGAGGGTGGGGGTGATGAGCTCACGCTCGGTCAACTCCAGTACCAGTACCAAGTCTCGGCGCTTGAAGGCGGCCAGGAAGGCCCTGCAATCATCGAGCAGGCTGAGATCCTGGCAGTGGCGGGCGCAGATGTTGAAGCCGAAGTAAAAGTCAGGGGGAAGGAGGTGAACCTTAGGGGCAAGTGCCTGGCTCACCTGCTGCATCAGGCTGCGGGTCATGGGGACGATAAGGCCGCTCTCCTCGGCCAGGGGAATGAAGAGATCCGGGCGGATCAGCCCCTGATGCCTGTGCTGCCAGCGCATCAGTACCTCGCAGCCACGGATGGCCTTGCTCTGGCTATCTATGATGGGTTGCAGATAGGGGATGAACTCCCCGTTGCCTAGGGCGCGTCTGAGCTCCTGGGTCGGGGTGGATATGTGCCACCACCAGCGGTAGACGCTGAGCCCCGTCATGAGTGCCAGCACCAGGCAGAGCAGCAGGGCGGGCCTTTGCTGTTCGAGCAGATATTGATGGAGCTGCGCCTGGCTGAACCCGAACCGCACGCTATAGGGATAAAGAGTGGAGTCGAGCTGGACGTTATCCCCCATCAGCGGCGGCGGCGGCTCCAGATGTATGACGCCATGGGTGCCAATCCAGCGATCGCCGACCTCGATCAAGGTCTGGGGACCAGTAAGAGTCCAGTCTAGATTGCGGAACAGGTTATAAGGGTCGATGGCGACCTGGACACCTGTACCGCCGAGATCCAGATGATAGAGAAAAAGTTGAGAATGGCGGCCCAGGGGCGAGCTGGGTAGCAGGCGCAACTGACCCCCTATGTAGCTGTCCCTGTGTTCAGGCACATCGACCTCTTCGAAAATAGAAGAGCAATAAAGGTGGCCATTGCGAGTGAGATTGATGGCGCGAATATAGGGAGAGGAGGCGGCCAGCATGCGAAGTTCTCGCGCGGCCGTCGTGCAGGCGCTGCCCGCCAGGGGAGTGGCCTGCATGGTTATTTCTTTACTGTCTTCCAATACCTGATCGATCTGTTCCACGGCATCAAGAGCTGCGTTGTGAGCCTGTTGACGCAGGTCGGATCGGGTTTGCCAATAAAGCGCGGTGAGTGCGGTGAGTGCGACCAACAGGAGAGACAACAGGCTGTTCAGCAGGCGAGGCTTGTTGCTGCGCATGAAAGAGAGGGGCATAGCCTGACCTTGGTGGAAAATGGCCGCTGAGTTTACTGAGGGGGAGAGGGATAGACTAGTGCATTTCACATTCTACAAATGATAAAAGCGACCATAAGGTCGCTTTTTCAACAAACAAAGCAGGAATCAGAGCTGTTCGATACCAGTGATATGCCAGGGGGCACCGGCCTTGGCCAGGTTGCGCTCCAGGTGCCATACCTCTTTGATATCTTCCTCAACCTGCTCCTGGCGGTCCATGTAGCGGCCGCTGAAGCGCACGCTGACCTGAGCCCAGTCGCTGCCGTGGTCGGCGCGGACCAGCTGGGTGTCCACATACATCACTTCGGTATGCTGCTCACCGGTCAGTTCGGCACGCTCTGTGATGAGCTGTTCGAACAACTCCGGGCTCAGATATTCACGCATCTTCTCCAGATCGTTCTGGTTCCAGGCCTCTTGCAGGGTGCGGTAGTGATCGCGGGCACCGGACAGGAAACCGTTCATGTCAAAGCCCGGCGGCAGACGGAAAGGCACATCGCTGTCGGCAAAGCCGGTCGCCTGGGGGGCGCTGCTGCTCTGCTCGAACTGCTGTGGTGCCTGGGGCTGATAACCTGCTCCGGCATAGGCCGTTCGCTGCTGCTGTGGCATCTGGGCCGCCTTGCTGCGGCGCAGGGCACGGATCAGGAAGAAGGCGCCGAGGGCCAGAGCCGCTATCAGCAACATGTCCATGCCTTGCAGGCCTTCGAAGGCACCGCCACCGAGCAGGGCTGCAAACAGGCCACCGGCCAGCAGGCCGCCGAGCAGGCCGCCCATCATGCCGCTCTTCTTGGGAGCCCCTTGGGCGCCCACTGTCGGGTTCTTGCTGTCAACGGGCTTGGCGGCAGGCTGGGCCGGTGCCGTCTTGTAGCTCTTGCCAAAAGATTTACCGCCGCCAAATTTCTTGGCTTCGGCGATGGGTGCCCCCAGGCCAACGGCCAGGATCAAGGCAAACAAGGTCAGCATTTTTTTCATTTTGACGCTTTCACTCTCAGCAATGGATGGGGCATGCCCCGTTAGTGGCAAGGCGCATGGCAAGCTGCCAGTCCCGCTATGTGTCGCAGCTTGTCACTAGGAGTAACACTCCCGGCATGAATTATTCATGAACGAATTTATCAAGGTACCAGCCTGCCCGAACGGCGATCTCTTGGCAAATCGCGGCGGCCTGGTCGCTTATCCGGCACGCGGCCAGATTAGCGCTCGCGGTGGCGGGCTTTCTTTTGTAAAATTCTCGTCCCCTTCCCGCTGCGGTTTTTTAGGTGTATGGCAGAGCAAGTGACGGCGAAAAAAGACGCCAAGACACAACAGCTGAAAGTCCCCCCCCACTCTTTTGAGGCAGAGCAGTCCGTACTGGGCGGCCTGATGCTGGATAACGAGGCCTGGGACAGGGTCGCCGAGCGGGTGATCGACAAGGATTTCTACAGCCGTCCCCATCGGCTGATCTTCCAGGCCATGGCGCGCCTCTCCAATACCGGCAACCCCATCGATCTCATCACCCTGCAGGAGGAGCTGGAGCGCTCCGAGCAGCTGGAAGAGTCGGGAGGTTTTGCCTATCTGGTGGAGATCGCCAAGAATACCCCGAGCGCCGCCAACATCAGCGCCTACGCCGAAATCGTGCGCGAGCGCGCCGTGGTGCGGGAGATGATCTCGGTTGCCAACGAGATAGTCGAAGCGGGTTACGAGCCCCAGGGTCGGACCTCCGGCGATCTGCTGGATCTGGCCGAGAGCAAGGTATTCAAGATTGCCGAGCAGCGCACCAGCGCCAATGAGGGGCCACAGCCGCTCAAGCTCATTCTGGAGCAGACGGTCGACAAGATTGAGGAGCTGTTCAAGACCCCTCACAACGGGGTGACCGGGGTCTCCAGCGGATATGGGGATCTGGACAAGATGACCGCCGGTCTGCAGCGCTCGGATCTGGTGATCGTGGCGGCCCGTCCCTCCATGGGCAAGACCACGTTTGCCATGAACCTGTGTGAGCACGCGGCCCTCACCGCCGACAAGCCGGTGCTCATTTTCTCCCTGGAGATGCCCTCCGAGCAGATCATCATGCGTATGCTCGCCTCGGTCGGGCGCATCGATCAGACCAAGGTGCGAACCGGCCAGCTCGACGACGAGGATTGGGCGCGGCTCTCCTCCACCATGGGGCTGCTGCTCGAGAAGGGCAAGATGTACATCGATGACGCCTCCGGCCTGACCCCGACCGACGTGCGCTCCCGTGCCCGGCGCATCGCCCGTGAGCACGGCGGCCTCTCCATGATCATGATCGACTACCTGCAGCTGATGCGGGTTCCGGCGCTGTCTGACAACCGAACCCTGGAGATCGGTGAAATCTCCCGCTCCCTCAAGGCGCTGGCAAAAGAGCTGCAAGTGCCGGTGGTGGCGCTCTCCCAGCTCAACCGAAGCCTGGAGCAGCGCGCCGACAAGCGGCCGGTCAACTCGGATCTGCGGGAATCGGGCTCCATCGAGCAGGATGCGGATTTGATCATGTTCATCTACCGCGATGAGGTCTATCACGATGACAGCCCCGACAAGGGGGTGGCCGAGATCATCATCGGCAAGCAGCGTAACGGCCCGATAGGGCGTATACGACTCACCTTCCAGGGTCAGTTCTCCCGGTTCGACAACTACGCAGGTCCGGCGTTTGACGATGATTACTAAGGTGATATTGGTTTAGGTATCACCATGTTCGCCCTGACAGGGGATGGCCGAGTCGGTGCTCGTCGCTCCCGTCAGAGCCAGTTTTCCCGGTTCGACAATTATGCCGGTCCGGCCTTCGACGATGATGACTCAGGGTTGACACCACAAGGTGCCTGGCGCATTCACGCGCCATCACGCCCTCGCATAGGGAAAACAGATGAAAGCGGCTATTGCCCAAATTGATACCTCGGCCCTGCGCCACAACCTCGCCGTGGTCAAGCGCCACGCCCCTTCCTGCAAGATCATCGCCGTGGTCAAGGCCAACGCCTATGGCCATGGCCTGCTGCCGGTCGCCCGTACCCTGGTGGACGCGGACGCCTATGCAGTGGCCCGCATCGAAGAGGCGCTGATGCTGCGCTCCTGCGCCGTGGTCAAACCCATAGTGCTGCTGGAGGGGTTCTTCTCCCGGGCAGACTTGCCGGTGCTGGCGGCCAACAACCTGCAGACGGCGGTGCACACCTGGGAGCAACTCGAGGCCCTGGAGCAGGCCGAGCTGCCCGCCCCGGTGGTGACCTGGCTCAAGCTCGACACCGGCATGCACCGGCTCGGGGTGCGGGCCGAGGAGATGCCCGCCTTTATCGCGCGCCTCGCCAAGTGCAAGAACGTGGTGCAGCCGTTCAACATCATGACCCACTTCAGCCGCTCCGATGAGCTCGAACAATCGACCACCCGCGAGCAGATCGATCTGTTCAGCCGCCTGACTGCGCCGCTCAAGGGCGAGCGCGCCATGGCGAACTCGGCGGGGATCCTGGCCTGGCCCGATTCCCATTGCGACTGGGTGCGCCCCGGCGTCATCCTCTACGGCGTCTCCCCCTTCCCCAATTCGGTGGCGGCGGATTATGACCTCAAGCCGGTGATGACCCTCAAGACCCAGCTTATCGCGGTGCGGGATCACAAGGCCGGTGAGCCGGTGGGCTATGGCGCGAACTGGGTGTCGGAGCGCGACACCCGGCTCGGGGTCATCGCCATCGGCTACGGCGACGGCTACCCACGCATGGCGCCCAACGGCACCTCGGTGCTGGTGAATGGCCGCATAGTGCCGCTGGTGGGCCGCGTCTCCATGGACATGACCACGGTGGATCTCGGCCCCGGCGCCACCGACCAGGCCGGCGACGAGGCCGTACTCTGGGGCGAGGGCTTGCCGGTGGAGCGAGTCGCCGAGGAGATAGGCACCATTCCTTATGAGTTGATCACCAAGCTCACCTCCAGAGTCTTTATGGAGTACGTCTGACCCTTTGACTGGGGATGACGGCCGAGGAGATAGGCACAATCTTCTCCTTACGAGCCGATCACCAAGCTGACGTCCAGAGTCTTTATGGAGTACGTCTAACCCTTTGATTGGGGATGGCGGCCGAGGAGATAGGCACAATCTCCTCCTTACGAGCCGATCACCAAACTCACCTCCCGGGTGTTTATGGAGTACGTGTAGGTCTGGGACCTCGGTTTAGAAGGCAATGAATGGCGGAGACAGGCGTGACCTTTCCCCTACGAGCCCATCACCAAGTTCAGCTCCCGAGTCTTTATGGAATCTGTGTAGGGTCGATTAGCGAAGCGTAATCGGCCGCTGCCATAACCAAGTAAGTTCCCCCGCTGGATGCACCAACAAGAAGGCCGCCCCGATAAGGGCGGCCTTCTTTTATGCTCGTTTATCCCATGGCCGAAAGAACAAGCCCCGCATCGGCGGGGCTTGAGTCTCTGTCTGGGGCGCTTAGCCTATGGTCATCAGGCTGGCGTTGCCACCGGCGGCGGCGGTGTTGACCGAGAGGGCGTGTTCGACAAGCAGCCGCTCCAGGGGGATGTCGGTCTCGCCGCGGTGCAGGCCGTGCACGCCGACGATGGCGCCGGGACGGGCGGCGGCGAGCTTGCTCACCTCGATCAGCTGATCCGAATCGCCGTGGTGCAGCAGGGCATCGAAGCCGATGTCGCTGTTTGCCCAGTCCCCGACCAGCTGGATGCGCTGTTGCACCTCCATTGGCAGGCTGGCGAGCAGGGTGCGACGCTCGGCATTGTCCTGCCACAGCACCTCGGTTCCGACCGCCAGACAGGCGGCGAGCTGGGCCAGTAGATCCGCCTTGGCCTCGTTATCGTCGGCAGCCAGACAGAGCACCCGTTCCCGGGGCAGCAGGCTGTATGTGTTGCGCTCACCGGTGGGGCCGACCAGCACCTGGGTCAGGCCGCTCTGGGCCAGCTCGGCATACTGGTCGCAGAGGGTGACGAGGGCCGGAGCCTGTTTGGCTGCCCAGTTGCGCAGGGCCTGCAGGGCCGGTTTGGTCGCCTCGGTCTGTTGAGATGCACCGGACTCCTGGCGCAGCTGACTGGCCACCGCATCCTGCGGACGGGTGGCGAGCAAGCGGTACATATAGAGCGGACCGCCCGCCTTGGGACCTGTGCCGGAGAGGCCCTCGCCGCCGAATGGCTGCACCCCGACCACGGCGCCCACTATGTTGCGGTTCACATAGAGGTTGCCCACCTTGGCGGTGTTGACCACCTGGGCGATGGTCTCGTCAATCCGGGTATGGACCCCCAGGGTCAGGCCGTAGCCGCTGTCGTTGATCTGCGCGAGCAACTCGCCGAGCTTGGCACGGGGGTAGCGCACCAGGTGCAGCACCGGGCCGAACACCTCGCGGCCGAGTTCGTCCAGGCTGTCGAGCTCGATCAGGGTCGGCAGCACGAAGGTGCCGCGGCTGTAATCGGCCCCCTTGTCTGCACATAAGGGGACGCGGGCAATCTGGTGCACCCGGCGACCCTTGTCGTTCATGGCCTTGATGTGTTGCTCGATGTTGGCCTTGGCCTCGGCGTCGATCACCGGGCCTATGTCGGTGGAGAGGTGCTCCGGGTTGCCGACCTTGTACTCGGCCATGGCGCCCTTGAGCATGCGGATCACCCGATCCGCCACATCTTCCTGTACGCAGAGCACCCGCAGGGCGGAGCAGCGCTGACCGGCGCTATCGAACGCCGAGGAGATGACGTCCATCACCACCTGTTCGGTCAGGGCGGAGGAGTCGACGATCATGGCGTTCTGACCGCCGGTCTCGGCGATGAGCGGTATGGTGCGACCCTGGGCGTCTAGGCGACCGGCCAGGTTGCGGGAGATGATGCCCGCCACTTCGGTGGAGCCGGTGAACATGACGCCACGCACCCGCTCGTCGGCGATAAGGGCGGCGCCCACGGTCTCACCGCGGCCCGGCAGCAGTTGCACCGCGCCGGCGGGCACGCCGGCTTCCAGCAGGATGCGCACCGCCTGGGCGGCGATGAGCGGGGTCTGCTCCGCCGGTTTGGCGAGCACCGTATTGCCGGCGGCGAGCGCCGCGCAGACCTGGCCTGCGAAGATGGCCAGCGGGAAGTTCCAGGGGCTGATGCAGACCACGGGGCCGAGCGGTCTATGGCTGTCGTTGGCGAAGTGGTTGCGGGCCTGGGCGGCGTAGTAGCGCAGGAAGTCCACCGCCTCGCGTACCTCGGCGATGGCGTTGCTGAAGGTCTTGCCGGACTCGCGCACCAGCAGACCCATCAGGGGTTGCAGTTCGGACTCCATCAGGCTGGCGGCTCTGTCCAGCACGGCGGCGCGCTCGGCGGGCGGGGTCGATTGCCAGATCTGGCCGCTGGCCAGGGCGCAGGCAAGCGCACTGTCGACCAGCTCGGGGGTGGCTTCGCTCACCTGACCGACGACATCGCGGTGATCCGCCGGGTTGAGCACATTCAGAAACTCGGTTGGTGCCTCAGTGTCACAGCCCGGCTGTTCATTACCCAACATGGGCAGCGCCTGATAGCGAGTATTGGTGCTGGCGAGCAGGGCGGCGGACAGAGAGCCGAGTCTGTGTTCGTTGGCGAGATCCAGACCGGCGGAGTTCGGGCGGGCTTCGCCGTACAAGTCACGGGGCAGCGGAATGCGTGGATGAGGCAGACCCAGCGCCCCTTCACGGGCGGCCATCTGTTCGATCTGCTGCACCGGATCCTGTACCAGATCCGAGAGGGAGATGTTGTTGTCCGCGATGCGGTTGACGAAGGAGGTGTTGGCCCCGTTCTCCAGCAGGCGGCGCACCAGATAGGCGAGCAGGGTCTCGTGGCTGCCGACCGGCGCATAGATGCGGCAGGGGCGGCCCAGCTTGCCATCGGCAACCTTGCCGACCACCTGCTCATAGAGCGGCTCACCCATGCCGTGCAGGCACTGGAACTCGTACTGACCGGGGTAGTAGTTCTGCCCCGCCAGCTGGTAAATCGCGGCGAGTGAGTGGGCGTTGTGGGTGGCGAACTGCGGGTAGATGGCTTCCGGCACCGCCAGCAGCTTGCGGGCACAGGCGAGGTAGGAGACATCGGTATAGGGCTTGCGGGTATAGACCGGATAGCCCTCCAGGCCGTTGACCTGAGCCAGCTTGATCTCGCTGTCCCAGTAGGCGCCCTTCACCAGCCGGATCATCAGGCGGTGACGGCTGCGCTTGGCGAGATCGATCACATAGTCGATCACATAGGGGCAACGCTTCTGGTAGGCCTGGATGACGAAGCCGATGCCGTTCCAGTCGGTGAGGCTCGGGTCGAAGCAGAGTTTCTCCAGCAGGTCGAGGGAGATCTCCAGCCGATCGGCCTCCTCGGCGTCTATGTTGATGCCGATGTCGTACTGTTTGGCGAGCTGGGTCAAGCCGAGCAG
This sequence comes from Aeromonas sp. BIGb0405, assembly GCF_024807335.1. Lineage (NCBI taxonomy): Bacteria > Pseudomonadati > Pseudomonadota > Gammaproteobacteria > Aeromonadales > Aeromonadaceae > Aeromonas > Aeromonas sp. BIGb0405. Next base: position 49,473 of record NZ_JANUEP010000002.1, read on the forward strand.
GGTGGGGTAGAGCTCTGCCATGACGCGATCGTACTGGGCGCGGCTGTAGCGCGGATGCAGGGCGGAGAGCTTGATGGAGATGCCCGGGCCCTCATAGATGCCGCGGCCGTGGGAGGCCTTGCCGATGGCGTGAATAGCCTGCTCGTAGGAGGCCAGATAGCGCTTGGCGTCCTCCTCGGTGAGGGCCGCTTCCCCCAGCATGTCGTAGGAGTAGCGGAAACCCTTGCTCTCTGTGCTGCCCGCGTTGGCCAGCGCCTCGGCTATGGTCTCGCCGGTGACGAACTGCTCCCCCATCAGGCGCATCGCCATGTCCACACCCTTGCGGATCAGCGGCTCGCCGCCCCTGCCGATCAGCCCCTTGAGGGAGCTGTTGAGGCCAGCCTCGTTATGGGTCGAGACCAGTTTACCGGTGATGAGCAGGCCCCAGGAGGCGGCGTTGACGAACAAGGAGGTGCTGTTGCCCAGATGCTGGCTCCAGTTGCCGCCGCTGATCTTGTCGCGAATGAGGGCATCGCGGGTCGCCTTGTCGGGGATGCGCAGCAGCGCCTCGGCCAGGCACATCAGGGCCACCCCTTCCTGAGAGGAGAGGGAGAACTCTTGCAGCAGACCCTGCACCAGCCCTTGACGACCGCTGGCACCCTTCTGGTTGCGCAGCTTCTCGGCGATGCTGGTGGCCAGCTTCTGGGTGGCCTCTGCCTTCTCTTTGGGCAGGCGGGCCTGCTCCAGCAGCATGGGCACGGCCTCGGTCTCGGGGCGGCGATAGGCGGAGGTGATGGCGGCGCGCAGCACGGACTGCGGCAAGATGCTCTCGGCAAATTCGAGGAACAGTTGCAGACCCTGTTCGGTCAGGGTTTCCACCGACTCTTCTCCCGCGGCGGCGGCCAGACCAGAGAGTTCCGTGGGGGTCAGGCCACGCTCCAGCTGCTCCAGATAGGTGAAAATCGCCTGCTTGATCAACCAGTGCGGGGTGCGGTCGATGGTCTGCGCTGCCTGCTTGAGCCGGTCGCGGGTGGCTTCATCGAGTTTAACGCCAAGGGTGGTAGTAGCCATGGGACTTCCTGTATCTGTGCCGGCGAGAATATTGCCGTATGGTTAAATTTCGATGAGGATGGCGCAACCAGGTGCAACCTTCAAGTTAGAAATTTTAATGTCTCCGTTACATGGTTGCGTTTGGATAAGCGCGCTGGCGGGGACTGGCGGTGAAAAACGATGCAGTGTCAGTGTGTTGCGACAAGATAATGAAGTTAAAAATATGTCTCAAAAATGTGCGTTAGCAACGGACGCATAAATGGATGGTTGCACCTTTTCTCAGTCGTATCGTGGTGTGGGTGCAACCCATGATGTGGGTGTAAATGGAGGTTTGTCGGCCTTGTGCCAGGGGTCAGGATCTGTCACAGGGCGCCGCAGGCGGCATATCCGTTGATTGGCGATGCCAGCCCAGGGGAAGACCTGCGCCAATGGGCATGCTGCCTAGGTTGCCATGGCTGACACCGTACAATGGGCTGGCGCTGTCCGCTCGGTTAGAGGAGGCCATTGAGGCGATGGAGCCGCGCTCTTCTATGCTGATAGCTGGCCTCGTAACCCGTAATCAGTGACAAGGAGTTCACCATGGCGCGTGTCAGTACCTATCTCAACTTTGCCCGGGAGACGGAGGCGGCGTTCCTCTTCTACCGGGAGGTGTTTGGTGGCGAATTCAATGGCCCCATCCACAGGTTCAGCGATTCACCGGGCTGCCCGGGTCAGGATCCCGTCTCCCCGGAAGATGGGAACTTGGTGATGCATGTGGAGCTGGCCATTCTCGGCGGCCATGTGTTGATGGGCACGGATGCGCCGGCCAGCATGGGGTTCACCCTGGTGCAGGGCAACAACAGTTACCTCAATCTGGAGCCGGACAGCCGGGCCGAGACCGACTGCCTGTTTGCTGCCCTTGCCGAAGGCGGCAGCGTAGCGATGGAGTTACAGGAGATGTTCTGGGGTGACTATTTCGGCAGCCTGGTGGACAAGTTCGGTACCCACTGGATGTTCAACTGTCAGAGCAAGAGCTGAGACGGCTTTGCTAATGAAAAGGGCGCCATGGCGCCCTTTCTGTTTTTAACCGCCTCCATTTACCTGGTCCCACCATCTGGGCAGGCACCGGCATCTGACTCCCGGGGGCTGAGATAGCCTATGGCTTGCGGCCCACCATCTCGGCAGGCACCACCCAGAGATCGAATTGCTCGGCACTCAGGTGGCCGGAGGCGATGGCCGCTTCCCGCAGACTGATCCCCTGATGGTGTGCCTTCTTCGCTATCTCGGCGGATTTGTCGTAACCGATGTGGGGGTTCAGCGCCGTGACCAGCATCAGGGAGTTGGCCACCAGCTCGTCGATGCGGGCCTGGTTCGGGGTTATGCCGCGGGCACAGTGATGTTCGAAGCTGGTCATGGCGTCGCTGAGCAGGCGCACGCTCTGCAAGAAATTGTGGGCAATCATGGGCCTGAACACATTGAGCTCGAAGTTGCCGCTGGCCCCGCCGATGTTGATGGCCACGTCATTGCCCATCACCTGCGCCGCCACCATGGTCAGCGCCTCGCACTGGGTCGGATTGACCTTGCCCGGCATGATGGAGGAGCCGGGCTCGTTCTCCGGAATGTTGATCTCCCCTATGCCACTGCGCGGGCCGCTGGCGAGCCAGCGCACATCGTTGGCGATCTTCATCAGGCTGGCGGCCAGGGTCTTGAGGGCGCCATGGCCGTGGACCAGAGCATCGCAGCTCGCCAGAGCCTCGAACTTGTTCGGCGCTGTGACCAGGGGCAAGCCGGTCTGGCTGGCGAGCTCCCCGGCTACCGCCTCGGCATAACCGGCTGGCGCATTGAGGCCAGTGCCGACCGCGGTGCCGCCCAGCGCCAGTTCGCACAGATGGGGCAGGGCGGCTCGAAGATGGCGCTCTCCATGGGCGAGCTGAGCGGCCCAGCCGGAGATCTCCTGACCCAGGGTAAGGGGGGTGGCATCTTGCAGGTGGGTGCGGCCTATCTTGACGATATGGTCAAATGCCTTGGCCTTGTGCTCCAGGGTCTGGCGCAAGCTGGCGAGGGCGGGCAGCAGATGCGCCACTATGGCAGTCACGGCGGCGAGATGCATGGCTGTGGGGAAGACATCATTGCTGGATTGACTGCGATTGACCTCGTCATTGGGATGCACCAGACGCTCCTCGCCGCGCATGCCACCGAGCAGCTCGCTGGCCCGGTTGGCGAGCACCTCATTGACGTTCATGTTGGTCTGGGTGCCAGAGCCGGTCTGCCAGACCACCAGGGGGAACTCATTGTCATGCTGACCCGCCAGCACCTCGGCGGCGGCGGCAATGATCGCCTCGGCATGGCGATCCTTGAGCAGCCCCAGCCGCTGGTTGACCCGGGCGCTGGCGCTCTTGATTTGCACCAGGGCACGAATGAGCTCGGGACTCTGCCGCTCCACCGAGATGGCGAAGTGGTGCAGAGATCGCTGGGTCTGAGCCCCCCACAGCCGGTTGGCCGGTACCGCGATCTCTCCCAGGCTGTCCCGCTCCATCCTTGTCTTCATCGTCGTTCTCCTTTTGTTGGCTGTAGAGCCTTAGCATGCTGGCAACAAGAGAGGGAGGCCAGCATTGAATTTAAACATGCATTGTATATAATAAGTAATGCTTACTAATTTATTGGTCTCGCTATGATGAAACAACCTGACACCCTGGGCTTCCTGATCGGCGACGTGCATCGCCTGATGCGTCGTCACTTCCAGCAACAGTTGGAAGGGAGTTGTCTGACCCTGGCCCAGGCCCGTGCCCTGGTCCATATCGCCCGGCATGAAGGGATGCGTCAGGTTGAGCTGGCCGAGCGGCTGGATATCCAGCCTATCACCCTGGCTCGCCAGCTCGATCAGCTGGCCCAGAGTGGTCTGGTCGAGCGACGCCCGGATCCCGATGACAGGCGTGCTCATCAGCTGTTTTTGACCGAAGCGGCCGTCCCTCACCTGCAATGCATCAAGCGGGCTGGCGACGCCGTACATCGCAGTGCCATGGGCGATCTGGATGAGAAGGCGGCGAACGCCCTCTATCAGGCGCTAAAGACAATGCACGACAACCTTTCCCAGAGCTGATCTTCTCGATTTTTCGGAGTGTTTCTCATGACTACTGATCCGACTTCCGCCCCTGTGGCGGTTTCCGACCGACGCCGTACCCGACTGTTACTCCTGGTGGTGGTCCCTCTCATTGCCCTGTTTGGATGTGGCGTCATCTATATGCTGGGCGGGCGCTATGTGGAGACCGACAACGCCTATGTGAAGGCGGACAAGGTGCCCATCAGTACCGAGGTACTGGGCCGGGTAGACAAGGTGATGGTCAAGGAGAATGCCCAGGTCAAGGCCGGGGATCTGATGTTCGAATTGGATCCCGCCTCCTTCGAGCTCGCCGTGACCAAGGCCGAGGCTGAGCTTGCCAAGGTACGCACCGATCTGGTGGCATTGCAGACCAGCTATCGCGGTCAGCAGGCCGAGATAGCCGTGGCTCATACCCGCAACGCTTATGCCCAGAAGGAAGAGCATCGCCAGGCAGATCTGGTTGCCAGGCACTTCACCTCGACCGCCAATTATGATGATGCCCGTCAGCTCACCATACAGACGGCGCAGCAACAGGTGGCGCTGGAAGAGGGGCTCAAGAAGATAGAGGCTTCCCTGAATGGTGACGTCAATCTGCCGGTCGAACAGCAACCCGCCTATATGGAAGCGGCCGCCGAATTGGCCAAGGCAAAACTGGATTTGGCCCGTACCAAGATCTATGCCCCGGTCAATGGCATCGTCAGCCAACTGCCCAAGTCTGGCCAGTACAGCATTGTGGGCATGACCGCCATGATGCTGGTAGAGACCGATCAGCCCTGGATAGAGGCAAACTTCACCGAGACGGATCTGACTCATGTCCAGCCTGGCCAGCAGGTGAACATCAGTGTGGATACCTATCCGGATGCTCACTGGACAGGGGTGGTCGAGAGTCTTAGCCCGGCGACAGGTTCAGAGTTCTCGGTGATACCGGCCCAGAATGCGACCGGCAACTGGGTCAAGATCACCCAAAGGGTCGCGGTCAGGATCCGCTTGGACGATGCCAGTGCAGCGCCTGCGCTCAGGGCTGGACTCAGTGCCGTGGCCGAGATAGATACCGGCCATCACCGCAGCCTGTTTGGCTGGTCGTTGTGAGGTGAACCCTATGACAACAGCGACTCAGGAAGGACCCAGCAAGGCACATCTTGGCTTCATCACCCTGTCGGTCATGCTGGCCACCATCATGCAGGCGCTGGACACCACCATAGCCAATGTGGCCCTGCCCCATATGCAGGGTGCCATGGGGGCGACCCAGGATCAGATCTCCTGGGTGCTCACCTCCTACATAGTGGCGGCCGCCATCTTCATGCCGCTGACCGGCTTCATCTCTGACCGAATTGGCCGCAAGCGGTTGTTCATGTGGTCGGTGGCGGGTTTCACCATCGCCTCCATGCTGTGTGGCGCGGCCCAGAGTCTGGAGCAGATAGTGCTGTTCCGGCTGCTGCAGGGGATCTTCGGCGCCAGCCTGGTCCCCCTCTCCCAGGCGGTACTGCTCGATAGCTATCCCCCTGAAAAGCATGGTTCTGCCATGGCGATGTGGGGCATAGGTGTCATGGTGGGCCCCATCCTGGGCCCCTCGCTCGGGGGTTGGCTCACCGAGTACTACAACTGGCGCTGGGTGTTTTACATCAACCTGCCATTCGGCCTGCTGGCCTGGTTCGGCCTCGCCGCCTTCATCGAGGAGACCAAGATCAATAGCAGTCGGCGCTTCGATCTGCTCGGCTTTGCCCTGCTCAGTATTGGCATAGGCGCGTTGCAGATGGCGCTGGACAGGGGCCAATCCCAGAACTGGTTCGCCAGCGCCGAGATCGTCATAGAGACCGGGTTGGTGGTGCTCTGCTTCTACCTGTTCGTGGTGCACATTTTCACCCACTCGCACCCCTACATAGAGCCGGCCCTGTTCAAGGATCGCAACTTCAGCGTCGGCCTGGTGTTCATCTTCATCGTCGGCATCATCTTGCTGGCGACCATGACACTGCTGCCCCCCTTCATGCAGGGATTGATGGGTTATCCGGTGATCGATGTCGGCTACCTGCTGGCGCCACGGGGAGTCGGCACCATGTTCGCCATGATGCTGGTGGGCAGGCTGTCGGGTCGGGTGGATGTGCGCATCCTGATCCTGCTGGGGCTGCTGCTCACCAGCTTCTCCATGTGGGAGATGACGCTGTTCAATACCGACATCAGCAACTGGGACATCATCCGTACCGGGGTCGTTCAGGGCCTGGGTCTGGGTTTCATCTTCGTGCCGCTCTCCACCATCACCTTCGCGACCCTGGCGCCCCGTTTTCGCACCGAGGGCACGGCCTTGTTCAGCCTGATGCGCAACATCGGCAGCAGCATCGGCATCTCTGTGGTCATCACCTATCTGGCCCAGCGCACTCAGATGAATCATGAGGTGTTTGCCTCCTACATTACCCCCTTCAACCAGGCGCTGCATCATGGGGGAGGCATGGCGGAGCTGATGACGCCCAAAGGGCTCAGCGCGATAAATGGCGAGGTGACCCGCCAGGCCAGCCTGCTCGCCTATCTGCAGGACTTCCGGCTGATGATGTGGGTGAGCCTGTGTGCCATTCCGCTGGTGTTGCTGCTAAAGGCCCCCAAGCGTGGCGGCGGCAAGGAGGCGCTGGCGATCCTGGAGTGAGGGCCCTTGCGGGACCTCACCCCGGTGCGAGGGGGCAAACGAAAGAGGGATGGCCTTGGCCATCCCTCTTTTCATTGCAGCGCCCCTGACTCAGATCTTGGGGATGAAGGGAGTGAGGGCGGCCAGGGGAGCTGCGTCCTCATACTCCAGGGTCGTCTCGCCGTGCTTGAAGATCTTGAAGCCTTCGCCGCGCACGCTCCAGTACTCGACTGTCTCGCCGTTGCTCTCGCCGCTGATCTGCAACAGGCTGGCCTCGCGCAGGGCCACCACGGATTCGCTCGGGTTGATGGCGCAGAACTCGGCGAGCCGCTCGTCCCGGGTCTCCCCCATGTGGCCGCTGATGCTGGCGTCCAGATAGTGGGGGTTGATCTGCAGCGGGAACAGGCCCAGGGCCGGCAGTACGGCGGCGCTGCACACCGGCATGTCGTTGGTGGTGCGGATGCTCGGGGTCGCCACGTTGCAACCTGCGCTCCAGCCCACATAGGGCACGCCCCGTTCGCGCACGGCGCGCTGGATGGGCACCACCAGACCGTATTCGTGCAGCAGCTGGTTCAGGCGCCAGGTGTTGCCGCCGCTGATAAAGATGGCGTCTGCCTGGTTGATGGCCGCCACGGGATCGTCGAACTGGTGGATGCTGATGGTCTCCACTCCCAGGCTCTCGGCGAGATCCTGGGCGCGGGCATCCCAGTCGCTGCGGATCACCGCATAGGGGATGAGCAGGATGCGCTTGACCTGTTTGCGGGCGAGCAGGGTCTGCACCCGGTCGCGGGCCCAGCCGAGCAGGCCCGGGTGTTCGGTGGTTTTTCCGTTGCTCAGTAACAGCAGTTCCATGATGTCTCCTCGAAATAATGCGCAGGACCTAGGTCGGCCCTGATAAAGGGAAGGGGCTACTCTACCCCCAAGGCGGCGCCAAGTGTGTGATCTCGCCACCTTTTATGTCCCGGGGTTGGGGTTTGCCCGTGGCGTGAGCGATTCAGGGCCGCCCATTGACCGCCGCATAGCGCAGCATCAGCTCGGCCAGGGAGCTCACTTCGAGCCGCCTCATCAGACTGGCGCGGCACACCTCGACTGTGCGCACCGAGATGCAGAGATCCTGCGCTATCTGCTGGTTCTTGTGGCCCTGGGCGATGAGCTGCAACAGCTGGTGCTCGCGGGAGGTGAGCCGCTCGAAGGCGTGCCGATGGGCAAGGCGCGCCGCCGCGGCCAGGGTCGCCTGATCGGCCCGCGCTATGGCGGCGAGCAGGGGGGCCAGCTGCACCGGCTTTTGCAAGAAATCCACAGCCCCCTGCTTGAGGGACTCCACCGCCAGGGGCACCTCCCCGTGGCCGGTGAGAAACAGTATGGCGATGGGGCTCTGGGCCGCCTTCAGCCGCTGCTGCACCTCGGGGCCGGACAGCCCCGGCATGCGGCAATCCAGGATGAGGCAGGCGGGCAGGCGCAGATCGACCTCTGCCAGGAAGCGCTCGCCGTCGGCAAAGCAGCGTAGCTGCCGCTCGTCGCAGCTCTCCAGCATGAAGCGCAGGGAGTCGAGCACGGCCTCGTCGTCATCGACCAGGTAGAGGGGAGGGCGGTCAACGGACTGCATATCAGCTCCTTGGATTGGGATGGGAAGCGGCCTCAAGCGGCTGCTGAGTGGCGGGCAGGATCACCCGGGCCAGGCAGCCATGGGGGCTCAGATTGCTCAAGGCGAGCTGGCCGCGATGACACTCGACCACGTCCCGGCAGATGGCGAGCCCCAGCCCCATGCCGCCCTCCTTGTCGCTGTGAAACGCCTGTTGCAGCAGCGCCTCTGGCATCCTCAGGCCGGGGCCGTTGTCGCGGATCTCCAGGATCAAGAGCGTCGCCTCGAAGCAGGCAAGCAGCTCGACCCGGCCCGGCTCAGCCCTTTGCGCCGCTGGGCCGTCCGTTCGGGCCGCGCTCTCGGCGCCATTCTTGATGAGGTTTATCAGCAACTGCTCCACCCCGGTGCCATCCAGGGGGAGCAGGCGCGGCTGCCCCTGCCAGCGCAGGGTGAAGGTGACCCCGAGGGGGGCCAGCATCTGACCGAGCAGGGGTTGCAGGCCCTCCACCAGGGCGACCAGGTCCGTGGGCTCGGCTTGGCGGGGACGCTTTTGCAGCCGGGATCTGAGCCGCTGGACTGTCTGGGTGATGCGCTCGACCTGCAGGCCAATCTGCTCGAGCGCCTGGATCAGCACAGGATCCGGGGCCGAGTCTTGGCCCTGTTTTGCCAGGCGCAGCAGGGCACCCTGGCTGTAGTTGGCGATGGCGGTGAGGGGCTGATTGATCTCGTGGGCCATGTTGGCGCCGAGTTCGCCGAGCTCGGCGAGGCGTCTGGCCTGCTCGAGCTGGCGTCCCTTCTCCTCGAGTTGTTGGCGGGTGGCGAGCAGTCGGCGCTGGCTGCGGTTGAACAGGTATTGCAGCAGCAGGTGGTGGCCGCCGAGCAGCAGCACCAGCGCCAGGGCCCCCCAGCCCCACTGCTGATGCTGGCGCAGCCAGTGCCAGGCCGATTGCCACCAGGGGCCCTGCAGGGGGTGGCGATCCAGCGCCTTGAGCAGGCGGTCGATGCCAAGCTGGCTGGTGGGCACTGTCCAGCCCGCCGAATCGGCGGCCATGGCCGCCTCGCTGTCTGCTGGCAGGTCGAACAGGGCTCGCGTCACCGCCAGGGCAAGCGCAGGGGAGGCCTGCTCCGTCTGGGCGAAGGCCCAGTTCGGGTAGAGCCGGGTCGAGCTCTGGCAGCCAAAGCCCGCCGGCGCCTGGTTGTCCAGCACCCGAAAATCCGAGTCGGCGACCTTGCCCTCCCGCACCATGCGCTCCAGCTGACACACGGGCACTATGGCGGCGGCCACCTGGTCCGCCGCCAGCTGCTCGATGAGCCTGTCCAGGGGGAAGCCGGTGAAGCGCACGGCGGAGAAGAAGCGCTCCAGCCTGACCCCCTGCTCGTCCGCCTCGAAGCGGTAGGCGAGGTAGCCACCGAAGGCGTTTTCCGACACGGCGGCGACCGGCTGTCCCTCGAGATCCTGCCAGTGCCGGTAGGGGGCATGGGCGCGCACCACCAGGGCGGCGCCTATGGCGAGGTTGTCACCCCCGGCCGGGCTCTTGAGGGTGGCGAGCCAGGCCAGCGGATACTGGCGCGCCAGACTCACCGACTGGCCCGGGTTGGTGATGACAAAGTCGAGCCTGCTTTGCGCGACGGCCTCGGCCAGGGCATCGAGCTCCAGGGGCACCAGCGCGAAGCGCCGCTCTGGCACGCGCTCATTCAGCCAGCCCATCAGCGGCTGCCACTGGGCCTTCGCAAGTGCCGGGCCGCGGGTCGCCAGCACCCCTATTCGCACCGGCTCGGTCTGGGCCTGCGCCGACGCTGTCTGGGGCGGCACAGATCCGGCCAGGGCGGGGGCGACCCAGATCCAGAGCAACAGGGCCAGCAGGGGCTGGCGGGCGAGCGATGAGGGGGGGTGACGGAACAGGGTGCTCTCCTTGGGCGGCTGATGGGGGTGGGGAAGCCAGTCTATCACCGGGGCGATGTGCTGGGCCGCCCTGGCGCCGTGATGGGGCGGCGAATGGGGCTTAGGTCACAGTTTGGCGGTTATGGGGCTGGTTTTATTGCGCTGGATCAACCCGGCTCCCGGTATGTGGAAAACCACAATAGAGGCGACTTGCTGCGTTGCGGACAATCGGCCCAACCCCCCTCTTGGGGGAAGCCAGCTCAGCAGAAGGAAAGACGCCATGGAGCTCAGCAAGCGCCGATTGTTATCCGGGATCGCCGCCCTCACCGCAGGGGCGGCCCTGATCCCTGTCGCTCAGGCCCAGTCCGTCCCCGTGCCCCGCAATGGGCGGGCGGCCATCAGCCGGGGGGATGGCCGCAAGCGCTACGGCATGCTGATTGACTTGCGCCGCTGCGTCGGTTGTCAGGCCTGCACAGTGGCCTGCACCATAGAGAACCAGCCACCCCTCGGCCAGTTTCGCACCACGGTCAGCCAGTACGAGGTGAGCGATGTGGCGGCACTCGATGCCCCCGCCTCCCTCTTGATGTTGCCGAGGCTCTGCAACCACTGCACCGAGCCCGCCTGCCTCGACGTCTGCCCCACCGGCGCCACCTTCCAGCGCGATGACGGCATAGTGGTGGTCAACAACGACTGGTGCGTCGCCTGCGGCTACTGCGTGCAGGCCTGCCCCTATGACGCCCGCTTCATCAACCACGAGACCAACACCGCCGACAAGTGCACCTTCTGCGCCCACCGGCTGGAGGCGGGGCTCTTGCCCGCCTGCGTGGAGAGCTGCGTCGGCGAAGCGCGCATCATCGGCGATCTCAACGATCCCAAGAGCCAGATCAGCCGGTTGCTGCGGGAATATGAGTCCGCCCTCAAGGTGCTCAAGCCCGAGGCCCATACCCAGCCGCGGGTCTTCTATCTGGGCATGGATGAGGCCTTCGTCAGCAAGATCGACGGCCATCCGGCGCAGCGTACCCTGCTCGGCGACGACGGCAAGGAGATAGCCCATGACCATTAACGAACTGCTGGCCCCGGATCAGCCCATCACCTGGCTGCCCTGGGCGGTGCAATACTTCTTCCTCATCGGCCTCGCCTATGGGGCCCTCTGGCTGGGCGCGGCCGATCTATGGCGCAAGGTACCGGATCGGCGGCTGCAGACCCTGGCCGCCGTGCTGATGATGGGGGCCGGTCTGGTGGCGCCCATCGCTCTGACGGCGGATCTGCACCAGCCAGCCCGGGCCTGGCACTTCTACGCCCAGACCCGCTTCACCTCCATCATGTGGTATGGCGCCTACCTGCTGCCCCTGTTCAGCCTGCTCAGCATGCTGTTTGGCTGGCTGCTGATAAGGCCCAACCTGGCCAGACGCGGCGAGGAGCGGGACAGGGTCGCCGCCCTGGCGCGACTGCTCTGCCTGGGGAACTGGTCCGGCGAGCCCTGGCGCAAGCCGCTGGCTTTGATGGCGGCCTTGAGCGGGCTCAGTATCGCGCTCTACACCGGGCTCGAGACCATGGCGGTGCAGGCGCGCCCGCTCTGGCACACCCCTTGGCTCCCCTGGTTGCTGGCGCTGAGCGCCCTGCTGGCGGCCCAGAGCGCCCTGCTGCTGCTCAACCGGCTGCTGGCGGGCTGGCAGCAGCACACCGAGGCGGGGCTGCTGCGCCAGATCCGCCCGACCCTGGCCCTGCTTGCGCTCTCCCTGCTGGGCTGGGCCCTGTTTGGCGGCGCCTCGGCGGCTGAGGCGGCGGCCCTCTATCGGCTGGATCCTAGCTGGCGGCTGGCGGCCCACTGGCTGCTGCTGACCCTGGGCCTGCTCGGCCTGTTGCTGCTGGCGGGGCACCGATTCTCCCCCCGCCTGCAAACCTGGGGCCTGGGGCTGCTGGCACTGCATCTGGTGTGGGGCCTGCGCTGGCTGGTGCTCATTCAGGGGCAGTTGGCACCGAAATATGGCGCCGGTGTCTATGTCTACCAGATAGCCTGGGGGCCGGCCGGGGTGCTCGGCATCCTCGGCACCTTCGGCCTGCTGCTGGCCCTGCTGGTGGCGCTCTCCGAGCTGGTGCGCGCCCCGGCTCTGCCATCCGCCACAACGTCATCTGCCACCCAGGCAGCCACCACCCATTGCGCTCGCGAGGCACTCTGATGGATCACAGCAAACGCAAGTTTCTCAAGGGAGCCGCCATCGCCGGGGGCACGGGGTTCTTCGTGGCCGGTTACAGCGACACCCTCAAGCAGGTGGTGAGCGGGGTGGCCACCGGCAGCTCGGGCAAGCCGACCCGGGATCCCATCCACGGCAACTCCCTGGCGGTGGAGTACAGGGTCGATGAGGGAGGGGAACTTCACCCCAATCCGGACCAGCGCCTCGCCAACACCATGTGCCTCGGCTGCTGGACCCTGTGCGGGGTGCGGGCCCGCATCGACAACGAGAGCGACAAGATAGTGCGTATCCTCGGCAACCCCTATCACCCGCTCTCTGCCCTGCATCACATCGACTTCAAGACACCGATCAAGCAGGCGCTGCTCGGCACCAGCGGTTATCAGGAAGGGGGGCTGGATGGCCGCTCCACCGCCTGCGCCCGGGGCAACGCCATGCTGGAGCAGCTCGACAGCCCCCACAGGGTCACCCGCTGCCTCAAGCGGGTCGGCCCCCGTGGCAGCGGTCGCTGGCAGAGCATCCCCTTCGAGCAACTGATCGAGGAGGTGGTGGAGGGGGGCGATCTGTTCGGGGAGGGTCAGGTTGAAGGGCTCAGGGCCATCCGCAACCTGGCCGAGCCGCTCGATCCCACCAACCCGGAATATGGCCCCAGGGCGAACCAGCTGCTGGTGAGCAACGCCTCGGACGAGGGGCGCGACGCCTTCATCAAGCGCTTCACCTTCAACGGCTTCGGCACCCGCAACTTCGCGAACCACGGCGCCTACTGCGGCCTGTCGTTTAGGGTCGGGGCCGGCGCCCTGCTGGACGATCTGGAGAAGAACGCCCACCTCAAGCCAGACTGGGACGAGAGCGACTTCCTGCTGTTCATGGGCACCTCTCCCCAGCAGTCCGGCAACCCCTTCAAACGCCAGTCCCGCCAGCTGGCGGCGGGGCGGGCACGGCAGGGCAAGCCCTTCTCCTATGTGGTGGTGGCCCCCAGCCTGCCGAACACGGTGAACCTGCCGTCTGCCCCCGCCAACCGCTGGCTGCCCATCAGGCCCGCCACGGACTCGGCCCTGGCCATGGCCATGCTGCGCTGGATCATCGACAACGAGCGCTACGCCGAACCCTTCCTGGCGGCCCCCAATGCCGAGGCCGCCGAGCGGGCCGGCTATCGCGGCTTTTGCAACGCCAGCCATCTGGTGGTCTGCGACGAATCCCACCCCCGCTTCGGCCAGATGCTGCACGCCAGCGATCTGGGGCTGCCCTTTGAGGGCGAGGCCTATGGCGAGGGGGATGCCGTGCTGGTGATGGAGGCGGACAGTGACGAGCCGACACCGGCCGGCCGTTGCGAGCGGGCCCGACTCTGGGTGGCGCGCAGCATTTCGACCCCGGGCGGGGAGTTGGCGGTTAAGAGCAGCTTCCAGCTGCTGGCCGAGGCGAGCCGGGAGCACTCCCTCGAGCAATACAGTGCCGAGTGCGCCGTGCCGGTGGCCGACATCAAGGAGCTGGCGCGGGAGTTCACCAACCACGGCACCCGGGCGGCGGTGATCACCCACGGCGGCACCATGAGCGCCAACGGCTTCTACACGGCCTGGGCCATCATGATGCTCAATGCCATGATAGGAAACCTCAACGCCAAGGGCGGCGCCGTGGCGAGCGGCGGCAAGTTCGACCCCTTCGGCGCCGGGCCGCGCTACGATCTGGCGAGTTTCCCGGGTATGGTCAAACCCGCCGGCGTCTTCCTGTCCCGCTCCAAGTTCCCCTACGAGAAGACCTCCGAATATCGTCGCAAGAAAGAGGCGGGGCAGAACCCCTATCCGGCTCACGAGCCCTGGTTCCCCATCTCGGGCCCGCTGCTCGGCGAACACCTGACCGCGGCGGTGAGCGGTTATCCCTACCGCGCCAAGGCCTGGATCAACCACATGGGCAACCCCCTCTACGGTCAGGCGGGGCTGCACCAGGCCATAGGTGAGCAGTTGAAAGACCCCAGGGTGCTGCCGCTCTTTGTCAGCATCGACAGCTTCATCAACGAATCCTCGGCGCTGTCGGACTACATAGTGCCTGACACCCTGACCTACGAGTCCTGGGGCTGGGCAACCGCCTGGCACGGCGTCATGACCAAGGTCTCGACCGGGCGCTGGCCTGTGGTGGAGCCTCGCGTCGCCAAGACGGCCTCGGGGGATCCCGTCTGCATGGAGTCCTTCCTCATCGCCGTGGCGAAACGCCTAGGGTTGCCGGGCTTTGGCGAGGGGGCCCTGAAAGGGGCGGATGGCAAGCTGTACGGTCTTCACAAGGCGGCGGACTTCTCCCTCTACGGCGCGGCCAACGTCGCCTATCTGGGTGAGCCCGTACCCGCCATTGGGCCTGAGGATCTCGCCTGGTCCGGGGTGGAGCGGATCCTGCCCACCCTCAACGCCACCCTGAGCGCGGAGGAGGCGGGCCGCGCCGCCTACCTCTTTGCCCGGGGCGGGCGCTTCGAGCCGGTCGCCAAGGGGCGCGACGAGGCGGGTCAGCCGAGCAAGCGCTGGCCCAAGCCCCTGATGCTGTGGAACCCGGCGGTGGGCAGCCGCCGTCACAGCCAGAGCGGCCAGTTCCTGAGCGGTACCCCGCGCTTCTTCCTGGCTCAGCTCGCCGATGGCACACCGCTGAGCGAGGCGTTCAAGCCGGCCCAGTGGCCCCTGCTGCTCACCAGCTACAAGTCCCACACCATGAGCTCCATGAGCATAGCCTCGGATCGCCTGCGCCAGGTGCACCCCAGCAACGGGGTGCGGCTCAACGTGGAGACGGCGGCGCGCCTTGGCATAGTGAGCGGGGACAGGGTGCGGGTCAGCACCCCCAATGGCAGCGTGATCGGGCTGGCGGAGTGCGTGGCCGGGGTGCAGGAAGATGCCATCGCCATCGAGCACGGCTTCGGTCACAAGGAGCTGGGGGCGAGGGCGCATTGGGTCGACGGCAAGGAGGTGGTGGCCAGCCCCCTGCGCGGCGCCGGGGTGAACCTCAACGATCTGGCGGTGCTGGATCCGAGCCGCCACGGCCGCTACCCGCTGGTGGACTGGGCCATCGGCTCCTCGGCGCGCCAGGGCTTGCCGGCCCGGGTCGAAAAGCTGGTCTAGCGCCAGATGCAAAAAAGCGGGGCCATCATGGCCCCGCTTTTCATTGAGTGGATCCCTTGGATCACTGGTCCAGTTCGACGTCCACCCACACCAGGCGGTGATCCGAGCTCACCCCCTTTGCGATGCCGAGCTGTGGGTCATACACCAGGTGGTAACCCGGCTCGAAGCTGGCGGGCCAGAACACGCCGGAGGCGACCGCGTTGAGGTTGGCGGAGGGGATCAGGTGATCGAGCTGCAGGCCGCTGCTGCTGGTGATGCGTTCCGGTGTGGTGCGGTTGTTGTTGCGCTTGCACTGATCCGGCTGGCTGGCGAGGCACTCGGGGCCACCCTGGCTGACCGGGATCAGGGCGCCGTTGGTGACTGCCTGGTTGACCAGCGCATGGTTGTGCAGATCCTGGATGGCACTGAGATCCCCGTCACCCGCTTGCGGATCTGCGTTGAGATCCCCGGCGATGACGAAGCGGGCGCCCTCGGCCAAGCCACCCGCCTTGCCCCCATCGTCCACCATGTAGCTGGCGCTCTCCACATAGTCCTGCCAGAAGGCGACCTCGGCCCTGTTGTGCTTGACGTTGTGGCGCGCCGCGTTGCCGAAGATGGGCGGGGTCGGGTGAGAGAGGAGGAAGTGAACCACCACCTCTTTGTTGCCCTGCTTGATGCGCACCGGCACGTCGGCGTGGTTCTTGGAGGAGAGCGGGAATTGCGCCCAGGCCGCGCCGTCATACCAGGGCTCGCCACACTGGCGACCGGCCGGGATCGGGGCTCTGGGGTTGTTGCAATCGTCGATGACGGGGTTGGTTTCGCCCGGCATATCCTTCCACTTGAAGTGCTGGAAGGTGCGGATCTGTTTGGTGTCGATGGGATATTTCGACATCACCGCGAAGGCGTACTGGCCGTGGTAGTTGCCAAAGCCCCAGGCATCGTCCGGCCCGCTGCTGACCTTGCCGTCCAGGTTGAGATCCTGGCCGCTCATCAGGCCGGTGTTGGTGGCGAAATTCTGCATCACAGGGTAGCTGATGGCCTGCACCTCGCCGTGCTGGGCATGGGCCAGGTAGTTGTCGTTGAACGCCTTGAGATCGGCGGTGCTCTCGCCCTTGCCGTCGTTGTCGAATTCGTTCAGCAGAAACACGTCCGGGCGGGTGCGCTGCACTATCTCGGCAATATTGCGGATCTGCTGCACGTTTTTGGCCTGGGTGATCTCGGCCTTGCCGAGGCTGGCGTCACCCTCCTGGTAGCGGGCCAGCAGGGCGTCCTGGGCGGCGCGGTCCAGGGCCAGTTCGCCGGAGAGCATGCCGGGGGCGGTGCGATCAAACGACAGATTGAAGGTAGCGAAGCGAACCATGGGATCGGGGGCCTTGGAGTCATTGTTGCTGTTACAGCCTGCCAGTAATCCGAGGGAAATGGCGGCAGCCAGTAGGGTTTTATTGAGGTTTTTCATTATATTTCCCGTAGCGTCAATAGGTTAGCGCCTTTTTTTGGCGCTGGCATTATAAGGCGCAAGGAGGAAGGTTGGGTGTCGATTGACCTCGGTTGTGAGCCACTTCACAGGCCGGGAAATAGCAGCAACCTTAAGCGGGATCCCACTGTTCATGGAATAGTCAGCCAAAGGGCAGTAGGGTAAATCATTAAATAGTGTCAAAGCGGGGCCTTTGAGTGATAAATCCCCCGTCTGGACGTTGAAATTTGTGTCACGGCAGGGAAGAATGCGCACCAAGGGTGCTGGCAGCTCATGATGAGCGTGCACCTTCCCCAGATCAGGTCACAGAAACACCTATAGGAATTGTATGAACGCCTTTAGTACCACGGTTCGCGTCGCCGCCTCGGCCCTCTTGTGCAGCCTGACACTGGTCAGCCAGCAAGCCGCCGCTGTTGAATATGCTCTGCCTACCGCCAAGAGCCGTTTGATCGGTGAAAATCAGGAGTACGTGGTGCCGGCGGACAACCGCCCCCTCGAACAGATCGCCGCCGACTTCCAGTTGGGGCTGACCAACATCATGGAAGCGAACCCCGGCGTGGATCCCTTCCTGCCCAAAGCGGGCAGCACCCTGGTGATCCCTCATCAGCTGATACTGCCGGATGCGCCCCGTGAGGGCATCGTCATCAACGTGGCCGAGATGCGTCTCTACTACTACCCCAAGGGCAAGAATGTGGTGCAGGTGTTGCCGATAGGCATAGGCCAGCTTGGGGTCAACACCCCGGAAAACTGGGTCACCAAGGTGGAGCGCAAGCGTGCCAACCCGACCTGGACGCCGACCGAGAACATCCGTCGCCGTTATGCCGCGCAAGGCAAGACGCTGCCCGCTGTCTGGCCGGCCGGCCCGGATAACCCCATGGGTCTGCATGCCCTCTATATCGGTAACCTGTACGCCATCCACGGTACCAACGCGACCTTCGGCATCGGCCTGCGGGTGAGCAGTGGTTGCGTCCGTCTGCGTGCCGACGACATCAAGTACCTGTTTGACAAGGTACCGGTCGGTACTCGCGTGCAGTTCGTCAACCAGCCGGTCAAGGCCACGGTCGAACCCGATGGCAGCCGTTACATGGAAGTCCATGAGCCGCTGTCGCGCAGCGAGGCCGAGTTCAACTCCAATACGCCAGTCCCCCTCAAGCTGACGGCCCCCATCAGCCGTTTCGTCGCTCATGCCGAGAACGATTCCAAGATGGTGAAAGAGGCTCTGGAGCAGCGTTCCGGCCTGCCGACTCGCCTCAACCCCGAGGTCTGATGGTCTCATTGAGAGTGTCAGTCAAGAGAACGGCGACCCCAGGGTCGCCGTTGTTGTTTCTATGGCAGCCATTGGATCAGGATGCCGGGGGCGCATAGAGCGCCAGTCGATTGCCTTCGGTGTCCTCGATGATGACCCGGGAGCCGTGACCGCTGCCGATGCCGTGCAGAGGTGCCAGCACCCGCCCGCCGAGCCGGGGAACCATGAGTTCGGCCTCTTTCAGCCTGTCTCCGAGGGAGAGATAGATGAGGGGGCCACTGCCGCCGGGCTGGTGGTATTCATCCATGGGGCCGAGACAGGCCGCTGCATTATTGCCGTCGTGGCGCAGCATGGCGAAGCGTATCTCCTCCTGTTGTGCCGTGACCGGCACGTCGAGCAGGGCCGAGTAGAAGGCCATGGCGCGGTCCAGATCCCGGGTTGGAATGTCGGCCCAGACTAGCGTGTTGTCCATCTTGCATTCTCCAGACGTTTCCGGCCGATGCGACCGGTGGCTCTTAGAGGTTAGGAGGGGAGAATAAGGGGCGCCATCAATGAAAAAACGGCGCCATCAGGCGCCGTTTTGGAGTGGGGGAGAGCAGCAATTTCTGCACTGTATACAGTCAGTTACCTTCGAGGTTCAGGCCACCGCCCCATCTCTGTGCTGGCATACAGCGGCTCTTCTTGTCCGAAGGGCTCACTTGCCGGCGATGCTCAGCCCGCCGAAGCGGATGAATGATGGCGCGTAGAAGACTTTGCCATCATTTCCTGTGTCAGCGGGCTATTTCCCGGCGATATTCAAGCCGCCGAAGTGGATGAATGATGGTGCGTAGGAGCCTTTGCCATCGGGTCAAACGCACCGCTTATTTCCCGGCGATGCTCAGCCCGCCAAAGCGGATGAATGATGGTGCGTAGGAGCCTTTGCCATCGGGTCAAACGCACCGCTTATTTCCCGGCGATGTTCAAGCCGCCGAAGCGGATGAGCGGCGCGTAGAAGCCTTTGCCATCGTCGTGGTGCAGCAAGTCGCCGACCGCTTCCAGCTCCCCGAGCAGGCGGTAGAAGTTGCCCGCCACCGTGATGCCGCGTACCGGCGCGATGCGAACCCCGTCCCGACACAGGAAGCCCGAGGCGCCAAACGAGAAGTCACCGCTCACCGCATCGGCCCCCGAGTGCAGGCCATCGAGCTTGACCAGTTCCAGATACTCGCCTGTTTGTACCTCGGTCTCGCTGTGGGGGCCTGTGCCAAACACCAGATGGCGCGGGCTGACATCCAGAGCGCTGCGGGCGCTGCGTGATGCGGCCCCATTGCTCTGGATGCCGAAGTGGTGCGCCGTGACACTGTTGTGGAGCAGGGTTTTCAGCTCCCCCTCGCCAATCAGCAGCAGATCGGTGCTGGGGGCTCCCTCACCGTCGAAGGCCTTGATGTTCATGCCCCCCGGCATATAGACCCGGCTCTCTAGGGTGAGCCAGCGCGACGCCACGCTCTGCCCTACTTTGTTGCGCCAGGGGTTGATCCCCTGCTGGGCCCATTTGCCAGACAGCGCCGACTGGAAGCAGCCAAACAGGCTGGCCAGGCAGTTGGTGCTGAACAGGGCGCTGTAGCGACCGCTCGGCACGGCTTCCCCCATCAGCAGCCCCTCAGCCACGGCATACACCTGTTCGATGAGGGTACGGCTGTCGAGTTCGTCGAAGCGGCGGCCGTACTGTCCCTGATAATGCATGGACTGGCGCCCTTCACGCTCAACCAGCGCCGAGGTGTAGCAGCCGACGCTGAACTCGCTGTGCTGACAGAGGGTTCCCAGGCTGTTGGCGAGCCAGAGGCGGCTCTCCCCCTCGAACAGGCTGTTGTAGGGCGCACCTGTCACATCCGGCAGGGCCAGCATGTCCGCCTCGAGGCGCAGGGCCAGGGCTATCTTCTCTTCCACCGGGGTGCGATCGGGTTGATGGATCTCGGCGCAGTCGGTATTGAGCTGGCTGTCGGCCACCCGAATCGCCTGATCTGCATCCACCTTGGCGAAACGGCTGGCGTCGAGGGCATCTTGCAACATGGCATCGAGGGCGGCCTCATCCAGGGATTCCGAATAGGCGATGCCGACCCGGCCATCTTTGATGAGACGCAGGCCAAGCTGCTGACTGCTGGTGACCTTGTATTCACCAAGCTCCCCCTTGTCGGCCTTGAGGGAGAACGCCTTGTCCTGATTGGCGATGATATCCGCCTCGGCATTGATATCGGCCACTTTCTCCAGCAGGCGGCTGAGCAGAGTATTCATATCGAGTGCGCTCATCAGGCGTTCCCTCCCACTAAGATGTTATCCACTTTCAAGGCTGGCTGGCCGACCGAGGTGGGCACTGAGCCCGAGACGGAACCACACATGCCCGCGGCGAGGGCCAGATCGCGGCCGACCATGGAGATCTCCTTGAGCACCTGGGGGCCGGTGCCTATCAGGGTCGCCGATTTGAGCGGCCGGGTGATCTTGCCGTGCTCGATGAGGTAAGCCTCCTGCACGTTGAAGTTGAACTCGCCGGTGCCAGGTTGCACCGAGCCGCCGCCCATCTTCTTGGCATAGATGCCGTGTTCCACCGTGGCCAGCATCTCGTCGAGGCTGTGATTGCCCGCTTCGATAAAGGTGTTGCGCATGCGCGAGGCGGGGGCGAAGCGATAGGATTCGCGTCGCCCTGAGCCGGTGCGGGCATGGCCGGTCTTGAGCGCCCCCATGCGGTCGACCAGGAAGCCGGTCAGTACCCCATCCTTGATGAGCTGGGTGTGCTGGGTCGCCATGCCTTCATCATCGACGTTGATGGAGCCCCAGGCGTTGCCTTGCAAGCCTTCGTCCACGGCGCTGACCGCCGGATTGGCGATGAGCTGGCCCATTTTGTCGTGAAACACCGAGGCCTTCTTGGCGACCGAGGTGGTCTCCAGCAGGTGGCCACAGGCCTCGTGGAAGATGACGCCGCCAAAGCCGCTCTCCATGATGACCGGCAGGGTACCGCTCGGGCAGGGAGCTGCGCCGAGTTTTACCAGCGCCTGGCGAGTGGCGGTGAGCGCCAGCTCGCGGGGATCTATGCTGGCCGCATGCTCCCAGCCCATGAGGGCACCGGGGGCCTCGTAGCCCATGGTCTGCTCGCTGCCCTGGGCGGCGATGGCCTGGGCCATGATGCGGTTGTAGTGGCGACGATCCCCCACCTGCAACCCTTCGCTGTTGAAGATCTCCACCTCCTGCTCCCAGCCCATGGCATTGGCGGAGAACTGGCTCAACTTGTCACTCTCGCTGCGGGCGGCGGCATCCATGGCATGCAGATAAGCGATCTTCTGCTCAAGCAGCTTGTCCGCCGACAGCGGCAGGGCGATGGGATGGTGATCGGTCAAACGGGTGAAATCGAAGGCGGTGGCGGTCACCACAGGATCCCGTCTGTCTTTTGCCGCCAGCAGAGTGACGATGCGCAGCAGCTCATCGCGGCTGGCCAGATTGGTGTAGCCGTAGAGCACCTTGTGGCCATAGCACAGGCGCACGCCTATGCCAAAATCGAGGCCGCCACTGATATTTTCTATCTGGCTCGACAGCAGGCTGATCTGGCTGCGGCGCTTGCGCTCCACAAACAGCTCGGCGAAGTCGGCCCCCAGCGCCAGGGCGTGATCGAGCACGTCGCGGGCGATGGCGGGGGCCAGGAGGGAGATTTGGATCATAGAATTTCCTTTTCTGGTCTATTCCTGTTTGCTTCCAGCGCCCTGATTTTTAGGATTATGTTGGGCGCAGGTAAACATTGTTACAGACCAGTGTGCAAAAGTCGCTAGGCCGAACCCGATGACGACAATAGAAAATATGAGGGGAAGGGCAGGCTTACAGCAGTTCCTGGATCTCATTGAGGATCTGTTCGACCCACTGTTCGAGTCGCTCATCGGTCTGGTCATACTGGTTGGCGTCATCGAGGGCCAGGCCGACGAAGTGGCGACCGTCGTCGATGAGTGCCTTGGAGGCCTCGAATTCGTACCCTTCATTGGGCCAGTAACCCACCAGCTTGACTCCCTTGGGCAGCAGCTGATCGTGGAGCAGGCCGAGGGCATCCTGATACCAGTCGCCGTAGCCGAGCTGATCGCCCATGCCGAACAGGGCGATGATGCGCCCCTCGAGGTCGAGCCCGGCGATGTCATCCCAGCTGGATTCCCAATCTTCCTGCAACTCGCCGAAATCCCAGGTGGAGATGCCGAGGATCAGGATCTCGTAATCCTGCATGCGTACCATGGGCACGTCTTTGATGTTGTGGATGTCGACCAGCTCCGGGCCCAGCAGGGTACGGATCTTCTCGGCGGCCATCTCGGTGTAACAGGTGGTGGAACCGTAAAACAGACCTATCTTCATCGCTCTTCCAGCCAGCTCAAGGTAAGGGGGCAAGTTTACCAGAGAGTGGCCGCCGCTTCCCAGTCTGGACGGGCCTTGATCCCTCGCCATATCAGGGCGTCTGATCCGACACTCGCAGCCCGGCTTGTGTGGCGGCCCCGACTTGGCGTTAGAATGGCAACCTGTTCGTCAACCCGGCCGCCCCATGACCAAGAAAACCGTCAAGTCCGCCCACTCTCCGCACCCCCTGATCGAGCAGTTCCTCGACGCGCTCTGGCTGGAGCGGGGCCTGTCTGACAATACCGTGGCCTCCTACCGGGTCGACTTGAGCAAGTTCGCCCATTGGCTGGATGCGCAGGGTAGCGCCCTGCTGCTGGCGGGGATGGCCGAGATCCAGCACTACCTCGCCTGGCGGGTGGATCAGGGCTTCGCCCCCAGCAGCACGGCGCGCTTTCTCTCCGCCTTGCGCCGCTTCTATCAGTATCTCAACCGGGAGAAGCTGCGCAGTGACGATCCGACCGTCTTGCTGGAGGGGCCCAAGTTGCCCAAGAAGCTCCCCTCAGACCTGAGTGAGGGGCAGGTTGGCACCTTGCTCGATGAGCCTGATGTGGAGGATCCCCTTGAGCTGCGGGACAAGGCGATGCTGGAGCTGCTCTACGCCACTGGCTTGCGGGTCTCGGAACTGGTGGGATTGACCGCCGAGCACCTGAGCCTGCGCCAGGGGCTGGTGCGAGTAGTCGGCAAGGGCAACAAGGAGCGGCTGGTGCCCATGGGGGAGGAGGCGGTGCATTGGCTCGAACGTTATTATCGCGCCTCGCGTCCCCTGCTGCTCGGCGGGGTGAGCTCGGATGTGGTGTTCCCTTCCAAACGGGCGCAGATGATGACCCGCCAGACCTTCTGGCATCGCATCAAGCTCTACGCCCTGCGCGCCGGCATTGCCGGGGAGCTGTCCCCTCACACCTTGCGCCACGCGTTTGCCACCCACCTGCTCAACCACGGTGCCGACTTGCGGGTGGTGCAGATGCTGCTGGGGCACGCGGATCTCTCCACCACCCAGATCTACACCCATGTGGCGAATGAACGGCTCAAGGCGCTGCATGGCGAGCATCACCCCCGTGCCTGACTCAGTGTGAGCTGACTTCTGCCAACTGGTTCTTGCCATTGGCTTTGGCCTGGTAGAGCGCATCATCCACCTGTTGCAACAGCGCTTCCCAGGCTTGCCCCTGCCAGGCTCCGAGACCAGCGCTGAAGGTGACGGATAGTGCAGGTTCACGCCATACCAGCCTGCTGACTGCTGTTCGCCACGCTTCCATCAGCAGCTTGGCCTCCAGCAGTGACTCCTGTTCGAAGATGACGATCAGCTCCTCGCCACCATAGCGGCACAGGGTCCCCCCCTGGGGCAGGATCTCCTGTCCCAGGGCCGACACGCGCTTGAGGACCGCATCTCCGGTCGGGTGGCCGAAGCTGTCATTGATCGACTTGAAATTGTCGAGATCGACCAAGGCGAGTACGAAGGGACGCTGCTCGTCATGAAGCCGACGCATTTGGTTATCGAAATAACGGCGATTGTAGAGGCCGGTGAGCGCATCTCGATTCGCATTGTCGGCCACCTTGTCCATCTTGGCCGTCATCCGGTTGAGCTCATCTTCCAGCTCCTCAACCCCTTTGATACTGGGCAGGATAACCTGTTTGCCGGGAGGCGTGACTCGCATCAGGCGCACGACCTGGATGAGCTGGGTGATGATCTGTTCAATTTTGTTCTTGAAGATGACGGCCACCAGGCCAAACAGCAGTAGGGAGAGCAGCAACATGACAATGACTGTGGTGATGAACCCCTTGTTGATGTTATTGGTCAGGCTGAAGGGGAGCTGAGTCACCAGGATCCAGTTGGGGTGCCCCTCAATGCTGACGAAGGTGACGAGGTTATTCTCCTCATCGAGGAACTGGCCATCCAACCCCTCCAACTGCACCAGCATCTTGGGGTCGGCGGGGCTGTTGATGAGAGAAGCGTCGCTGTGAGCGATCAGGATCCCGGTCTGGGTATCGACCAGCATCATACGGGCCCCGTTGGCCAGTTTGGTGTGTTGCTGAAAGATAAGACTCCACTCCTGCAGCGACACATCGAGGGCGACTACCCCATCAATTTTGCCGTCGGGAGCGAGCAAGGCCTTGGAGACCGATATGACCGGGATCTTGGTCAAGGCATCGCTATAAGGATTCCCCCACACAGGTGTATTAGGCAGCTCAAGGGCAACCTGATACCAGGGGCGCCGGGTGGGCAGGTAGTCGTCGGTGAGCCGCAAGGTGGGATAGGAGAAGAAGCTGCCCTGATGACTGCTGTAGTAGATGTGCTTTATCAGGGGGGAGGGATAGCTCAGCGCGCGCCAGCGCTGGGCCAGCTCTTCTTTTTCTGCATTGGAGAGCCGATTTCCTCTTTTTGTCTTTTGCAACTGCTCTCCCGCCATATTGAGCTGGGCGACCAGCATGGTGCTCTGGCGGGCTATGTCTTGAACCATGATCTGGCTGGTCGCCTTGAGTGTCGCCTGGAGAAGATTGGACTGGGTGAGCTGATTGAAATAGAAGAGACCGCCACTGATCAGCAGCATGGGGATGGCCAGGATGATGAGATAATAAGTGACAAACTGATGGTAACTGTTTGTGGGTTTGCTGGGGGAGGTCATGGCATTCCTGAAAGGTTCTGGGCCGAAACAGGCTGACCGACCAGTCTACGTGGCGGGATCCCTCAAGGCAAATGATTGATCTGTCATTTGTATATTCATTTGGGCTTATGGCCGAGAAGGGGGCCCTCCTCGGCGTGGTTGCGGGGGCTTGCCGGGGAGTTATTGCTGCTTGTTCTTGAGCAGATCGCGGATCTCGCTCAGCAACTCTTGATCCTTGGTCGGCGCGGCTGGTGCCGCTGGCGCTTCCTCGGCTTGTTTCTTCATGCTGTTCATGGCCTTGACGCCCATGAAGATGGCAAAGGCGATGATCAGGAAGTCGATGATGGTCTGGATAAACTTGCCATAGGCGATCACCACGGCGGGGGTCTCTCCCTCGGCCGCCTTGAGCACCACGGCCAGATCGCTGAAATCGACCCCGCCCAGGATGATACCTATGGGGGGCATGATGATGTCACCGACGAACGAGGAGACTATCTTGCCGAAGGCGGCACCTATGATGATACCGACGGCCATGTCGATCACGTTGCCACGGGCGGCAAAGGCCTTGAATTCCTGGATCAGGCTCATTGAAATCTCTCCAAATGGGTAAAGTTGCACAAAGTTATGAGTGATGGAGTGAGGGCTGAGTACAGGCTGCGCCTACACCCATGAGCCATCTCTGCTAGCTTGATGTGACTGAGCCCAATTGGCAACCTGAGCGGGCAAAATTTCTGTTAACGATCAGTTATTAATGGGATTCGTAATAAGATCCAGAATGATGGAATTTGCCTATCGGGGGCAGGAGTGCGATCCTTGCCACCTGTTTTCGGCCTCTGCCACCGTGTTGATTAACCCCATTGGATAGCCCCATGTCCCTGCAAATTCGTCGTCGTCCCCGGGTGGATGATGCTCATCTCCCCGATACCCTGCATCCCTTGCTGCGTCAAATCTTCGCCAGTCGCGGGGTGGAGGATCCCGCCCTGCTGGAGCGCAGCGCCAGCCAGCTGCTGCCGCCCCAGCGGCTGTTTGGCATGGAGCAGGCGGTGCCGCTGCTGGCCGGGGCGCTGACTGCCCAGAAACGCATCCTCATCGTCGGCGACTTCGACTGCGACGGCGCCACCAGCTCGGCCCTGTGCGTGCTGGCCCTGCGGGCCATGGGGGGCCATCACGTCGATTTTCTGGTGCCCAACCGCTTCGAGTTCGGCTACGGCCTCACCCCCGAAATCGTCGAGCTGGCGGTGGCTCGCGGCGCCGAGTTCCTCATCACCGTGGATAACGGCATCTCCAGCATCGCCGGTGTCGCCGCCGCCAAGGCCGCCGGGATGCGGGTGCTGGTCACCGACCATCACCTGCCGGGCCACGAGCTGCCTGACGCCGATGCGATAGTGAACCCCAACCAGCGCGGCTGCGACTTCCCCTCGAAATCTCTGGCCGGGGTCGGCGTCGCCTTCTACCTGATGGCGGCCCTCAACACCCATCTGCGCCAGAGCGGCTGGTATGAGCGACTCGGCATTCGCGCCCCCAATGTGGCGGACTATCTCGATCTGGTGGCGCTTGGCACCGTCGCCGACGTGGTGGCGCTGGATGGCAACAATCGCATCCTGGTCCATCAGGGGCTGCAGCGGATCCGGGCCGGTCGCTGCCGCCCCGGCATCCAGGCGCTGGTGGACGTGTCGGGCCGCGATGGTCGCCGGCTGTGCGCCGCCGATCTCGGCTTCGCCCTGGGGCCTCGCCTCAATGCGGTGGGCCGTCTCGATGACATGTCCCTCGGGGTCGCCTGTCTGCTGAGCGATGATCTCAACCTGGCACGCCAGCTTGCGGCGGAGATGGACAGCCTCAACCAGGAGCGCAAGGAGATAGAGCAGGGCATGCAGCAGGAGGCGCTGGCCACCCTGGAGCAGATCCGTTTTCGCGATGGCGAGGTGCCAAGCGGCATAGTGCTGCACAGGGACGAGTGGCATCAGGGGGTGGTGGGGCTGGTGGCCTCCAAGATCAAGGAGAAGTACTACCGACCGGTGATCGCCTTCGCCGAGAGCAGCGACACCGAGCTCAAGGGTTCGGGCCGCTCCATCCCCGGGGTGCACCTGCGCGATGCGCTGGAGCTGCTCGATACCCGCCATCCCGGCCTGATGGGCAAGTTCGGTGGTCATGCCATGGCGGCGGGGTTGACCCTGCCCAAGGCAAACATAGAGGCGTTCGGCCGGGCGTTTGAAGCGGTCATCGCCGAGCTGGTGACCCCGGAGCTGCTGACCGGGGTGCTGCTCACCGACGGCGAGCTGCTGCCCGACGAGCTGAGTCTGGAGCTGGCGGAGCTGATCCGCGCCTCCGGCCCCTGGGGCCAGGCCTTCCCGGAGCCGCTGTTCGATGGCGAGTTCGTGCTGGTGCAGCAGCGGCTGGTGGGGGAGAAGCACCTCAAGCTGATGCTGACCACGGATTCCGGCCATGCGGTAGATGCCATTGCCTTCGGGGTGGATCTCAAGCGCTGGCCCGATGCCTCGGTCAAACGGGTGCGGCTGGTCTACCGGCTCGATGTCAACGAGTGGCGCGGCAACCGCAGCGTCCAGCTGCTGGTGGAGCATCTGGAGGCCGCCGGTCTCTAGTCTTGCCGCTTCAAACGTCACGCAAGCCAACGGCCACCCTCGGGTGGCCGTTTTGTCATTGAAAGTTATCGAAATCTACCGACAATGACAGCCATGCCATCAACCTGCCTTAAGCGTCCCTTGGACATCACCCAGGGCACTGACCATACCCATCACTTGTTCATAGGCGAGGGGCAACTCGGTGAAACCCTCCCGGTCGAGGAAGTGTCCCCCTTGCTCGATCAGATGCAAAGGAGCCTGGAGCCGCTGGGCCAGACGCGCCGAGTAGGGCTGGGGCACTATGGCATCATCCATGGAGGCGATCAGGGCGCAATGGTGCAGGCGAGCACGAAGCTCGGCAAGGGGCAGCGACTGGGCGACGAAGGGGGTCAGCTCGGGCAGGGTCGCGAGGGGCTCATCAAAGCCACTGACCAGCAGCAAACCGCCGAGGTGATGCGTCGCGGTTCGTTGATGCAGGTAACGCAGGGCCGCGATGCAGCCCAGGCTGTGGCCAACCAGTATGGTGCTGCCATCTGCTTCTCCGATACGCTGGGCCAGATAAGCATCCCAGGCGGCAGGCGCCGGGGTATGGGGATCCGGCATGGCCAGCACAGTGACCTGCACCCTCTGCTCTTCGAGCCGGGTGGCGAGCCAGGGAAACCAGTTGGCCTGGGGGGATGCCGTGTAACCATGGATGATGAAGACCTTGACCGGGGACATGAGCAGCTCCTGAATGCGGCGGGAAAGTCGGCATCATAGCCTCTGCCCGAAGGAACAGGAATGCTCGAACGGGGCCTTGTCGTTGCCTCCAGACGCCTGCGCCGAGTCAGGTCCGCGGGATTCATTGCTCTGGATCAGGCCAGGTCAAGGCCAGTGGCGCTAGATTGAATCTATTTGGAGAGAAGCTGATGCAAATTGGATTCGTCGGCCTGGGCGCCGTGGTGGAAACCGCTTATCTGCCAGCCCTCAAGCGGCTCACCATACCGGGCCTAGATCTGTGGGGCCATGACGTGGATCCCGCTCGGCAGTTGATGGGCATTCATGGCCTGCCGAGTCTGGGAGCCTTGCTGGCCAAGCCGCTGGATCTGTTGTTCATCACCACACCCTCCCTCGTTCATCTGGAGACCCTGCAGGCAGCCCTGGCTAGCGCAATACCGCTATTGGTGGTGGAAAAACCCCTGGTAGCCCGTCTGGATCAGCTTGGGGAGATGGAGGCGCTGCTGGCCGACGCTGCCCAGGCCGGGCGAGTGCTGGCCCTGGATCACTGGATGGCACGCCGTGGGATCCAGCAACTGCTATCGGGGCAACTTGGCGTGCATTGGCAGGCAGAGGATCCGGCGCAGGCGGATCTTCCTGACTTCACCGGTGCTCGGCTTGTGCTGCTGGAGGGCTATCTGCAAGAAGCCAGTGGCAGGGACGATCAGGGGCAGCCCATCGCCCTCAACTTTGCCACGGGAGAAGCGGATCGCCGGGCGCTGCGCCATCCCGATGGGGTCATCCTCGACATAGGCACCCATGTGCTGACTCAGGCCAGAGAGCTGGTGGCGGCGCTTGGGGAGGATGAATCCCTGCAACTGAAAGCCCGTGGCGTGACAGACCGGCTGGGCCAGACCATAGCCCGAGGCGACCTGCACAGCGCCGAAGGACGGGCCGAACTGCTTGGCTCCCTGGGATCCATACCGCTTCATATCTGGCTCGACAAGTACGCCGGCCCTGCCGGGGGACAGAAGGGGATCCGGGCCTCTCTGGCAGATGGTCGGCAGATCAGCCTGGATCGCTGTGGCAGCGAGGAGCGGCTCACCTTGACTCAGGGAGCCGTCAGCCGCAGTTGGCGCCTGAGCGGCCCTCTCTATGATCACTGTCTGGCCGACTTGCTGACGGGTGAGGGCATGGGCAAGGCGGAGCGTATTGCGTTGACCCGGCGCCGCCTGGCCGAGGTCAGGGCCCTGCTTGAGCTGCAACAACAGGTGCGGGGCCCTCATTGAGCCAAGCCAACAGCCGACCCGGCATGGCGCTCGACCTATTACAGCCTTGATTGACCGATACAAGAAGAGCGCCCTGAGGCGCTCTTCTTGTTGGCAGATGCATGGGGATGCAAGGGCGATTATTTGACCTCTTCGCCCTTGGCTTGCAGGTCTGCGTGGTAAGAGGAGCGCACGAAGGGACCGCAGGCGGCGTGGGAGAAGCCCAGATCCATGGCGACGTCTTTGAGCTCGTCGAACTCTGCGGGCGGCACGTAGCGCTTCACCGGCAGGTGGTGGCGGCTCGGCTGCAGATACTGGCCCAGGGTCAGCATGTTGACGCCGTGCTCGCGCAAGTCCTTGAGCACCTGGACTATCTCTTCGTTGGTTTCGCCAAGACCCATCATGACACCGGACTTGGTCGGTACATGGGGGTGCATCTCCTTGATGCGGCGCAGCAGCTCCAGGGACCACTTGTAGTCGGCACCGGGGCGGGCGACCCGGTACATGCGCGGGGCGGTTTCCAGGTTGTGGTTGAACACGTCCGGCGGGGTCTCGCGGAACACGTCCAGGGCCTGCTCCATCCGGCCACGGAAGTCCGGGGTCAGGATCTCGATGCGGGTCTGGGGGCTGTGCTCACGGATCTGCTTGATGCAGTCGGCGAAGTGCTGGGCACCGCCGTCACGCAGGTCATCGCGGTCCACCGAGGTGATGACCACGTATTTCAGCCCCATCTCCTTGATGGTGAGGGCCAGTTTCTGCGGCTCGTCGGGATCCAGTGCCAGCGGGCGGCCGTGGGCCACGTCGCAGAAGGGGCAACGACGGGTGCAGATGGCGCCCATGATCATGAAGGTGGCCGTGCCGTGGTTGAAGCACTCGGCCAGATTGGGGCAGGAGGCCTCTTCACAGACCGAGTGCAGCTTGTTTTTACGCAAGGTGCTCTTGATGTGCTCAATCTTCTGGCTCGAAGGCGGCAACTTGATGCGCATCCAGTCCGGTTTGCGCAGCACTTCTTCGGTGGGATCCGGCATGAATTTCACCGGGATCAGGGCCATCTTGTCGCCATCGCGCAGCTTGACGCCCGGCTCCATACGAACTGGTTTGCTCATGATTCACTCTCGGTGTTTGTTACTGTCAGGTTGATGGCCGAAGGGGGCATCTTGATGTTCCCATCGCCGCAGGGCAGGAAACGACTCATGCTGCTTGCTCGACATGGGTAATGGTCTGATAGCCGATCAGGCTGGCCAGGGCGTCGATAAGCGGCACCGCCGCGTCGGCGACGCTCAAAGGGCCGCCCAGGGCACTGGTTTGAGCCATCGGCATGCCTGCATAACCACAAGGGTTGATCCGCAGGAAGGGGCTCATGTCCATGTTGACGTTGAGGGCCAGGCCATGGAAGGAGCAGCCGCGCCGAATGCGCAGTCCCAGGGAGGCGATTTTGGCCTCGAAACCGGCTTGCTGCACATAGACACCGGGGGCATCCGCCTTGGCATAGGCGGCGATATCGCTCAGGGCCAGGGTCGATATGATGGCCTGCTCCAGGGCGGTCACCAGCTCGCGCACCGACAGCTTGCAGCGGCGCACGTCCACCAGCACATAGAGCACCAGCTGGCCGGGGCCATGATAAGTCACCTGGCCACCACGATCGCTCTGCACCACAGGAATGTCGCCGGGGGCGAGCAGATGCTCGGCCTTGCCGGCCTGTCCCTGGGTGTAGACGGGTTCATGCTCCACCAACCAGAATTCGTCAGGGGTGTCGCCATCGCGGCCATCGGTGAACGCCTTCATGGCGTCCCACACGGCCTGATAGGGGCTGCGACCCAGGTGTCTGATCAGCAGGTGATGTTGTGCTGGACTGGACATGGTTTCCTCACGGGCAGGGCACGACAAAAAATTCGTCGCCCTCCGGGGGCGACGAAGGCATGAGGTTACAGAACGTAGCGAACCAGCTCTATGTTACCCAAGGCGGTATACATGGCTTCGACATGTTCTTTGCTCTGGGCGGTAACCGTCACCCTTACAGAGTGATAATTGCCTTTGGAGCTGGGTTGGACGACGGGGCTGTAAGTGCCCGGCGCATGCTGCTGCAGCACTTGGACAACCTGATCCGGCAGGGCGGGATCGGCGACACCCAGTACCTTGAAGGGGAACTTGCAGGGGAACTCCAGCAGTTCATCAAACTTGGTATTCATTGACTCACCTTTTGTGTCATCAGGGATGACTCTCTCATGTAGCTCATTGCCCTTGGCCTAGACGGCCGCCAGTACAAGTCTATATGGGCATGGCCCAGACCGGGATCAAGACCCGGTTTCGTGCGACAAGACATGGAGGTGCTGCTTTTTACCACAAATCCCGGGGCGGCGGAACCTGCAGATTGCAGGGTTATTCGCTAGTGGCTGTCAGCGAGACAGTAACGGCGCCTGATGGCGCCGTTACTTGACAACATTTTACCCTGCTTGTCCGGCGTCAGCTGGTCAGCTGCAGGGCCATGACGTGGGTCTCGCTGGTTGACGCACTTACCCGAGCCTTACTTGAACCAGCTGGTCACCAGCAGGACGACATAGTCCCACAGACGGCTCATCAGGCCACCCTCTTGCACATCTTCCAGGGCAACCAGGGGCACTTGCTTGATCTCTTTGTCACCCTGCTTGAGGAAGACGGTTCCGACTTTTTGTCCCTTGGTCAGCGGTGCCTTCAGCTCGCTGTCGAGCTGGAAGTCCGCTTTCAGGTTGCTGGCCTGACCGCGGGTCACCACCACAGAGACATCCTGATCCACCCCCAGCTTCACCTCCGGCTTGTCACCCATCCAGATCTTCTGGCTCACCAGCTCGGTACCCGCTTTATAGGGGGTGGCGCTTTGGAAGAAGCGGAAGCCGTAGGTGAGCAACTTCTTGCTCTCGGCGGCGCGGGAGGCCTCGCTGTTGGCACCGAATACCACGGCGATGAGGCGCATGCCCTCATTGTTGGTGGCGGAGGAGACCAGGTTGTAACCGACCTGGCTGACGTGGCCGGTCTTGATGCCATCGACCTGCAGGGATTGATCCCACAGCAGGCGGTTGCGGTTGTGCTGAGTGATGCCGTTGAACACGAACGACTTCTGGGAGTAAATCTTGTACTCCTCCGGCAAGTCGCGGATCAGGGCCTGGCCCAGGCGCGCCATGTCGTGGGCGGTACTGTAGTGCCCCTCGGCATCCAGACCATGGGGGTTCATGAAGTGGCTGTCGTTCATGCCAAGCTTGGCGGACCAGGTATTCATCAGGCTGGCGAAGGAGTCGGTGCTGCCTGCCAGGAATTCGGCCATGGCGACACAAGCGTCATTGCCGGACTGGATGATAATGCCCTTGTTGAGATCGTCGACGGAAACCTGTTTGCCAACCTCGATAAACATCTTGGACGAATCGGAGTAGTTCTTGGACCAGGCGTTTTGGCTGATGGTCACCATGTCGGTGCGCTTGATATTCCCCTTGAGCAGCTCCTGACCAATGATGTAGGAGGTCATCATCTTGGTCAGACTGGCAGGCGGCAGGCGCTCTTCGGCATTCTCCTCGGCGAGGATCTGACCACTGGCGTAGTCGATCAGGATATGGGCCTTGGCCGAAATGGTCGGCGCGGCGGGCACTACCACCGGCATGCTGTTGGGAGTGGGCAGTGCATCCGGCACCGGGGTATTGGCCTGGGCGGTTGCGCTGATCAGGGCGGCGAGGATAACTGAATGAGAAAATTTGGACATCGTGAAAATTCCTGCGGGCCTGGTCGGGGGATGACCCCTGGTAAATGTAAATGAAAAAGCGGGGCTAACTATACCAGAAGCGCGCAGCGGTTATAGTCCGGCATGGCGATCGGGGGGGATTTTTTAACAATCCCGCTCAGCAAACGCGTCGTAATCAGGCGCGCCCCCGCCTTGCAGTGGTCGCGGGGGAGGGCCTGAAACGAGCGCATCAGGGGAGCAAGAAAGCCTGTTCGAATCCTGAGCTGCGCAACTGTTGCAGCAACTCAGCCTGCTTGGCCGCAGGGATGGGGCCCAGCAGCACGCGAAAGACGTGGCCGGCGGCCTCAATCTGATGAGGTACCCCATATTGTTTGCCGAGGCTCTCGGCCAGGCTCTGGGCCCGCTGCTGGGACCCGCTGGCGAGCACCTGCATCCGCTTGTCAGACCCTGTCGCCGGGGTGGCCGCAGTGCTGGCCACAGGTGTCTGGGCCTTCACCGCCGGTTTGGCTGGGGGCGCGACTGGAGGCTTGGCCGCTACCAGGGGCTCGGGGGCCTGGGCCGCGAGGGTGTCCGTCATGGGAATGTCTGCCACCCGTTCAATCTGTTGATCCGGGGTATCGGTGATGAGATCCAGCCTGACTCGCGCCGTGCCGTTATCGACCATGCCGAGTTGATGGGCGGCGGCATGGGAGAGGTCGATGAGTCGTGATGGCGTGAAGGGACCACGGTCGTTGACCCGCACTATGGTCTCTTTGCCATTGTCGAGGTTGGTGACCCGCACATAGCTCGGCAACGGCAGGTTGCGGTGGGCCGCACTGAACTGGCTGCTGTCCATGATGTCGCCGTTGGCGGTCTTGTTGCCGTCGAGTCCCTGGTCGAGCCAGCTGGCGGAGCCCTCCTCGCTGTAGTCCTTGATGTCGCGCCACACCTGATACTTCTGCTTGCCTACCCAGTAGTCGCGGTTGCCGCTCGCGCTCAGGGGCTCATGGCGCGGTATGGCGCCAGTGGCCTGGGGGAACTCGATGACCGGCGGTTTCTCCACCTGTACTGGGGGGGAAGGGGGGGCCGGGGGCTGCTCGGGTTGGCTGCTACAGGCGGCCAGCAACAAGGTCAGGCTGAGAAGGAGGGCTTGGTTGTGCTGCATAGGCATCCTGAATGGCTTGGCTGAGTTGATAGACCGCCATGCCGTACAAGGGGCTGCGGTTGTAGCGATTGATCACGTAGAAATTGTGGCGGGCGACCCAGTAGCTGGGGCCGTCCGCCTTATCGAGGGCCAGCAGACGGACCCTGGTATTGGCATCCGGTGGCGTGGCGAGGCGCAGCCCGGCATCAGACAGGGTCTGCCATGGCAGGGTTGGTTCGGGGGCCTTGCCTATCAGAGACTCGGCGACCGGCAGGGTCGCCTCGGCGGGCTCGACCACGGGCTCCTGCCAGCGCCAGCCATGCTCGGCAAAATAGTTGGCCACGCTGCCGATGGCATCGGCCTTGTTGCCGAACAGATCCCGCTTGCCGTCACCATCAAAATCCACGGCATAGTGGCGATAGCTGGAGGGCATGAATTGACCCATGCCCATGGCGCCCGCGTAGGAGCCCTTGAGGGTCTGGAGGGACAATCCCTCCTCCTGGCCGAGTAGCACCAGCTGGGCAAATTCCTTGGCGAAAAAATCGGCCCGTTCCGGGTAGTAGAAACCCAGGGTATAGAGACTGTCGAGTACCCCGTGGCGGCCCATCTGCTTACCGTAGGCCGTTTCTACCCCCAGGATGGCGGTGATGAGGGCGGCGGGGACTCTGTAAGTCTGTTCCGCCTGGCTGAGCTGCGTGTGGTTTTCTTGCCAGAAGCGCACACCGGCCTGAATGCGTTGTTCGGTGACGAACAGCGCTCTGTACTGATACCAGGGCTTGGCCTCCCAGGGGCGCTGCATCAGCGCCAGTATCTCGGGATTGAGTCGGGCGGCCCCGGCGGCAGCCTGCAAGTCGGCCAGAGGAACGGCCTGACGTTCGGCCAGGGTGGTGAGGGTGGCCATGCTCGGCGGCGCAGTGGCGACGGGAGCCGCCATGGTTGGCAAGGTCACTGCCAGCAACAGCAGGCGGGAGGCGCGCCGCAGCATCAGGCCAGCAGCCTTCTGTGAGTCTGAATGGACATCAGGATGCCGAAGCCGGCCATCAGGGTCACCATGGAGGTGCCGCCGTAACTCACCAGCGGCAGCGGCACGCCGACCACCGGCAGTATGCCGCTGACCATGCCCATGTTGACGAACACATAGACGAAGAAGGTGAGGGTCAGGGCGCCGCCAAGCAGGCGTTCGAAGCTGCTCTGGGCCTGCATCGAGATATAGAGGCAGCGGCTGATGATGTAGAGATAGAGTGCGAGCAGCAGCGCGACGCCCACCAGGCCGAACTCCTCGCTGAACACCGCGAAGATGAAGTCGGTGTGGCGCTCTGGCAAAAATTCCAGCTGGGATTGGGTGCCCTGCAGCCAGCCCTTGCCAAAGACGCCGCCGGAGCCGATGGCTATCTTGGACTGGATGATGTGGTAGCCGCGGCCGAGGGGGTCTTTCTCCGGATCGAGCAGCATCAGCACCCGCTGACGCTGGTAGTCGTGCATCAGGAAGAACCAGAGTACCGGCATGAAGGCCGCCGCCAGCAGCGCGGCCAGTCCGATGAGCCACCAGCTGATCCCCGCCAGGAAGATGACGAAGAAGCCGGAGGCCGCCACCAGGATGGAGGTGCCAAGATCGGGCTGGGCCGCGATGAGCAGGGTCGGCAGCAGCACCATGATCAGGGCGACTATCACGTGGCTGAGTTTGGGAGGCAGCGAATGCCGGCTGAGCCAGGTCGCCACCATGATGGGCATGGAGACCTTCATCACTTCGGAGGGCTGGAATTTCATGAAGCCGAGATCCAGCCAGCGCTGCGCCCCCTTGCCGATATGACCAAAGACATCGACCGCGATCAGCATCAGCACCACCACGGTGAACACGGGGATGGCCCAGCGGGCATAGAGGGTCGGTGGCAGCTGGGCCAGGGCCAGCATCAGCACGAAGGCGAGGCCGCCGCGCACCAGCTGGCGCACGATGGAGTCCATGTCCTGACCCGAGGCGGAGTAGAGCACCACCATGGAGAGGGCCATGAGGCAGAGCAGACCGATCAGCAGGGGCAAATCGATATGCAGCCGGTACCAGAGGCTGTTCTGGCGGGCCGAGTTACTCATGGGGGCTTACCTCTGTGGCGTTGGCATCGGTCGGTTTGGCTGCCGCCGCTTTGAGCGGGGCCGGGGGCAGTTCGGGCTCGGGGGGCAGCAGATAGGAGTCGAGCATCTGACGTGCCACAGGGGCTGCGTTCTTGCTGCCGCCACCGGCGTTCTCCAGCACCAGGGCCACCACGGCCTTGGGCGCCTCGAAGGGGGCATAAGCGACAAAGAGTGCATTATCCCTGTGCTCCACCTTGGTGGTGGCCGCGTTATAGATCTGGTTCTCCTTCAGACCGACCACCTGGGCCGTGCCCGATTTGCCACCGGAGACGTAGGGGGTATGGGCAAAGGCATGACGGCCACTGCCTTCCTTGCCCTGGTTGACCCGCCACATGCCCTGCTGGGCAACTTGCCAATAGCTGTCGCTCTTGGTCTTGAGCGCCACCTTGGTATTGATCGGCGCAGGCACCGAGCCATCCAGGGAGACGGTGCTCTTGAGCAGGTGCGGCGTCACGTCATGACCATTCTGGGTCAGGATGCTGATCGCCTTGGCGAGCTGGATGGGCGTGGCACTCCAGTAGCCCTGGCCTATGCCGATGGAGATGGTGTCACCCTGATACCAGGGTTGGCGCCAGCGTTTCATCTTCCACTCCCGGGAGGGCATGACCCCTCGGGTCTCCTCGTAGAGATCGACGCCACTGTACTGACCGAAACCGAACTGGGTCATGTATTCGTGGATC
The DNA here is from genome assembly GCF_024807335.1 of Aeromonas sp. BIGb0405. Taxonomy (NCBI): domain Bacteria; kingdom Pseudomonadati; phylum Pseudomonadota; class Gammaproteobacteria; order Aeromonadales; family Aeromonadaceae; genus Aeromonas; species Aeromonas sp. BIGb0405. Next base: position 86,819 of record NZ_JANUEP010000002.1, read on the forward strand.
TTGTCGATGCCGACCCGGTAGGCGAGATCGTAGAAATAGGTATCCGCCGACACCTCGATGGCGCGATACACATCGAGCCAGCCATGGCCCCAGCGGCGCCAGTCCCGGAACTTCTTGGTGGTACCGGGAATGGAGAAGGTGGGTCCGCCAAAGTAGCGGTATTGGGGGGTGATGGCCCCCTCGTTGAGCCCCATCACCGACATCATCGGCTTGACGGTGGAGGCGGGGGCATAGATGCCCTGGGTGGTGCGGTTGACCAGCGGGCGGGCCGGATCGTTGAGCAGACCCGAATAATTGGTGGTGGAGATGCCAGTCACGAACAGATTGGGGTCATAGCTCGGGCTCGACTCCATGGCCAGGATGGCACCGGTCTTGGGATCCATCATGACGATGGCCCCCCGCTGGCCAGCCAGCAGCTGCTGGGCACGTAGCTGCAGGCGGATGTCGATGTTGAGGTAGATGTCCTTGCCGGGCTGGGGTGCCTGGAACTTGAGGGTACGCACCACCCGGCCACGGTTATTGACCTCGACCTCCTGGTAGCCGGCGACGCCGTGCAACTGATCCTCGTAGAACTTCTCCACCCCCTGCTTGCCGATATCCTTGGTGGCCGCGTAGTTGGCGAGTTTGTCCTCTTTATCGAGACGCTCCACATCCCGGGTATTGATCTTGGCCACATAACCCAGGGCATGGGTGAGGGTATCGCCAAAGGGGTAATAGCGCTTGAGGTAGGCCTCGATGCTGGCCCCCGGATAGTTGTGCTGATCGACGGAGAAGACCGCGACCTGCTTCTCGGTCAGCTTCTCATAGAGGGAGACGGGCTTGAAGCGACGCTGACGCTTGACCTCCGCCAGGAACTTCTCCTTGGTCCCTTCCGGCAGCCCGAGCAGGGCGATGAGTTCATCGGCCATCTTGTCGATGTCCCCGGCCTCTTCCGGCACGATTTCCAGGCTGTAGACCGGGCGATTTTCCGCCAGCAGCACGCCATTGGTGTCATAGATGAGGCCGCGCGGAGGGGCCACCGGCACGACCCTGATCCGGTTGTCATTGGAGCGGGTCTGGTAGGTGTCGAACGATTCTACCTGCAGGTAGTAGAGATTGCCGAGCAGCACCAGCATCAGGGCGACCATGCCCAGGTAGGCGACCAGGGTGCGACGGAAGAAGAGGTTGCCCTCTGCACTGTGATCGCGCATCTCGATGCGTTGTTTCAGCATGGGGATGCCTCAACCTTGGGGGGGAGCGAAAACATAAAGCGCTATTCCCTGTGATAAGGGTGGTTGGTGGTGATGCTCCAGGCCCGGTAAAGGCTCTCGGCCACCAAGACCCGCACCAGGGGATGGGGCAGGGTGAGTGGCGAGAGGGACCAGCTCTGCTCGGCAGCCGCCTTGCATTCAGGAGAGAGCCCCTCGGGGCCGCCTACCAGCAGGGCGACGTCGCGGCCATCCAGCTTCCAGGCTTCCAGCTGGCCTGCCAGCTGCTCCGTGGTCCAGGGCTTGCCGGGAATATCCAGGGTGACGAGGCGTGAACGACCCGCTGCGGTCAGCATGGCTTCCCCCTCCTTTTGCAGGATACGGGGGATGTCGGCATTCTTGCCGCGTTTGCCTGCGCTTATCTCGACCAGCTCAAATGGCATGTCTTTGGGAAAGCGGCGGCGGTATTCCTGGAAGCCGTGCTCGACCCAGGCGGGCATCTTGGTGCCCACGGCAATTAACTGAATCTTCATGGGGATCAGGCTTGTACCGGAGCACTGCCCCAGAGTTTCTCCAGTTGGTAGAAGTCGCGATACTCGTCTTGCATCACATGCACTATGACGGAGCCCAGATCGACCAGCACCCACTCGCCGGTCTGTTGTCCTTCCACGCTCAGCAGATTGAGCTTGGCATGGCGCGCCTCGCTCGCCAGGTTGCTGGCGATGGCACAGACATGACGACTGGAGTTGCCGGAGCAGATGATCAGGGTATCCGTGATGGTGGATTGACCGCGCACATCCAGGGTAACGATGTCGCGGCCCTTCATGTCATCGATCTTGTCGATGATGAAGGCGTGCAGTTGTTGCTCTTGCAATAGTGTTTCTCCTCTGGATCCGGCGCGGCTTGCTTGGGCATGGGGCGGCGGATTATATCATGGGTGGCTTCATTTCCTACCAGGCTGGGTAGGGGAAGCAAGGGGGATCTTTGCGCTGGCGCGATAGAGCCCTTGTTGATCAATATAGTGCGCGACAGAGGCTGGCAACAGATAGCGGGGATCCTGTCCCTTGGCCAGCAACTCCCGCAGCGCCGTGGCAGAGAGATGGATGGGCAGGTTGTCTGCCAGCCATATATGACCGGCCAGGCGCTGGTGCAGGGCACCGGGATCCCGAGTCTGATGGCGGGCCAGCAGCTCGGCCACCGGGGCGGGGTAATCCGGCTGCCAACCCGGGCGGCCACTCACCACCAGATGGGCATGGTCGAGCAGTGCTTGCCAGCGATGCCAGCTCGGCAGACTGAGCAGGGAATCCATGCCCATCAGAAAGCAGAGCGGCGTGTCGGGCAGCTCGCTCCTCAGCTCGATAAGCGTCTCTATGGTGTAGGAGGGACGCTCTCTCCTCAGCTCCCGCTCATCGACCACAAACCCCGGATTCTCGGCCGCCGCCAGCCTGACCATGGCCAGGCGTTGTTCGCTCGAGCAGAAGGGGTTGGCCCTGTGGGGGGGGATATGGTTTGGAATGAGCCGGATCTCGGCCAGTGACAGCGCCTGTTGCGCCTCGATGGCTGGGCGCAGATGGCCGATATGAATGGGATCGAAGGTGCCGCCGAGCAGGCCGATAGCTGGATTCAACATGCAGCCCACCCCTGTGGCACTGTCCTGATCGTCGGGGGCCGATGACAAATGGACTCGAAGGTGGCCTTTGTCGCGCGCAGGCCGATTGGTTTGCTTAGCATGGGTTGCGCTCCACAGCCATCGGCAAGGGGTGGCCATCGCGAAATCCCAGGGCCAGGGTTTGCAGCAGCAGCCAGGCACGCTGTGTCTCGAAGTGGCTCAGGGCGGCGTCGAGCTGGCTCATCAGCTGCCAGAGCTGCTGCAACTTGGCAAAGGGCAAGCGGGTCAGTGCCTGCTGGATCAGCTGCTGGCGGCTCTGCCAGATACGCAGGCGGGAGAAGTGCTCCCCCAGGGGTTGGCCACTGCGCATGGCCAGCGACAGCTCGGTGAGCTGTTCCAGCTCGCGAGTCAGGGTCCAGGCGAGCATGCCGGGCTCGGTGCCCTCGGCGCGCAGGGCCTGCAAGATGCGCTGGGCCCGGTTCACTTTGCCCTCCAGCAGGGTATCGATCAGCTGGAAGGGGGTGAAGTGGGCGTGACGAATGATGGTCTCTTGCAGATAGGGAACGCTGATCGGCTGAGGTGGATCCAGCAGGGTCAGCTTCTCAATCTCCTGACTCGCCGCCAGCAGGTTGCCCTCATAGGCATGGCACATGAAATTGATGGCATCGGGCAGGGCCTTGAGGCCGAACTTCTGAAAACGGGCCCCCATCCAGCGCGGGAAGAAGCGCGGCTCCGGGTGGTTGACCGGCACATAGGTTCCAAGTTGGTAGAGCTTGTCGAACCAGGCTGCCTTCATCTGGGTCTGGTTGAGCCGGCCACCGCTCAGCACCAGCAGCAGGTCGGGATGCAGCTGCTTGCCGATTTCGCTGATGCGGGCGGCGAGATCCTTGTCGACCTTGGGGGGGAGCTCCAACTCGATGAGCTGGCGGGCCGAGAACAGGCTCATAGCCTGGCAGGCATCGTAGACCTGGTTCCAGTCAAGCCCCGGCTCGACCACGAAACTGTGGCGCTCATCGAACCCCAGCTTGTGTGCGTGCTGGCGGATGCTGTCGATGGCCTCCTGTTTGAGCAGCGGCTCGTCACCAAAGACGAGATAGCAGGGCCTGAGCCCTGTCTTGAGATGATCCGCAAACTGCTCGGGGTAAATCCTCATCAAGATACTCTCATCAGAATTTGTTCTGGCTGGGTCGATGGATGGGCAAGGTCGATGGCCTGCTCTGCTGTCTCGAGCCGCGGCTCGGCACCAAAGACGAGATAGCAGGGCCTGAGCCCTGCCTTGAGGTGATCCGCAAACTGCTCGGGGTAAATCCTCATCAAGATACTCTCATCAGAACTTGACCTGGCTCAGCTGCCGCACTATCAGGCTGGCGGCCTGTTCCTGCATCTCCTTGCCGAGCTGCTCCTGCTCGCGGGATGAGGCAAGGGCCGCGTCCGGTTTGTTCAGGAAACTGCGGTTGAAGGTGATGGGGAAGATCTGGGTCGGTTGACCCGGCATGGAGATGGTAAAGCTGGTGCTGTAGCCGAGCACATACTCCCTGTCCTGACCGAGGGCATCGACCGAGGCGACCTCGCTGCTGTTGCCGATGCTGCCCAGGGTCAGCACCGGAATGCCTTCCTTGTCGTCCAGCACGACCCCTGACGCCTTGAGGCGGGTGGTCACCAGTCGATAGAGATCGCTCTTGGTGTCACCGACCACCTTCATGGTCATCAGTTCGGGGGGAATGGCCTGGCCGCGCATCTGGAAGCCGCAGGCCGAAAGCAACAGTGTGGTCAACAGTATGCTGATCCAGCGAATGAGGGGCGAACCCATGGCATGTCCTCTCCAACAAGGAGGCGGCGCGCACCGGCGAGCCGCCTCCTTTGATTATACGAGGGTGCGCGACCTTGCGGCCTTGCACCCGGTGATGGCATCGGGAAGGATGCCTGATCAATCAGTTAGCGACTATGTTGAGCAGCTTGCCCGGGATATAGACAATCTTGCGCACCGTCAGGCCGTCGGTGAACTTCTGCACCGAGGCATCAGCCATGGCCTGGCGCTCGATCTCGGCCTGACTGATGTCGGCGGGCACCGTCAGCTTGCCGCGCATCTTGCCGTTGATCTGCACGACGACCAGCTTCTCGGTCTCGACCATGGCGGCCTCGTCGGCCACCGGCCAGACGGCGTGGTCCACGTCGTCACCCTTGCCCAGCATCTTCCACAGCTCGAAGCCGATGTGCGGGGTGATGGGGTAGAGCATGACCACCACGGCTTCCAGCGCTTCTTGCATCAGGGCGCGGTCTTGCGCATCCGAACCCAGCTTGGCCAGGTTGTTCATCAGTTCCATGATGGCGGCGATGGCGGTGTTGAAGGTCTGGCGGCGACCCACGTCATCGCTCACCTTCTTGATGGTCTTGTGCAGTTCACGGCGCACCGCTTTCTGATCGCCGGTCAGGGCGGTCAGGTCCAGCGCAGGCACGGCACCGGCCGAGACGTGTTCGAAGGTGAGGCGCCACAGACGACGCAGGAAGCGCTGGGCCCCTTCGACGCCTGAGTCGGACCACTCCAGGGTCATGTCGGCCGGGGAGGCGAACATCATGAACAGACGGACGGTATCGGCGCCGTAACGCTCCACCATCAGTTGCGGGTCTATGCCGTTGTTCTTGGACTTGGACATCTTGGTCATGCCGGAGTGGATCACTTCGCGGCCTTCCAGATCGACGGCCTTGGTGATGCGGCCCTTCTCGTCACGCTCGAGCTTGACCTCGGTCGGGCTGACCCAGACGTTGCCGCCCTTCTCGTCCTTGTAGTAGAAGGCGTCGGCCAGCACCATGCCCTGGCAGAGCAGGCGCTTGAACGGCTCACTGCTGTTGACCAGGCCCGCATCGCGCAGCAGCTTGTGGAAGAAGCGGGCGTAGAGCAGGTGCATACAGGCGTGTTCGATGCCGCCGATGTACTGATCCACCGGCAACCAGTGGTTGGCGGCAGCGGGATCCAGCATGCCCTTGTCGTAGTCCGGGGAGCAGTAACGGGCGTAATACCAGGAGGACTCCATGAAGGTGTCGAAGGTATCGGTCTCGCGGAACGCTTCCTGGCCGTTGTAAGTGGTCTTGGCCCAGTCGGCATCGGCCTTGATCGGGCTCTGGATGCCGTCCATCACCACGTCTTCGGGCAGCAGTACCGGCAGTTGATCTTCCGGGGTCGGCACTACGGTGCCATCGGCCAGAGTCAACATGGGGATGGGGGCACCCCAGTAACGCTGACGGGAGACGCCCCAGTCGCGCAGGCGGAAGTTGACGGTGCGTTTGCCGCGGCCCAGCGCCTCGAGCTTGTTGGAGATGGCATCGAAGGCGGCCTGGAATTCGAGGCCGTCAAACTCGCCGGAATTGAACAGCACACCCTTGTCGGTGTAAGCGGCGTCGCTCACATCCACCTCGCCATCGGCAGGCTTGATGACCGCCTTGATCTCGAGGCCATATTTGGTGGCAAATTCATGGTCGCGCAGATCGTGGCCGGGGACCGCCATCACGGCGCCGGTGCCATAGTTCATCAGCACGAAGTTGGCGACCCAGACCGGCACCTTATGGCCGCTCAGAGGGTGAATGGCGTACAGGCCGGTGGCCATGCCCTTCTTCTCCATGGTTGCCATCTCGGCTTCGGCGACCTTGGTGTGCTTGCACTCTTCGATGAAAGCGGCCAGTTCCGGATTGGTGGCAGCAGCCTGCAGGGCCAGCGGGTGACCGGCCGCGATACCAACGTAAGTCACGCCCATCAGGGTGTCGGGACGGGTGGTATAGATGTCGAAGGAGGCATCGCTATCGGCGACCTGGAAGGTCATGTTGACCCCTTCGGAGCGGCCAATCCAGTTGCGCTGCATGGTCTTGACCATCTCGGGCCAGCCATCCAGGTTCTCTATATCGTCCAGCAGCTCCTGGGCATAGTCGGTGATCTTGATGAACCACTGGGGGATCTCTTTCTGCTCCACCGGGGTGTCACAACGCCAGCAGCAGTTGTCGATCACCTGCTCGTTGGCGAGCACCGTCTGATCGTTCGGGCACCAGTTGACCGAGGAGGTCTTCTTGTAGACCAGACCCTTCTCATGGAGCTTGGTGAAGAACCACTGCTCCCAGCGGTAGTAATCCGGCTTGCAGGTGGCCAGCTCCCTGTCCCAGTCATAGCCCAGCCCCAGCATCTTGAGCTGGTTCTTCATGTATTCGATGTTTTCATAGGTCCAGGGGGCCGGCGCCGTGTTGTTCTTGATGGCGGCGTTTTCGGCGGGCAGACCGAAGGCATCCCAACCGATGGGTTGCAGTACGTTCTTGCCATTGAGCCGTTGATAACGGGAGATCACATCACCTATGGTGTAGTTACGCACGTGCCCCATGTGTAGACGACCAGACGGATAAGGGAACATGGAGAGGCAGTAGAACTTCTCTTTGTCTACTTTCTCCACTGCCTTGAAGGTTTTCTTGGCATCCCAGTGCTGTTGCACTGCTGGTTCTATGGACTGGGGAACGTATTGCTCTTGCATTTGGTGACATCCGGATCTGTGAAATGGGTAGATAAATCGGCTGGGAAATCCCGATAGAATACCCATATCCTGCGGCGGCAACAACCGTCAGCGTCCCGGGTTACCAGTCGGGCAAAGCATCCATCCGTCATTCGAGAGGAGTAATGCCATGGACAAACGTCGAAAAGGTTATGAGGCCTTCATCGCCCAGCTCAGGCAGCAGTGGGAGGAGACGGAAGCCTTTCAGGGCGAGCGCCTCAATCGCATGATTGCCAAGGTACAGGCTTATATGGAAGCCGCCGGTGACCTGACCCAGGATGAGCTGGCCCTGATCGCCGAATACGTGAAGCGGGATCTGGGCAACTTTGAGGCCGGTCGGGCCGAGGCACCGGAGTCGGCCTTCATGCTGGCGCTCAAAGATACCGCCTGGTCCTGGCTCGCCGATGTGACCGACCGATCCCAGGTGGAATGGCAGGAGCTGGCCGACGAACTGGAGCACAAGGGCGTTTATCGTGTTGGTGATTGGGTCGGCCTCGGGGTGGTGGTGTGCGAGGATTGTGAGTGGCGCCATACGGTGCTTCATCCGCAGCAGCTCGGCCCCTGCCCGGAATGCGGGGCGAGCGAGTTCCATCGTGAGCCCCTCTCGCCCTGAGAGTCCGCGTATCCCAGACATAGAAGAAGGCGCCTTTTTGGGGCGCCTTCTTCATTTATCCCTCGGCTATCACAGTTCACGAGCCCAGGGGTGGGCGCGGGGTCTCAGCCCCAGGGCCAGCCCCAGCCCCAGGGCGCAGAACGCGTAGAGGGGCCAGCTGCCAAAGCGGTGATAGGGAGTCTGGCCATGGGCGGGACGCACTTCACTGCGCAGCACCTTGGCTTCGAACTGCGGGATCTGGCCTGTGATGCTGCCATCGATCTCGGTGGTGATGGTGATGCCGTTGTTGGTGGCACGCAGCAACGGGCGAGCCAGTTCCAGGGCGCGCATGCGAGCGATCTCCATGTGCTGCCAGGGACCTATGCTGCTGCCAAACCAGGCGTCATTGGAGACGGTCAGCAAGAAGTCGGTGTCCGGCTGGACGGTGCGGCGCAGCTCCTCCGGGAAGATGATTTCGTAGCAGATGGCCGCTGCCAGCTTGAACCCCTTGGCGATCAAATTGGGTTGCACCTCATCCCCTGGGCTGAAGGAGGACATGGGCAAATTGAAGAAGGGGGCGATGGGGCGCAGCCAATCTTCGAACGGCACATATTCGCCAATGGGCAGCAGATGATACTTGTTGAAGCGGTTCTCATGCTCATAGTGGTAGCTCTGCTTGCCGTCCGCATCCTGTACCCCCATGCCGAGCACCACGTTATAGAAACGCTGCTGCTTGGTGTCGTAGTTGATGATACCGGCCAGCAGGGCGGTATCATTGATCTTCATCGCCTTGTCCAGGCTCTCCAGATAGTTGCCCATCTCTTTTTCGAGTGCCGGAATGGCGGATTCCGGCCAGATGATGATGTCGGCATCCTGGTTATCGCGGCTGAGATCCTGATAGGTGCGAATGGTGGGCACCAGGGCCTCGGGATCCCACTTGAGGGACTGGGCTATGTTGCCCTGCACCAGCGCCACCTTGACCGGCTCGCCCCGGGTCACCCAGTTGAGCTGCATCAATCCATGGGCGCTGGCGACCAGGGCGACCGGCAGCAGCAGCCAGGCCGGTTTGCGACTCTGCCACAGCAGCCAGAGGGCTGAGGTACAGAGCAACAGCGCGAGGGTGATGCCCTGCACCCCGAGGATGGGGGCAAAACCCTTGAGGGGGCCATCAATCTGGCTGTAGCCAAACCAGAGCCAGGGGTAGCCGGTCATCACCCAGCCGCGCAGCCAGTCGGCGATGAGCCAGAGCGCCGGGAAGGCGAGCAGCCAGCGGCTCCAGTGGCGGGCGGTGAAGAAGCGGGCGAACAGCCAGCAGGCCAGGGTCGGGTAGAGGGACAGATAAGCCGCCAATGCGGTCAATAGCAGGAAGGCCGCTGGCAGGGGGATGCCACCAAACTCCGTCATGCTGACATGGATCCACCACTGCCCCGGCAGGAACATCCCCATGGCGTAACCAAAACCGCGCCAGGCGGCTTGTCTGGGGTTGGCCTTGTCCAGCAGGGCATAGAGGCCAAGCAGGGAGGGGACAACCACGGGCCAGTAACCGAAGGGCGAGAAGGCCAGCACGGCGAGGGCGCCACAGGCAAAGGCACAGAGGCTTGTCAGGAGTTTTGATTTCACGGGTAATTGGGGCTCAAATTGGGCTTCAATGATATTGGCCGCTATCTTAACCCGTAATGGCGGGCAACGGCGAGCCCGGGGGCTCGGCATTGACCGATCGCCAACGAAAACGCCCCGCGGTGCGGGGCGTTTTTTACAGTCAGCCAGGGCAGAGTGCGCCGGCTTACTGGGTCTCGGATTGTGCCGCGATATGATTTTCGGGGATCCGGACCTGCAACTGCTGCAGACGACGACGGTCGGCATGCATCACCTTGAACAGATAGCCATCGAGCTCTATCTCTTCCCCTTTCTTGGGCAGGTGACTGAAGGCGTGCATCACCAGGCCGCCCACCGTATCCACCTCTTCATCGCTGAACTGGGTGCCGAAATAGTCGTTGAAGTCTTCTATCTCGGTGAGGGCGCTGATCGCGAAGACCCGCTTGCTGATGCGGCGGATCTCATCGGGTTCGTTGTCGTCATCGTCGAACTCGTCATCTATCTCGCCGACGATGAGCTCGAGAATGTCTTCTATGGTCACCAGACCCGAGACACCGCCGAACTCGTCCACCACTATGGCCATGTGGTAGCGCTCCTCACGGAACTCCTTGAGCAGACGGTCGACCCGCTTGCTCTCGGGCACTATCACGGTCGGGCGCAGGATGTTTTCGAGTTGCAGGGGCTCGCTGGCGTGGTGAGAGCCAAAACCGAATGGCAGCAGATCCTTGGCGAGCAAGATGCCCTCCACATGATCCTTGTCTTCGTTGATCACCGGAAAACGGGAGTGACCAGATTCTATGATGACCGGCAGCAGTTCATCCACGGATTGGGATTTCTCGATGGTCACCATCTGGGAGCGGGGGATCATGATATCGCGCACGCGCAGCTCGGCAATTTCGAGCACACCTTCAATCATGTCCTTGGTGTCCTGGTCGATGAGGTCGCGCTCTTCGGCGTCGGCAATCACATCTACCAAATCATTGCGGTCTCTTGGCTCGCCCTGGAAGAGTTGGCTGAGTTTATCGAGCCAGGTTTTCTTCGGCGAGCCGGTACTAGGGTGATCGTCGGTCATGATGTCTCTTGATTACTCATTAAAGGGTCAGCGACCCGAATAGGTCAGGCCCGAAGGCCTGCGTCGTCAACGGGGTTGACGTCAGTCGCCGTGATACTCGTCACCGAGTATATCGTCCTGATAAGGATCTGGGAAACCGAGCTCGGCCATGATGTCGCGCTCAAGCCCTTCCATCTCTTCGGCTTCCTCATCCTCGATATGGTCATAACCTAGCAGATGCAGACTGCCGTGCACAACCATATGGGCCCAGTGGGCTTCCAGGGTTTTACCTTGCTCTGCGGCCTCGCGCTCCACCACCTGACGACAGATAACGAGATCGCCGAGCAGGGGCAGCTCCATGCCTGGTGGAGCCTCAAACGGGAAGGAGAGCACATTGGTGGGCTTCTCCATGCCGCGATAGGTGTGGTTGAGCTGCTGGCTCTCGGCCTCATCGACGATGCGTATCGTCACCTCGGCCTCTGGCTGGAAGCCGAGGATGGTGCCTTCCAGCCAGCCTTGCAGCTGGGCTGCACTCGGCAGCCCCGTCTCTTGCTCAGAGGCCAGTTGCAGATCCAGGGTCAGGCTCATTGGGCGCTCTCTTGTTTGGCGTTGGCTCTATTGGGTTTGGCAGTGGCGGACTCGGCCTGCGCGGCGTCGAATGCCTCATAGGCCTGCACGATGCGGGCCACCACCGGGTGGCGCACCACGTCCTTGGATTCGAAGAAGTTGAACGACAGGCCATCGACCCCCTGCAGCACTTCCAGGGCGTGGCGCAGGCCGGACTTGGTGCTGCGCGGCAGGTCCACCTGGGTGATGTCGCCGGTGACCACCGCCTTGGAGTTGAAGCCGATGCGGGTCAGGAACATCTTCATCTGCTCGGTGGTGGTGTTCTGGGCCTCGTCCAGGATGATGAAGGCGTCATTCAAGGTTCTTCCGCGCATATAGGCGAGGGGCGCCACCTCGATGATGTTGCGCTCCATCAGCTTCTCGACCCGCTCGAAGCCCAGCATCTCGAACAGGGCGTCGTAGAGGGGGCGCAGGTAGGGATCGACCTTCTGGGAGAGATCCCCGGGCAGGAAGCCGAGCTTCTCCCCGGCTTCCACCGCCGGGCGGGTCAGCAGGATGCGGCGGATCTCCTGGCGCTCCAGGGCATCCACTGCGGCGGCCACCGCCAGATAGGTCTTGCCGGTACCGGCCGGGCCAATGCCGAAGCTGATGTCGTGGCGCACTATGTTGCTGATGTACTGCGCCTGGTTCGGGCTGCGGGGCTTGATGAGGCCGCGCTTGGTCTTGACCGTCACCTCCTTGCCATGGGGCTGGCTCGGGGTCTCCTCATCGTCCTGCTCCAGCACACGGGACTCCTGCACCGTCAGGTGCACCATCTCGGGGGTAATGTCGGTCACCTTGCCCCCCTTGAGCGCCTGGGTCTCCACATAGAGATGCTTGAGGATGACGGCGGCGGCATCCACCTGGGCCTGTTTGCCGAGCAGCTGGAAGTGGTTGTCACGGTAGCTGATTTCGACGCCGAGGCGGCGTTCCAATTGTTTGATATTGTCATCGAAGGGACCGCACAGGCTGACGAGGCGCTGATTGTCAGCGGGCTCCAGGTGCAGGTTCAGGGTCGAGATGTGTCGGCTCAAAGTGTCCTCGTCTCAGCGATATCCCCCTCCGGCAGGCGGAGGGGGAAGAAAATTAGTGGGGCCTGAAGGCGGCGACGCCCAGTTCATTGGGCAGGTTGTCGGGCCGACGCGCCAGAATGTCGCTCGGCGCCGTGGCGATGCGCAGATTCATTTCGTCCTCGCCGCGGATGAAGCGGCCACGCAGGGAGTAGGGGCGCACGTCGGTGATCTCCACGTCGGCGAAGCCACCGATGAGACGGTGCGGTCCCTCGAAGTTGACCACCCGGTTGTTCTCGGTGCGGCCACTGAGCTGCATGGGATCCATCTTGGAGGGCCCCTCCACCAGGATGCGCTGCACCGAGCCCAGCATGGCGCGGCCGATGAGCATGGACTGGTGATTGATCTGGTTCTGCAGGCGGGTGAGGCGGGCCTTCTTCACCTCCATGTCGACGTCGTCCGGCAGATCGGCGGCCGGGGTGCCGGGGCGCGGGCTGTAGATGAAACTGAAGCTCATGTCGAAGTTGATCTCCTCGATGAGCTTCATGGTGGCCTCGAAATCCTCGTCCGTCTCGTTCGGGAAGCCGACGATGAAGTCGGAACTCATGGTGATGTCGGGACGGGCGGCGCGCAGGCGGCGGATCTTGGACTTGTACTCCAGCACAGTGTGGGGGCGCTTCATCATGGTCAGGATGCGATCCGAGCCGCTCTGCACCGGCAGGTGCAGGAAGCTGACCACTTCCGGCGTGTCCTTGTAGACCTCGATGATGTCGTCGGTGAACTCGATGGGATGGCTGGTGGTGTAGCGAATGCGGTCGATGCCGTCGATGGCGGCCACCAGGCGCAGCAGCTCGGCGAAGGTGCAGTCATTGCCATCGAAGGTCGGGCCCCGGTAGGCGTTGACGTTCTGACCGAGCAGGTTCACCTCGCGCACCCCCTGCTGGGCGAGCTGGGCGATTTCGTAGAGCACGTCGTCGAGCGGTCGGCTCACCTCCTCGCCGCGGGTGTAGGGCACCACGCAGAAGGAGCAGTATTTGGAGCAGCCTTCCATGATGGAGACGAAGGCGCTGGCTCCCTCGGCACGGGGTTCCGGCAGGTTGTCGAACTTCTCGATCTCCGGGAAGGCGATGTCCACCTGGGCACCTCGCCCCTCCTGGACCTGCTTGATCATGGCGGGCAGGCGGTGCAGGGTCTGGGGGCCGAACACGATGTCCACATAGGGCGCACGTTGGCGCAGGGCTTCCCCTTCCTGGGAGGCGACACAGCCACCCACGCCGATCACCAGTCCCGGTTTTTTCAGCTTGAGCTTCTTCCAGCGACCGAGCTGGTGAAACACCTTCTCCTGGGCCTTTTCACGGATGGAGCAGGTATTGAGCAGCAGGACGTCTGCCTCCTCGGGCTCTTCGGTCAGCGTGTAGCCATTGCTGGCGTCCAACAGGTCGGCCATCTTGGACGAGTCGTACTCGTTCATCTGGCAGCCCCAGGTCTTGATGTGAAGTTTCTTGCTCATTGCTACTCTTGACGGTTTTTGGCTGTTTCTAAAATTTGACAGGGTCAAACGACCGAGCATTTTACTCCGCAATGGGGACGCTGACCAGTTAATATCCAGCTGGCACCAGGCTTGGCGTGATGGAACTTGCCCTGTTGCCATGACCGGGCCCTGGCGAGCCAGGTCACTGCTTGCCACCGCATCTTGGGGTATCATGGCCACAGCAACGCTTGGCCGGTTGCCAAGCCTTTGTCACAGAGCCCACCCTCGTCGGTTGGCGCCGCGCCTCTGGGCGCCCGTTTTCAGGAAGCACCCATGTTTGCAAAGTTAGATGTCCCCAGCCAACGGCCCAATGACGCCGATGTGATCATCGTTGGGGCCGGCATGGTGGGCGCCGCCATCGCCTGTCTGCTGGCGAGTCAGGGGCGCTCGGTGCGGCTCATCGAGACGCGCCTGCCCGAACCGTTCAGCCCAGAACAGCCATTGGACTTGCGAGTCTCCGCCATCAGCCAGGCTTCGGTGGCGCTGCTGGACAAGGCCGGTGCCTGGCAACACCTGCAACAGATGCGGCTGTGCCCCTACCGCCGCTTGGAGACCTGGGAGCAAGCGGGTTGCGCGACCCGTTTCTCGGCCGAGGAGCTGGGCCTGCCCCAGCTCGGTTACATCATAGAGAACCGCCTCATCCAGCTCGCTCTGCTGCGCCGCATCGAGGATTTTGCGAACATCCAGACCCATACCCCGGCGGCGGTGCAGAGTCTGCAGCAGAACGGTGATCACGCCACCTTGCTGCTCGATGATGGTACCGAGTTGCAGGCCAGCTGGGTGCTGGCCTGCGACGGTGCCGAGTCCCTCACCCGGCGCCTGGCCGGGATAGGTGTGTCGCGCTTCGAGTACCGCCAGCACTGCATGCTGATCAATATCGATACCGAGTTCGAGCAGGAAGATATCACTTGGCAGCAGTTCACCCCGAGTGGCCCGCGCGCCTTCCTGCCGCTGCCGGGTCAGCACGGCTCCCTGGTCTGGTATGACAGCCCGGCCCGGATCCGCGCCCTGTCGGCCCTGGATAACGAGGCCCTGGCCGCCGAGGTGCGTCAGCACTTCCCGACCCGGCTCGGCGGTTTCAGGGTGACCGGCAAGGGCAGCTTCCCGCTGGTACGCCGTCATGCCAACGACTATCACGCCGGGCGGGTAGTGCTGCTCGGCGATGCCGCCCACACCATCAATCCGCTGGCGGGTCAGGGGGTCAACCTCGGCTTCAAGGACGTGGCCTGCTGGAGTGAACTGCTAGAGGCGGCGGGAGACAATTGGCAAGATCCTGCCTTGGCAAGGCGTTATGAGCGGCGCAGGCGCCCGGACAATATGTTGATGCAGTCGGGGATGGATCTCTTCTACGCGGCCTTTAGCAACGACATAGGGCCGCTGCGCCTGGCACGCAATCTGGCTCTCAATCTGGCCGACAAGGCGGGCCCCCTCAAGGAGATGGCGCTACGCTACGCACTGGGGCTGGTGTAGGCCACTCGTTCACATCTGGAGACGCAACCATGACAGACAAGGCACTGCTGGTCATCGATTTCATCAAGGATCTCGCCCACCCGGATGGCAAGATAGCGGCCTCTGCCCGCCACGTGCAGGAGCAAGACGCCATCACTCATGCCAATCAGGCACTGAAATATGCCCGGGCCCATGGTTGGCTGGTGATCCAGGTCAAGGTCGGTTTTGAGGCCAACTATCATGTCCAGCCCAAGGGCTCCCCCATGTTTGGCCGCGCGCAGGCCTTTGGTGCCCTCTGCCTCGATGGCGAGGGGTGCGAGTTTCACCCGGAGCTTGATGTGCAACCGACCGATCTGGTGATGGAGAAGCCAAGGGTCAGTCCCTTCTATGGCACCCTGCTTGAGCCTGCCCTGCGGGCCAATCGCATCGAACACCTCTACCTGTGCGGGCTGAGCAGCAGCTGGGCCATCCAGGCCGCGGCGCGGGATGGCCATGACAGGGATTACCGCATCACCATTCTGGAAGATGCCTGCGCCGCGGCGGATGCCAATGAACACCATGCATCCCTGCGGATGCTGAGCCGTATCGCCGAGGTCATCAAGGTCGAACAGCTAACGGCGGATGGGCAAGGCTAACGCCTCTGGGCGGCTTTCGCTCATAACAGAAGGCCGATCCTCATGATCGGCCTTCTGTTTTTGCGGGTGGGCATGAGGGCAACTGCACCTACTGGGATTGCTGGGCTGCCCGGTAGAGGGTCCACTCTTCCATGACGGTGCCATCTGGCAGATGGCAATATCCCACTGTCCCCCCCGCTTCTTCTTCCATGACTAACTTGCCATCCTGCTCGGTGCAATAGACCGAGGCCGGATTGGCCATGCCTATCTTGGCTGGTGCGGGTGCAGGGCCCTGCTGGGCGCAGCCCGCCAGGGTCAGCAAGGGGAGCAGGGGCAGGGCGTTGTGCCATCTCGATCTCATATCAAACCTCTCGGCAGTGTCAGTGTCGCAGACGATACACCCAGGCTTGGCCGGGTCGCAACTCAGGCATCCCCGGATCTCGTCACTGTGATCCCGGGCGCTGTGGTGCCATGGTCGTCATCATTTTCAAGAAGTTATCCCGGATGGGATCATGGAAACCCGGGTTCCACACCAGGCTTATCTCCCATGCGGAGTGGGGACCCGAGAGGGGATAGAGGGTCACGTTGGGGCCAGCGATGAAGCTGACACTCCTCGGTAATATCGCATTGCCGATGCCGGCGGCGACCAGGGCCACCAGGGTCTGAATATCTTCCGCCTCTTGAATGGTCCCTGTCAGTCGATTGGCGCCGAGGAAGCTGGCAATCTGCTGGCTCAGGCCCGGACAGCGATGCCCCACCATCTGCAGCAGCGGTTGCCGAGTCAGCGCCTGCTCCACATCCAGCCCGGTAGCGTCACCCTGAATGCTTTGGGTGGGCACCGCCAGCACCAGTCGATCTGTCAGCAACGGGATCTCGTGAAGCTGTTCACCTTGAGGGCGGCGCATGAAGCCGAGTTGCAATTGCCCCGACAGCAGTTGTTCATGCTGGACGGCCGAGGGCATGTCCCGCAGATGGACAAGCACTTCGGGGGCGTGCTGGCGAAAGCGAGCGACCAGAGTTGGCGCCAGTTCGAAGCTCGACAGGCCGAAGCCAATATTGAGCCGTCCGGCGATGCCGCTGGCCAATGCCAGGGCGTGGCGCTCGAATCCCTGTCCATGCTCGACCAGGGCGCGGGCCTGGACGAGCAACTGGGCGCCGATGGCGGTTAACGCTGCCCCGTGGCGACCGCGATTGAACAGGCTGGCCCCCAGCATCAGCTCCAGCCCCTGGATCTGCTTGGTCAGGGCCGGTTGCGTGATGAAGAGGCGTGCCGCTGCCTCCCGGTAGTTGGCGCTCTGGGCCAGGGTCACGAAGGCTTGTAGCTGTTTGAAGTCGAATTTCATTCCGTTTGATTATCGAATGTTGAGTTTTATTGATTATAAATTATCTATTGCCCTTGTTCTAATGGTCTCGAAACGGGCCTGTTGTCCGTCACGCTGCCCAGAGGGAAGAGACCATGAGCACAGAAACGTATCTGTTATTACGCAAAGAAGGGACTGTGATCGCTCAGCCCCTGGCGGCCCCGGAGACGGGAGAGCTGCTGGTCAGTCTGTTGCAGCAGGGGTTTGTGCTGGATCCCCGGCAGATCCTGGCGGGCAACAGTCGGCAGGCGTTGGCCTGCTATGAACAGGAGATAGGGGAGCTGCCCGGCATTCAGGGCACCCCCAGGGCGGGACGTCCGTCATGACGGGGCTCACGTTGCAGGCGGCGGCGCTGCTGCTCGACATGGACGGTACCCTGGTTCACTCCACCACCGAAGTGGAGACGGTGTGGCGGCTATGGTGTCGACGCCACCGGCTCGACCCCGACCCCATCCTGGCCGCCTGTCATGGGGTGCGATCCTTTGAGGTGATCCAGGCCCTGGCGCCCGACCTGGATCTGGCCCGGGAGATAGCCCTGCTCGATGAGATGGAGATCCAGCATACAGGGGCCGCCGAACCGCTGGCGGGTTGTCGCGCCGTCTTGCAGGGGCTACCCATGACCCGCTGGGCGCTGGTGACCTCGGCCAGCCGTCGGGTGGCCTTGCACCGTCTGGCCTCGGCGGGTTTGCCCGTGCCGCTGCAACTGATTGGTGCCGCCGAGGTAGCCAGAGGCAAGCCGGATCCCGAACCCTATCTGCTGGGAGCCAAGAGCCTGGGAGTGGCGCCTGCCGACTGCCTGGTGTTTGAGGATGCGCTGGCTGGAATACAGAGTGCTATCAGAGCGGGTTGCCGGGTCGTGCAGATCGGTGGAGATCGCGCGCTCGATCCTGCGGTGGCGGCCCGAGTGCGGGATTGGCGGCAGATAAAGGTGACAGAGCAAGAGGGAGGGCTGGCGATCAGCCTGCACGCTGACAGCAGCTGGTGGTAGTGCACATCCTGCCAAAGCGAGTGTTCGCCGCTGCAGAGATCGGCTTGGGGAGACGATGGACAGTGGCAAGCGGTTGATGCAGAAGGGGGCCCATGGGATGGGCACAGAGTCCGATGAGAATGGGTTGTGAGCCCCCTCATGGGAGGGGGCGGTGGATCTCAACCAAAGACGCGGAAGCGCTCGGCATCATCCATAAAGGTCTTGTCGCCGGCGGGCTGCTCTATGCTGCCAAAGGGCATCTGGGCACGCAGCAGCCAGCTGGCGGGGAGCTCCCAACGCTGATGAACCTGATCGTCAATGATCGGGTTGTAGTGTTGCAGTGAGGCGCCAATGCCTTCCTGGGCCAGGGCGCTCCAGACTGCAAACTGGGCTATGCCGGTGGCATGTTCGGACCAGATGGGGAAGTTGTCGGCATAGAGGGCGAACTTCTGCTGCAGCTCCTTGATGACGGCGGTGTCTTCGAAGAAGAGCACAGTGCCAAACCCTGCACGGAAACTGCCGTTGATTTTGTTTTCCGTCTGGGGGAAGGCCTCGGTGGGAACGAGCTTGCGCAGCGTCTCCTTCGTCAGGTCCCAGAGGGCGTGGTGCTGATCACCAAAGAGAATGACCACCCGGGAACTTTGGGAGTTGAACGAAGAGGGACTCTGCTTGACCGCCTCTTGAATGAGGGCGGTCAACGCGTCCTGACTGTGGGAAACCTTGTCCCCGAGTGCATAGATGGTGCGGCGTACTTTCATCAGTTCGATAAATGAATTGCTCATAACCTCTCCTTGCGTAACGAAAATGCGTGGTTCAACGGCATGGCGGACCCAAGGGCCAAGCTGGCCTCGTGCGCAGCCAGTGTAGCGCCGCCATCAAGCTCTTCCTAGCCCATCCATCCATAGCGTTTGGAGATCCCGCAGGTTCAGGTCATGCCCGACTGGGCCCCTTGCCGACAGGAGTTGACCGATGACGAATGACGTCAGGGAGGGGATTCAGGATGAGCTGGCAGGCGTTATCGAGAACTATTCATGACAATTCAAAGAGTTAAACGATGACCCATTCAGGCTCAGTCAAGCTTTGTCGTCTGGAAGGGGGAGGGGCTATGGCGCGCGTTACCGACTCTCATCATAGTGCAGGGGAAAATTAATCAGCTGGACAGGAGTATCCCATGGGAATGAACAGACAGACGCTGCGTTCCTTGGCGTTGTTGGGGCCTCTGTTGTTGGCCTGGCTGCCGGCGCAGGCCTCCGAGACGGTCAATACCATACTCGGCGGTGGTGTCGGTGGCGTGGCGGGGACCATGCTTGGCAAGCAGCTTGGTGGTGATACCGGTGCCCTGGTTGGCGCGGCCCTGGGGGGCGCGGCAGGTGGTGCCGCGACTGCCAATCGCGGTAACAAGAACGAAGCCGCCATCGGCGGCGCCGTGGGGGCCCTGGGTGGGGCGGCCATCGGCAAGAGCCTGAGCGGTGATACCGGTCAGTTGATCGGTGCAGGCATAGGTGGTGCCGGTGGTTCGGCTATTGGCGCCCGCACCGGGGACGGTCACGAATCCCGTGATGATGACAGGGGCGGTCGCCGCTACGACGGACGTCGCTATCATGACGATCGCCATTATCACCACCACAAGCACAAGAAAAAATATTACAAGAAACACCGCAAACACGGATGGCATGACGACGACTGATCTCATTCGTGTGCCGAGCAAAGGATCCGTGACAAGCATGCCAGTCTGTCAGACTGGCATGCTTGATTGCATTCTGTCTGCGGTATGCGGGCCGTGGCATGTCCGGCCTGTTGATCCATCGCCCTCCCTGGAAGAGAGACGAACAAGAGAATGGTAACAACATCAGTCATATTAATTTTTTAGAAATATAAAGGAGTTAGCTTAGCCGGACCTCTTACTCAACAAGGTTATGCTCATGTCTATCCCAACACCTCGCCTCCTTAGCCTGGTGCTCTTTTCTCCCCTGTTGCTTTCGGCTTGCCATGATAATGCGTCGACCTCCCAGCTTGATACCCCACCACACCTGTTCAACGAGCCCAGGGCCTTCGATCTAGAAGCGCATCGTGGCGGCCTCGGCCTCGTCTCGGAAAGCACCCTGGCCGCCTTTGCCAACGCCCTGGAGATGGGGGTCACCACCCTGGAGATGGACACCCAGATCACCCGGGATGGCATAGCGGTTGTGACCCATGATCGCAAGATCTCGGACAAGAAGTGTCTGGATACCCAGCCCGCCAGCGAGGGAGATCCCCTGTACCCCTACGTGGGCAAATACATCAAGGATCTCACCCTGGCCCAGGTGAAGACCCTGGATTGTGGCTCCCTGCCGCTGGCCGATTTTCCCGAGCAGGTGCAGGTCCCCGGTGCCACCATGCCGACCCTGCAAGAGGTGTTAGCCCTGGTGAACGCCTACCAGGCCGATCAGGTGCTGCTCAACATCGAGACCAAGGTCGAGGCGGGCGCACCGGAGGAGACGGCCCCCCGGGAGATCTTCGTCAAGACGGTGCTCAAGGAGATCCGTGACGCCGGTCTGATGCGGCAGGCAACCATACAGAGTTTCGACTGGGGCTCACTCATGCTGGCGCGGGAGCTCGAACCCAGCCTGCCCATCATAGCCTTGACCAATGGTCAGCAGTTCCTGCAGGTTGGCATGCCGGGTGCGTCTCCCTGGCTGGGGGGGCTCGACATCGATGACTTCAATGGGGATCTGGTGCAGGCCGTGGCCTCTTTCGGCGCCGATGCCATCTCTCCGGTACACGGGGATCCCCAGGGGGGACGTTACGGGGATCCCGGCTATGTGGAGTACACCACTCCGGATCTGGTCGATGCCGCCCATGCCGAGGGCATCAAGGTGATCCCCTGGACGGTCGACGATGAGGGCACCATGAATCGCATGCTGGAGAACGGGGTCGACGGCATGATCACCGACTACCCGGATCGACTGCGGGTGGTGATGGAGGCGCGGGGGATCCCGCTGCCGCCCCCTGTCTCCCCACGTTGAAACGCAGGGTGTCTGCAGGCATGAGTTCGCCCATGTGCGGATAACGTAAAGATAAGTGCCAAGACAGGCGCAACAAGACGAGCTGCAGCCGCAGCTTGGTCTCGACCCCGGCTCTTACCGGGAACAATAGAAGAGGGGAGGCATGGTGCCTCCCCTCTTTCTGCCGTTTCACTATCGCCGCTGTGTCGCCCTCCGTGGGAGCCGATATGCCTCGTGTTCATTCGCCTTGAGCGTCCTGGGTCAGACCAGCCGGTGCTGGCGTCTCCCGGCGGCAAAGGCGTTGATGTTGTCGATCAGCTGATCGGCCAGGCGCTGCATCGACTCTTCGCTGGCCCAGGCCACGTGCGGGGTCAGGATGAAGTTGGGATATTGCAGCGCCCGCATCAGCGGGTGATCCGGAGGGGGCGGCTCCTGGCTGGCCACATCGAAGCCGGCGCCGCCGAGTCGGCCGTTCCCCAGCGCCTCCAGCAGCGCCTGCTCGTCCACCAGGCCGCCACGGCCTACGTTGATCAACAAGGCCGTCGGTTTCATCAGTGCCAGCTCCCGCTCCCCGATGAGGTGGCGGGTGTAGGGGGTGAGCGGGCAGTGCAGGCTGATCACATCCGAGCTGGCCAACAGCTCATCGAGGGGCAGGCGATCGCCTGCTGCCTCACCGCCTATCTGGCTCTGGGCATAACGCACCTCCATGCCGATGCCAAGCGCCCGCTCGCCCAGGGCCTGGCCCAGGGTGCCCTTGCCGATGATGCCGAGCCGCTTGCCGTGCAGATCCATAATGGGGTGATCGAAGAAGCAGAACTGGCCGCTCTGTTGCCAGCGCCCCTCCAGCAGGGATTGGCGCCAGGCGAACAGGTTGCGCGACAGGGCCAGCATCAGGGCCATGGCATGCTCTGGTACCGAGGGGCCCGAGTAGTTGCGGATGTTGCACACGGCGACGTTGGCGGCGCGGCACGCCTCCAGATCCAGGTTGTCGCTGCCGGTGGCGGCCAGGGCGATTAAGCGCAGCCCTGGCAACGCGGCCAGTTCGGCGGCGCCGATGCGCACCTTGTTGATGATGGCGATGCTGGCCTCACGCAGGCGAGGCACCACCTGATCCGGTGTCGTGGTCGGGTAACTCAACCAGTGATGGGGGAAGTCGGGGCGATGCAGTCGCACGCCCGCATCCAGGGTATCGCTGTCGAGGAAGACTATCTGCTGCATGGGGCCTCCGGCTATGGAGTCCTATGATGCCAAAGAAAGGGGGCGGAGGGCCACTGCCAATCGCCCTTGGCAGCGAGATCCCGCTCTGGGGCCGGATCCGCTATTTCATCCCCTGGCATCAGAGCCGTCAGAGCCAGCCGAGGTGAGTGAGCCAACCCTGGATGCGCCCCGGCGCCTCATCGAGTTCCATCAGGGCATAGGGGCGGTAGTTGAGCTTGTGACTGCGCCGACTCTCCTCACGGCGTTGCTCGGCGGCCTGCAGTGGCCAGTTTCCCCCCTGCTCCTGATAGAGATCCAGCGTGGGTATGGTGCCTTGGGCGACCTGCTTGGCCAGGGTCTGGTTGCTCTGGGAATTGGGGAAGAAGCCGTCGAGCAGCACCAGGGCATCGGGGGCGGGCAGCTGCTCGCTGGCTATGAGGTTGCTGACCCAGGCGGCGCTGGTGCCCTGAGCCAGCAGCAGCTTGAAGCCCCCCGCCTGCCACTTGGCGTCACCGAGTTGGACGATGCGCTCGGCGAACTGCTTGCGAAAGGCATCTATGCCCTGCTGCTTCTTCTCGGCCGTGGGATCGAGCTCGGTTTGATTTGGGGAGGGCAGCAGCAACAGGGTATCGAAGCCGACACGGGTCAGCTGGCGTGTCAGTTGCCACAACTGACCACTGCGCTGCCAGTCCGGCAGCAGGATGGCCAGACCCAGGTAGCTGTTGCTGTCATGTTTGGCAAACAGCACCGTCTGTTTCTCCAGCTGACTGGCGCCGGGCAGACCTTGCCAGTCACGACTCTGCCAGTGATCCGCCGGAGGGGGCGGGGTCAGCTCGCTGGCAAGGAGAGGCCCACCGCTCAGGCTGCACAGGCTCAACAACAACGGTAGCGATACTCTGGCCATAGGCCCCTCTTGGCTTACCCTGGGTGCGGGTCTTACTGTTAGCGGCGGCCTGGGGCATTCCTGAAGGGGAGTCGAGGGATTAGGGGGGCGTGGGCTGGGATCGCCAGACAGGCGGAGGAAGGTCGGCCAATAAAAAAGCGAGCCAGGGGCTCGCTTTTTTCAACACTGGCCTAAGCCGTCACATCAGTTGACGCGACGCTTGAACTCACCGGTGCGGGTATCGATTTCGATCTTGTCACCGATCTCTACGAAGGCGGCAACGGCCAGCTCGTAGGTGGTGCCCTTCAGGCGGGCAGGCTTGGTCACTTTGCCGGAGGTGTCGCCACGGGCAGCCGGTTCGGTGTACTCGACTTCGCGGACTATGGTGGTCGGCAGTTCGACGGAGATGGCTTTCTCGTTGTAGAAAGTCACTTCGCAGATGTCTTCCATGCCGTCAACCATGTAGTTCAGGGCATCACCCAGGTTGTCTTTCTCGACATCGTGCTGGTTGTACTCGGTGTCCATGAAGACATACAGGGGATCGGAGAAGTAGGAGTAGGTGCACTCTTTACGCTCCAGCTGAACCACGTCCAGCTTGTCGTCAGCCTTGAAGACGGTCTCGGTGGCGCTGCCGTTGAGCAGGCCCTTCAGCTTCATCTTGACCACGGCGGAGTTACGGCCGGATTTGTTGAACTCGGCCTTCTGTACCACCATCGGCTCGGTGCCGATCATGACGACGTTACCAGCGCGGATTTCCTGTGCGGTTTTCATGTAAAAAATTCCTGTGCAATATGTGCGTATAAGGGGATAAAAACCGCCAGATTATATACGGCTTTCCAGAAATTTCACCAATCGTGTGAGGAGATCCCCATCCCTCAGCAACTTCTGTGACCAGTCTCCCCCATGTTGCCGCAAAATAGCGTCATATTGCGGCCATTTGTCCCAGAGCTCCCTCGTGCCATCCCCTTGATTAAGCGCGTGGTTGAAGGCCCGTAGCCATTGACTGACCTCGGGTGGCAAGTCGGCCAGGTAATGATCGAGGAAGCCGTCCAGCTTGACCATGTGGGCCTGCTCCTCCTGGGGATAGATGTGCCAGAGGAAGGGACGCGCCGCCCACTGGGCCCGCACGAAAGAGTCTTCGCCGCGCACCAGATTGAGATCGCAGCTCCACAGCAGCCTGTCATAACCGGCCTGATCCGTCATCGGCAGCAGCTTGACGCTGAGGTTGCCCCCTCGCAACAGATCACCGGCCTGCACGGCCTGGCCCTCACAGCCCAGGCCCCGCAGCACGTCCGCCACGGCGCGGCCCAGCGGCAGCAAGAGGGTGACCGGGGTTGGGCTGGCCTGCCATCCCTCGACCAGGCTGATGAGCGCCTCGCTCTCATAGGCAAACAGGCTGATGCGCAGCTCATCTTCCCCTTGGGGCGGCAGGCCGAGACTGGCCCAGTAGGCGACAAGTCCAGCCTCATCCTGTTGCCAGGCCTCTCGTGCCTGGATCAGTCCGCGCTCGCACAGCAGGCCACCGGTGCTGGGGGTGAAGCCCGGGAAGAAGAAGAATTTGTTGAGGCTCTGACTACCGACCCGCTGGGGGGAGGCGAGGCCGTGGCAATCCTCGACCCAGGCTTCGGCACTGAGGTACTCCAGATTGATCCAGCAGGGGGGCGGGCTCTGCTCGGCCATGGCCTGTACGAAAGGCGCGGGCAGTTCGCAGGCAAAGGCTTCGATCACGACCCTGGCCGGGATGACATCGACGGGCAGGGTATAGTGCCAGTGCTGGATGTGGATCCCCTCAACCCACTGGCGATCCAGCGCGGGATCCAGCCCCGGACAGATGCGGGCGAAGCTGGCCAGATCGTCCACCCAGAGCCGTACCTGTCCATGACCCTCCTGCTCCAGCTGGCGGGCCAGCCGCCAGGTGACGCCGATGTCGCCGAAGTTGTCCACGACGCAGCAGAAGATATCCCAGTCGAAGTCGGGTTGGGCGGAGGGGGCAGGGGTCGTCATGTTGGTTCACCAGCTACGAAAAAGAGACAAAAAAACCGGTGGGCAGGGTAGCACACCGGTGATTTGGCTTCTAATGGTTGGGCCTCGCTCTGGAGGCGCGTCCGGCGTTACTCCTTGCCGTAGACGTTGTTCTCCTGCTCACGCACCCGGATAAAGGTGGTGCGCTTGGTCAACTCTTTGAGCTGGCTGGCGCCGACGTAGGTGCAGGTGGAGCGCACGCCGCCGAGGATGTCGCGCACCGTGTTCTCGACCGGGCCGCGATAGGGCAGCAGCACGGTTTTACCCTCGGAGGCGCGATAGTCGGCGACGCCGCCTGCGTGCTTGTCCATGGCACTGGACGAGCTCATGCCGTAGAACTTCATGAAGGGGGAGCCTTCCACGTCCACCACCTCGCCGCCGCACTCCTCGTGGGCCGCCAGCATGCCCCCCAGCATCACGAAGTCGGCGCCGCCGCCGAAGGCCTTGGCCACGTCCCCCGGGCAGGTGCAGCCGCCGTCACCGACGATCTGACCGCCCAGGCCATGGGCCGCATCGGCGCACTCTATGATGGCGGAGAGCTGGGGGTAGCCGACCCCGGTCTTGACCCGGGTGGTGCAGACCGAGCCCGGGCCTATGCCGACCTTGACGATGTCGGCGCCGGAGAGGATCAGCTCCTCCACCATCTCGCCGGTGACCACGTTGCCCGCCAGGATGACGTGGTTGGGGCAGGCGTCGCGGGTCTTGCGCAGGAACTCGACGAAGTGCTGGGAGTAGCCGTTGGCCACATCCACGCAGATGAAGCGCAGGGCCTCTGACATGGCGAGGATCTGGCGGGTCTTGATGAAGTCCTCTTCGGAGGTGCCGGTGGAGACCATCACATGGCCGAGCAGGGCCGGATCGGTTTCGCTGACGAAGGTTTGCCACTGGGCGAGGCTGTAGTGCTTGTGTACCGCCGTCATCATCTCGAAGCCCGCCAGGGTACGCGCCATGGCGAAGCTGCCGACGGTGTCCATGTTGGCGGCGATGACGGGCACCCCCTGCCACTGGCTCTGGCTGTGTTTGAAGGTGAACTGACGGGTCAGGCTGACTTGGGAGCGGCTCTTGAGGGTTGAGCGCTTGGGGCGAAACAGCACGTCTTTGAAACCGAGCTTCAAGTCTTCTTCGATACGCATGACATTTCCTTAATGAGCCTGGTCGAGGGGCCAGGAGCCCTGTCTGGATAAACGGCAGGCACAAAAAAACCGCAGGTTTTCGAGGCCTCCGGTTTACAACAGTCTAGTCAGAAATCCCTCCGGAACAAGACTGATAATGGCAGATCTTTTGTGGTAGCCTTTGGCGTCACAACCTGGGTTTTCTCCCGCGACGTCTCCCCCAGTCCCTTCATTCACATCGCATCGTCCCGTTGTCGCTGTTTTGTCGAAAGATGTCCGAATTTGTCGGAAGATAGCTGCCACTTTCCCGATCTTATCCCGGATGCACCGCGCCGCATTGACGGGGGCAACATCAAGCTTCAAGCTGGAACCGATGACGGGCAGGGGCCCGGCATAGATCAAAGAGGGTGAGCGACAGGATGAAACATCAGAACATTGCGCTGTGGGGCTTGCTGGCGCTGTCGCTGAGCACCTCGCAGGCCCAGGCCGACAGCGACCATGTCTATGGCTGGGTCGAGAAAGGGGTGATCATGCCAAGCGGGGTGACGGTCAAACTCAAGCTGGATACCGGTGCGCTCACCTCCTCCATGGATGCGCGAAACCTGACCAGCTTCGAGCGCGATGGCAAGGAGTGGGTGCGCTTCAATCTGAATATGAAAGATGTGGAGACAGACAAGCAGGTCAAGCAGGAGATAGAGCGGCCCGTGCTGCGCCGCGTGACGGTGAGTGGTGCCGGTGGCTCCGAGCAGCGGCCTGTGGTGCATATGTCCATTTGTATCGGTGAGACCCTCTACAAGGAGGAGTTCACCCTGCGATCCCGGGCGAACATGGTTTACCCGGTATTGCTGGGACGGCGCCTGTTGGCGGAGTTGGGTCCTGTGGATGCAGGGCGGACGTTCACCACCCAGCCTGAGTGCCCCTGAGCGGCCTCAACCACAAGGCTGCTCTTCCATGACAGCCCTGCCCATGCAAAGAGGGCCACGCCGGCAGGTGTGGCCCTCTCTGTTTTGGTGTCCCTGGGGTGTCCCGAGCCCGCTTGTGCGCCTGCTGCCGGGTCGGAGCGGCGTCACATCCATGCGCGGCTTTATGGGGTTCCGTCGAGGATCACCCTGACCACCAGGCCCCCCTCGGCGCCATTGTGAATATCGAGCTCGGCGCGATGCAGCTCGGCGATGCTGCGCACTATCGCCATGCCAAGCCCGACGCCATCTCCCTGCTGGGGGTTGACCCGAAAGAAGCGCTCGCACAGTCGGGCCATGGCCTCGGCCGGAATGCCGGGGCCATTGTCCCGGACCTCCACCCGTACCCGCTTGCCGAGTTGCTCGACTCGCACGCTTATCTCCCCCTTGGCCTGGGTATAGCGCAGGGCATTGTCGATGAGATTGCTAAACAGCAGGTCGAGCAGGGTGGGCTGCCCCATGACCTCCGTCTGGCCCTCGACATCGAGGGAGAGTTGCTGATCCTTTTGCAACGCCAGGGGGGCCAAAGTGGCCAAGCTGCCCTGTAGCAGCTGGCCGAGATCGACGCGCTCCAGCACGGGATCCTGCTGATTGTCGATGCGGGCCTGGGTCAGCAACTGGCGCAACAGGCGATCGCTGCGATCCAGGGCGATCAGCATCTTGCCGAGGGAGTGGCGTCGACTCGCCTCATCCTGGGCCGCCAGGGCGTTCTCGCTATGAATGCGCAGCACTGCCAGGGGGGTTCGCAGTTCATGAGCCGCCTCATTGGTGAACTGTTTTTCCCGCTCCAGGGTGTCGGCCAGGGTGTGCATCAGCCGGTTGATCTCGTTGGTGAGCGGCGTGATCTCTTGTACCTGGAGTTCTAGGTCGAGGGGATCCAGGTTGGCGGGGTGGCGCTCGCTGACGGCTTTCACCAGCTGGCGCAGTGGTGCGAGACCACGGGTGATCAGCCACCAGAGCAGGCCGAGCAGGAAGGGCAGGGTGATGAAGAGCGGCAGCATGGTGAGGGTGGCCATCTTGCTGGCCAGCTCGCCGCGTTCGTCGTCCCGCTCGGCGACAATGAGCCAGGTCTGCTGCTTGTCGTTATAGAGGGTGAAAGTGCGCCACTGATGCCGGTCGATATGCATCGTCTCGAAGCCGATCGCCAGCTTTACCATAGGGGTCACGGGAGCGCTGGGGGAGCGCAGCAGTATGACGCCGTCACTGTCGATGAGCTGGAAGGTGAGGTTGCGCTCGAATTCGTGGCCATAGGGGGTGGTATCCCTGTCCTCGCCACTGAGATTCATCCCCTTCTCATGGGGGCGAGTGCCCGGATTGCGCTGCTCCCAATCCTCATAGATGGTGCCATCGGCAGGCAGCGTCTTGGTGTGATTGATGTAACTGATCAGCAGTTGATTGGTGATACGGGACGATTGGGCCAACCGGGCATCAAACAGCTCCTCCATCTCGTGGCTCGCCTCGAGATAACCAATGAAGGCGCTGAGTACCAGGCTGCCGCCTACCAGGGTCAGTATGCCGGTGAGCAGGAAGCGACGAATGGAGCGCTGTGGTTTCATGAGAGCAAGATCTCGCAAGGAGGAGTGGTGACCATCAGGGGAGGGACTCCTTGAGCGGCACTATGTAGCCGACGCCACGGATGTTGCGAATGAGGTCCGAATAGAGCTTTTTACGCAGGTGGTGGATATGTACCTCGACCGCATTGCTCTCGGCGCCTTCATCCCAGCCATAGAGGCTCTGTTGCAGCTGCTCCTTGCTGAGCACTCGACCCGTCTGAGTCAACAGTTCCTGCAACAGCTTGTATTCATGAGGGGTGAGTCGCACGGCTTCCCCCCGATAGGTGACCTGCTGTGCATCCGGATAGAGCAGGATATCACCATATTCCAGCACCGACTGGGCCTGCCCCTTGCTGCGCCGCACCAGGGCGCGCAGGCGGGCGTTGAGCTCCTGCAGGGCAAACGGCTTGACCAGGTAATCGTCGGCACCGGCATCCAGGCCGAGCACCCTGTCATCCAGGGCATCCCGGGCGGTGAGGATCAATACCGGCAGGCTGTGCCCGGCGCGGCGCAGTTGGCGCAGCAGGCTGATGCCATCTATATCGGGCAGGTTGAGGTCCAGGATCAGGGTGGCGAACTCTTCGCATTTGAGCACGGACAGGGCAGGCAGGCCGAGCTGCAGCCAGTCCACGGTGTAACCGCTGCTGCGCAGGGCATCGCGCATGCCGTCACCCAGCATGAGATCGTCTTCCACCAACAGTACTCGCATACACAACTCCGGGTCAGCAAGGCCTCCCAGTATGTCTGCTGGCGAGCGCAGTTTAAACAAAGAATTCCACGGGTTAACTCACCCGCTTGGACAGGTTCTTGCGGGAGGAGAGAGGGCGGATTGCAGCCGCCCTCTCGGGTATGCCATGGCGTCAGAGTTTGGCAAGCAGCCCCTTGGCTTCGGCCCGTCGGCCCTGATCGGCCAGGGCGCGCCCCGGTCTGTCCGGTGCCTTGAGGGCGTGTTCCAGATAAGGCCTGGCTTCAGCCTTGCGGCCTTGATCTATCAGAAAGTCGCCATAGAAGAAGTTGGGGTCTATGCCGTCTGGATTGAGGGCAAGCGCCTGCTTGAGCAGTTGCTCCGCCTTCTCGTCATCGCCAAAACCCACCGGCCAACCCGGCACCTTGTAGTAGAGGGATCCCAGACTGGTATAAGCGGAGCCGTCGAGCGCCTTGGGATCCTGCTTGATGGCAATCTCCAGTTTGGTCTTGGCCGCCTTGACCAGACTCAGCGCCCCCAGCCCCCCCTTGGCACCGGCCCAGCTGCTCTGCACTATGGCAGACCAGATCAGCAGATCCGTGTTGAAGGGCGCCGCGGCGCTGGCCTCGGCTGCCTCGCTGTTCAACAGCTTGAGGCAGGTTTCCTGCTTGTCGCCGCTCTGCTGGTACTGACACTGGGCCCAGGCCTGTTGTATGCCACCGAGATCCAGGGGGGCGGCCTGGGAGAGGCCGGGGGTCAGTGCGAGCAGGGCAAGGGTAGCTATCACTGTCTTTTTCATTGTGTTTCTCCTTGATCCTGTTGCTTTTTTTGTTCGGTGTTGAGGGTCTGTCGTTGGCGGGCATGGCGTGCTATGACGGCATGTTGTTTGGCAAGGGCCCAGTCGACCAGGGCGGGCAGCAGGCCGTTGAGCCGCACAAACAAGGCCTCGGGCCAACCGAGCCAGTAGTTGCGTCCCTCCCGCATCAGGGCGTGCAACGCCGCCTCGGCCACGGCCTCCGGGGTATCGGTTTTGGTCCCGAGTTCGGCATTCATGGCATAGGCTTCGGTCGAGTTGAGTCGGGTGCGGGTCGCCCGTGGGGCGAAGTGGATCACCTTGATGCCAGAGCCTTTCAGCTCCCTCCCCAGGGCTTCGCTAAAGCCGTGCAGGGCAAACTTGCTGGCGCAGTAGACGCTGTAGCCCGGGTAGCCGATGGCGCCGAAACAGGAACCCACATTCATGATGAGGCCAGGGTGATTGAGCCTGGGCAAGAGGGCGCGGCAGAGCTGAACAGGGGCCTCCAGGTTAAGGCGCAGCTGGCGTTCGACCTGCTCGCTGCTCTGATCTTCCAACCAGGCAAACTCGTTGCAACCGGCGTTGTTGATCAGCACATCGATGGGCTCATCCAGTGCCGGGTGCTGCAGCAACTGAGCGCGGCCCGTTGCCGTCATCAGATCCGCTACCAGCAGTTGATGGCGATCAGGGTTGGGTAGCCCCTTGCGCAGCCGCTCCAGGGCGCTGCTGCGGCGTCCATGCAGCAACAATATGGCTCCCTGAGCTGCCAACTCCTGAGCCAGGGCCTCCCCGATGCCGCCGCTGGCACCGGTGAGCAGTATGCGCTTTGCGGAAAGATTCATGACGAGCGCTCCCCGGGTGGAAGAGAACAGATGACAGGCATCAATGGCGCTCCGTCAGGCTGTAGAGCATGTCGCCGTAGAGGCGGTAGACCACCTTGGCGGCATGAACAATGGCCCCCTGATCGGCCGGGCTCTCGACCCTGTCCATCAGGGATGCGAAGAACTTGAGGTGTTCCTGATCCAGGGAGCCGTGGGAGCTGAGATAGCTCATCGCCTGGGGTGGCAGACCCAATCCGCTCTTGAGCTGGTCGGCAATGGTGGTCGCGATGGCGACGCTGGTGCCTTCCAGCACCTGCACCATGCCGAAGAAGCCCATGGGGTTGCCGCGCTGCACCTGGTCATAGAGAAAGGCCACCATCAGTTCGATGGGCAGCTCGGGCTTGCCGTGGCGCACCGCCTCGGCATCGCCACCGCAGGCGCGGATGTCGCTTAAGATCCACTCCTGATGGCCGTACTCCTCGTCGATGTACTCGGCAATGGCGCCGCGCACCCATTCATACTCCTGGCCCAGCTTGCCGCCGGTGGCCATCAAGAGCGGCACAGTGTGGCGCACGTGATAGAAGGCCTGGGCGAGGAAGCGCAGGTAGATGTCGCGGGAGATCTCCCCCTTGCGGCACGCCTCTATGATGGGGGCCTTGAACAGATGCTCCCGGGCCGGGGCTGTGGCTTGTTGCAGCACTTGGTAGAAGCTCATGAGGTCTCTCCTGTAAGGCATTGGCTGATCTGCCGGGAAAAGTGGTGATAAATCCGCTCGCGGCGGGGACGACCGTTGGCGGTCAGCAGCTCCGGATGCTGATCCAGCGCCACCGGCAGCCAGTGATGGATGCGGGCGTAATCGGGCAGGCGGTGGTTGAGCTGCTCTATCTGTTGGGCCAGCTGGGCGTCGGCGCCGGGCAGTGGCTGGATCAGGGCGACGTTGGCTGGCTGGCCGTCGCCGAAGATCACGATGCGGGCGATGGCGGGACAGAGCTGGGCTTCCGCCTCGATCCACTCGGGGGAGAAGTTGCGGCCAAAAGCGGTGATCTGCACGTTCTTCTTGCGCCCTGTGATGTGCAGGTAACCCTCCGCATCCAGGTGGCCCAGATCGCCGGTGGCAACCAGCTCTGGCGCCGGTTCATCGCTGCCCAGATAGCCGAGCATGGCAGCCCCCTCCACCAGGATCTCGCCGTCGGCGGCGATCGATACCCGGCAGTGGGGCAGTGGCTGGCCGACGCTGCCCGGGCTGTGTCCATCCGGGCCGTTGAGCGCCACCACTGAGCCGCACTCCGACAGGCCATAACCTTCATAGACAGGCAGCCCCAGCTTGCGAGCGCGGCTGATGAGCTCGGGCGAGACCTTGCCACCACCCACAGCGACGAAGCGCAGGCCGGCCAGCTGCTCGGCCAGCGCCGGGTTGGCACTGCACAGGGCCAGCAGCAGGCGCAGCAGCTCGGGCACCAGCACCAGGCTGTGGGTGGGCCAGCGCAGCAGGGCCTGGGCCAGGGTGGCCGGATCCAGCTTGCTGGAACCGGCAAAGCCGAGCTCTCCCAGCGAGGGGATGCGGCTGCAGGCGCCGGTGAGCAGCGGCACGTAGAGGCCGGTCAGGTTTTCCAGCAGTGTGGTAAGCGGCAGCAGGGTCAGGTGCTTCTCGACGTTGGCCGGGGCGACCCGCTCGGCCAGCGAGGCGCAGACCGCCATCATCTGGGCCAGCGACAGGCAGACGCCTTTGGGCTGCCCTGTGGTGCCGGAGGTATAGGTGATCTTGGCGGTACCGGACGGCAGAGGCGGCAGACTGGCAGGCGTGCGGCGCCACAGCGGCAGCTCGCCGACCGCCAGTTGCAGCGGCTCGCTGGCCTGCCAGCCGGGATGGTGGGGGCCGATCAGGGCGTCGGCGCCGCTGCTCTCCAGCAGCCACGCCTGCTGCTCCGGGCTGAAGAAGTGGGGGATCGGGATCACCACTATGCCGGCCTTGGCGCAGGCCAAGTCGATCAATGCCCAGGGCAGGCCGTTATCCAGTTGCAGTGCCAGCCGGGCTATGCCGGCCTGCTGCAGACGGTCGGCCAGGGCGGACACCTGCAGCCACAACTGTTGGTAGCTGATCCTATGCTCGCCGCCGCTCAGGGCCGGGCTGTGGGGCGTATGGCGGGCGAAATGGGCTATCTGGTCAAACAGCATCATAGGGCGTTCCGGTGCGGGCAGTTGAACAGGGAGGGCATGGGGGCCAGCAGGGAGAGCAGCAGGCTGCCCTGGGCCAGTGCCTGCCGTCCCTGGCCGAGATCGCCGACCATCACCTTGGGCTGGCAGTGGTAATAGGCGCCCCAGGCGCTGGCATCGTCACCCACCTTGTCGGCCTGGGCGGGGGCCAGCTCCACCGGGGTGAGGTGGAGGCGATGGAAGCTGTTGCGAAGCCGGGCTGTGCCGGTGAACACAACATAATCGAGGTCGTTGTCGCACAGCAGGCGGCAGAGCGCAGCAAACATCAGACGGGCGTTGCCCGGTTCGCTACAGGCGAGATTGCCCACCTCTACGATGCGATTTCGCCGGGCGGGGGCACCCAGCCTTGTCTCGATGGCGACCTCTATGGGGTGGTCCAGATACTGTTCCAGATAGAGGCGTTCATTACTTGCCAACTTGAGGCCGCAGGCGCCAACCAAGATGCCGTCTGCCCGGTAGAGACCGAGCAGGCAGGGCAGAAAATGGGGAATGCGGGCGTTGAACTCCTGGCTGTAGGCCGCCTGTATGTAGGCCTGCAATGCCATGACCTGTTGCGGGGTATCGGCCAGTACCAAACGGTAGGGGGCTTGAATGTCTGTGGTCATGGATGGCTCCTTCTGATCTGTTGTTGTCAGACTAAAGGGGCAAACTTAAGAAATCCTTAAGAGGTAAAAAATTTGTATCAGGGCGATGCAACATCCTGAAAAATGAAGCGAAGCTGTGACGAGCCATCCGGTCGGCAGGACAAAAACCTTGTCAGCCAGCAGACAGGCAGGCAAGCTGCGGCCATTTCAGACCGCCCCGCTTTCGAGAGAAGATGCCATGACCCCCTTATCCTGCCCGCTCTGCTGTGCCACCGATGCCTATGGGCTGCCGGTGGCCGGCAAGCTGTATCATCGCTGCCGGGCCTGCGAGCTGGTCTGGCTGGATGCGGCCGAGCACCTGGATCCCGAGCGCGAGAAGTCGGTCTATGACGGCCACGACAACCAGGTGGATGATCCCCGCTATCGCAGCTTTCTGATGCGGGCCTTCGGCGAGGTGCTGAGCCGGCTGCCGCCGCCAGCCAGCGGCCTCGACTTCGGTTGCGGCCCGGGCCCGGCGCTGATCGCCATGGGGCGGGAGGCGGGCTACCAGATGGCGGGCTACGACAAGTTCTATGCCGACTTCCCCGAGCTGCTGACGCGGCAGTATGACTTCATCACCAGCACCGAGGTGATCGAGCACATCGCCACCCCACGCGCCGTGCTGGAGATGCTGTGGGGCTGCCTCAAGCCCGGCGGTATCCTGGTGTTGCAGACCCAGATGGTGCTTGGTGACGAGCGCTTCAAGAGCTGGCGCTACCGCCACGATCCGACCCACATCGTCTTCTTTGCCGAGGCCTCGTTTCGCGCCTTGGCGGCCCGCTGGCAGGCAGACGTTCTCTTTCCCCACGCCGATGTGGCGGTCATCACCAAACCCTGAACGGGGCATTTTCATTTGGCGGTGGCTTGGGCATGCTGATGGCCTGACCGCAGGGCGTTACTTTCCCCATTTATCATCGCGCTGGCGCTGCGAGCCGCGACGAGGCGGCAAGCGCGGCACCCTGAAACCAAGGAGTGGTTTTTCATGTCGATCCCCCATCTCTCGCTGCAGGACGCCCGTCATCTGCAACTGGCGGCCCAGGGCCTGCTTGCCCCCCGTCGCAGCAAAGCGACCCCGGCCGATCTGCTGGCGACTATTCGCCGCATGGCGCTGCTGCAGATAGACACCATCTCTGTGGTGGCGCGCAGCCCCTATCTGGTGCTGTTCAGCCGGCTCGGCCAGTACGAGCCGCGCTGGCTGGAGCAACTGCTGGCCGATGGCGATCTCTTCGAATACTGGGCTCACGAGGCCTGTTTCGTGCCCCGCGAGGATTACCGCCTGCTGCGTCATCGCATGCTGGATCCCGCCGCCATGGGCTGGAAGTTCTCCGCCCAGTGGCTCAAGACCCACGGCGACCAGATAGCGCAGATAGTCGAGCGGATTCGCCGGGATGGCCCGGTGCGGGCCATCGACTTCGAGCGCAAGGGGCAGAAGGGCAACGGCTGGTGGGACTGGAAGCCCGAGAAGCGCCATCTGGAGGTGCTGTTTACCGCCGGAAGCCTGATGGTGCGCGAGCGGCGCAACTTCCAGCGGGTCTACGATCTCGCCGAGCGGGTCATGCCCGAGTGGGACGATGGGCGGGATCTGCCGAGCCCTGAGCTCGCCCTGCGCGACATGGTGCGCGCCAGCTGCCGGGCGCTGGGGCTGGTCAAGACCGGCTGGGTGGCGGATTACTACCGGCTGCGACGCGGCAAATACGACGCCCTGCTCCATCAGCTGGCGGACGAGGGGGAGCTGCTGCCGGTGCGGGTGGAGGGCTGGCAGCACGGCGCCTTCGTGCACGCATCGCTCTCCGATGAGCTGGCCCGGGCCCAGGCTGGCACTCTCAAGGCGACCCACACCGCCGTGCTCTCGCCCTTCGATCCCCTGGTGTGGGATCGCAAGCGGGCCAGCGAACTCTTTGGCTTTGACTACCGCATCGAGTGCTACACCCCGGCCCCCAAGCGCCAGTACGGCTACTTCGTGTTGCCGTTGTTGCGCCGGGGCAAGCTGGTGGGACGTCTGGATGCCAAGGCCCATCGCAAGGAGGGGGTGTTCGAGGTCAAGAGCCTCTATCTGGAGCAAGGAGTCAGGGTGAGCGCCAGCCTGGTGCAGGATCTGGCGACGGCGCTGCAAAAACTGGCCGACTGGCACCAGACGCCGTCTCTGCACGTCGCTGCCATGCCAGCCTCCCTGCGGGCCCTGTGGCCAGAGCCAGCGCTGCATCCTTAGCCCGCAGACTAAACGACAGCCAAACAAAAACCGGGCACAGGGCCCGGTTTTATCATCTGTTGCTGGCAACCTAAGGATTACTGGAGTACCAGCACCATCAGCAGACCGATTGTGATGGCGGACACCAGGAAGGCGAAGCCATAGAACACGTAGTGGTGCAGCTTGGTGGTGTGGATCCCAAGGTCATGCAGGCCGTGGTAGATGCGGTGCATGCCGTGCCAGATGGGCAGGGCGATGATCACCAGCAGTATGCAGGCACCCCACCAGGAGCTGGCGAAGTCGTGCACGCGCTCGAAGCTCATGGTCTCCACGTCCATGATGCCCATGGGCACCAGCAGACCGGTAATGAGGACAATCACCGGCAGCAGCATGGCAACCACCATGCCACCGGCACCAAAGAGTCCCCAGTAAATGGGTTCGTCAGAACGTCTCATCATTAATCTCCTCAGGCCACGATGATCAGGACAAGCAGGGATACCACCGCCAGCGCCACATACTGGACGATGACGATCGGCTTCTCCGGCAGCAGGTCTTCGCCACGGAAGATGCGCATGGCCTTGGGAGCCAGGGCGAACCAGGTCTTGGCGTGGAACAGGCAGGCTGCCAGCGCGATGACGTGGAACAGGATGGCGATTGGGCTCTGCAGGGATTCCAGCCAGCCGTTGAACGCCTCCTGACCCTGAACCAGTCGCAGCAGACCCCACATCAGCACCACGGCATAGATGGAGACGAAGATGCTGGTGCCTTCGCGGATCATGTAACCGGTGTAGAAGGCGTTCTTCAGCCACCAGTCTTTCTTCATTTCGCGCACGTAAGGCTTACGTTTGCTATTGGTGTTGTTCATGGTCTCACTCCTGATCTCAATCTGGCTTGAACATGGCGATCATGTAGTCCTTGGCACTCTCGACCTTGCCAAGCTGGATGGCAGCGGCCGGATCCACGCCCTTCGGACAGACATCGGAGCAATAACCCACGAAGGTACAACCCCAGACACCCTCATCCTGGCTGATGATCTTCATCCGCTCCTTGGACGCGCCATCGCGGTTGTCGGCGTTGTAGCGATAAGCCAGCGCCAGGGCCGCCGGGCCGGTGAACTTCTTGTTGATGCCATACTGCGGGCAGGCGGCGTAGCACAGACCACAGTTGATGCACATGGAGAACTGGTGATACTTCGCCATGTCAGCCGGGGTCTGGGTGTACTCGCCGTCGCACAGGTTGCGCGGCTCAGACGGGATGATGTAGGGCTTGATGCTCTCCAGCTTCTCGATGAAATCGGACATGTCGACCACCAGATCGCGCTCGATCGGGAAGTTGTTGAGCGGTTCGATCTTCATCTTGCCCGGCAGGTAGTCCCGCAGGAAGGTCTTGCAGCCCAGCTTCGGAATGCCGTTGACCATCATGCCGCAGGAGCCGCAGATCGCCATCCGGCAGGACCAGCGGAAGCTTAAGGTAGAGTCCAGCTGATCCTTGATGTACTGCAGGGCATCGAGCAGGGACATCTCTTTCAGATAAGGCACCTGGAAGGTCTGCATCCAGGGCTCGTTGTCCTGCTCCGGGCGGTAGCGCAGGATCTCAATTTCGATCATCTCAGCCATGTTTGTTAGCCTCGTCTTGTTTCTCACCCTCGGAACCGTGCACCTGTTCAGCTACCGGTTGGGATGCCATGGTCGCGGCCTTTTTGGCCTTGTCCTGCTGTTCACCCTCGGAGCCATAGACGCGTTTTGCCGGTTGGGATTTAGTGATCTTCACATCGGAGTAGTCGATGGTCGGGGCGCCTTGCTGGTTATAGAAGGAGAGGGAGTGCTTGAGGTAGTTCAGGTCATCCCGCTCCTCAAATCCATCCAGCCGCTGGTGGGAGCCACGAGACTCTTTGCGGTTGATGGCGGAGTGGGCCATGGCTTCGGCCACGTCCAGCATGTAGCCCAGTTCGATGGCGTACAGCAGATCGGTGTTGAAGACAGAGGACTTGTCGTTGATCTTGACCTTCTTGTAACGGGCCTTCAGCTCGTTGATCTTGTCGATGGTGCCCTGCATCAGCTCTTCGGTACGGTAGATACCGACCCCGGCTTCCATGGACAGGCCCAATTCGTTGCGGATATCGGCCGGGTTTTCGGTGCCGTCGATGTCGAGCAGAGAGAGGTGCTGCTTGATCAGTTGCTCGGCCTTGGCGGCCAGGGCCTGGGTGTCGCCATGGGTCTGGGTCTTGGCAAATTCACCGGCGTGCTCACCGGCCACCTTGCCGAACACCACGATTTCGGACAGGGAGTTGGAGCCCAGCCGGTTGGCGCCGTGCAGACCGACGGAGGCACACTCGCCGAGGGCATAGAGGCCCGGCATGCGGGTGGCGCATTGGCCGTTGGTCTCGATGCCACCCATGGTGTAGTGGGCGGTCGGACGAACCGGGATCGGCTCCTTGACCGGATCCACACCCACGTAGGCCTTGGCCAGTTCGCAGATGAAGGGCAGGCGCTCTTTCAGGTACTTCTCGCCGAGGTGGCGCAGGTCGAGGTGCACCACGTCGCCCATGGGGCCTGGGATGGTGCGGCCTTTCTGCTGCTCCTGCCAGAATGCCTGGGAGAGACGATCGCGCGGGCCCAGCTCCATGTACTTGTTCTTGGCCTCGCCGACCGGGGTTTCCGGGCCCAGACCGTAATCTTGCAGATAGCGGTAACCATCCTTGTTGACCAGGATGCCACCTTCACCACGACAACCTTCGGTCATCAGGATACCGGTGCCCGGCAGGCCGGTCGGGTGATACTGGACGAACTCCATGTCCCGCAGGGGCACACCGTGACGGTAGGCCAGGGCCATGCCATCGCCGGTGACTATGCCACCGTTGGTGTTGTAGCGGTAGACACGACCGGCGCCACCTGTGGCCAGAATGACGGACTTGGCCTGGATGAAGCGGGTGATGCCGTTCTGGATATCGAAGGTCAGTACGCCCTGCACGCGGCCATCTTCCACGATCAAGTCCATGCAGAAGTGCTCGTCGAAGCGCTTGATGGTCGGGTACTTGATGGAGGTCTGGAACAGGGTATGCAGAATGTGGAAACCGGACTTGTCGGCGGCAAACCAGGTGCGGGGGATCTTCATCCCGCCGAAGCGGCGCACGTTGGCCTTGCCGTCCGGTTTGCGGCTCCAGGGGCAGCCCCAGTGCTCCAGCTGGACCATCTCCTGGGTACAGTTTTCGACGAAGTAATCGACCACGTCCTGCTCGCACAACCAGTCGCCACCGGACACGGTGTCGTTGAAGTGGTTTTCGAGGGAGTCATCGTCGCGGACAACACCGGCGGCGCCACCCTCTGCGGCCACGGTGTGGCTGCGCATCGGGTAGACCTTGGAGATCAGGGCGATCTCCAGATCCGGGTGGGCTTCTGCTATGGCGATAGCGGCACGCAGGCCACCACCACCGGCACCGATGATGGCGACATCGGTCTTGATAATATCCACATCTGCCTCCTTAGGGATAGATTTGCTAGGCACGATTTTGCTCTATGAAAAAAATTCAGGCTTGATACAAGTCAAACTGCTCTGTTTTAGTGCGTGGCAATGGTGACTTTTATGCAAATCACCCCATTCCATGGACAAAACTGCCGTATTCATCGCCATCCTTCAGTCAGCTCGGATTAGCCGCATTGCGGATCGTTGTCATTTAAGTCCAAGATTGTACGTAGTTTTCTGTCAAAAAAATGAGAAACACCTCTCTTTTTAGGTATTAACCCTAACGTTTTTAAGTTTTTTATCAAAAATATTTAATAATAATTATTCGCATGGTCTTGTGCCAAAAAGGCGTCAAAAAAGTAATGCGAATATAACTGAGTGGGGACTTGTATGAGTAAATTCGTTGCCTGGATGGAGAGCGGGCTCACAGCGAGGTGGGGGGAAAGGGAATGATGGCCACAGAAGCAAAAAGAATTTATCAAACAAAGGGGCCTGAATGGCCCCTTTGTTTTTTTTCAACGCGCTCAGATGCGGAACATGCCGACCTGATTGCTCAATTCTCCCGAGATGTTCTTGAGTTGGGCGGAGAGGTTGCGGGAGCTATCCGCATCCTCGGCCAGCTCGTCCGAGACATCCTTCACCGCCTGTATGTTGCGGCTCACCTCGTCGGTGACGGCGCGCTGTTCCTCGGCGGCACTGGAGATCTGGGTCGCCATGTCGGAGATCTGATTGATGGAGGCGGTGATCTGCTCCAGGGCCAGGGTGGCGTTGCTGGCATCATCCACGCTGTTCTGGGCGAGCAGTTGACCCTCGTGCATGGTGCTGACTGCCCCCTGGGTGTTGCGCTGCAGGGTCTCTATCATGCTGCGGATCTCGACGGTGGAGCTGTGAGTGCGCTGGGACAAGACTCGCACCTCGTCGGCGACCACGGCGAAACCACGACCCTGTTCACCGGCCCGGGCGGCCTCGATGGCGGCGTTGAGCGCCAGCAGGTTGGTCTGCTCGGCGATGCCCTGGATGGTGGAGAGGATGGTGTTGATCTCCTGAGCGTTCTTCTCCAGCTCTTGAATGATGCCGGAGGCCTGCTTCACCTGGGTGGCAAGATCGGTGATGGATCTCTGGTTGCGGGCAATCACCTG
Source organism: Aeromonas sp. BIGb0405 (assembly GCF_024807335.1). Classification (NCBI taxonomy): domain Bacteria; kingdom Pseudomonadati; phylum Pseudomonadota; class Gammaproteobacteria; order Aeromonadales; family Aeromonadaceae; genus Aeromonas; species Aeromonas sp. BIGb0405. The sequence goes on from NZ_JANUEP010000002.1 coordinate 127,553, forward strand.
CTTGCCGTGCTCACAGCTGTTGGAGGAGGTGCGCGCCGCATCGGCGGTCTGCTCGGCGTTGCTGGCCACCTCGACGGCGGTGGCGGACATCTCGTGCACCGCAGTGGCAATCTGGGAGATCTCATTCTGCTGGCGGGCCAGCCCCTGGCTCGATTTCTCCGCCATGTTATGGGAGGAGCTGGCCTGCTGATTGAGCTGACCCGAGGAGTTGGAGATGTCCTGTACCATGACGTGGATGCGATCGATGAAGGTGTTGAGGTGTTTGGCAACCGTACCCACCTCGTCTTCCCGCTCAATCTTGACCCTGCGGGTCAGGTCACCATTACCACGGGAAAGGTCGGCGATGGCCTCACCCAGGGTCTGCAAGGGGGAGAGCGCACGGCTGATGGCCAGGGAGGAGAAACCCGCCACTATGAGGATGGTGAGCAGTCCCTGCAGCAGGGTGGAGGTCACCATGCGCGACACCGACTGATAGGCCACCGCCTCCTCCACCACTATGCCGAAGTACCAGCTGGAGTTGGGAATTTCGGTCAGGTCGAACACGCTCAGCTTGCCGCCGATCACCATGTCGGAGATGGTGCCATCATGGGCCAGTTCGTTGACCTTGGCAGGGGTCAGCTCGGGGGACATCTCGGTGGCGGGCTTGAGGGCCAACGCCTTGTCCGGGTGGGCGATGATGACGCCACTCTTGTCGACCAGCACGGCATAGGTACCTTCCTGGTTCATGGCCAGGATATCGCGCACCAGGCTGTCGATGGAGACGTCGCCCGCGATGACGCCCTGGGTGTTGCCCCGGGTGAAAGGCTCGGCGATGGTGATGATGAGCTGGCCCGTGGTGATGTCGGCATAGGGCTCTGTGATGATGAGCTTGCCGGCGGCGATGGCTTCCTTGTACCAGGGGCGCTGGCGCGGGTCATAGCCAGCGGGCAGGTCGGTCGGCTTGCTCTGGATCATCTTGCCATCCTGAGTCCCGGCGTAGACGAGGTCGAAGTTGCCGGCATTCATGGCCTGGGCCAGGTGGCTGATGGGGGCATCCTGATCGGTGAAGGCCTCCTTGGCGGAGGTGACCATGCCGATGCGCGAGTCGAGCCAGCGGGAGATCCCCTTGACGTTGGAGGTGGAGCTCTCGTCGATGATGTTCCAGACCAGGCGCTGGGTTTCACTCTTGAGCTGGCTGGTGTTGTACCAGACCTGCAGCCCGGTAATGATCAGAATGATCAGGCCGACGGCCAGTACCAGCTTGTTTTTGATAGATAGGTTCATGGGTACATCCTTGTGAGCGTCTGTCTGCGTTAGTCAGAATGGGTTATTTTATTGTTATGGTCCCTTAGGTTATCGGCCGATTTCCGGCTTCTTTATCCCCTCGACCCCTTTATTTTCGTGGTCTGTGGCGTTTTGACCCAGCTCAGGGTCCTGCAGCATCCGCTCGGGACTGTTGGTGAAGATTCCATCGACCCCCCATTCATGTAATTGCCGGGCATCTTCCAGCTGATCGACTGTATAGATCAGCACCTTGAATCCGCGATCATGGGCATCCCTCACCAGGGCTTCATCCACGAAATCGAGGTCGCAGTTCAGTGACCAGGCATTGAGTGCCTCGGCGGCATGGGAGAAGGCCAGGGGGCGATTGGCGATGAGGGCGCCGAGCCGGATCTCGGGGCGCAGTGCGCCGAAGCGGGCCAATTCGGGGTGATGGAAGGAGGAGACCAGCCACTGATCCGGGGTAAAGCCGAGATCGCGCTCGGCACGTCGGGTGAGGGCCGCGACCCCCTCTGCCGTATCACTCCCCTTGAGCTCGATATGCAGCTCACAGCGTCCCTTGAGAAGCGTCATGACTTGCCACAGGAGGGGAATGGGCTCCCCCTCACCGGCATCCAGGCCATGCAAGTAGTCGGCACGTTGTCGGCTCAGCACCCCATGACCATTGGTACAGCGTTCCAGGCGACGATCGTGGAATACCCACAGTTCGCCATCTGCTTGCTGCACGTCGATCTCGATGGCAGGGGCACCCAACTCGAGGGCAAGGCGTATGGCCTTGAGGGTATTTTCCGGGGCCAGGCTGCTGGCCCCGCGATGGGCGATGATCTGCATTGGCGGGCTCCTGTTGTCGGTGTCGGTGCACGGCGCGGCGCTTGTTGCACCCTACCAGCCCCGCAGGGTGCAATGAACAACGTGAATTGCATCGCTATCCATATCATCCCCGACTCATCCGAATGTCGATTTGTTGGTGAGGCAGATGCATGCCTAACTGATGCAGTTTTTCCAGGATGGCCGAGTGGACCTCGTGGGTGATCGGCATCCGGTGATCCATGTTGTTGACGTAGAGCCGGATCTCGTAGATGAGCGCCGAATCGGTGAATTCGATCAGGAACACCTCGGGGATCGGGGTATCCAGCACCAGGCTGGATTCACGCACGCACTGCTCGAGCAGCTGCTGCACCCGCTTGGGATCCTGGGTCAGGCCGATGCGGATACGCAGCTTGACCCGGGTGATGGCATCGGACAGGGACCAGTTGATGAACTGTTCGGTAATGAAAGCCTTGTTGGGCACAATGATCTCTTTCCTGTCCCAGTCCACGATAGTGGTGGCCCGGGTCTTGATCTTGGAGACTGTCCCGGTCAGATCGCGGATGGTGACGGTATCGCCGAGCCGGATCGGCTTCTCAAACAAGATGATCAGGCCGGAAACGAAGTTGGCAAAGATCTCCTGCAGGCCGAAGCCCAGCCCCACCGAGAGCGCCGCCACCAGCCACTGGGTCTTGGACCAGTCGATGCCGAGCATGGAGAAGCCGGTCAGGGCGCCTATCAGGATGACCATGTATTTGCTGACGGTGGTCAGTGCGAAGCCGGTGCCGGGGGAGAGGCTCAGGTGTTGCAGCAGGGTGAGCTCCATCAGACCCGGCAGGTTGCGGGCCGTCATCACCGTCAGGATGAAGACGAACAGGGTCAGCATCAGATCCTGCAAGGTGATGGCCGAGAGCTGCTCTATGCCCGCCACCTTGCTGCTTACCTGCCAGACCTCGATGTTGCTCAGGAAACTGAAGGCCGAGTTGAGATCGGACCATTGCACCACCACCAGTATGGTGAAGCCCAGCATCAGCAAGGTGCGGATAAGGCCGAGGGACTGGGCACTGATGGTGTCCAGATCCAGCTCCTGCTCCTCCACCACATCCGGGATCTCGGAACTGAGGTCATCTTGTTCTTCCCGTTCACGCTGGGCCAGGATCTCGGCGCGGCGGCTCTTGGCGCGCTCGAAGGCGAGTCGCCTGCGCTGGATCAGCATCCAGCGCCTTGCCAGGTAGTAGACCAGCAGGCAGCCGAGCCCCATCAGCAGGCTCACTTCCAGTTGGCGCAGCAGGATGCGGGAGGTGTAGAAGTAGCCGAGCAGGGCCCCGGTCACCGCCACCAGGGGCGCCAGCATGAGGGCGTTCCAGATGAAGTGGTGCAACAGGTGTGGCTTGTTCATGTCTGCCTGTCCCCAGGTGAGCGGCAGCCGCTCATGATTGAGGCGCACGAAGAAGAGCAGCAGCCAGAGCGCACCCACGATGAAGGCGAGCCGCCCCAGGGTGTCGTAGAAGGCGTGCTCTTGATAGCTGTCGGCCATGCCCTGCACGAAGAAGCTGGGGATCAGGATCAGCAAGAGGGTGCGGAACTGGCCCCAGACGCGGGTCACTTGCACGCCACTCCAGCCGAAGTGGTGAATGAGTATGCCTTTCTCCAGGGTGAGATGGCGCACCAGCAGCAGGGCCAGCAGCAGGAACCAAATCTCGCCGAGCCCCTTGGCGACGGCGATGGCGAAGGGATATTGCCAGGCCCCCTCCAGCTGGTAGCGCAGCAGCAGTGCCATGGCGGGCAGGGGCAGGGCGGCGACCAAGGATCGCAGCAGCAAACGACTGGTCAGGCTGAATTTGTCCTGGGTTACCTTGCCGACCCGTGAGGCTATCTGCTGGCTGAAATTGCTCAGATGGCGGGCCAGCCGGATCCAGAGCCCGAATAGCAGCAGCAGGGTGAAGACGATGAAGGTGAGGCGGGTGGCGCCCTGTTCGGCCAGGGCCAGGGGCAGTTGCCACCAGTTGGCAGGATCGAATGCCAGTCCCAACGCGGCAGGCACCCCGAGCAGGACGGCCGGGGTCAGGGGAGGCACATCTGGCAGCCAGAACAGATGGCTGGCGCTGAGATCGCGAATTTCGTCTATTTTGCTGTTCTGGCGGATGTAGAGCAGCTTGAGCCTGGTCTGCTCCTGGATCAGGGTATCGGCGGCATCATTGAGCCGGGTCAACAGCAGGCGACGGGTCTTGAGCAGGTTATCGAGCACTGTGATCTGGGTGCGGTCGAGCTTGTTGCTCTCTTCTTCGAGCAGTCTATCCCGGACGTGAGCCGGATCCTTGAGCCCCTCCTGCTCCCCTTCATAACGGTATTTGGCGATGCGCGACTGCACTATGGCCGATTCGAGCTTGTCGAGGGGGAAGTAGGCGGGCAGGTCGGCCAGTTTGCTGCGCAGGTTTTCACCGTAAGCATTGCTTATCTGCAGCCATTCGAGCTGTTCGCGTACCGAATCGACCAGGTCATTGAGGTGGGAGAGGCTGTTGTCCAGATCCCGCTGCTCGTCTTGCACCCTTTCTATCTGCTCTTCCAGGGTACCGAGCTGGATGGAGAGCCTCTGGTTCTGCTGTTGCTGCTCCTGCAGCAGCGGCATGTCGGCGGTGAGCTGGGCCTTGAGCCGCGCGCTCTGGGCCAGGGTGCGTTCGGTATTCTGGCGTCTGAGCAGGTTCTGCTGGCCGATGAGGGCGTTTTGCCATTCGTCTTCATCCGTGATGGCGAGGTTGAGCCCCTGCACCTTGAGCTTGGCAAGATCGCTGCGCTGCTGGGCGGAGAGCTGTTCCAGCTCCAGCATCTGGATCCGATCAGACAGCGCCTGCTCCTTGAGGCGGGTCATCAACTGCAGTGCCTCATGCTGACGATCCGACTCGCCACTGAAACTCATCCGATCGAGCTGAGCGCGGGTCTGTTGCAGCTGCTTGCGCAGCTCATCGATACGCAGGTGAAACTCCTGGCCGGTGATCTCCTGCTGATTGAGGTTGTCGATCAGCTCCTGACGCTCCTTGCGCAGGTTGAGCTGGCGATTGTTGCTCAGCCCCAGTGCCTGACGCAGGGCATCCTCGCTCAGGCTAGCGAGGGGCACCCGGTTGGCGGGCTGGTAGTTGTGCAGGGCATCTTTGAGCCGTGCCGACTCATTGGGGTAGTCGATCATCAGCTGTTGATAGGCTTTACCCTGTGCCCGGTAGCGTTCCGCATCCCGGGCGTATTGCAGTGCCTGCTGATAGCTTTCCCGCAGCTTCTGATGCTCAGGTGCATCGCCCTTGGGCACGCTCTGGAGCAGCTCCTCTATCTGCGAGGTGGCGTCATCGGCCTGGGAGAGCAGGGGAAGGCAGAGGAAAAGCAGGGGGAGCAGGCGTTGCAACATGAGGCTCGTTTCCGTTCGAGAGAAGAGTCCTAGCCTAAAGCAGGGCTCTGGGCGGGTAAAGTTTTACATATTAATGATTCGTAACATAAATAACGGGTAGGGATGGCTTTGTTTGGCTATTATTCTGCCCCCTCCTGTTTCGTTGTTGAGAGTCCTATGTCGACCCTGGATCTGGGCACCGCCCCACTCGGCCGTCTGTTCTTGCGCTATGTCACACCGACCGTGGCCGCCATGCTGGTCACGGGGATTTATGTCACCATAGATGGCATTTTCGTCGGCCACATTCTGGGCCAGGATGGGCTGGCGGGCATGATGCTCGCCTATCCCATCTGCGCCGTGCTCTATGCGGTAGGTGCCCTCATCGGCATGGGCGCCAGCGCCCGGGTCTCCTTCTTGCAGGGCAAGGGGGAGTCGGAACTGGCCCGGTTGATTGTCGGCAATGCCTTGCTGCTGGTGCTGCTGGCATCCTTGCTGCTCAGTGGCATAGGTCTCATCTATGGGGATGCGCTGTTGCGCTGGATGGGGGCCGAGGGTGCCGTGTTCGAGGCCGGCATTGCCTACCTCGACTGGTACGCCCTGCTTGGGTTCTTCGCCGTGCTCTCCATGGCCTTTACTGCCCTGCTGCGCAACGATGGTCGTCCAGGTCTGGCTACCTGGATCCTGGTGGCCGGAGGCGTGCTCAATGTGCTGCTCGATTATCTGCTGATGGTCGTGTTGCCGTGGGGGCTGGCGGGGGCCGCCATCGCCACCATGCTCTCACAAGCGATGACGGGGGGGCTCTGTCTGTGGCACTTCCTCGGCCGCCGCAGCCAGCTACGCATTCGTTGGGACAGCCTGCGTCCGGATTGGCGTCAAATTGGCCAGACGTTGCAACTCGGCTTCTCCAGCTTCCTGATGTACCTCTATCTCTCCGTGGTGTTGGCCATGCACAACAAGGCCCTGCTGGGGGTGGGCACCTCGTTGCATGTGGCCGCCTATGGTGTGATCAGTTACACCGAGGCCTTCTTCTATCTCATCTTCGAGGGGATCGCCATGGGCATCCAACCCATCGCCAGCTTCAATGCCGGGGCCGGTCTGTGGCACAGGGTCATTCGCGTTCGCAACCTGGCGCTCGGTGCGACCCTCGCTATCGCCTTGGTGGCCCTGTTTCCGCTCTACCTCTGGCCAGAAGGGGCCGTTTATCTGTTTGCCGGTGACAATCCTGGGTTGTTACCTGTGGCGACGCTGGGGATCTGGCTCTACTTCTGGGGCTTGCCGCTGGAGGGATTGCTGCTGGTGGGCGCCACCCATTTTCAGGCCATAGGGCGAGCCCGGTTGGCATCCCTGCTCACCGGCGGCAAGCTGGTGCTGATCGGCGGCTTCTTGTGGCTATTTTCCACCCTGTGGGGCGTGGCCGGTGTCTGGCTGGCCCTGCCCAGCAGCAGCGCCCTGCTGGTGGCCATCATGATCTGGGCCATGGGCCAGGAATCTGCGCGGCATGGCCGCGCCACCCCTTGAACCCAGAGCACGGATGAATGACAGAAAAAAGGCAGCCGATGGCTGCCTTTTTTCTGTCTGTTCGATAGTCGAGGTCAGGGTTTGAAGGCACCGATAAAGATGGCGGGATCGACCCGGCTGTCGTTGAGGCTGACGTTCCAGTGCAGATGGGGACCTGTGGCGCGGCCAGTTGAGCCGACTCGACCGAGAATGCCGCCCCTGGGCAGGCTCTGACCCATAGTCACATCCACCTTGGAGAGATGGCAGAACATGCTGATCAGCCCCTGGCCGTGATCGACAAAGACGGTGTTGCCATTGAAGAAGTAGTTACCGACGAGGATGACCTTGCCCGCCGCGGGAGCCTTGACGGGGGTGCCGGCACCGACCGCAAAGTCGAGCCCGGAATGGGGATTGCGCTCCTCGCCATTGAAGAAGCGCCGCAGTCCGAATGGGCTGGAGAGGGGCCCCTGTACCGGCTTGTCGAACAGCAAGTTGCTCGGCTGGATGGGGCTAAAGGTCTGATAAGCCTGGGTCTGCTCGGCCAGCTCGCGTTGGATGCGGGCGAGATCATCCGGGTTGGGATTGACCTGACGCTTGTTGTTGAGCTTGATGTGCTGCTCGCGGTAGTGCTTGCCTTCGACCTTGAAGGCGAGGGTGCGGCCATCGGCCAGGTCGAGCTGATGCCCACCGAGTTTGCTCTTGAGCGGAATGCCGACGATGGCGATCCACTGTTTACCTTGTTCCTTGACCACCAATACGGGTTTTCCCTCATAGCGAGGAGCGGGTGTCTGGCTACCCTCATCGAGAGGGATCACGGCAACGCCACCGGGAACGGGTTGATTGAGCAGACGGCTGATAAAGCTGGGTTCAGCCTGCAAGGCTGCACTGCACAGCAGCAGACAGAGGGGGAACAAGAGGCGCATGACCACTCCGGATAGGGGAAAATTGCAAAGGGGCTATGATGCCACATCCTCGTTTATCTGTCTGACATCTCCAGGTTGAATAGTACTTCCCCCTGAAACAAGGAGTGGTTCACTTGGGGCTTTCTCTATATTTGGCCTGCGACAGGCACAGCGCCACAGGTTGTGCTATTTACTAATAAGTCATTAATTTTCGGTCGTTAAATGACACCCATCAAGGATGATGTGCCGGAGATAGAAAACAGAGCATTGCCAGCACACCGAGTTGAGCTATCCCAACGGGTTAGGTGGAGGTTGTGATGAAAATAAATCTTCTTGCGGCTCTTGGACTCTCGGCCAGCTTGTTGGCCTCGGGGTCTGTCTTGGCCTTCAATGGCACCATAACGATCACTGGGGAGGTCACGGCGGGAACCTGCGACATCTCTGTCAACGGCGGCAGTGCCTCGGCGATTGTGACCCTGCCCACCGTCAGTACCAATGCGCTCTCCGGTCTCGGAGTAACCGCCGGCGCGACAGGTTTCAACCTGGAGCTCACCAGTTGCCCGACGACGGGCTCGGTACGAGCCTATTTCGAGAACTTTGGCGTGGCCCAGAGCACCGGCAACCTGAGCAACAAAGCGGTGGCGTCCGGGGGCAAGAATCCGGCAGCGAATGTGGAGGTGCAGATCCTCGCATCCGACAGTACGCCTATCGATCTGAGAGATAACACGGGCAACGATGTGCTGGTTGATTTCAATGCGACCGGTGATGCCACCCTCTATTACAGCGCCCAATACATAGCTACTGGGGCTGTGGGGGCAGGGTTGGTGTCCGCTGATCTCATTTACTCTCTCGACTATCACTGAGATCAGCCCCATGAGCATGGCATGGCGTCTGGCCCGTCTGGGTGGCATGTGCGGCCGGTTTCTGCTCCCTGGGGTGGTGATCTTGCCCATGTTGGCCTGGGGCCAGGTCCAGATATCTGGCACCCGGGTCATCTATCCCTCCACGGCCCGTGAGGTGACGCTGGAGCTGACCAATAAGGGCACGCTGCCCGCGTTGGTACAGATCTGGATGGACAGCGGCGATCGTCGGATCCGACCCGGTGCCGACAGATTGCCATTCCTCATTACTCCCCCCATTACCCGAATAGAGGCCCTGCGAGGCCAATCCCTGCGCCTGGCTTATGTGGGGCAAGGGTTGCCATCCAACAAGGAGTCGGTGTTCTGGCTCAATGTGCTGGAGGTGCCGCCCAGCGCCAAGTCTGCCGTGGCGGGTCAGAATCTGGTGCAACTCGCCTTTCGCTCTCGCATCAAGCTGTTCTACCGGCCCCAGGGGCTAGCCGGTGACATCCAGAAATCCGCCAATGGTTTGCAGTGGCAACTACTGCATCAGACGAGTGGCTATGTGCTGCGTGCCAGCAACCCGAGCAGTTACCACGTCAGTATCAGCCATCTCGATCTGACGACGGTTCAGGCCGGGCAGTATGCCAATCGCAGTGGTGGCATGGTGGCGCCTGGGGCCAGCTTTGATTTTCCTCTGGAACGATTGAGCGGGCCAGTGCAGGCCAAGACGGTGACCTTCTATTGGCTTAATGATTATGGTGCCCGCGAGGTGGGCCGATTCGCGTTCAACTGACGAGCACCGGGCCGGGGGAGTAAGCCCGGCATCAGGTCTTCCCGCATTCGATGTCAGTCTGTATCTGGAGGGGGTGCGCCGTGATTGCCAGTGATCTCCCTGCCGTCGTGTCGATGACTAGCCATCATGTTTACCTCCCCCCTTGCCGGATATCTTGCCGGGTTACACGTATTTTCCTGCTTATAATGCTGCTCATCGGTCATGTCGCAATGGCAGCTGAGACCGTGCAAACCAAGGCGGTAGCGGCTCCCGAACCGGTGGAGTTCAATAGTCAGCTGCTCGATGCGCTTGGCATGGACATCGACCTGACCCGCTTCTCCCGCGCCGATTTTGTGCCACCAGGCATGTATCAACTCGATATCATCATTAATGGCCAGGACAAGTTGAGCCAGCAGCTGGAGGTGAGGGCGAGTGCGGATCCCCAGTCACCCCGCTTCTGCTTCAAGGCGGGTCAGGTCGAGCAGTGGGGCTTGCTGATAGACCAACTTCCTGATCAGGAGACAGTTAACGCCCTGCTACAGAGCGATTGCATCGAAGTCGACGCTTTGGTGCCTGAGGCCCGTTTCACGCTGGACCTACCCAGCCTGACGGGTGCCCTCAGCCTGCCACAGGCCTATGTCGGGCGAGTACGCCGCAATTATGTGGGGCCGGATCAGTGGGTGGAGGGGATCAATGCCGGTTTTGTCGGTTATAACGCCAACCTCTACTACAGCGACCAGCAAGGCGCATCAGACCGGCTCAGCAGCAACATCAACCTCAATACCGGCCTCAATCTGGGAAGCTGGCGTTTACGTCATAACGGCTCCTTTCAGAGCGAAGGGGACTATCAAGCGCTCAACAGCTATGCCCAGCGGGATATCACGGTGCACAGAGCCCAGCTCACCTTGGGAGAGTATTTTACCCCGGGGGACAGCTTTGACAGTGTGCCCTTCACGGGGGTGCAGCTGGCCAGCGATGATGCCATGCTGCCGGATTTTGAACGTGGCTTTGCCCCTGTGGTACGCGGCACCGCCGAAACCAATGCCAGGGTTACCATCCGTCAGGGAACGGCGCTCATCTATGAGACCCAGGTTGCCCCAGGTGCTTTCGCCATCGACGATCTCTATGCCACCAGTTTTGCGGGGGATCTCGATGTGACCATCACAGAGGCGGATGGCCGTGAGCGCAGCTTCACCCTGCCATTCTCCTCCGTGGTGCAGATGCTGCGCACCGATGCCTCCCGGTTTAGCCTGACCCTGGGACAATATCGCAATGATGATGGGGCGGATGGCCCCAACTTCATGCAAGGCACCTACAGGCGTGGCCTCTCCAATACCCTGACTCTCTATGGCGGCACTATTGCGGCGCAAGATTATGGCGCCCTGCTGGGGGGGTTGGCGGTGGGATCCGATTATGGTGCCCTGGCACTCGATCTCACCGGTTCCTGGGCGCGGGATCTTCCCCCCGAGTCCGGATTAGCCGGGGATCTGTCGGGGCAGAGTTATCGGGTGACCTACAGCAAGCAGCTGGACTACACCCGCACCTACTTCACTCTGGCCGCATACCGATTCTCGAGTGAGGGGTATCTGGATCTTGATGATGTGGCGGCATTGCAGGGGGATCGCCTCAATGTGTTGCAGCGGGAGCGCAACCGCTTCCAGCTCAACATCAGCCAGCCGGTGGGAGAGCTGGGCGATCTCTACTTCAGCGGCATCGCCCGCAACTACTGGGGGGGAGAGCCGAACAACAGCAGCTTCCAGCTGGGTTACAACAAGGGATTTAGCTGGGGCAGTCTCTCCCTCTCGGTCAGTCACTCCCTCAATGAAGACGACGGCGGGGATCAATATGTACTGAGTCTCAGCATTCCCATCGGTGAAGCGCTCGGCGGGCCAAGACTGAGTAGCACCCTCTCCTATCAGGAGGGACAGGGCTACAGCGCCCGTGCCGATCTCAATGGTGGTGCGCGTGATGGCTTGCTCTATTACGGGCTCTACGCCAGCAAGAATGGGGGCGGGGCACCCAGCCACTATGGCTATGGCGGCAACTTGCAGTATCAGGGGGCGGCGGCTCAACTTGGGGCCAGTACCAGCCAGGGAGATGGTTACTCCCAGTACGTTGCTTCGGCCAAGGGGACCTTGCTGGTACATAAAGATGGGTGGGTACTGGGGCAGACGCAGGGGGAGACAATGGCGCTGGTGGAAGCCAAGGGCGCCCAGGGGGCCAAGATAAGCCATGGCATCGGCAGCGAGGTCGATGGTGATGGTTATGCGGTATTGGCCGGGCTCAATCCCTATCGTAACAACATCATCAGTCTGGATCCGGGCGGCCTGCCGGTGGATGTGGAGATAGATGGCAGTGCGCAGATGGTGGCCCCGAGGCGCGGCGCCATCGTCAAACTCGACTATGAGACCCATATTGGCCAACCCTTGCTGGTGCAGGCCCAGCTACCGGATCGGATGACGCTGCCGTTTGGCGCCGATGTGATCGATAGCAGTGGCCGCTCGGTGGCCGTGGTCGGCCAGGGGGGGCTCATCTTCGTGCGTGGTGAGCAGGGTCAGCTGCACGTGCAGTGGGGCAAGGAGGGAAGCCAGCGCTGCCGTCTGGACTATCGACAACCCAAGCCGGACCCTGCCATTCCCTATCAGCAGGTGACCGCACTCTGCCAGCCGGAGGAGACACCATGATGCAAAGAGGTGGGCTCTATTGTCTGATGCTGTGCTCGCTCCTCCTGTGGGGAGAGCAGGGGCGGGCAGCCATCAATCTGATGACGACGCGTCTCATCTATCCGGGCGGGGCACCGGAAGCCAGTCTCAGGGTGTTCAACGATGACCAGCGGCCCAGCTTGTTGCAGGTCTGGGTCGATGAGGGGGATGCGCAGCAGGGACCGAGTCAAAGCAAGGCGCCATTCTTGGTAACCCCTCCCATGATGCGGCTGGGGGGGGGCAAGGGCCAGACGCTGCGTGTTTACGGGACTGATACCAAGAGTCTGGTGCAGGATCGCGAATCCCTGTTCTGGCTCAATGTGCTGGGTCTGCCCCCCAATGCGGTCACTGACGGGGCCAGGGTGCAGCTCGCTTATCGCACTCGCATCAAGCTGCTCTATCGACCCGCTGGCCTGCCTGGTTCAGTGAGGGAGGCGGTAACTCGGTTGAATTGGCAAACCGGGCCGGGGCTGGGGGTGACTGTGTCCAATCCCGGTGGCTTTTATATCAGCCTGAGCGAGGTGTTGATCTCCCATGGTAAAAAGCCGCTGGTCTGGCAAGAGGCCGCCCTGATCCCGCCTCTGGGCAAGCTGTTCCTGCCCATGGCGGGGGGGAGTGAGGCCCCATTGCAGGGTGCCCGTGGCCGAGTGCGCTGGATTGATGATGATGGCAATTATCATGAGCAGGATTTTCGATTGGGGCAGGGGGCAGGATGATAAGGTTCAAAAACCATACGTGGGTGAACTGGGCCCAGCCGGTGATTCGGCGAGTGGGTATGCGGGGAGTGGTCTTGCTCGGCGCGCTGTGCTGCCTGCCCGAGGCAAACGCCGTCAACGGCCAGTGCACCAGCCCCTTCCTGGCTACAGTCCCGGTGACCAACCCTGCCAGCGTCTATCAACCGGGGGATACGGCCACTGGCAGTTTTGCCACCACCAGTACGGCGACCTGCGACTGTACCGGCATCGGTATTGGTCTCTTGATGACGGTTTACTACCAGGGGACCACCACCTTGCCGACCATTGCCGACCCCCTGGGCACCCTGATCAAACTCAATGATTATTTCGGTCTCAAGGCGGAGTTCAATGCCGGAGGGGGGTATCAAACCGTCCCCTTCAACAACACAACGACAGGTCTGTTGTCCGTTTGTGTGGGGGGGCTGTTAAATGTGTCTGTGCTAGGGGGGATCAGCGTCAATGGTGGGCGATATACCCTCAAATTGCTCAAGGGGATTACGGGGACCCAAACCTTCAGCGGCACTGTCGCCAGCCTCTTCGTGCGCCGCGCCGCTATGCCCAGTACTGCGGTTGGTAACGAGTTCAGCCGGCTGGCCATGAATATCAGCATCACCTCGACTCCGAGTTGTCAGTTTCCGGCGGGCACCAGCATCCCCCTGGATCTCGGCGCCGTGGCCCAGAGCGCCTTCGTCGAGGGGGGCGTGCCACAGGGTTATGCTCCGCGCAGCGTCAACGTGAGTGTGACCTGCAGCCAGATCCCGAGCGACTATGTGATCCCGCTCAGTTACCGTTTTGGTGGCGCCCTCACCAGTCAGGGCAACTTCATCAGCACCAGCCTGGTGGGGGTCGGTATTGGCTTGTTCCAACAGGATACGGATACCCCTATTCCATTTGATACAGCCATCGGGGTACCCTATTCGCAAAGCACCCATAAGACTGACTACAGGGTGAGGGTGTATCCGACCAAGCTGCCCGGTCAGCCGGTACGAACCGGGCCCTATACGGCCACCGTCATGGTGACGGTGACTGTGCCCTGAGCCGCCCTCTGCCCGCCCATCCGATCGAGGCAACATGATGAGTACCCAGAGCGCCCTGCGCACCGAACCCCAGCGTCATCCCATAGGACGTGGCTGGTTATGGATCCGTAGCGGATTCGATATCTTCAACAAGGGCATGGGACTGAGCGTCGCCATGTTGCTGCTCTGGCTGGGGGTTGGCCTGCTGATCGAACAGCTGCCCGCAGGAGGCTTCATCTCCCAGCTGCTCTACATGGTGTGGATGGCCGGCTGGATGGTGGTGGCCAAGGGGGGGGATGAGCAGGGGCGCTTGACCTTCTCCGACCTGTTCGCAGGCTTTCGCCACCGCTTGACGCCACTGATCATGGGGGGCCTGTTTGCCCTTGGTCTCTTCACCCTGATCGCCATGCTCTGTTTCGGACTGCTCTCATTGTGGGGGCTGAGCGATCTGTTTAGTCAGGATCCCGAACAGCTCTCCCTGACGGTGGAGCAGGCCAGAGGCGTGCTGCTCTGCGTGCTGCTGGGGATGCTGCTGCTGGTGCCGGTATTGATGGCGATGACCTTTGCCCCCGCCCTCATCTATTTCCATGATGTCGGAGCCTGGCAGGCCGCCAAGCTGAGCTTCATCGGCTGTCAGCGCAATATGTGGCCCTTCCTCTGGTGGGGCTTGCTGGGCTGCGTGATGTTGCTACTCGGCACCCTGCTGATGTTGATTGGCCTGCTGGTGGTGTTGCCTGCGCTCAACTACTCCATCTATATGGCATACAAGGATATTTTCCTCATCGAGCAAGAGGGGGAAGAGCCAGTGGCGCTGACCGGTTTCGAAGCCTGATCCTTCTTTTTGCTATCAGGGGCCGCAAGGCCCCTTTTTTATCGCCAGAGTGGATCGGCTGCCATGCGCGCGACCATGAAGTCGAGGAAACTGCGCAGCAAGGGAGACATCTGCTTGCGGGTGCCATAGACACCGTAAACGCCCATTTGCTTGGGTTGCCAGTCGGGCAGCAAGGCCACCAGCTCACCTCGTTCGAGATGCGTTTTAACCGAATAGTGGGGCTGCAGGCTGATGCCTGTGCCCGCCAGTGTGGCGGCCAGAAGCAGATTGGAGATATTGGCGCTCAGATTGCCGCTGACGGGGACCGACTGGGGGCCCTGTTGACCATCAAATTGCCACAGGCTCTTGCCGAAGTAGGTGTAGGTGAGGCAGTTGTGCAAGGCGAGATCTTGCACCTGTTGCGGTACCGGATGGCTGGCGAGGTAAGCCGGGCTGGCGCAGACCACCGAGTGGCAGGTGCCGAGCCGACGGGCGACCAGATTGGGGTCCAGATCGTTGGTGATCCGCACGGCCAGATCGATGCGCTCCTCCACCAGATTAACCGTTCTGTCCAACAGCAATATGTCGATGGCGGTGCCTGGATAACGGGCCAGATAGTCATTGGCGATGTTCACCAGCAAGGCCTCGGAGAGGGAGTAGCTGCTGGTGATGCGCAGCAAGCCCTTGGGGGCATCCTGGTTTTGCACTGCCAGCTGCTCCATCTCTTCGCCCAGGGTCAGCATGGTACGAGCTCGCAGCAGCGCCTCCTCACCCGGCCCGGTCAGGCTGAGGCGGCGAGTGGTCCTGTGTAGCAGGCGGGCTCCCATCCAGCGCTCCAGCTCGGCCAGGTAGCGTGACACCATGGCCCGCGACATCTCAAGCTGCTCTCCCGCGGCGCTCAGGCTGCCCTGCTCCACCACGCTGACAAAGACCCGCAGGGCGGTCAGTCGATCCATGTTTGCCTCTATATGCTCGATTCATGCAACGGTGAAGTGACTATTATGCGGTATTTGCAACTCAATCGTTCTAATAAACTCTGTTCATCCCGAATCCATCATTAGGAATGACGCAATGAACAAGCACGCACTTCGCAACCTGACCCTGACCACCACACTGCTCAGCGGCGCCGCACTAGCTGCTCCTCTGACGGTGACCGTCTACAACCCGGGCGAGCAGGGGATCTTCCCGGTCTCTTCCGAGATAGTGGCAGGAGACAAGGAGGCCATACTGGTCGATGCCCAGTTCGGGGTCGGTGATGGCCAGGCGCTGGTCGAGTTGCTGCACAAGAGTGGCAAGACGCTGACCACCATCTTCATCAGTGGTGGCGATCCTGACTTCTATTTCGGTCTTGAGCCTCTCAAGGCCGCCTTCCCGAACGCCAAGATAGTGGCCAGTCAACACGTGGTTGACCATATCAAGGCGACCAAGGATGCCAAGCTGGCTTACTGGGCCCCCATACTGGGCGACCAGGCGCCCAAGAGCCTGATAGTCCCCGAGGTGATGACGGCATCCCACCTGACGCTGGAAGGCGAGCGGATCGAGATCAAGGCAATGAATACCCCGAGCGCCTATCTGTGGGCTCCCTCTATCAAGACCGCATTGGGTGGCGTGCCTGTTTATCACGGAGTGCATGTCTGGATGGCAGACAGCCAGACCAAGGCGGCGCGGGCGCAGTGGGTCAAGACCCTCAATGAGCTGCTGGCGATGCAACCTGCTCGCGTGATCCCGGGCCACTTCCTGGGCGCCGAACCCAAAGGCACCGAGGCGGTGACCTTCACCCGCGATTATGTGCAGCGCTTCGAGCAGGAGCTGGCCAGGGCCAAGGGCTCAGACAGCCTGATCCAGAGCATGAAGCAGGCCTTCCCGGCGCTGCCTGCCGATGACGGTCTGGCTATCGGCGCCAAGGTCGCGACTGGCGAGATGAAGTGGTAAAGCAATAAGCCTGCTTCCCTGTGTTTTTTACCGGGCCCTTGGCCCGGTTTTTTCAAGTTGGATACGATGCCATGAAGATGAATGAAACGACATTGCACTACATCTATGACCCCCTCTGCGGTTGGTGTTATGGCGCGGCCCCCCTGCTTGCAGCGGCCGCGAGGCAGGCCGGGGTGAGGGTCAAGTTGCACCCGGGAGGCCTCTGGTTGGGCCCGCGTCGCCAGCCGATGGGAGCGGCTCTGCGTGATTATGTCAGGCCCCATGATGAGCGGATCCAGACCCTGACCGGCCAGCCTTTTGGCGAGCGTTATTTCAGTGAACTGCTGATCAGGGAGGGGTTGCTGCTCGATTCGGCCCCTCCCATTCGCGCCATACTCGCGATCGGATCTCTGGGGGGCGACGAGTTGACCATGTTGCAACGGATCCAGGAGTCCCACTATCGGGATGGCCTCTGGGTCGGGGACGTGGCGCGGCTGGCCGGTCTCGCCGCCGAACAGGGGGTGGACGAGGCAGCCTTCCATCATGCCTATGAGGCCCAGGCGCTGGAGCCAGCCCTGCAAGAGAGTCAGCGCTGGTTAACCCGGCTCAAGGGTCAGGGGTACCCGACCCTGGGGCTGGCGCGGGGCGAGACGCTGGAGCGGCTCGACATCGCTCCCTATCTGGGAGATGTGGCTGGGTTTCTGGCGCGATTGGCCGACTAGGTTGCCTTGTTCTTCAAGCACTTATTGGGCATGCTAGGGGTCGATTTTTGCCCGTCAGCAGTGGGGATATATGAACCTTCGCGATCTCGAGTATTTGGTAGCGCTGGAAGAGGAGAAACATTTTCGCAAGGCGGCGGAGCGCTGCTTCGTCAGCCAGCCGACCCTGAGTGGCCAGTTGCGCAAGCTGGAGGATGAACTCGGGGTGATCTTGATCGAGCGCACCTCCCGCAAGGTGCTCTTTACCCCCGCCGGTGATGCCATGGCCCAGCAGGCTCGCAAGGTGTTGCGTGAGGCGCGCGAGCTAAAGAACATCGGCCAGCACTTCGCCGAGCCCATGTCAGGGGAGATCCACATCGGCCTCATCCCCACGGTGGGCCCCTATCTGTTGCCCCATATCATCCAGGATCTGCGTGAGCATTTTCCCCAGCTCGAGTTCTACCTCTACGAAGAGCAGACTCAGGTATTGATGAAGCGTCTGGAGGAAGGGGAGCTGGACTGTGTCATTTTGGCCGAACTGGATGGCATGGAGGGTTTTGGTTCACTGCCGCTGTACCAAGAGCCCATGTGGCTGGCGGTACCCCGACTGCACCCCGAAGCCCACGCCAAGGCTGTGCCGCTGGGCAACCTCAAGGGCAAGAAGCTGCTGATGCTGGCCGACGGTCACTGCCTGCGGGATCAGGCCATGGGTTTTTGCTTCGCAGCCGGGGTGGGGGAGGATGTGCGTTTTCAGGGAACCAGCCTGGAGACCCTGCGCAACATGGTGGCGGCAGGCAGCGGCATGACGCTGATCCCGCGCCTGGCCGTGCCTGCCAATCGCGACGAGGGGGGGGTGAGCTACAGGCCCGTGATTGACCCCGTACCTGGACGCGCCATCTCACTCTTCTATCGCCACTATTCGGTGCGTCGTCCCTGTTTTAACGAGCTGGCGACCCGCATCCGCGCCCTGATGAAGGTGCAGTTGGCCAGTTGAGCCATGAACAGCACAAAGCGCAGCTCAGTGTGTGAGCGGCAATAAAAAACCGGCGCAGAGGCGCCGGTTTTTTTTGATTGCCATAGGCCCGCCTGGCGGGCCTGGATCAGAACAGATCGTCGGTCGAGACGGGACTGTCGCCATCACCGAAATAGCCATCCTCCCCATAGACTCTGTTGCCGTTCGAGACGGGTGCCGAGTAACGGGTTGGCTCCGTGCCCTCCTTGAAATACTCGGTGGTGGCATTGCCGCTGTGGGTCAAGAGACCCGTGCTGGCGTCAACCGGCAGCTTGATGATGCCCTCGGGGACCGGCATCGGTTGCTCGGGTACCTTGTTGAGCGCCACCTTCATGAAGTCGATCCAGATAGGCTGGGCGGCGTTGCCGCCAAATTCACCACCGGCCGTCTGGTCGCGTCCCATGTTGGCGTTGTAGGCGACACGGCCCAGGGCCCGCTGATGATTGTCAAAACCTATCCAGGCGGTCGCCACCAGATTCGGGGTATAGCCTGAGAACCAGGCATCTCGCGATTCGTTGGTGGTCCCCGTTTTACCCGAGATATCGTGGCGCTTGAGATCGCGGGCCGCACGCCAGCCGGTCCCCATCCAGCCACGTCCACCCCAGATGGCCGTGGTCAGGGTATCGGTGATGAGGAAGGCACTCTGGGCACTGATGGTTTGCGGGGCCAGGTTGTTGGGCACCACAGGGTCGATGGCACACTGAGCACGCCAATCACCTTCCACATTAAGATAGGCCTCGGGAGCGTTCATGTCGGCGGCAGCCAGAGCACCACAACCCCGGCATGCGGCGGCCGGGTTGGCGGCAAACAGCAGGGTTTCGAAGCTGTCTCTGACTTCGCTGATGAAGTAAGGGGTGACCTGATAACCGCCGTTGGCGAGCATGGAGAAACCACGCACCACTTCCATCGGCGTAAATTCAGCGGCACCCAGTGCCAGGGATTCATTGCGCTGGATGTGTTCGCGAGGGAAGCCGAACTTGACCAGGCCATCCATGTAGGTATCGAGACCGATGGCGCGCATCAGGCGCACCGACATCACGTTCTTGGATTTGGCCAGACCAATGCGCAGCGGCGTCGGACCATCGTAGACGGCCGGTGAGTTCTTGGGCTGCCACATGGGGCCCTTGGAGGGATCCCACTGGTTGATGGGGGCATCATTGATGATGGATGCCAGGGTATAACCCTGCTCAAGGGCGGTGGCGTAGAGGAATGGCTTTATGTTTGAGCCGATCTGGCGACGTGCCTGTTCGACCCGGTTGAATTTGGATAGTTCGAAGCTGAAACCACCCACCAGACCTTCGATGGCGCCATCGGTCGGGTTCATGGCGACCAGGGCCGCGTTGACGTCAGGGATCTGCGCCAGGATCAGGGCCTCACCCTGTTCTCGTACCCAGATCTGGGCGCCGACTTTCAGCACATCCCTCGCCGCCCTGGGGGCATTGCCCTGGCGCGAGTCGGTGATGAAGGCGCGAGCCCATTTGATGCCATCCCAGTTCAGTTCGGCCTGCTTGCCGTTCTTGAGCACTATGCTGGCGCTCTTGTCGGCGAGTTTGGTGACCACGGCCGGGATCAGGGGATCGTAGGCAGGCTCCTTGTTGAGGTGCGCGACTATCTGGTTGTAGTCCCACTGAGCCTCACCCTCTTTCCAGAGCTGGGCGCTGGGGCCACGGTAACCGTGACGGGTGTCGTAATCGGTGATGCCATCGAGCAGTGCCTTCTTGGCTGCCCGCTGGCGGTCGGCGCTGACCGTGGTGTAGACATGCAAGCCCATGGTGTAGGCGTCTTCACCAAACTGGTCCACCATCTTCTGACGCACCATCTCGGCCAGATAGGGGGCATGGAGCGTGGTCTCGGCGCCATGGTAGCGCGCCTTGATGGGCATCTTGCTGGCTTCGTCATACTGGGCCTGGGTTATCTTGCCAGTATCCAGCATGCGACCCAGTACCACATTGCGGCGAGCGAAGGCGCGCTCTGGCGAACGGATGGGATTGAGCATGGAAGGCGCCTTGGGCAGACCGGCGATGATGGCGATCTCATCCAGGGTCAGCTCTTTTACATCTTTGCCAAAGTAGACTTGGGCGGCGGCGCCGACCCCGAACGAGCGATAGCCGAGCGGTATCTTGTTGAGATAGAGCGTCAATATCTCGTCTTTGGTGAGATTCTGTTCGATACGCCAGGCGAGGAAGACCTCCTTCACCTTGCGCACTATGGTCTTTTCATTGGTCAGGAAGAAGTTACGAGCCACCTGCTGGGTGATGGTACTGGCGCCCTGTTGGGGTTTGCCCGAGACGGCCCAGACGGTGGCGGCACGCAGGATCCCGATGGGGTCTATGCCTGGATGCTCGTAGAAAC
Organism: Aeromonas sp. BIGb0405; assembly: GCF_024807335.1. Taxonomy (NCBI): domain Bacteria; kingdom Pseudomonadati; phylum Pseudomonadota; class Gammaproteobacteria; order Aeromonadales; family Aeromonadaceae; genus Aeromonas; species Aeromonas sp. BIGb0405. The sequence continues at coordinate 148,245 of NZ_JANUEP010000002.1, forward strand.
GGGCATCTTCGGTGGCCAGCACGGCATCAATCATGGACTGAGGGATATCGCTCAGTTGCAGCGGGATGCGACGGATTTCGCCAAACTGGGCGATCAATTCGCCGTCGCGGCTGTACACCTTCATGGGGGTGGCCAGCTTGACGTCACGCAGGGCCGACACATCCGGCAACTGGGGTTTGATGTAGAAGTAGATACCGATGAGGCTGGCGACGCCAAGTACAGCACCCAACATCATCACTATTAACAGGCGTACGAGCCATTTCTGCATGGAAGAACTACCAATCGTCTTAAAAGTAACCAACAGGCGCAGAGTATACCCACACTGCCCAGGAAAATTCGACATTTCCAAGCAGAGGATCGGCTGGCCAAAGAGCGCTCAGATTAGCATCTCGGGCCCTTTTCACCAAGCTGCGCCAAAATGGCGGTTGTAGTGGCGATATAGTGAAGATGTGTTATGGCTCTGATAATTAGACAATTCTAAGTTGTGGCGCCGCTCAATATGGAATTAGCTGTTCTACAATCAAGACCACAACCCAATAACGCATGGATGTGTATATGGTTGGGCTATTCAAGAATGGAACTCTGATCCCCATGATAGGGGTGGATTTTGGCAGCCAGTCCCTCAAGGCTGTCACCCTGAACGGTACGGCGAGCAAGCCCAGGCTCGAGTCGATTGCCGATGTCCAAATGCCCAAAGGGGCCTTGATCGACTATCAGGTGCAGGACATAGAGAGGGTCAGTCAATCCCTCAGAACCCTCAAGCGTCAGCTGGTTGGCAGCAATCAGAATGTCGCGACCGCCGTCACCGGATCCAATGTGATCACCAAGGTGATACTGGTCGATGCTGGCCTCAGTGAAGGAGAGCTGGAAGATCAGGTGCAGCGGGAGGCCGAGCAGCTTATCTCCTACCCTCTTGATGAGGTCAGTCTGGATTTCGAGGTGTTGGCTGGTACCCCCGACGCCACGCGTCAGCGGGTATTGCTCAGCGCCGCCCGTACCGAGAGTGTCAGCGGCAGGGTCAGCGCACTGGCTGAGGCCGAGCTCACGACCCGAGTGGTGGATGTTGGGGCCCATGCTTTGGTTCGCGCCGTATTGGCCTGCCAGCCTGAGCTTGCCAGTTTGGAAAAGCCTGTGGCCGTCATCGATATCGGGGCGAGCACCATGACTTTCGCCTCGGTGCAAAAGGGGGAAGTGACCTACTTTCGCTTGCAGAATTTTGGTGGTGACCAATACAGCCAGGCGATCTCCTCCTTCTATAACCTTCCCTTGGATGAGTCTGAACTTGCCAAGACTCAGAACCAGTTACCTCAGGATCATGAGATTGAGGTGCTACAGCCGTACTTGCAGAGCCTGTTACAGCAGGTACGTCGCAATATTCAACTTTTTGTCAGTTCGTCCGGACAACGGGATCTCGCCAAGCTGGTACTGACCGGGGGAGGGAGTCTGGTAGCCGGGCTGGCAGATATGCTGCATCAGGAGTTCTCTCTGGAGGTGCTACACCCGGATCCGTTTGCCCTGTTTGGCAATACTGGCGGTGATGGGCGTGGTCATGGCGCCAAATATATGACCGCGTTTGGCTTGGCCTTGCGGAGCTTCACACCATGTCAAATATAAACCTGCTACCTTGGCGCGACGCTAAGCAAAAGCGTGAAAAGGCGCAGTTTGGTGTGCTGTTTGGGGTCTGTCTGGCGGTGACAGCCTCTCTGGGGTTTGCGGTTGACTGGTTCGTGAACCAGCAAGTTTCTCAGCAGCGTGGCTTGAATCAGCGCTTGGTGCAGGAGATGGTCAAGCTGGATGCCCAGCTTGGTGAGATCCGTCTCATCAAGGATAAGCGCAAAGGGTTGCTTGAACGGATGGCGCTCATCGAGAGACTGCAGCAGCGGCGTAACTTACCCGTGCGCCTCTTCAACCAGTTGCCGCTTTTGGTGCCCAATGGAGTCTACCTCAATACGCTAGCGTTGAAGAGTGATGCCATTGATGTGAATGGCAAGGCCGAAGCCTATGGCCGGGTGGCGAGCATGATGCGGCGCATCGATGGTTCCGGCTGGTTGGGGGCGTCTCGCATAAGCACCATCTTTGCCTCGGATGTGGCTCCCGTTGCCCTCAGCCAATTCTCCATGATGTTTCAGGTCACCAAGTCGCCAGCTGATGTCGCGGGAGGTAAATCATGAACCTGCAACAACTCAACGATCTGGATCTGAACAACATAGGCGGCTGGCCTAAGGCGGCCAAGCTGGTGCTCATCCTGTTTGGCTGTGTCTTGCTCGGCGGTGCTATTTATTACTATGTGATAGCCAGTTCACTGACCGCCCTGACTCAGGAACAGAGCAAGGAGAAAGAGCTCAAGGCACAGTTTGAGAGCAAGGCGATGCTGGCCGCTAACTTGTCTGCCTATAAAAAGCAGCTGGTCGAATTGGAGTTACTGGTTGATACCCAGCTCAAGCAGTTACCCAACACCCATGAGGTCGCTGGTTTGCTTGATGACATCAGCTTCATCGCCACTGACAACGGTCTCAAACTCAATCGTATTCACTGGGAGGCCGAGACGCCCCATGAGTTCTCTACTGAACTACCGATGCGCATTGAGGTTGCAGGTACCTACCATGAGATTGGCAAGTTTACGGCAGCCATGGCGGCACTGCCGCGTATCGTTATTCTGGACTCTTTTACCCTGAGCCATGGAACTAACAGCGACATCATCTCCATGTCCATGCTGGCCAAGACTTATAAATACAATGGCAATGCCGGGGGGCAGAAAAAATGAGGCAGCTCACCCGATATTGCTTTGTGTTGTTGCTTGCGGGTTGTAATAGCCAGGAGAACATGGATGGCTACATCAGCCAGATCAGGGCCAGGCCCCCGGTTGCCATAGAGCCATTGCCCACCATAACGCCATTCTCTCCCCTGCATTACGAATCGATGGACAAACGAAACCCTTTTGTTGAGCCTCAGCCAGAGAGTCGTGCCGGCGTTGAACAAAAAGCCAAAGCTGACTGTGCCCAGATAGTGGCAGATAGACCCAAGGAGGTGCTTGAGAACTACTCGCTGGCGAGTCTGGCGATGCAGGGCACCATGGGCAAGCAGGGGCAATTGTGGGCACTCATTCGCACGCCTGATGGTCAATCCATGCGCATGGGGCTGAATCATTACATGGGGTTGGATCAGGGGCGGGTCATCAGGATCACCAATACGGCGGTAGATTTGCTGGAAACAGTGCCCGACGGCAAGGGATGTTGGGTAACGCGTGAAACGCAGTTGGTGATGGCCAATATAGAAGCAAAAAATAATCGGTGATGAGCATGAAGCATTGCCGCTGGTGATGGTCCATCTTCTTGAAGCGAAACGATAATCAGGGATGAGCGTCGATGAGAATAACAACAGCAATTACATTCAGGGTGGCTGCGCTGTTACTGGGCAGTTCGTTTCATCCGGTATGGGCGATCCCGACTTTGCAGGAGGTAAAAGTCAATCCCCTGTTGGCCGATCAACTCTTGCTGGAACTGAGCTTTAGCGAGCCGGTTTCGGGTTTTACCGACCGGCTTGGCTATCAACCCAATCAGTTGATGTTGCACATTCCGGGGGCGGTTGGGGCCCTGAAGGTCAACCCATTGCCCATCAAGCAGGAGGGGGTCGACAGCGTCAAGGTCGATGGTAAAGGAACAGGACTGGATATACAGATTGCACTGGACAGATTGATGCCTTATCAGGTGCATCAGCAAGGCAACAAGTTACTTATCTCTCTCGGTGACAAGGCGGCCAAACCGGAACCGACCCCTGTCGCCAAAGCACCCATGGTGTTGCCTGCCACCAAAGCCAATACCGAAGATGCCTATTTCAACTCGGTCAAGGGGGTCGATTTTCGCCGTGGCAAAGATGGCCAGGGTGAGTTTCTGGTGCGGTTGGATAACAGCTCGGCAGCCGTGGATGTCAGCAGTACAGGACAGAAAGTGGTGGCCAAGTTTCACGGAACCCGGATCCCGGACGATCAGCTGAACCTCATCAATGTACAAGACTTTGCCACCCCGGTTTCCCAAGTGGAGGCATTTCGTCAGGGTAATGACACCCGATTCGAGCTATCGGTGAATGGCCAGTTCGATTTTCGCTACGATCAGGCGGACAAGCTGTTCATCATCGAAGTAAAAAAGCGCGCGCCGGTCGGCACTGTCGCCAAACAATATAAAGGCAAGCCCATCTCCCTGAATTTCCAGGACATACCGGTACGTACCGTGTTGCAGCTCATCGCTGACTTCAACAACCTCAATCTGGTGACCACGGATTCAGTCTCCGGCAATATCACTCTGCGCCTCGATGGTGTGCCCTGGGAGCAGGCCCTCGACATCATTCTCAAGGTGCGTGGTCTCGACAAGCGCCTCGATGACAACATCTTGCTGGTCGCGCCGGCAGAAGAGATAGCGGCCCGGGAGAAACAGCAGCTGGAGAGCCGCAATCAGGTGGCAGATCTGGCACCGCTCTATACCGAATATATGCAGATCAATTACGCAAAGGCGTCGGAAGTCGCGGCCCTGCTCTCCTCCGAGAGCACCAAGCTGCTCTCGGCAAAAGGCGCAGTGAGCGTGGATGAGCGCACCAACGTGCTGGTGGTGAAAGACACGGCCGATGTGATTAGCAACATCAAACGCATGTTGGATATCCTCGATATCCCGGTCAAACAGGTGGTGATCGAGGCCAGGATGGTGACCATAGATGACGGTTTCGACGAGGCGCTCGGGGTGCGCTGGGGGGTGACCAAGAATGATGGTCATGGCAATAGCACGTCGGGTTCGATAGAGGGGAATGATAACTCAAACGGTATTACCCCCGGACCTCCAAGTGTCGAGGACAGGTTAAACGTCAATCTGCCTGTCACCAATGCCGCAGGCACCCTGGCCTTCCAGGTGGCTCGCCTCGCCAACGGAACCTTGCTGGATCTCGAACTGTCGGCGCTGGAGAAAGAGAGCAAGGCGGAGATCATCGCGAGCCCAAGAGTCACCACGGCGAACCAGAAACCGGCATTGATTGAACAGGGTACCGAGATCCCCTATGTGGAATCCTCCTCCAGCGGTGCGACCTCGGTTACCTTCAAAAAAGCGGTACTGAGCCTGAAAGTGACACCGCAGATTACGCCGGACAACAGGGTCATCCTCGATCTCACTGTGACCCAGGATACCAAGGGCGAAACGGTTCCTACCGGGACCGGGGATGCGGTCTCCATCAATGCCCAATCCATCACCACCCAGGTGCTGGTCAACAATGGGGAGACCTTGGTACTCGGCGGTATCTATCAGCAGACCATCAAGAACGATGTCAGCAAGGTCCCCCTGCTCGGTGATATCCCGGGCCTTGGCATCCTGTTTCGCAAGACCACCAGCGAGAACAAGAAACGCGAGTTGCTGATTTTTGTGACGCCAAGGATAGTTACCGACAAGTTTTGAATGCTTTACATATCAGGGTAAAACACATATAACCTTACGCCCCGATGAGGCTGGGGCGTAAGGTCTGCGGTTGCCAGTCCTGATTTCTATTGAGATAATCCCCCTCCTGATCCATCGCAAGACAAGGTTCATAGGTACCCCGATCCATAGTTCATCGGGGTCGTACAGTTTGTAATTACTAATGAAAAGACATGGCTGAGAAACGCAATATTTTCCTGATAGGTCCCATGGGTGCGGGCAAGAGCACCATAGGTAGACATCTGGCAGAACAACTGCATATGGAGTTTTTCGACTCAGATCATGAAATTGAGCGCCGCAGTGGTGCCGATATCAGCTGGGTGTTCGATGTTGAAGGCGAAGAAGGTTTCCGGATTCGCGAAGAGAAGGTGATCGGCGATCTGTCCGAGCAGCAAGGCATAGTGCTGGCGACGGGCGGTGGTGCAATCAAGAGCCGCGAGACCCGCAACAAGCTCTCTGCCCGCGGCATAGTCGTTTACCTCGAAACCACCATTGAAAAGCAACTGGCGCGCACACAGAGAGACAAGCGCAGGCCCTTGCTACAGACCGAAGAGCCGCCCCGTGAAGTGTTGGAGCGTCTGGCGTACGAGCGCAATGCCCTCTATGAGGAAGTGGCCGACTTTGTTATCCACACCGATGATCAGAGTGCTAAAATCGTCGCCAATCAAATCGTCAAGCTAATCGGTATGTAATGTCGAGGACGTCCATGGAAAGGTTGAAGGTCGAACTGGGTGAGCGTTCTTACCCGATAGAAATAGCGGCTGGACTGCTGCAGCACCCCGACGTGCTGACTCAGGCCATCAAGGGTAGACGGGTCATGATAGTGACCAACACCGTGGTGGCTCCCCTCTATCTGGAGCGGGTGAGTCAGCTACTGGCGGACTATCAGGTAGAACACCTGATCCTGCCGGATGGTGAGGCACACAAGACGCTGGCGACTTTCGAACGCATCATGTCTGCGCTACTTGAGACCAACCATGGACGTGATACTACCCTGATCGCCCTGGGTGGGGGCGTGATAGGGGATGTGGTGGGCTTTGCGGCCGCCAGCTTCCAACGCGGTATCCCCTTCATCCAGGTCCCCACTACACTCCTCTCCCAAGTCGACTCCTCTGTTGGCGGCAAGACTGCCGTGAATCACCCCCTCGGCAAGAACATGATCGGTGCCTTCTATCAGCCCAAACTGGTCGTCATAGATACTGAATGCCTGCAGACCCTGCCCGAGCGTGAATTTGCCTCAGGCATGGCAGAGGTGATCAAGTACGGCATCATCTGGGATGCAGATTTCTTCAGCTGGCTGGAGCAAAACATGCCTCGGCTACAGCGGCAGGACCCGGCTGCGTTAGCCTATGCCATTAAGCTTTGCTGCGAGATCAAGGCCGAAGTGGTTGCCGAAGATGAGACTGAGCACGGTGTGCGGGCGCTGCTCAATCTGGGTCATACCTTTGGTCATGCCATCGAAGCAGAACAAGGCTATGGCAACTGGCTGCATGGCGAGGCTGTCGCTGCGGGTATGATGCAAGCGGCGGCCACAGCCCGGTTGCGTGGTCAGGTGAGCGCCGAACAGCAGGAGCGGATCCGTGCCTTGCTGCTGGCGGCCAAGCTGCCGGTGAAGGGGCCTGCCGATATGAACTTCGATGCTTACCTGCGTCACATGCGCCGTGACAAGAAGGTGCTGGCTGGCAAGCTGCGTCTGGTATTGCCGGTGGGAATAGGCCATGCCGAAGTGGTGGCCGATGTGTCTGATGCTCAATTGCAATCGGTGATCGAGTCCGAATGTGAGTAAGTTGATCCAGTTTCCCTCTCAGCGGCAGCTGGTCGAACGGCTGCTGCATCTGATTGAATTCAATCATCCTTTTATATTTCTATCCGGTCCGGCCGGCAGCGGCCGCGCCACCCTCTGCGAGCTGTTGCTGACCCGCCTGCCTGAGAAGGTGCAGGTGGTGAGCCTGATCGGTCGTCCCGACATGAAGATGGGCGAGGTGCGTCAGCTGCTGCTTGAGCAGATAGTCGATAAACCCCTGTTCAATCCTCAAGATGCCTTGGCTGACAGCTTCTTTCGCATGATGGAAGGAAAGCCTGCAACGCTGTTGTTGCTGATCGAGCGGGCGCACGAGTTGCCTGCCGAGGTGCTCAGCGAGCTTTGGACCCTGTGTCGTCACAATGACACCCTGACCAAGCCTCATCAGTTGGCGACCCTGTTGACCGGTGATGACGCCTGGTGTCGCACTGCGCGCCCGGGTCTCAAGGGGCGAGCCATGCCCTCCCTCGAGCTGGAGGTCGCCCCCCTGAGCGCCCCTGAGCAACGCATCTTCCTGTATGAGAAAGCAAAAGCGCAGAAGATACCGGCGACCCTCTTGCCCAAAGCCAAGGTAGAGGAGATCCTGAGCCAATCGAAAGGACAGCCGTCCATTATCATGCAGGCCCTGGAGGATATCATGACCGACAGAAGACCCAAGAAGTCGCAACCCAAGCTGCCCATCAAGCAGGTCGTCCTGGGTTTTGTTGCCGTCATCGGCATCTTGCTGGCGCTCACTTACCTGCTTCCCTCGCTGTTTTCAGACAAGCCGGAGGGCCAGGAGATGGCGAAACCGGTGAGCACAACACTGCCAGCCCCCATTCCGGGGGAGAGTCCGGCTGGGGCTGTGAACCAAGCAGATACTCAACCGGGAGCAGCCAGTAATGACAGCGGCGCTCTGGTTCGGGATTGGAAACCAGAGAGCCAGGTCTTGCCCAAGAAAGTGGAGAGCGAGACGGTGACTGCCGAGTCAGGCAATTACGAAGGTCGCCGGATAGTGATCTCCGACGACGTGGTCGAGAAGCTGATGACAGGGCCCAGCGTCAGCGGCGCCCTGCCCAGCGAGGTGGTCAAGGAGCTGACCGGTGACGAGTCAAACGTGGCCAAGGCCAATGGGCAGGCAGGCTCGCAAGCCAAGCAGGCGACAGGCAATCAGGCTGCTACGACAGCCCCAGCGAGCCAGACAGGCCCTGCCAAGATGGTCGAGCAGGCCGCGCCAGCCCCCCGGGTTGCCCTGACCCCGGTAACCACCTTGCAGCAGAAAGCCAAGACCCATTACAGCGTGCAGTTGATGGGGGCGAGCAACCGGCCAGCGGTCGACAGCTTCGTGGCGGAGAACCAGCTGTCGGGCAAGGTCTGGGTCTATCAGACTCAGTTCCGCGGCAGTCCCTGGTTCGTGGTGCTGCAGGGCGATCATGCTAGCCTCCAGCAGGCGAAGGCGGCCATCCGCCAGCTACCACCCGCCCTGGTCAAGGGGCAGCCCTGGCCCAAGTCGTTCGCCCAGGTACAAAAAGAGCTGAAGCCATAGCAGCAGGTCGGATAAGGGGGTAGAATCGTCCCCCTTTTTGGGTTGCTGCCTTCTTAACGCCGGATTTCCATGAAGAAAACACGCGCTTTTTTAAAATGGGCCGGGGGAAAGTATTCCCTGGTTGAAGAGATTGCCGAGCGGTTGCCAGCAGGGCGTGTGTTGCTGGAGCCTTTCGTCGGTGCAGGATCCGTGTTTCTCAACACCGATTACGATGCCTATGTGCTCAACGACATCAATCCGGATCTGATTGCCCTCTATAACCATCTCAAGCTCACACCTGAGCAATTGATTGCCGAGGCGCGCAAGCTGTTTGTGGCCGAGAACAATCACAAGGCGGCTTATTACCGGTTGCGGACTCAGTTCAACCAGACAGAGGGCAGCTTCGAGCGCGCCCTGCTGTTCCTGTTCCTCAACCGCCACGGGTTCAACGGCCTGTGCCGATACAACAAGAAGGGGGGCTTCAACGTCCCCTTTGGCTCTTACAAGAAGCCCTATTTCCCGGAAAAAGAGCTGTGGTTCTTCGCTGAGAAGGCGCAGAAGGCGACCTTCATCTGCGAGAGCTATGCCGATGCCATCAAGCGGGCGCAGGCCGACTGGGTCATCTATTGCGATCCCCCTTATGCCCCCCTCTCTACCACGGCCAGCTTCACCAGCTATTCGGCCGGGGGCTTTACCCTGGACGATCAGGCGGTGCTGGCGCGGCTGGCGCGGCACACGGCTGCCGAGAAAGGGGTTCCCGTGCTCATCAGCAACCACGACATCGAACTGACCCGCGAACTCTATCGTGGTGCCAAGCTCGATGAAATCCTGGTCAAACGCACCATCAGCCGCAATGGCGGCACCCGCAACAAGGTGGCCGAGCTGCTGGCGCTCTATCCTCCCGGCATAGCGCCGGAGCAGGGGTGGTATCCAGGGGATCTGGTCGAGGTTGGCACCAGCGTCTAGGCAGGGCCGCTGAACGGCTAAGCGAGCACCCAGCTCACCAGTAGCCAGAGGCTGCCTAGCATCAGGGCGATCAGTATCACTCCCATCAGGATGAAAGCCAATGGCGAGCCGTTGGCAAAATCTCGTTGGCGATTGCGCTGGGATTGCACCCCGAACAGGGCGGCGAGGGTGCTGGTGAGCGTGTGCCACAGGGTGAGTCTTTGGTTCATGTGCGCCTCCTGGCTCCCTACAGCCTAGCCAGCTTTCGCCAAGAGAGCCCCTTCCGTCCCTCATCACTCTGCGCTGTCATGTTGTTCATCCCATCATGGAAGAGGGTCTCTTCCGCTCTTCTGCCCTTATGAGTCGAGATTGGAGGCTGGAGACGGGTTGAGCTCTCTCAACGTCCCGGCCCGGGGGCGCTCATATCTCCCTATATCCGGGAAAATGGGTCTCCCGTGGGCCATGAGGCGCGGTAAGCGGCAATCAGTCTCGTTTCCTGAGCCAGTTTGGGGTAAAATTGCGCCGTTTTTTCGCCTAGCTGCCAATGGATGACGTGATGAAAGACTTTCTGATAGCTCCCTCGATCCTCTCCGCCGATTTTGCCCGTCTGGGCGACGATGTTGCCAAGGTATTGGCAGCGGGTGCCGATGTGGTGCATTTCGATGTGATGGACAATCACTATGTGCCCAATCTGACCATAGGCCCCATGGTCTGTCAGGCCCTGCGTGACTTCGGTATCAAGGCGATGATCGATGTGCACCTCATGGTCAAGCCGGTGGACAGGATAGTCCCTGATTTTGCCAAGGCGGGTGCCAATCTCATCACCTTCCACCCGGAAGCGTCCGATCACGTCGACCGCACCCTTGGGCTCATCAAGGAGCAGGGCTGCCAGGCTGGCCTGGTGCTCAATCCGGCCACGCCGCTCTCTTGCCTCGAATATGTGATGGACAAGCTGGACGTGATCCTGCTGATGTCGGTCAACCCCGGTTTCGGTGGTCAGAGCTTCATCCCCGGCACCCTCGACAAGCTGCGCCAGGTGCGCCGTCTGATAGACGAGAGTGGCCGTGACATTCGCCTGGAGATCGATGGCGGGGTCAAGGTAGACAACATTCGTGCCATTGCCGAGGCCGGTGCCGACATGTTCGTGGCCGGTTCTGCCATCTTCAGCCAGCCAGACTACAAGGCGGTGATCGACCAGATGCGTGCGGAGCTTGCCCATGTCCAGCGTTAATCGTCCCTTCGATCTGGTGCTGTTCGATTTGGACGGCACCCTGATCGACAGTGCTTCCCAGCTGGCGCTGGCGGTCAATCGCACTCTCACCGATCTGGGTCTGGCCGAGGCCGACGAGGCCGTGGTTCGTACCTGGGTCGGCAATGGTGCCGATAAGCTCATCTCCCGCGCCCTGGATTATCGCGGTGCTGGCGAACAGTTCAGCCAGGCCCGCGGCCTGTTCGATCGGCACTATCAGGCTTGTCTGCTGGAAGGGCTGGCCATGTATGACGGGGTCGAGCAGAGCCTGCGCCGTTTACAAAAACTGGGTTACCGCCAGGCCGTGGTGACCAACAAGCCGAGTCACTTCGTGCAGCCGATCCTCGATGCCCTCGGCATTGCCGATTGCTTCGCGCTCTGGCTGGGCGGCAACTGTGTGGAACCAAAGAAGCCGAGCCCGACACCGCTGCTGCATGCCTGCCATGAGCTGGGTGTCAGCCCGGCGCGCACCCTGATGGTGGGTGACTCCGAAAATGATGTGCTGGCCGCCCAGGCCGCCAGCATGAAGGTGGTAGGGCTCACCTATGGCTACAACTATGGCCGCCCCATTGCCGACTCCAATCCAGACTGGGTGTGCGAGCATTTCTGTGAGCTCGATGCCCTGCTGGTCGAATAAGAACAAGGACTCCTCTCCATGGCCAAACCAATAGTACTGAGCGGTGCCCAGCCCTCCGGGCAGCTCACCATAGGCAACTACATGGGCGCCCTGCGTCAGTGGGTCAAGATGCAAGATGACTTCGATTGCCTCTACTGCATCGTCGATCTCCATGCCATCACCGCCCGCCAGGAGCCTGCTGCCCTGCGCAAGGCTTGCCTGGATGCCGCCGCCCTCTATCTGGCAGTCGGGATTGATCCCGCCAAGAGCACCGTCTTCATCCAGTCTCATGTGCCCCAGCACGCCGAGCTTGGCTGGATCCTCAACTGCTACACCCAGATGGGTGAGCTGTCGCGCATGACCCAGTTCAAGGACAAGTCCGCCCGTTTCGAGAATAACGTCAACGTCGGTCTGTTCGGCTACCCGGTGCTGATGGCGGCGGACATCCTGCTTTATCAGGCCAATCAGGTGCCGGTCGGCAACGATCAGAAGCAGCATCTGGAGCTGACCCGCGACATCTGCACCCGTTTCAACAATCTGCATGGCGAGGTGTTTACCCTGCCCGAACCCTTCATTCCCGAAGAGGGTGCCCGGGTGATGAGCCTGCAGGATCCGACCAAGAAGATGTCCAAGTCTGACGACAACGAGGCCAACTTCATCGGTCTGCTGGAAGATCCCAAGCAGATAGTGAAGAAGATCAAGCGGGCCGTCACCGATTCGGACGAGCCGGCCGTGGTGCGCTTCGATCCGGTCAACAAGCCTGGGGTGTCCAACCTGCTGACCCTGATGTCTGGCGTGACTGGCCGCCCCATCCCTGAGCTCGAGCAGCACTTCGAAGGCAAGATGTATGGCCATCTGAAAGGTGAGTGCGCCGAGGCCGTGGTTGCCCTGCTTGAGCCGCTACAAGCCCGTTTCCATGCCCTGCGTCAAGATGAGACTCATCTGCAGGCCATCCTCGCTGCCGGTGCACAAAAGGCCCGGGAAAGGGCTGAAAAAACCCTGGCCAGCGTATATGATGTGGTTGGCTTCGTTCCCAGAGCCTGATATATCGGATTGTGGTGTAACCGTAGGAAGCCGGGTATCAACCTGGCTTTCTTTGTTTTCCCCCTCGGTATCTGTGATCCCCGGATCCTGAATTTAAGTGGACCCCGAGTCCCAAGAGTGAGCATGTCCATCCAAGAAAAAATCTCCATAGACGAGCTGGGCGACAAGGGTCACTGGCTGCGCAAGTTTCGCAAGGCCAAGAACCTCAATACCCTGCAACTGATGGTCTCCAATGCCATCGACAAACACCATGCTACCCCGGCCATCGCTGCCGCCATCTACCTCGCCGAGTGTCAACGAGAGCGCGAGATGGAACAAGGCCGCTACCTGGATCGCTGAGGCGCACCTCCGGGCTCAGCCTATCCGCGGTGGTTCTGCCCACGTAATCTCCCTGACAGTGCGTGCCAGCCCCAGGGCGCCCTGCTCTCTCCTGCTTGTTCTCATCCCCCGTTTCCTTGCTGCAGAGATGAAAAAACCCGGACGCCGACGCGCCCGGGGTGAGTTCATCACGAGTGCGACCGGCATCCATGCCCGTCGCACAGAGGCATCATTTGATCAGTCCCATCGCCTGGGGCAGCGCCATCGAGATGGCCGGTACATAGGTCACCAGCATCAGCACCAGTGCAATGACCGCGAAGAAAGGCAGCAGTGGCTTGATGACCCCTTCAATTTTTATCCCCCCGATCTTGCATCCGGTGAACAGTATGGGGCCAACCGGTGGCGTGATGGTGCCAAGGGATAGATTGAAGATCATCATGATGCCAAATTGCACCGGATCCATGCCGAACTGGGTGCAGATGGGCAGGAAGATGGGGGTAAAGATGAGTACCGCCGGGGTGGGGTCCATGAAGGTGCCCACTAGCAGCAGTACCAGATTCATGACCAGCAGGATGATCAGGAAACTGTCGGTGAAGGAGAGCAGGGCCGATGCGATCAGTGCCGGGATCTGGGTGAACGCCATTACCCAGGACATGATGGATGAGGCGGCCAGCATCAGGATCACGATGGCGGTCATTTTGGCGGTAGCCAGGAAGATGGCGGGCAGATCGACGGCCTTGATGTTCCGGTAGCAGACACCGAGGATCAGCGAATAGACCACGGCGATGGCGGAGGCTTCGGTCGCGGTGAAGATGCCACCGAGGATGCCACCGATAACCACAACGATCATCAGCAGGCTGGGGATGGCATCTAACAACAGTTTGAGGCGCAGACCCTTGAGAGAGTTGTGCTCGGCCACATAACCACGGCGCTTGGCAATGAAGCCCGCCACCAGCATGACCCCCAGTCCCCACAGAATGCCGGGCACGTAGCCGCCCATGAACAGAGCCGTGATGGAGACACTGCCCGCCACAGTGGCGTAGACGATCAGGGAGTTGCTTGGGGGGATCAGCATGCCAGTCGGTGCCGAGGCGATATTGACCGCGGCACTGAAGGCGGGATCGTATTTATCCTTCTTCTGGATAGGGGACATGATGCCGCCGATGGCCGCCGCCGAGGCGACGCCGGAGCCGCTGATGGAGCCAAACAGCATGTTGGCAACCACGTTGGTCTGGGCCAGAGGACCCGGCAGGAAGTTGCTGACTATCTTGGCGCAGTTGATCAAGCGGATGGCGATGCCGCCATTGTTCATCAGATTGCCGGCCAGGATGAAGAAGGGAATGGCCAGCAGGGCAAAAGAGTCCAGGCCGACGAAGACCCGCTGGGCCGAAGTCAGGATGGCGCCATCGAAAGGCAGGATGATCACCATGGCCAGGAAGGAGGGGAGCCCGATACTGATGCTGATAGGGGTGCCGATAAACAGCAGGACAAAGGCACCGATGAACATCACCAGCGCGACAACAACCGCAATATCCATGGTTATACCTTTTGCTTGAAGGAGAGTTGTCTGGCCAACCCGTATTGGTTGTACAGGCAATAGAAAACGGTCAGCACGCCGCAAAGAGGGATGGCGGCATAGATGACGCCGATGGGGATCTGCAGCGCCGAATCGAGCTGTCCCATCTGGCGGCTCATCCCGATGTAACCCCCCACGGTCAGTACCAGCAGGGCAAAGAGAGTGGTCGCCAGCTCACCGAGCATCTCCACCAGGATGCGCACATTGCGCGACATGCGATCACGCATGAAGGTGATTGCCATGTGTTCGCGCAGGCCAAAGACATAGGCACTGCCGATCAAGACCAGCCAGATGAACAGGTAGCGGGAGAGCACCTCGCTCACGGCGCTTGGGCTATTGAGCAGGTAGCGGGTTGCCACCTGATAAGTGACCAGCAGGGTCATCACGGCCACGATGGCGATGCAGAGATAAGAGACCACCAGATCCACTCTTTGCTTGAACCCGGTCAGCAAGGCATAGAAGCTATGCTGAACGGATGGTTCGGAGAGGGTTGCTGGTTGTTGAGCGGGTTTCATAGCGGAACCTCATAGGAGGGGTTGCCATGGCAACCCCTGGCAACAACAGCCATTAGTTGGCCAATGCGCGGATCTTGTTGAAGATATCTTTCTGCTCCGGGGTGGTCAGCAGCGTCTCTTGCAGCGGCTTGCAACGCGCCTGGAAGGGGGCAATATCGACCTCAGTAAAGGTGGCGCCCTGGGCAGTGGCCGTCTGTTTGGCGGTTTCTAGCGCCTGGCTGAAGAGATCAAACTCGGTCGCGGTACTCTCTTTGGCCAGTTTGCGGAAGGTCGCCTGATCGGCGGCATCCATCTTCTCCAGGAAGGACTCATTGACAACCAGCAGATCGGCCACCATCACATGGCGGGTGTAAGAGAAATGGGGCGCCACTTCATACTGCTTCAGATCGGCGTAGGTGATCTCGTTGTTCTCGGCGCCATCAAGCACCCCCTGCTGGATGGCGGAGTAGACTTCGCCCTGACCCATGGGCACCCCGGTGCCCCCCATACAGGTCAGCATCTTGACCATGGTATCGGACTGCATAACCCGGATCTTCTTCCCTTTCATGTCTTCTGGAGTCTTGATTGGAGCCCCTTTGACATACATGCTGCGGGCCCCGGCGGTATAGGCGGTCAATACCTCGAAGCCGTTGCCCTTGGTGGAGCTGAACAGGCCATCCAGGAGATCACCGGTGAAGACTTTGCGCTGGTGATCCGGGTTGTCGTAGATGTAAGGCATGGCCAGCACGGAGAAGTTTTTGTTGAAGTTCTCGACCAGGGGGTTGGCGACGACGGCCAGTTGAATGGCACCGGATTGCACCAGTTCCAGTGCCGCCCGTTGATCTCCCAGCAGCTCGTTCGGGTGAATTTCCAGCTTGTATTTACCACCGGTCGCGGCTTCCAGCTTCTGGCTGAAATCTTCGAGCGCCTTGAACTGCGGATTGTGTTCAGACTGGTTGAACGCTGTCTTCAGGATCAGGGGGCCAGCAGCCTTGCTGTCTTCACCACATCCAGTCAGAAACAGACCCGCGGCGACCACTGTGCCAATCAGAGACAGTCTGGGCAGAGCATTCATTGTACGCATGTGTGTAACCCCTTTATGGACTTCGTTATTTTGATGCTGTTCATGCTACGTGAATCCGGCCGCATTTCAGTGATCAAAATCAAGTTAATGAAATGGCGTTCCATATTTGTGGAAATCAAAAATCAAGTTTTGTGATGGCCGTTTATTACACTGCGGCGATGCTGATGGAATAAGGCTTCAAACGAGTTTTTAGATAAAAGAAAGAGGAGGGCAGATCCCACCGGAGCACAGGAGAGCGAATAGAAGATGGGGGAGGCGTGCTAAATGATGCTGGCCTCCTGACCGGGAGTTCATGCCAAGGGGGTGGAGGCCGGCGACTCTTATTGGGCTGACAGCCACTCTTTGCAGATCTTGACCACGACTTTCTTAATCTGGGCGGGGGAGCCGACCTGGCAGGTGGGTCTGTGCACCTCACCGGGATAGAAGATGGCGAAGTCACCGGTGTCGAGCAACAGCCGGGTGGTGATCGCCGGGTTGTCCAGGAAGATGAGATCCGGTTTGGTTTCCTGATGGTCATGGGGAGCGCGGATTGTGGTGCTGAGGGCGATCGCCTCCTGCCCGGCCAGCACTATCTGGATATCCAGATAGCGATCGTGGAACTCACTCTTCAGATCCGCCTCCTGAGCCGTGATGGGGGAGGAGACGATGTAGAAGACGGCATCCTCGATGAGATCATATTTCCCCTCTGCCTGCTGTTGCAGGTTGTGCAAGGAGAGCGCGGGCCGGTTGAGAAGATGCAGCAGTGGGGATGGCAGCATGGCGATGTCCAGTTGCTGCAGATTACCAACGATCATGGGTAGCTCCTTTGATTGAACCGGTGGCTGAGGTCGATGGCGAACCGGTCGAGGCTGGAATGATGGGCCCGTGAGACGGGCCCCGGCCGATTTAGAGGGCGGCCATGGCTTCCTTGGTCAGGGCGCCGATCTTGTCCCATTCGCGATTGTCGATGAGGTTGGCAGGCACCATCCAGGTGCCGCCACAGGCGAATACCGCAGGCAGGGCAAGATAGTCCTTCACATTGCTCGGGCTGACGCCGCCAGTGGGCATGAAGGAGACCGGGTAGACGGCGCTCATGGCCTTGAGCATGCCCAGCCCACCGGATGGCTCTGCCGGGAAGAACTTGAGGGTCTTCAGACCCAGCTCCATCGCCTGTTCGACCAGGCTGGGGTTGTTGACGCCGGGAATGATGGGAACACCGCGCGCCTGGCAATATTGCACGATGCGCGGGTTGAGCCCGGGACTCACGATGAAGTCGACCCCCGCCTCGATGGCCTGATCGACCTGGGCTGTGGTCAGCACTGTGCCGGCACCAATGATCATCTCGGGAAAGGCTTCCCGCAGCCGGCGGATGGATTCGGCCGCCGCCGGGGTGCGGAAAGTGATCTCGGCACTGGGCATGCCGTTTTCCAGCAGGGTGCGGCCAAGGGCGACGGCATCATTGGCGTCTTTGATGGCAATGACGGGGATGATCTTCAGGGCACAGAGTCGTTCAAGCAATGCTGACATGGGAAGCCTCATTGTATGGGTGATCAGGGGTGATGGGGTGTGGCATGGCCGTCAGGGGGATGATGGCGCCACGATGTTGAATGACGGTGCTCGCCAGCCGATGGGCATAGCGGGCCGAATCGGCCATGGACTGCCCCGCCAGCCGGGTGGCGAGGTAACCGGCGCTAAAGGAGTCGCCAGCCGCCGTGGTATCGATGATCTGCTCTTTCGCCAGGGGGACGGCCAGCACCTGGTCGCTGTACCCAGGCTGCACGATGAGACAGGCCTCGGCCCCGCGCTTGATGACGATCTCGTTCACGCCACATGCAAGGGTGCGGGCCAGGCACTGGGAGTCGTCGCTGTCCCCCCAGAGGGCGACCTCGTCATCCAGGGTCAGGAAGGCGAGATCGGTTAGCGCCAGCATGGCGGCATAGGTCTGCCGGGCCGCGGCCTGGCTCTCCCACAAGCGGGGGCGGTAGTTGTTGTCAAAGGCTATCCTGGCCCCGCCAGCCCGGCACTCGGCCAGCCTGTTCAGCAGGGTCAGCCGGTCATCTTGTGACAGGATGGCGAGGCTGATCCCGCTCAGGTAGAGGTAATCGAAATCGTGCAGTCGCTCACCGATCCGCTCGGCCTCTGGCGTCTGCAGCCAGTAGCGGGCCGCAGAGTCGCTGCGCCAGTAGTGGAAGGTGCGTTCACCTCGATCATCGGTCTCGATGAGATAGAGACCGGGCAGCTTGTGGTCAAGGCGCTGCACCAGCTCGGTGTGTATTCCCTCTTGCTGCCACTGGGTCAGCATGGCCCCACTCATGGGATCCGTGCCCAGGGCACTCACGTAATGCACAGCGATGTCCGGGTTGGCGCGGGTCAGGTAGACCGCCGTGTTGAGGGTGTCCCCGCCAAAATGGCGCACTATGTTGGCCCTGCTTTCGGACAGCTCGATCATGCATTCGCCAATGACGGCGACCTTGATAGGCATAGCGCTTCCCCTGTTTTCCGCGTTGATGATGGCGCTATTCTATTTAACTAACGGAGAATAAAAAACAATTGAAACATCATTTCATTAAAAATGTGATGATTGTCTTGTGTTGATGACTCGCAGGGTGGAGGCAGGGGAAAGTGGCCGTGAGCCAGGGGTTATAAAGACTATCGTCGCCACCTCTGCGGCGAGGTGCGGGTGAATAGTCGCGTGAGCGAGACCACATTCTCTATCCATGAGTGGATGATTTGACTGGATAAGTGGCTCTGTCACTATGAGGGCCAGCTCATTTCAAATACAATGAAACAATCAATCATTTTTTTTGGACGTAAACAATGTCGATGATAGACAACTCGCCCGAATCGGTGTCATCGGTACTCAAGGTGTTCGGCATACTGCAGGCGCTGGGGGAGCAGAAAGAGATCGGGGTGACCGAGCTGTCCCAGCGGATCATGATGTCCAAGAGCACCGTCTACCGTTTCTTGCAGACCATGAAGACCCTGGGTTATATCACCCAGGAGGGTGAAACTGACAAGTATGCCCTTAGCCTCAAGCTGTTCGAGCTGGGCGCCAAGGCGCTGGAACATCAGGATCTGGTGCAGATCGCCGATGAACAGATGTACCGTCTCGGCAAGCTGACCAAAGAGACCCTGCACCTTGGGATGCTCGATGAAGACAGCATCGTCTATTTGCACAAGATTGACTCTGAATACAACCTGCGGATGTACTCCCGTATCGGTCGTCGCCGTCCGCTCTACAGCACCGGCCTTGGCAAAGTGATGATGGCCTGGCTGCCCGAGACCGAAGTACGCGCCATGCTGGCCGGGGTGACCTTCGAGCGCTTCACCGAGCATACCCTTGCCGATGTCGATGCCCTGCTGGTGGAGCTGGCCCAGGTGCGCGAGCAAGGTTATGCCGAAGATCGGGAAGAGATGGAACACGGTCTGCGCTGCTTCGCCGTCCCCATCTACAGCCGCATGGGGCGGATCATCGCGGGGCTCTCCCTGTCGTTGCCCCTGGTGCGCTTCCATGAAGAGCACAAGGCAACCCTGGTGGCCCAGCTACATGAGGCGGCGGCCAATATCTCTGCCGGGCTGGGTTTCCACGACTATCCATTTGGTACTCACTCCTCACGCTGATTGAGTATCTCGTCTCAAAAAGAGCAGGCTTGGCCTGCTCTTTTGCATGTCAGTTCTCAGCGACAATGAGCCGTTGCCCGTGATTGGACCCGCAGGCAGGGTGGTTCACCCCTCGATGTCCTGCGGGGCGGCCTGGTAGAGCTTGAGGATGGTGTAGCCATTGATGACGAAAAAGATGCTCTCCTGCAGGATGCCACCGATGGATCCCGCCCAGATATTGTGGGTCAGCCAGCAGAGGGTACTGCTCAGCATGCACAGTCGCAGGGCAATACCGTTGAGGCGAAACAGGGCGAAGGTGCTGAGGGTGGTGCCGAGCAGGGTCAGCATCTGGACCGGGTGCTCGATGCGGGGGATGACCAGCAGCCAGGCCAGGGCGAGGAACAGCAGCATCACACCGAGGCCGCGATAGTAACCGGAGACCCCGTTGCGCACGGCACAGAGCAGGCAGTTGATGGCGGCAACCGAGGAACCCAGCAGCAAAAAATGCAGCCCCATCAGGGTGCCATTGAGGGTGAGCTGGACTCTGAGCTTGCTATCCTGGCGCTGCATGAACGCCGTGGCACCCACGAGGCAGGCCAACAGGCCGATTGATTGGGCAAACCAGAGACTGTCGAGCAACATAGGGCCTTCCTGTCAGGAGACAACGGCAAAAGGCGCCTCGCGGCGCCTGGTCATAGTGAACTGAATTAACGGGCCAGCCAGCCGCCATCGACGGCGATGGTGTAACCGTTGATGTAGTCTGAGGCGGCAGAGGCCAAGAATACGACCGGGCCCATCATGTCGTCCGGCACCCCCCAGCGGCCTGCCGGGATCCGTTCAAGGATGGCGGCATTGCGGTCATCATCGGCACGCAGGGCCGCGGTGTTGTTGGTCGCCATGTAACCGGGGGCGATGGCGTTGACGTTGATCCCCTTGCTGGCCCACTCGTTGGCCAGCAGGCGGGTGATGCCCATGACGGCGCTCTTGGAGGCGGTGTAGGAGGGCACGCGGATACCCCCCTGGTAGGAGAGCATGGAGGCGATGTTGACGATCTTGCCGCCCTGGCCCTGGGTCATGAACTGCCTGGCCACCGCCTGGGACATGAAGAACACGCTCTTGATGTTGATGTTCATCACATCGTCCCAGTCCTTCTCGCTGAAGTTGATGGCGTCTTCCCGGCGGATGATGCCGGCGTTGTTCACCAGCACATCGACGCGGCCGAAGTGGGAGACCGCCTGATCGACCAGGGCTGGCAGGGTGTCTACCTTGCTGACGTCCGCCTTCAGGCTCAGGAAGCGGCGGCCAATGGCTTCGATTTTGGCGATCGTTTCGGTCGGCTCGACGATATTGATGCCGACGATGTCGCAGCCCGCCTCGGCGAGCCCCAGTGCCATGCCCTGACCCAGACCGGTATCGCAACCGGTGACGATGGCGACCTTACCTTTCAGATCGAATGCATTAAGAATCATATTGTTACCTCTAAGCCGTGGGCCAATGTGGGGTGAAGTGTCGGGCAGGAGCCGCCATGGCGGCTCGGGATGGGGAAGCCGGTTAGCGCAGATCCTGAACAGCGACATGGTCCATGTCACCGAACACCTGGTTCTCGCCCACCATGCCCCAGATGAAGGTGTAGGCCTGGGTGCCGACGCCGGAGTGGATGGACCAGCTCGGGGAGATGACGGCCTGCTCGTTGTGCACCAGCAGGTGACGGGTCTCGTCCGGCTTGCCCATCATGTGGAACACGGCGGCGTCCTCCTTCATGTTGAAGTAGAAGTAGACCTCCATGCGACGCTCGTGGGTGTGGCAGGGCATGGTGTTCCACAGGCTGCCCTCTTCCAGCTGGGTCATGCCCATCACCAATTGGCAGGTCGGCAGCACGTCCGGTACCAGGTACTTGTAGATGGTGCGGCGGTTGCTGGTGGCGGCATCCCCCAGAGTTGCCGGCGAGGCCTGGGCCTGGGTGACCTTGCGGGTCGGGTAGCAGGTGTGGGCGGGAGCGCTGTTGTAGTAGAACTTGGCAGGCTGCGAGGCATCGACACTGGCAAAGCTCAGGGTGCGGGCTCCCTGGCCGACGTAGAGGGCCTCGGCCTTGTCCACTTCATAGGTAGTGCCATCCACCACCACCACCCCCGGGCCACCGATATTGATGAGGCCGAGCTCACGCCGCTCGAGGAAATAGCTGACCCCAAATCCCTTGCCGAGTTCATCGGAGAAGGTCAGGGGAGCATCCACCGGCATGATGCCACCAAACACGATGCGGTCTATGTGGCTGTAGGTCATGGTCAGGGTGTTCGGGGTGAAGATCTCTTCGACCAGAAACTCACGGCGCAGACCCTGGGTGTCGAGTTGTTTGGCATGATCGCTGTGGATGCTTTGACGAGTTTGCATAATGAACCTCAATTCCGGGCCGCACGCGGCATCAATGACAATGTGTCGGGAAATCCTGTCGTTGAAGGCACGATAGCAAAATGAAAAACTGCGATCAAACTAAAATGAAACTTTGTTTTGTTTTTTGTGATTCACATTTAAGGTTTTATTTTAAAGCGGTGAGCGAGGGGGGCGGCAGGAGCGGGATCGCGGTGTTGTATCGAGAGCCCTCTTAGCAGGGGCGACAGTGTGAGGGGCTGGGAGGAGGGGCATAGCGCACCTGATATGAAGGAGGCTGAGTGGGCCTTCTTCAATGGGGGGTGTCCGTATTGTCTGGCGCGAGCCGAAGATGGCATTGATGGGCGAGGGTGGCCCCAGCCACGGGTATCCGGTGGCAGGCGTTTATTAACCGGGGCAGACGTGCCAGAATGCGCGACTCGCCAGCCAACGAGCAGGCGAGTTACCCTAGCCTCGATCTCAATCCTGGGTGTTTGCATGCTGCTACTCATCGATAACTACGACTCCTTTACCTGGAACCTGGTGCAGTACTTCGGTGCGCTGGGGGAGAAGGTGGTGGTCAAACGCAACGATGAATTGACCCTGGCGGACATTGAAGCCATGGCCCCCGATCGCCTGGTGATCTCCCCTGGTCCCTGTACCCCCAATGAGGCGGGTATCTCCCTGGCCGCCATCGCACATTTCGCCGGTCGATTGCCTATTCTCGGAGTCTGTCTCGGCCATCAATCCCTGGCTCAGGTGTTTGGCGCCGAGGTGGTGCGGGCCAGGCGGGTGATGCATGGCAAGACGTCTCTCATCCGCCATCAGGGGGAGGGGGTGTTTGAGGGGCTCAACAATCCGCTGCGTGTGACCCGCTACCACTCACTCGTGGTCAAGGCGCAGACCCTGCCGGACTGCCTGGCGGTGACCGCCTGGAGCGAGCACGAGGATGGCAGCGTCGATGAGATCATGGGGCTGCGCCACAAGACACTGGCGGTGGAGGGGGTGCAGTTTCACCCGGAGAGCGTCCTGAGTGAGCAGGGTCATGAGCTGCTTGCCAACTTTCTGGCTCGGGGCTGAGCCATCCCTGCCCAATTTTTCACTGTTTTTTCCTCTTTACCCGCATCATCTGCTGATGAACGGCCTCGGTTCCCATCCATGGCAGCGCGGCGCCGATCGGCAGCATAAAAGCCTGCCTCAGCGGTAAAGCAGGGTTTCGTTCGACTAGACTGATTCACCTTTCCCACCCCGGGATCCAGGGGGATTTCGCCCTGCTCCGGCTCAAAAACGTGATGAAAATCCCATTTCCATGGGATGGGCGAAATTTTTTTCTCTGACGGTTTATTCACCCCCGCACCAGTCGAAATTATCTCTTGCCAACAGCCTCTGAGCCGTTATGCAATGGGGCTGCCTAAAATCTCACGGGCAATCGAAGATTGTTCCTTGTAGGCCGTCAAGTTACAGACTTTTTACTTTTTTTCTGTGACAATACCGTCACGTTTACACGGATTTAACTTTTAGGCGGTGGATTATTCTGTCGCCATCTGGAAGGAGAGCAAGTATGTCAGAGTTGTTGGCAGTGACACGTGAAGTGTTCGATGAAGTGATGGTTCCCAACTATGCGCCCGCCAATGTCATCCCGGTGCGTGGTGAAGGATCACGTGTCTGGGATCAGGCTGGACGTGAGTATGTGGATTTCGCCGGCGGTATTGCGGTCAATGGCCTGGGCCATTGTCATCCCAAGCTGGTCGAAGCCCTGAAGACTCAGGGTGAGAAGCTGTGGCATCTCTCCAACGTCATGACCAATGAGCCGGCCCTGCGTCTGGCCAAGAAGCTGGTCGCCGCCACCTTCGCCGACAAGGTCTATTTCTGCAACTCCGGCGCCGAAGCGAACGAAGCGGCCCTCAAGCTGGCCCGTCGTTATGCCATCGACAAGTTCGGGGCCCACAAGACCCAGATCATCGCCTTCCACCAGGGTTTCCACGGTCGCACCTTCTTCACCGTGAGCGTCGGTGGTCAAGCCGCTTATTCTGACGGTTTCGGCCCCAAGCCCGCCGACATCACTCACGTGACCTACAACAACCTGGCCGAGCTGGCCGCCGTCATCTCCGACAATACCTGCGCCGTGGTGATGGAGCCGCTGCAAGGGGAAGGCGGCATCATTCGCCCCACCGACGAATTTGCCAGGGGTGTGCGCGAGCTGTGCGACAAGCACAATGCCTTGCTGGTCTATGACGAGGTGCAATCTGGCGTCGGTCGCACCGGCGAGCTGTTTGCCTACATGGGTCTGGGCGTCACGCCGGACATCCTCACCAGCGCCAAGGCGCTCGGCGGCGGTTTCCCCATCGGCGCCATGCTGACCACCACAGAGATAGCCGCTCACCTGAAAGTGGGTACTCACGGTTCGACTTACGGCGGCAACCCGCTGGCGTGCGCCGTGGCCGAGGCGGTGATCGATGTGGTCAATACGCCAGCAGTGCTGGCAGGGGTCAAGCAGCGCGAAGCCCTGTTCCGCGCCGGTATCGAAGCCATCAACGCCAAGTATCACTGCTTCAGCGAAGTGCGTGGCCAGGGCCTGCTGCTCGGCGCCGTATTGAACGATGACTTCAAGGGCCGCTCCCGTGACTTCTTGCTGGCCTCCATCGATCAGGGGCTGATGGCCCTGGTGGCCGGCACCAACGTAGTGCGTTTTGCCCCCTCCCTGGTGATCCCGGAAGCGGACATCCAGGAAGGCCTGGCTCGCTTCGAGCTGGCCGTGGCTCAGGTCGTTAACGCCTGATCCCGAATTGAGGTGGGGAGCCCTCCCGGCAGGAGCCGGGACCCCACCTGTCGTCAATGAAAGGGAGTTGTCATCTATGTTGTTAATCCGTCCTATCGAACAGAAAGATTTTGCCGGTCTCAAGACCTGCGCCATCGAATCCGGTACTGGCATGACCTCCTTGCCGGTCAACGATGAGCTGCTACAGCGCAAAATCGACGCCTCCACCCAGACTTTTTCGGACAAACCCGCGGGAAAGGGCGACTGCCTCTATTTCTTCGTGGCCGAGGATCTGGACACCGGGGACATGGTCGGCACCTGCGCCATCGATGCGGCCGTGGGGCTGTCCCAGCCGTTTTATAACTACCATATCGGCAAGGTGGTGCACTCTTCCCCCAAACTCGGCATCTATAACGTGGTCGAGACGCTGACCCTATCCAATGACTACACAGGTAACTCTGAGCTGTGCACCCTGTTCTTGCGCGAATGCGCTCGCGAGGGACTCAATGGTCGGCTGCTCTCCAAGCACCGTTTCCTGTTTATGGCCGAGCACCCCGAGCTGTTTGATAAAACCGTGTTCGCCGAGATGCGCGGTGTCTCCGACGAAAAGGGTCATAGCCCCTTCTATGAGTGGCTGCAAAAGCACTTCTTCTCGATGGATTTCCCCACCGTCGACTATCTCACCGGGATTGGTAAGAAGCGCTTCATCGCCGAGCTGATGCCCAAGTACCCCATCTACGTCAATCTGCTCAGCAATGAGGCGCGGGCCGTGATCGGCAAAACCCACGACAAGACCCGGCCTGCCATCAAGATGCTGCAGGATGAAGGTTTCGTGAATCGCGGCTATGTCGACATCTTCGATGCCGGTCCCACGGTCGAGTGCGACGTGAACAACATTCGCAGCATCCGCCGCAGCAAACGGCTGACCGTGGTGGTGGGCGAGCCCCTGGGCGGCCACACCTATCTGCTGTGCAACACCCGCTTCGAACAATACCGTGCCTGCCTTGGCAATATCCGGGTCGATCTGGACAAGCAGGAGGCCATAGTGCCCCCCAAGATGGCCGCGGCCCTCAAGGTGGAGAATGGCGATCAGGTCAGGGTCGTGGATCTGGACTGACAACATGGGGACAGTGCGATCCATTGTCCCTTTGAACATGATGAGCTGGCGCCCGCATTGGGCGGCCTGGCAGGCGAGAGCCAAGCAACAAGGGATATGAGCAATGAGCGAATTAGTACAGCTGATCAATGGCAACTGGTTGGCGGGCGAGGGCAAGGCGTTCGAGTCAACAGATCCGGCCAAGAACCAGGTGATCTGGGGTGGGCAAGCGGCCAGTGCCGCTCAGGTCGATGCCGCCGTCAAGGCTGCGCGCTCCGCCTTCTACCACTGGGCGGATCTCTCCTTGACGGCGCGCAGTGCCATCATCAGCCGTTATGGGGAATTGCTCGGCGAGCACAAGGAAGCGCTGGCGCTCACCATAGCCCGGGAAACCGGCAAGCCGCTGTGGGAGACCCGTACCGAGGTCGCCGCCATGCAGGGCAAGATTGCCATCTCCATCCGCGCCCATGAGGAGCGTACCGGCACGGTCGAAAATCCCATGCCCGGTGCCAAGGCATTCGTGCGCCACAAACCCCATGGTGTGGTTGCGGTGTTCGGCCCCTATAACTTCCCGGGTCATCTGCCCAACGGCCACATAGTGCCTGCACTCATCGCCGGCAATACCGTGGTATTCAAACCCTCGGAGCTGACCCCCATGGTGGCCGAGGCCATGCTCAAGATCTGGCAGGAGGCGGGTCTGCCTGCCGGTGTCATCAATCTGGTGCAAGGAGAGGTCGATACCGGCAAGGCCCTGGCGAGTCATGGGGACATCGATGGTCTCTTCTTCACCGGCTCGTCCCGTACCGGTCACTTCCTGCATCAGCAATTTGCCGGTCAACCGGGCAAGATCCTGGCGCTGGAGATGGGGGGAAACAACCCGCTCATCGTCAAGGACGTGAGCGATGTGGACGGCGCCGTGCACGCCATCGTCCAGTCCGCCTTCATCACCTCTGGCCAGCGCTGCACCTGCTCCCGCCGTCTGTTCGTGGAAAAGGGGTCAGCCGGAGATGCATTGCTGGCACGCCTCATCGAGGTGGTCGGCAAGATAAAGGTGGGTCATTACGATGATGCGGATCAACCCTTCATGGGGGCGATGATCAGCGAACGCGCCGCCCTCGGCATGGTCGAGGCCCAGGCCAAGTTGCAATCCCTGGGTGGCAAGAGCCTGCTCGTGCTCAAGCATCTGGAGCCGGGCACCGGTTTTGTCTCCCCTGGCATCATCGACATCACCGCCGCACAAGGATTGCCGGATGAGGAGTACTTCGGCCCCCTGCTGCAGGTGACTCGTTACCAGGATTTCGATGCCGCCATCGATCTGGGCAATGCCACCAGCTTCGGGCTCTCGGCCGGTCTGCTCGGGGACAACGAAGCGGACTGGAACCACTTCTTCAAACGCATTCGTGCCGGTATCGTCAACTGGAACAAGCCCATCACCGGTGCCTCCAGTGCCGCGCCGTTCGGCGGCATCGGTGCCTCCGGCAATCACAGAGCGAGTGCCTACTACGCCGCCGACTACTGTGCTTATCCGGTTGCCTCGGTGGAAGACAGCAAGGCAGCCATGCCGGAGCAGCTGTCGCCCGGCCTGACGTTCTAGGAAAGAGGCAGAAATGAGCAGGCAGGTGCTGGCCGACTACTGTCCCCATTGCCCGGTCGCCTCGGTGGAAGACAGCAAGGCAACCATGCCGGAGCAGCTGTCGCCCGGCCTGACGTTCTAGGAAAGAGGCAGAAATGAACAGGCAGGTGCTGGCCGACTACTGTACCCATTGCCCGGTCGCCTCGGTGGAAGACAGCAAGGCAACCATGCCGGAGCAGCTCTCTCCTGGCCTGACGTTCTGACAACCCAACCATAAAAGGGCAGCTCAGGTTGCCCTTGTCTGACCCCGCAAGCAAAGGAAAGAGAGATGCAAAAGGATATCGAAACCCTGTTCGGTCATCTGTGGGATAACTACATTCAAGTCACCCCGAGTGCCCTCAAGGTCCACCAGTTACTGGGCGGTGGTGCCCCCATCGTCAACGACCATGTGGCGTTTCGCACCTTCAACCTGCCCCAGGTCGGCCTCGAGACCTTGGCCGCTCATTTTCGGGCGCTGGGTTATGAGGAGAGGGATGAGTATGTGTTCAAGGCCAAGAAACTCTATGCCAAGCACTTCGAGCATGCGGATCCGGATGCTCCCAAGGTGTTTATCAGCGAGCTGAAGGTGGAGGAGCTCTCCGAGGGCGCTCAGGCCATCATTCACAAGCTGGTTGCCCAGGTGCCAACCCATCTGACCGACACCAGCGCCTTCCTCCATGCGGGGGCTCCCTGGCAGGTCTCGGGGGCCGACTACCAGACCCTGCTTGCCGAGAGCGAGTATGCGGCCTGGATGGCGGCATGGGGCTATCGCGCCAACCACTTCACCGTCAGCATCAATCGTCTGGCCGAGTTTGACACCATAGAGGCGGTCAACGAGACGCTGAAAGCGGCGGGGTTTGTGCTCAATACTGCCGGGGGCGAGGTGAAGGGGGATCCCCAGGTGATGCTGGAGCAATCTTCCACCATGGCGGACAAGGCTTGCGTGCCTTTCAGCGACGGGGTTCAACAGATCCCGAGCTGCTTCTACGAGTTTGCCCTGCGCTACCCGCGGGTCGACGGCACCCTCTACCCGGGCTTCGTCGAGGCCTCTGCCGACAAGATCTTCGAATCCACCAATAGCATGTAGCTGTGGGGGAGATTGAGGACAGCTTTCGGTCATTCGTATTGAAACGCCTCCGGTTGGGAGGCGTTTGTTATTTATATCGGGCAGTGATGGGTATTGGCTGGGGTTATTGGCAAGGCATTGTCGTTTAGGGTGAATACATCATGAGCCAAGGTCTATTTCATGAAGGGTTTGGTTAATTTCCAGAGGAAAAATGCCAACGCCCTCATAGTGGTACTACGCCGATTTAATCCTTCTTCCCAGATATGTTCAAGCAGTACCATCCAGTTTTTTGCGACCGTCTCTCTGGCGTATTCCCTCACTCGTTGCTTGCCATGCTCTACCATGTCCTGATATAGAACCGGATTGTTCTTAAGCATCATGGCCGTCTCTATAATGTCATCTTGGCTATGTGCAACAAGGTAATCCAATGGACTATTCTTTATTGCCTTGATCGCAGGCTCGTCATCACAAATCAATACACAGCCAGCCAACCAGGTATTGATGAGCTTGCTCGCTGGTTTGCGTGATAATCGATGGTCATGGTATTTTCGAAAACAGAGCACAATGTCTACATTCTGATAGTCAGTCCAGTCATTCAATTCTACTTTTAATGAAAGACCATGCGCCGCTAATTTTTCTTTGAATGCATCGCTTGCCAATTCGGGAGGGAAGCTGTCCATGCGACCAAAATAACCAATAGTCGTGATGGAACAACGCGCTTTATCTCTGGGTTTGAGGCCAGGTTGTGGCCAGTGTGAGATAAATATGCCGCCATTCTTCTCCGCTGACTTTATTTGCTCGACGACATAGTCGGCCCCAAAAAAATATGGCCTGTCTGCTCGGCAGACAACAGTCAGCCCACGCCATGGTTTTACTCTCGGACTGAAATCATCATAATGAAGTAAATTAATTCTGCCTGGCAGACATTCTGTGCCAAAGCTGCACTCTATTTCATCACCATAATAGTGGTTTAAATTGATAAGTGTTTGAAATGTCCAGACGGTACACCCACTCATACAAAGGGTTTGAGGGATCTCATCGGGGTGGATGCGGGCGTTGAGCAGAGATTGGACGTTTCTACCGTATTTATCCATGGCATTCTTACGGCAAACCACATGTATCTTTACTCTTTTCATTATTCTATAACGCCATTAATGTTATCTGGGTGTGGTTGTTTTGTTATTTTTTTGCGTTCTGGGTTGTAGGGTTGATATTTGGTTGAATCATCCCCACACCATAAAATAAATCAATGATTTATTTTATGGTGTTCGAATTAAAAGGGCAATGTGCGATGCCCGATGGCATTGCTGCGCGCCCCGCTATGTTATGGCAGCAAGCCAGTGAAACAGGCCGGTCTCTCAGACCCATTCAAGCACGCCCGCTATGTTATGGCAGCAAGCCAGTGAAACGGGCCGGTCTCTCAGACCCATTCAAGCACGCCCTCTGTCGCCAATATGGTTGCCATGCCCGCCGCCTTGCCAGCCTGAATGCCTATCTCGGTATCTTCAAATACCAGGCAGCGGTGGGGTGCGACCCCCAGCAGTTCGGCCACCTTGAGGAAGGTGTCGGGGTTGGGTTTATGGTTTTGCACATCATCGGCGCTGATGAGGACAGGGATAAGGGCATCCAGTCCGGTATTGCGCAGTATCTGCTGCGCCTGATCCCGAGGCGCCCCCGTGCCGATGCCCATGGGGATCTTGCCATATTGTGCCCTGACCAACTCCGCCATGGCCGGGAAGAGGGTGACTTCGCCGATGTGCTGCAAATAGAGGTCGATTTTTCGACGGACGAAGGCGTCAATGTCTATGGTCACTCCCTGCTGCTCGGCCAGCATGGCGACTATCTTGCGGGTAGGGATGCCGCCATAGCTGTTCAGCAGTGCGCGATCGAAGGAGAGCTGGAACTCATCGCAGGTGATCTGCCAGGCATCCAGATGCAGGGGCATGGAGTCGACCAGGGTGCCGTCCATGTCGAAGATCAGGGCATCATATTGTTCAAACAAGGGGTTGGCTCCGCACGGGGGAAAGGATCAGCCTAACATGATGCACATCGACCATGTTGGGATTAGTCTCATGCACGGCTTTCGAATATGCAGGGGGCGGATAGGGCTTGAGTGCCATCCGGCAGAAGGGAGGTCATGGCGAGGCCGCAAAGCGGTGAGGCGGGGATCCGCGAACCATGGGGCAGCCGCCGCCATAATATGGCACCATGTGAAACACTGAGCCCCCGTGGCCTACCCCTATGCGAGACCCCTGATGTCCATTTCGCCAAAAACAGTGTTCTCGAGTGTTGCCCTGGTCATTGCCCTGGGATCACTGGAGAAGAGCATTGTCACCACGCCTCTGCCCATGATTGGCGCCGATCTGAACGCCGGCTCGGCCCTGACCTGGGTGGTCACCGCCTATTTGCTTGCCGCGACAGCCGCGCTGCCGGTCTATGGCAAGCTGAGCGATCTGTTCGGCCGCCTGCGGATGCTCAACATCGGCATAGCACTCTTTCTGGCGGGTTCCCTCGCCTGCGGTTTAGCCCAGGATCTCCCTACTCTGCTGGCGGCCAGGGTACTGCAAGGGCTGGGCGGCGGCGGCCTGATCGCACTCGCCTTCACCGTGATTGCCGACAGCATACCGCCGCGGGAGGTGGGCAAGTATCAGGGCTATATCTCCATCGTCTATGCGGTCTCGAGCATCGCGGGTCCTCTGCTCGGTGGCTACTTTACCGAACAACTGAACTGGCGCTGGATCTTCTGGATCAATCTTCCCCTCGGCGCTCTGGCGCTCTGGCTGGTCAATCGCAATCTGCGCCATCTCAATGTGCGTCGCCACAGTCGCTTCGACTGGAAGGGGGCGGGACTGCTTATCACTGTGACCACCTTGTCGCTGTTGCTGCTCTCGCCGGACACGCCGCTGCCTGGCCTCTGGCTGGCCGCGGCACTCGGCACGGCATTGTTACTGCTCATCCTCATCGAACGGCGTGCCCATGACCCCATACTGCCTGCCCACCTGGTGCGACTGCCCGGTTATCTGGTCGCGGTGCTGCTCTCTCTGATCGCCCAATTGCTGATGTTTGCGGTGCTGGTCTATCTGCCCTTGCAGATGCAGTGGCAGAAGGGGATGAGCGCGAGCGAGAGCGGTCAGGACATGGTGATTTTCATGGTATTCATCACCCTTGGGGCCTTCGTCGGTGGCAAGTTCATCGCCCGCACCGGCCATTACAAGCGGTTCGTGGTGGTGGGCTTTGCCCTGGCGGCGGTGGCGTTGTGGCAATTGCACTTCGATGTCTGGGTGAGGCTGGCGCTGCTGTTTGCCGGGTTGGGGCTGGGACTGACCCTGCCTGCGCTCTCCGTGGTGGTGCAAAGTGCGTTGCCAGCCCAGGATCGCGGCATCGGCATGTCGCTGTTCAACTTCGGCCGTGAGCTGGGCGGCGCCATCGGTGTCGCCGTCTGCTCGGTGCTGTTTCATGCCTCCCTGTCCACCCGCTCGGAGGGTGGATTGGATAAGCTCAGCCCGGCCGAGCTGGCGCCGGGCTTCAGTGCGACTTATATCGGCATGGCCGCCATCGCCAGCGGCGCACTGCTGCTCACCCTGCTTGCCCTCAAACGCCATGAGCTGTCGAGCCGCACCCACTAGGTCTGATCGGGATGGCGGGCTTTATTGATATGTCACAAGATGCTGCCAGGGTGACTGTGCTCTGATGGAGTCCGCTGTCGTGATGATGAGCGCGCGGCAGATGGGATAGATAGGGAGGAGAGTTCGTTGAATTCCGAGTTGGTCTGGGTGCTCTGCCTGCTGTTGGGTGCCATCTATCTGTTCGTCAGCAACAAGGTGCGCATGGATGTGACGGCCTTGCTGGTGCTGATCCTGTTCGTGCTCAGCGGCACCTTGACCCTCAGTGAAGCGCTGGCTGGCTTCAGCGATCCCAGCGTGATCCTGATAGCGGCTCTGTTCGTGGTGGGGGAGGGGCTGGTGCGCACCGGCATCGCCTATCAGGTGGGGGATGCCCTGGTCAAGGTGGCTGGCAACAGCGAGACCCGGCTGCTGGTGCTGCTGATGGTGGCGGTCGCCGGGCTCGGTGCCGTGATGAGTTCGACTGGGGTGGTGGCTATCTTCATCCCCGTGGTGCTCAGCGTCTCTAATCGCATGGGCATACCAGCTGGAAGGCTGATGATGCCGCTCGGCTTCGCCGGCCTCATCAGCGGCATGATGACCCTGGTGGCGACGCCGCCCAATATGGTGGTCAACAGTGAGCTGGTTCGCCATGGGATCCCGGGATTTGGCTTCTTCAGCTTCAGCCCCATGGGACTCATCATATTGGTGCTTGGCATCGGCTATATGCTGCTGGTGCGCGGTACCCTGGTCAAGGATGCGGCGCCCGGCCGCAACAAGGGATCGCGGCGCAGCACATTGCGCGAGCTTATTCGTGACTATCGGCTGACGGGGCGGGCGCGGCGTCTGGCGATCCGCCCGGGCTCTCCCTTGATAGGTCACACCCTGGACGAGCTGCAACTGCGAGCCCGTTACGGTGCCAACGTCATCGGGGTGGAGCGCTGGCGCAAGTTCCGGCGGGTCATGGTGAGCGTGTCCGGTATCTCGGAGTTTCAGGCGCGAGACGTCTTGCTCATCGACATGGCGGATCCCGAGGTGGATATCCGCACCTTCTGCAGCGAGGCCATGCTCGAGCCCATGATACTCCGAGGGGACTATTTCTCGGATCAGGCGCGGGAGGTGGGCCTGGCCGAGATCTCTCTCATTCCCGAATCCAGCCTGCTCGGCAAGAGCCTGCGGGAGACGACCTTTCGCAGTCAGTATGGGCTGAGCGTGGTGGGGCTGCGGCGCGGCAGTGAGGCGCTGACCGGGCGGCTGGTCGATGAACCCTTGCAACTGGGCGACAGATTGCTGCTGGCGGGCAACTGGAGTCTCATTCGCCAGCTACACGCTCATCAGAGGGATTTTTTGCTGCTGGGGCTGCCCGCCGAGGTGGACGAAATGGCCCCGGCCCGCAGCCAGGCGGCCTATGCGCTGTTCTCGCTGGGGGTCATGGTGCTCCTGATGGTGACAGATCCTGTGCCCAATGTGGTGGCTGCCCTGATAGCCTGCCTGCTGATGGGCCAGTTTCGCTGTATCGATCTGGAGAGTGCCTACAAGTCTATCCATTGGCCGACCCTGATCCTCATCGTCGGCATGTTGCCCTTTGCCCTGGCGTTGCAGAAGACAGGGGGCGTGGATCTTATTGTCGGCGGGCTGATGGAGCTGGTCGGCGACATGGGTCCCAGGGTCATGCTGGCCAGCCTGTTTGCCCTCTGTGCCCTCACCGGGCTCTTCATCTCCAACACCGCCACCGCGGTATTGATGGCTCCCATCGCTATCGGCGCGGCGCAGCAGATGGCGGTCTCTCCCTATCCCTTTGCCATGACCATTGCCATTGCGGCCTCGGCGGCCTTCATGACGCCGGTCTCGTCGCCGGTCAATACCCTGGTGCTCGGCCCTGGCGAGTATCGCTTCATCGACTTTGTGCGCGTGGGAGTGCCTTTCACCTTGCTGGTCATGGGGGTGAGCGTGGTGGCCATTCCCTGGTTCTTCCCGTTCTGAGCAGTCTTGGGTGGAATGAACGCAGGAAGATGGACAGATGCGGCCTGCGGGCCGCTTTTTATCGGCGGCATCATGAATACTGAGGCAGATCCAGCCATGAGGGACGTGGCTGTGCAGGAGAAATCAGGGATGTGAGCAGGGCATGAAGAGGCGGGGAGCTGACCCGCGGGCACAAAAAAACCAGCCTGAGCTGGTCTGTTTGGTACTGCTGTAATGGTGCGGAAGGAGAGACTCGAACTCTCACGCCTAGGGCGCCAGAACCTAAATCTGGTGCGTCTACCAATTTCGCCACTTCCGCAAACTATATGGTGGCTATGACGGGATTCGAACCTGTGACCCTCGCATTATGAGTGCGATGCTCTAACCAACTGAGCTACATAGCCGTCTTGTATCCGACATTGTCGTGTACAAGTAAAATGGCTGGGATACCAGGCTCTGAACCTAGGTGCGTTGACGAGGTAAAAACCACTCACGCTTATCACAGCACGTCATCGGCGATGCCAATGACAGTAAAAATGGCTGGGGTACTAGGATTCGAACCTAGGGATGGCGAGATCAAAACCCGCTGCCTTACCGCTTGGCGATACCCCAACAGCGCTCCTCAACAGTCGTGAGACTGGCAAAGAACTTTTAAAAATGGCTGCGGAACCAGTATTTGAACCTAGGCACATTGACGAGATCAAAATCTCTCAATGCTTTCCTCAGCTTGCTACCGACAGGTGAACATCGATAACCAGAATTAATGGCTGGGGTACTAGGATTCGAACCTAGGAATGGCGAGATCAAAACCCGCTGCCTTACCGCTTGGCGATACCCCAACTGCAACTAGAAATGGTGGCTATGACGGGATTCGAACCTGTGACCCTCGCATTATGAGTGCGATGCTCTAACCAACTGAGCTACATAGCCGTCTTGTGCCGACGTAGTCGATACAAGTAAAAATCGCTGAGATACCAGGCTCTGAACCTAGGTTCGTTGACGAGATCAAAACCTCTCACGCTTATCACAGCACGTCATCGGCGAGGCCAATGACAGTAAAAATGGCTGAGATATTAGGCTCTGAACCTAGGCGCATTGACGAGATCAAAACCTCTCACGCTTATCGCAGCACGTCATCGGCGATGCCAATAACAGTAAAAATGGCTGGGGTACTAGGATTCGAACCTAGGGATGGCGAGATCAAAACCCGCTGCCTTACCGCTTGGCGATACCCCAACTGCTATTCCCCATCAGCCAGCTGGCCGCTAAAGAACCTTTAACACTTGCCTTGATGCCAGTCACTCACCGGCCGCATTGACGTGTTCAGATTGTCACTGCTTTCATGGCTTGTCATCGACGATGTCAACGACTGAAATAATGGCTGGGGTACTAGGATTCGAACCTAGGAATGGCGAGATCAAAACCCGCTGCCTTACCGCTTGGCGATACCCCAACTGCAAGATAAATGGTGGCTATGACGGGATTCGAACCTGTGACCCTCGCATTATGAGTGCGATGCTCTAACCAACTGAGCTACATAGCCAACCTAGCGTCCAGTGAGTCGTTACCTCGTCACTGTGCGGCCCGAATTATGCGTATCTGGCTTTGGGGCGTCAACCCTTTTTTTGCCAGAAAATCCGAATTTGGGTGCGTTTGACCAGATATTGCGCTCTGTCGTGCAAAAGCCCAACAATCTGGTTTTTTTAAACTCATGGCAGGGATGGCAAGGGCCTGAACCATGAGCAAAAACAGGCCAGCAAATGCTGACCTGTCATGGGGTTAGACGTTGAACAGGAAGTTCATGATATCGCCATCTTTGACGATGTAGTCTTTCCCTTCTGCGCGCATCTTGCCCGCTTCCTTGGCGCCTTGCTCACCCTTGTAGGTGATAAAATCATCAAATGCGATGGTTTGTGCGCGAATAAAGCCTTTTTCGAAGTCGGTGTGGATCTTGCCTGCCGCTTGCGGGGCGGTGGCGCCGACCGGAATGGTCCAGGCTCGCACCTCTTTCACGCCGGCGGTGAAGTAGGTCTGCAGGTTGAGCAATTCATAACCTGAGCGGATCACCCGGTTCAGGCCCGGCTCTTCAATACCCAGATCGGCCATGAACTCGGCGCGATCTTCGTCATCCAGTTCGGCAATGTCGGACTCGATGGCGCAGCAGACTACGACCACAACCGCATTCTCGGCGGCGGCGATTTCACGCACCTTGTCGAGGAAGGGGTTGTTCTCGAAGCCATCTTCCGCCACGTTGGCGATGTACATGGTGGGCTTGAGAGTCAGGAAGTTGAGGTGGCTGACGGCGGCCAGCTCCTCTTTGTCCAGCTTCATGCCGCGGATCATCTGACCCTCTTCCAGCACGGTCCGAATTTTTTCAAGGGTCTCCACTTCCAGCTTGGCATCCTTGTCGCCGCCCTTGGCGCGCTTGGACTGGCGGTGGATGGCGCGCTCGCAGGCGTCCAGATCCGACAGGGCCAGCTCGGTGTTGATCACCTCGATGTCATCGGCCGGGGAGACCTTGCCGGCGACGTGGATGATGTTTTCATCCTCGAAGCAACGCACCACGTGACCGATGGCTTCGGTTTCGCGGATGTTGGCCAGGAACTGATTGCCCAAACCTTCACCCTTGGAGGCGCCCGCGACCAGACCGGCGATGTCCACGAACTCCATGGTGGTCGGTACCACGCGCTGGGGGTTGATGATGGCCGCCAGGGCATCGAGACGGGGATCCGGCATGGGGACCACACCCGTGTTGGGCTCAATGGTGCAGAACGGGAAGTTGGCGGCTTCGATGCCGGCCTTGGTCAGCGCATTGAACAGGGTGGATTTACCTACATTGGGCAGGCCCACGATACCGCATTTAAAACCCATGGATAGTTACCTTACGTGATGGATGCTGTTGAGGGCCGCTTAACCTGTTCACGCTCTTACTGCGAGGCCGTGATCAAGGCTCATGTGCTGCTCGGAATCCTCACGTATGCCTATACGCTCCGGTTCCTGCGCTGCGCTTCACCTTGCTGACGACCTCTCGTCACAGTGCGTGGACAGGTTCTCGGGCGACCCTGTCATATTGTGCGAGCCTGACGCGTGTCAGGCATCTGTATTCAGACTTTTTCGGCCTTGAAGCTGTGCAGGCGGTTCATGGCCTTGGTCATATCCTGTTTGAACAGGATGTCGGTGGCACGCAGGGCTTCGTCCAGTGCGGCATCGATCAGACTCTGTTCACTGCTGGGTGCCTTGGTGAGCACGAAGCCGGCGACCAGCTCTTTGGCGCCGGGGTGGCCGATGCCGAGCCGTAACCGGAAAAATTCCTTGTTATTGCCCATCTTGGCGATGATGTCTTTGAGGCCATTGTGACCCCCATGACCGCCGCCCTGTTTGAACTTGGCGATGCCGGGGGGCAAATCCAGCTCGTCATGGGCGACCAGCATCTCTTCGGGCGCTATCTGGTAGAAACGGGCCAGGGCAGCCACCGCCTTGCCGGAGAGATTCATATAGGTGTTGGGGATGAGCAGACGCACATCCTCTCCCTCGACCAGGATACGGGCAGTGTGACCGTGGAACTTGGGCTCTTCACGCAGGCTGGCGTTGTGCCAGCGGGCCAGTTGTTCCACATACCAGGCACCCGCATTGTGGCGGGTCTTGGCATATTCGGCACCCGGATTACCCAGACCGACGATCAATTTGATTTGGCTTGTCACGCTCAGTCTCTTCACTCGCTGCAGCCCGAAACGGTGTGCCCGGGGCAATAGGACGCAATATTCTAGCCGCCGCGTGGCGATCACTCAACCAATGCCGTCCCAGCTTGCCATTTGTTCTGCTGTCAGGGCCGTGGCTGCGGGCCCTTTGCCGCGTGCAGAAAGAGAAAAACCGCCCAGGGGCGGTTTTTCTTATCTGGCCTGCCAGCAAGCTGGCGAGCCTGCATCAATGCTCGAACATGGCAGAGATGGACTCTTCGTTGCTGATGCGGCGAATGGCCTCGGCCAGCACGGTAGAGAGGGTCAGCTGCTTGACCTTGCCGATGGCCTTCATCTCCGCGGTGAGCGGGATGGAGTCGGTGATGATCAGCTCGTCGATGACGGAGTTTTTGATGTTTTCGACGGCGGAGCCGGAGAACACTGGGTGAGTTGCGTAAGCAAATACCCGCTTGGCGCCACGCTCTTTCAGCGCTTCGGCCGCCTTGCACAGGGTGCCACCGGTATCGATCATGTCATCGACGATGATGCAGTCGCGGTCGGCGACGTCACCGATCAGGTGCATGACCTGGGAGACGTTCGGACGGGGACGACGCTTGTCGATGATGGCGATGTCGGTGTCGTCCAGCAGCTTGGCGATGGCACGGGCACGGACTACGCCGCCGATGTCCGGGGAGACAACCACGGGGGACTCGAGGTTCTTGGACTTCATGTCTTCGAGCAGCACCGGGCTGCCGAACACGTTGTCAACCGGGACATCGAAGAAGCCCTGGATCTGCTCGGCATGCAGGTCAACGGTCAGCACGCGATCCACACCCACGCTGGACAGGAAGTCGGCGACGACCTTGGCGGTGATGGGTACACGGGCGGAGCGGACGCGGCGGTCCTGACGGGCATAACCAAAGTAGGGGATGACAGCCGTGATACGGCCAGCTGAAGCACGACGCAGTGCATCCACCATGACGATCAATTCCATCAAATTGTCGTTGGTCGGGGCACAGGTGGATTGAATGATGAAGATATCGCCACCACGTACATTCTCATTGATCTGTACGCTGATCTCGCCGTCGCTAAAGCGACCTACGGCAGCATTGCCGAGTTTGATAAACAGGCGATCTGCGATCTTCTGGGCTAGTTCCGGCGTTGCGTTACCAGCAAACAG
Source organism: Aeromonas sp. BIGb0405 (assembly GCF_024807335.1). Taxonomy (NCBI): domain Bacteria; kingdom Pseudomonadati; phylum Pseudomonadota; class Gammaproteobacteria; order Aeromonadales; family Aeromonadaceae; genus Aeromonas; species Aeromonas sp. BIGb0405. Next base: position 187,222 of record NZ_JANUEP010000002.1, read on the forward strand.
CTTCATGTCAGGCACGGTTTGAAACCTCGGGGTTGCATCCAGTATGTGGGTGAGTCCGTAATCGAACCCATATCGTTCGCTAGCAAACGATTTAGCAAGCTGACGGGGCAGGGCAATGGGCCCGGGTCGGCAGACCAACCGAATGAACTATGCAGAGACCTTATAACAGAGGAGAGGGGGTCGAAGCCATGACGCTAGTCTGTCTTCGGTAATCCTTCCCATGGGTCAATGATGGCTGGGGTACTAGGATTCGAACCTAGGAATGGCGAGATCAAAACCCGCTGCCTTACCGCTTGGCGATACCCCAATCATTGAGTCTGTTGCAATGTCACGAAGAGTGGTGATATGTTCTCGCCCTTGGCGACAAATCCCCCCCACTCTCTCGGTACCTTGGCCAACACCTTTCGAGCACTCACTTCGTCTTCAAACTGAGCAAAGACGCAGGCTCCTGTGCCCGTCATTCTTGACGGCGCGTATTCTAGCAACCAGCCGAGCGCATTGGCAACCTCGGGGTGGCGCTTTTTCACCAGCGGCTCGCAATCGTTTTTCCAAACCCCGTCCAGCAGGCTGTTCAATGCCAATTTGGGGGTATTGCGTGGCAAGTCCGGATCCTGAAAAACCTCGGCGGTGCTGACGTGGCACTCGGGTTTGAGTACCAGATACCAGGCTTCGGGCAGGGTGACGGGTTGCAACCGCTCGCCCACCCCTTCGGCAAAGGCGGCGCGCCCGCGCACAAACACCGGCACATCGGCGCCCAGGCTCACCCCCAGCTCGGCCAACTCATCCAGACTCAATCCCCCTTGCCAGAGATGATTGAGGGCCACCAGGGTGGTGGCGGCATCCGATGAACCGCCGCCGATACCGCCCCCCATGGGCAGTACCTTCTCCAGCCTGATATGGGCCCCCATGGGACGGCTCAACCTGGTTTGCAGCAGCCGGGCGGCACGGATGATGAGATTCTGCTCATCGGGTACGCCGGGAATGGCCGGGCTCAGGGTGAGCTGGTCGCTGTCCGGCAGCGGCTCGAATTCGAGCCAGTCGCCGTGGTTGAGGAAGATGAACAGGGTCTGCAGCTCGTGATAGCCGTCCGGGCGACGGCCATTGATGTGCAGGAACAGATTGAGTTTGGCCGGGGCTGGCCAGCGAGTCTGGCTCATGGTTGCAGGATCCACTCGTTGATCTGCAGCTTGAGGCGGCTCTGGGGGCCGGTCATGTTGAGCAAGTGGGGCAGGCGGTAGCCATTCTGATCCCGGTAGTCCTGATAGTTGATCTGCCACTGGCCATCACGGACGCTCGCCAGGCTGTTGTCCGGGTTGAGGTTGTAGTCGGCTTTGCCGGGCAGCCCCTTGATCCACTCGGGCAGGCCGTCGATGGGCAGGTGCCAGCCGGTGAGCTGGTAGATAAGCGCCTCGGCATCCTGACTCTGGTGCAGCTTGCCCTCGTTGTCGGTCAGGCTGACCTGGCCTTGCACCCGGCTCAGCTCCAGGATGCTGGTGCCGATCAGGCTGGTGAGATTCAAGCGATAATCATCACCGGTTTGTTGCCAGTTGAGGCGAGCGCTGCCCTTCTGCTGGGCGGTGATGATGGCCATCTTGCCCGACAGTTGCCAGTGATCGAGCCGCTCTAACCGGGTCCGTTCTTGCTGCCAATCGACTTGTTGGCGCTGGGGTTGGGTGACAGTACAACCGGCGAGCAGTAGCAGGCCGAGCAGGGGGAAAAGTCGCAAGAACAAGGTCGTGCTCCGGATAAGAGGTTTGCCACAGTATAAGGGGCGGCCGTATTGCTTTTAAAGCCTTACCCTTTCTCGTACAATTGACGGCCTTATACACCCTGTGCCCAAGAAACGATCAGCGCCCACTCATGAGTCTGCTTGCCCTCGGAATCAACCACAACACCGCCAGTGTCGCCTTGCGGGAACGGGTCGCCTTTGGCCCGGATTGCATCGACCATGCCCTGCGGGAGTTGGTGGCGCAACCCGGGGTGAGCGAGGCGGTGATCGTCTCTACCTGCAATCGCACCGAGCTCTACTGCGCCCTGGAGCAGGGCCATGGCGCTCAGGTCGCCCAGTGGCTGCAGCAGTATCACGGTCTGGATAACGCCGAGGTGGAGAAGGCCATCTACCAGCACCATGACGAGGAGGCGGTACGCCACCTGATGCGGGTCGCCTGCGGGCTCGACTCCCTGGTATTGGGAGAGCCGCAGATCCTGGGGCAGATCAAGCAATCCTACGCCCATGCCCAGCAGGCCGAGGTGCTCAAGGGCTCCCTGGAGCGCCTGTTCCAGAAGGCGTTCTCCGTGGCCAAACGGGTGCGTACCGACACCGAAATAGGCGCAAGCGCCGTATCGGTCGCCTTCGCGGCCGTGAGTCTGGCGCGGCGTATCTTCTCGGATCTCTCCCAGACCAAGGTGCTGCTGGTCGGGGCCGGCGAAACCATCGAACTGGTCGCCCGCCATCTGCGCGAGCAGAACGTGCGTCAGATGATGGTGGCCAACCGCACCCTGCAGCGTGCTCATACCCTGGCCGAGGAGTTCGGCGCTCAGGTGATGACCCTCGAAGAGATCCCGGATTATCTGCATGAAGCGGACATCGTCATCAGCTCCACCGCCAGCCCCTTGCCCATCATCGGCAAGGGCATGGTGGAGCGGGCCCTCAAGGCGCGTCGCTTCAAGCCGATGTTTCTGGTCGATATCGCCGTGCCCCGCGACATCGAGGCGCAGGTGGACGATCTTTCCGATGCCTACCTCTACACGGTCGATGACCTGCAGGGCATCATCGAGCAGAACCTGGAGACCCGCAAGCGGGCGGCCACCCAGGCCGAGGTCATCGTCCTGGAAGAGCGCGACGAGTTCATGGACTGGTATCGCTCCTTGCATGCGGTCGATCTCATTCGCGACTACCGCGCCCAGGCCCAGCAGTATGCGGAAGAGGAGCTGGCCCGAGCCCTGCAAGCCCTTGCGCAAGGGGAATCCCCCGAGGCGGCGGCGCGCGCCTTGACCCACAGACTCACCAACAAGCTGATCCATGCTCCGACCCAGGCCCTTCGTCAGGCGGGGGCGAGCGGGGATCGCGAACAGCTGATCCAGCTGCGTCAGGTCCTTGGCCTGTCAGCGGACTAACTTTGCCCGGGCAGGCCATGCCGCCCCGTCACCATTGAGATATCGGGAACTATGAATCCGTCACTGATCAGAAAGCTGGAAGGCCTCATCGAGCGCCACGAAGAAGTACAGGCCTTGCTCGGCGAGCTGGGGGTGGCCTCGGATCAGGACAGATACCGCGCCCTGACCCGGGAGTATTCCCAGCTGGAAGACATTGTTCACGCCTTCCAGCGTTTTCGCGGCGCCGAGGAGGAGCTGGAAACCACCAAGCTGATGCTGGAGGACAGTGACACCGACTTGCGCGAGATGGCGCAGGAGGAGCTGCCCCTGGTCAAGGCCACGCTGGAAGAGCAAGAGCAGGCGCTGCAGGTGATGCTGTTGCCAAGGGATCCCCGGGATGACAACAACTGCTACCTGGAGATCCGCGCCGGAGCGGGCGGGGATGAAGCCGCCATCTTTGCCGGGGATCTGTTTCGCATGTACTCGCGCTTTGCCGAACGTCAGGGCTGGCGCCTCTCCATCGTCAGCTGCAACGACGGCGAACATGGGGGCTACAAGGAGGTGATCGCCAAGATTGATGGCGAGCACGTCTACGGTCGCCTCAAGTTTGAATCCGGCGGCCACCGGGTGCAGCGGGTGCCAGAGACCGAATCCCAGGGCCGGGTGCACACCTCCGCCTGTACCGTGGCGGTGCTGCCGGAAGTACCGGAAGCCGAGCAAGTCGAGATCAATGCGAACGACCTGAAGATAGATACCTTCCGCGCCTCCGGGGCCGGTGGTCAGCACGTCAACAAGACGGACTCCGCCATCCGCATCACTCACCTGCCCACCGGGCTGGTGGTGGAGTGCCAGGATGAGCGTTCCCAGCACAAGAACCGCGCCAAGGCGATGTCGGTGCTCTCCGCCCGCCTGCAGGCGGCCGAGGATGAGCGCCACCGCGCCGCCGAGCAGAGCACCCGCCGCAATCTGGTGGGCTCTGGCGATCGCTCCGAGCGTATTCGTACCTACAACTACCCCCAGGGGCGCCTCTCCGAGCACCGCATCAACCTCACCCTCTACCGGCTGGGCGACATCCTGGAGGGGGATCTGGACTGCGTCATCACGCCGCTGGTACAGGAGTATCAAGCCGATCAGCTCGCCTCCCTGGCGGACAATGGTTAATCGCCAGCAGAGGAGTGTGTATAGGATGGCAACCCAGAGAGAGCCGCACTGATGCAGATCCAGCAAGCCCGGGCCCATATCATGGCGACCCTGGCCTCCGGGGAATCCCCCCGCGCCGACGCCGATGCGCTGCTCTGCCATCTGCTGAGCTGCCGGCGCAGTTACCTGATGACCTGGCCGGAGCGCACTCTCGATGCCGCGCAGCAAGGGACGCTGCAAGCGTGGCTGGTGCGTCGCCTGGCCGGTGAACCCATCGCCCACCTTATCGGCGAGCGGGAGTTCTGGTCGCTGCCCCTCAAAGTGAGCCCGGCGACCCTGATCCCGCGCCCGGATACCGAGCTGCTGGTCGAACAGGCACTCTCCCGCTTGCCCGCAGGCCCCTGCCGTGTGCTCGATCTGGGTACCGGCACCGGTGCCATTGCCCTGGCGCTCAAGTCGGAGCGCCCCGATGCCGATATCTGGGCCCTGGATCTCATGCCAGGTGCCGTGGCCCTGGCCCGGGAGAACAGTCAGACCCTGTCATTGCCGCTGACGCTGCTGGCGGGCAGCTGGTTTGCCCCTCTGGCCGAGCTGGCCACGCCGCCGCGTTTTGACCTGATTGTCTCCAATCCGCCTTACATAGACCCGGATGATGAGCATCTGGCGCAGGGCGATGTGCGCTTCGAACCGCTTTCTGCCCTGGTGGCTGACGAGCAGGGATTGGCTGACTTGCGCCAGATAGTGGCGCAATCCCCGGACTATCTGCAGGTGGGCGGCTGGTTGCTGCTCGAACATGGCTGGCAACAAGGGGAGGCGGTGCGCAACCTGCTGTTGCAGCAGGGTTATCAGGGGGTGGCGACCATACGTGACTATGGCGATAACGAACGGGTGACCCTGGGTTGCTGGCACCCTCATGATTGATGGCGGGCCAGGCCCGCATCTTGTTCAAGGATAAGTGATGTATTTTGCTCTCAAACATCTTCATCTGCTGCTGATCGCGGCTGCCGTGCTGATGTTCATACTGCGTTTCTACTGGCAACAGACGGGTTCTGACCGAGGGAGAGATCCCCGCACCCTGCAACTGAGTGGCTGGTGCAATGGCCTGGTGGTACTCACCGGCGTGGCCCTGTGCATGGTGCTGGATCTCAATCCGTTCAATAATGTCGTGCCCTGGCTGAGCGAGAAGCTGGTATCCATTCTGGTGGTTGCCTTCTTGGGTCTAATGGCATTGCGTCTGGCCCGAGGCAATATGATCCGCTGGTTTGCCTTCCTGGGCACCCTGGGTTGGGTCTATTTCGTGGCCAAGCTGGCCATACTCAAGCACTCAACGCTGTTCGGTTAAGGCTCATGATGCCCGCAATTGATAAATGGACTGAGGTTGCCTGCATGCGGCTAGCCGCCTGCGATCTCGTGCCTGGGGGAATAAGCTGATGTTTCGCATCGATGAGTGGACGGATTTTGAGGCCCAGGATCTCGTCTTGCTGGCCCTGAGCGTCAGCGAGGAGATCAATCAGCATGATGGGGAAGGATCCCTGCGGGAACTGGAGCTGCTCGATGAGTGGCTCAATGAGACCCTCCAGGAAGGCACGGCCGATGAGGTGCGCACTCAGCTGATCCATGGTTTCTACCAGAGTCTGGGTTTTCACGGCGACTGGCAGGACTTTTTCTCCTCAGGTAACAGCGATATTGCCACTGTGCTGACGCGGCGCCAGGGGATCCCGGTCAGCCTCGGCATACTGCTTATCCAGCTTGGGCGACGGGTCGGTCTGGATGTGGAGGGGATCTGCTTCCCCGGTTACTTCCTGGTGAGTTTTGCAGGGGACGAGGGGGAGGTCTATGTCGATCCCTTCAACGGCGAGGTGCTGAGCCACCACCGTATCGAGCTGCTGCTGCGCGGCTCCCTCGGGGATCTGGCGGCCCTGAAGCCGGATCATCTGCAACCGTCGGGGCAGTGGGAGATCATCGAGCGCCTGATCAACGTCAGCAAGAGTGCTTTGCTGCGTGAGAATCGCATGGCGGAGGCGCTGCGCGCCAGCGAGCTGCTGCTGCGCATGAAACCCGGCGATCCGCTGGAGACGCGGGACAGAGGCTTCATCTACGAGCAGCTCGACTGCCCACGCTTCGCCGCCGACGACTTTGAATATTTTATTGAACAGTGCCCGGACGATCCGGTGGCCGATGTGCTCAAGATGCAGCTGGCCGCCCTGGATCTCAGCCCCAAGCCCCTCCATTGAGGGCGTCTGGAGAAGCCCCTTCACTTAAGGATGCCTGGGAATTGAAACAGAAGAATATCAAGATCGATGTGCTCAAGGCGCAGCGGACTGATTTGGATTCAAGCCCCTTCACTTAAGGGGGCCTGGGAATTGAAACAGAAGAATATCAAGGCCGACGTGCCCAAGCCCCTTCACTTAAGGATGCTGAGATGGAACAGAAGAATATCAAGATCAACGCGATCGACGTAGCCAATGACAAACCCTTCGTGCTGTTTGGTGGCATGAACGTGCTGGAATCCCGCGACATGGCGATGGCGGTGTGCGAGAAGTACGTGGAAGTGACCAGCAAGCTGGGCATCCCATTCGTGTTCAAGGCGAGCTGGGACAAGGCGAACCGCTCCTCCATCCACTCCTACCGCGGCCCGGGCCTGGAAGAGGGGATGAAGATCTTCCAGGAGCTCAAGGCGACCTTCGGCATGCCGGTCATCTCCGATCTGCATGAGGTGCATCAGGCCAAGCCGGTGGCGGAAGTGGTGGATGTCATCCAGCTGCCCGCCTTCCTGGCGCGCCAGACCGATCTGGTGGAGGCCATGGCTCGCACCGGCAACGTCATCAACATCAAGAAGCCGCAGTTTCTGAGCCCGAGCCAGATGAAGAACATCACCGACAAGTTCGAGGAGTGCGGCAACGATCAACTTATTCTCTGTGAGCGCGGCGCCAACTTCGGCTATGACAACCTGGTGGTGGACATGCTGGGTCTGGGAGTGATGAAGAAGAGCACCGGTGGCTACCCGGTTATCTTCGACGTGACCCACTCCCTGCAGTGCCGCGATCCCTTGGGCGCCGCCTCCGGTGGCCGTCGGGATCAGGTCACCGAGCTGGCCCGTGCCGGCATGGCGGTCGGTCTGGCCGGCCTGTTTATTGAATCCCACCCAGATCCGAAATCGGCCCGTTGCGACGGCCCAAGCGCCTTGCCGCTGGAGAAGCTGGAAGGCTTCCTCAAGCAGATGAAGGCGATCGATGACCTCATCAAGGGCTTCGAGCCCCTCGATACCTCCGCTTGAGCCTGCGCGCAACAGCCATAAAAAAAACCTCCCGTCGGGAGGTTTTTTTTCATCCGTAACCTTAAGCGTGCCTTACAGGCTCTTGGTAAAGGTACGGGTGATCACGTCACGCTGCTGTTCCGGGGTCAGGGCGTTGAATCGCACTGCGTAACCGGAGACACGGATGGTGAGCTGCGGGTACTTCTCGGGGTTGGCGACGGCGTCTTCCAGGGTCTCGCGGCTCAGCACGTTGACATTGAGGTGCTGGCCACCTTCGACGACAGGGTCGCTTTGCAGCGGCAGTTCACGATATTCGAACTGGCCAAGATCGGACAGTTTGACGTCCTGATCGGCGGCGAAGGCATCGTCTTTAGCGCAAATGCAGCGAGCCTGTTGCTGTGCTTCATCCAGCAGCCAGAAAGAATTCAGCAGCGCCGGGTTGGCGGCCTGGGTGATTTGAATGCCCTTGATCATGGCATGACTCCTCATTAAAAGCGGATCCACTGTAAGGAAATTACCCAAATGTGCTGAAAATAACTGAAACAGCCTTAACGGGCGCTTGCCTTACACCTTTACTCTGATGGGGTCATATATAGCATGTTAGTAATAAAACCAATTTTGATCTAAATCAAAAAACATCCAGAAAGCTGGGCTTACAGATATTTAATTCATTGAGTTTAATCAATATTAAGTCATTTGTGCCGAATCGTAAGATGGTCTAATTATGCATCTTTTTAATTCTTAATCTAGTAATTTAACTACATCTTATGCGCTTGTTAGCCACATATATAAGCTCAGGGCGGTGAGGATATATGGCGGGTGGCTCAATCTCTTATCCCGTATCTCACTCTCTTTGTCCGGGGGCGTCTGAGTCGGCCCTGGTTGCGTCCGGCGGTTCCTCCCCCTATTCTGGGCACCTTGCAGAAACTGAGAATGAGGTATCCCGGTGTTGACCTGGACGGATGTGATTGGCTCCCAGAAGGAGCAGGACTATTTCAAGCAGACCCTGGCTGCGGTCAGGGCTGAGCGGGAAGCGGGCAAGCTCATCTACCCTCCGACCAGCGAGGTGTTCAACGCCTTCAAGCTGACCGAGCTGGCGGATGTCAAAGTGGTGATCCTGGGACAAGACCCCTACCACGGCCCGGGTCAGGCCCATGGCCTCTGTTTTTCCGTATTGCCCGGAGTCCGTACCCCGCCCTCGCTGGTCAACATCTACAAGGAGATGGCACGGGATCTGCCCGGCTTCACCATCCCCAACCATGGCTTCCTCGAGTCCTGGGCGAAACAAGGGGTACTGCTGCTCAATACGGTACTGACGGTGGAGGCGGGTCAGGCCCACTCCCACGCGGCTCTGGGTTGGGAAACCTTCACCGACAGGGTGATAGAGCAGCTCAATGCCAGCCGGGAAGGGGTGGTGTTTCTGTTATGGGGTGCCCATGCCCAGAAGAAGGGGCGTTTCATCGACAAGGAGCGTCACCATGTGCTCACAGCGCCCCATCCCAGCCCGCTTTCAGCCCATCGTGGTTTCATCGGCTGCGGTCATTTCACCGAGACGAATCGCCTGCTGGTTGAGCAGGGTCAGCACCCGGTCGACTGGTGTTCTGTCTGCGTCTGACTTGATTGAGGGCAAAGTTGAGGGGATAAATGGCCGTATACTCAAGGATGGACATGTTCATTTTTAAGCCAAGGAGAGCTTATGTTAGCCAAGCTGCACCAGGATCACCTCAACATAGCCAGGCTGTTGGAGCTGCTCAAAAGCAAGCTCAATGCTATCCATGAGGAGCGGCCGGTCGATTATGCGTTGGTGCGTGACGTGATCGACTACTTGCGGGAAGTGGCCGACAAATACCACCATCCCAAGGAAGATCTCATCTATGACTACTACCTCAAGTACCGTCTGGTCGAGGGAAATGTCAGCCAGCGGCTGCAACTGGAGCATGCCTCTCTGGTCGAGACTGGCTCCCAGTTGAAGGAGATGGTGGAGATGATCCTGATGGACGCCGTCATCCCCCTGGATCAATTTACCGCCAAGCTAGCCCAGTTCGTGGCCTTGCAAGAGGGGCACATGAACTATGAGGAAGGGGTGGTATTCCCGCATCTGCGCGATGTGCTGACCGAAGATGACTGGCGTCAACTGGAGCAACAGTGGCAGAACCGTGCCATAGGCGATCCCCTGTTCGGACCCGAGGTGAGCCAGCACTTTCAGGAGTTGGCCCGTCGCCTCTCTCTGCCAGTCATCTAGATGGTTATTTCACTGAAAGGGGCCCTGTGATAGCGGGCCTGTTGTTGAGAGAGAATGGCGGTGGCAGCTGCCTCGTTGAAATAAGAAGACCCCGCGCAGGCGGGGTCTTTTCATGAGAGTCGATGCGGTTACAGCACTATCTCCTCGGAGAGACCATCGTAGGTGATATCGATCGACTGCAGCTCCTTCTGCAAGCGATGTTTATCCTTCAATGCCTCAATTTCTCTCCACTTGCGTTTTTTTCCCGTTGTCCCGCGACCGCGTGAACCCAGCTCAACAACATCTTCAACGTCATAGCTGAACATATCCATGGATCCCTCCTTGGTTGTTATTCTTTTCACCAACCGTATAACACAGCGCTATGGAAATTAAAACGTTTTCGTGACATTCATATGACAGGGTTCAATTGGCTAAATTAATCGACGAAAAAAAACCGGGCTCCCAACAGGGAGCCCGGTTTTTTCATCCGATGCAGACTCACGCCAAGCGGCTGGCCAGCATGGTTTCCAGTTTGCCCTGATCGACGGCAAACATGCGGATGCCTTCGGCCAGTTTTTCGACGGCCATGGCGTCCTGGTTCAGTTCCCAGCGGAATTGGGCTTCACTCAGGGGGGCGGGTTTGGCCTGGCGTTCACCGGTGTAGTTCAGCTTGCGCACCACGGCGCCTTCGCTCTTGCTCAGCTCTTCCAGCAGGGCAGGGCCTATGGTCAGGCGGTCGCAGCCGGCCAGTTCCAGGATCTCGCCGGTATTGCGGAAGCTGGCACCCATGACCACGGTCGAGTAGTCGTGCTGCTTGTAGTAGTCGTAGATGGCGGTAACGGAGACCACGCCCGGATCTTCGCTCGGGGTGTAGTCACGGTTGTGCTTGGCCTTGTACCAGTCGAGGATACGGCCCACGAAGGGGGAGATCAGGAAGGCGCCGGCTTCGGCACAGGCACGGGCTTGGGCGAAGGAGAACAGCAGGGTCAGATTGCACTGGATGCCCTCTTTCTCCAGCACCTCGGCGGCACGGATCCCTTCCCAGGTGGAGGCGAGCTTGATCAGGATGCGATCGTTGCTAATGCCCGCTTCGTTATAGAGACGGATCAGCTTGCGGGCCTTGGCGATGCTGGCCTCGGTATCGAAAGAGAGACGCGCATCCACCTCGGTGGAGATGCGACCCGGCACTATCTTCAGCACTTCCAGACCGATATTGACCGCCAGCTTGTCACCGGCGTCGATAAGCTGCTGAGCCTTGTCCTGGCTCTGGGCCTTGGCCCAGTTGATGGCGTCGTCGATCAGCGGTGCATACTCGGGGATCTCGGCGGCCTTGAGCACCAATGATGGGTTGGTGGTGGCGTCGGTCGGCTGGTAGCGCTTGATGGCTTCGATATCACCGGTGTCGGCGACGACTGTGGTCAGGGCTTTGAGCTGAGTTAATTTATCGGCCATGGCAAATATCATCTCTTGATGGGGAGTCATCCCAGGGTGATGGCGTGGGCGGTACGTTTTGAAACAAAATTACAAAAACGCGGCGGCAGACGCTCAGAACTGCTGGATGAGGCGACCCCATCCACACTGTTTGCCTACTTAATACAGTTGAAGGGCCTACCGCAAGAGGGGGGATTGCACAGGGATCGAACAGCAGCGTGGTCTTCAGGGTAAACCATGGTTAAAGCGTATGATTTATATGATCTTTTTAATATCTTCATCGCACTATCGAGTGGCTTGTCAGCGTCACTTTTTTTATGTTTTTATCGGATATGTGTAGTTGGTCACAAAAAACTTTATGGCCACTACTTGAAATTTTATTACGTGTAAAACGTTTTTCATAAAACCGCCTGTTTTGGCCCTTGTTCTGGGAAACGTTTGAGCAAACGATGGCGCGTGGATCGGGGAGGGCCGGGCACTGGCATCTTGTACATCTGCGCGGGCTAAATATGCCCAGATTGGGTATGGATTATTGTTTTTGTTGAATCTTTGCTGAATAACTGCGGTTTTTCGGCCTGGTATCGTTCACTTATTGTGATCAGGGTGACGGGGATCACTATTCTGAACCTGCCCGCTATGCTAGATTCCGCCCCTTTAGCAGAAAGCTAATGCGGCAACATACAGCAAAGCGGTCAGCGCAGACTGGCCATGGATGTGAATAACAACGAGAGAATTATGGATACCTTGATAGCGCTACTGAACGACCTGATGTGGGGAGCCGTGCTCATCTACCTGCTGATTGGGGTCGGCATCTTCTTCACTGTCCGCCTGGGGTTTATCCAGGTGCGTCACTTTGGCCACATGTTCTCGGTACTACGCAACAGTCGTAAATCCGACCAGGCCGGCATCTCCTCCTTCCAGGCACTCTGTACCAGTCTGGCCGCCCGCGTGGGGACAGGTAATCTGGCCGGTGTCGCCGTTGCCATCTATCTGGGGGGTCCGGGCGCCATCTTCTGGATGTGGCTGATTGCCTTCATCGGCATGGCGACCGCCTTCGTCGAGAGCACCCTGGCTCAGCTCTACAAGGTCAAGGATGAGGATGGCAACTACCGAGGGGGCCCCGCCTATTACATGGAGCGTGGCCTTGGCATGCGCTGGATGGGGGTGCTCTTCTCCCTCTGTCTGCTGCTGGCTTTCGGTCTGATATTCAATGCCGTGCAAGCCAACTCCATCAGTCTGGCCATGAACGTGGCGTTTGGCATTCCTGACTGGATGAGTGGCATCGTCCTGGTGCTGCTGGCGGGTCTTATCATCTTCGGCGGCATTCGCGGCATCGCCCGCTTCGCCGAACTGGTCGTGCCCTTCATGGCCCTGGCCTACATACTGCTGGCCCTGGTCATTGTCGCGATGAACATCAGCGAATTGCCAGGGGTGTTTGTGCTGATCATCAAGTCTGCCTTTGGCATAGAGCAGGCCGGATCCGGTGCCATGGGGTATGCCATCTCCCAGGCGATGATCAACGGCATCAAGCGTGGTCTCTTCTCCAACGAGGCCGGTATGGGGTCTGCCCCCAACGCCGCCGCGACCGCGACCCCCTATCCGCCGCATCCGGCCTCTCAGGGTTATGTGCAGATGCTGGGGGTCTTCATGGACACCATCGTCATCTGTACCTGTACTGCCGCCATCATCCTGATGTCCGGTCAGTTCGAGCCGGGTTCTGGCATCACGGGGGTCGAGTTGACCCAGCGGGCACTCTCGTCCCAGATTGGCAGCTCGGGCAATATCTTCATTGCCACCGCCATCTTCTTCTTTGCCTTTACCTCGATCGTGGCGAACTACTCCTACGCCGAGACCAACCTCATCTTCCTGGAACACAACCACAAGGGCGGCCTGCTGTTTTTCCGTCTGCTGGTGCTTGGCATGGTGATGTTTGGCTCTGTGGGCGAGCTGCCGACCGTGTGGGCCCTGGCGGATGTCTCCATGGGCTTCATGGCCATCGTCAACCTGGTCGCCATACTCCTGCTCTCCGGGGTCGCCATCAAGTTGGCCAAGGATTACAACGATCAGCTCAAATTGGGCAAGGTGCCGACCTTCGATGCCAACAAGTACCCGGAGATCCGCAGCCAGCTGGAGGCGGGGATCTGGGATACGCCGGTCAAGAAGTAACACCGCACACCAGACCGATAGCAAGAGGGGAGCCAATGGCTCCCTTTTTTATGGATTGAGGGCGGGGAAGTGTGTCAGGGCGGGAGAGGTGCAGACCAGAGGGCTTCGGCGCGACCGGCCCGCAGCGAGATTATCCGGCGCGACTTCACCCAGACTTCACATGGCCTCATCACCAGCACATGCTGCTCGCCTATGCTGGTCTCACTGTGCGCCATGACGGCGACCTGCCGATAAACAAGAGGACGAAGACACAATGCAACAACGACAGCGGATTAACTGGGTGACAGCGAGCACGCTGTTGTGGGTCGGTCTGGCTCAGGCTGGCAGCGCAGCCACCGACATTCAAGCCGATACCCTGAACAAGTTGGTCGATGCCAACATTCAACCCCTGCTCAAAGAGCAGAGGATCCCCGGCATGGCGGTCGCCGTGCTCAAAGGGGGCAAGGCGCACTATTTCAACTATGGGGTGGCTGATCGGGCAAGCGGGGCCAAGGTCAGCGAGCAGACCCTGTTCGAGATAGGTTCGGTCAGCAAGACTCTTACGGCAACGCTTGGGGCTTATGCCGTGGTGAAGGGAGGGATCAAACTGGACGACAAGGTGAGCCAGCATGCGCCCTGGCTGCAAGGCTCGGTATTTGACGGCATCACCATGGCTGAGCTTGGCACCTACAGCGCCGGGGGCTTGCCGCTGCAGCTCCCGGACGAGGTGAATTCGACCGACAGCATGCAGGCTTACTACCGCCACTGGTCACCTCCGTATCAGGCGGGAACCCATCGCCAGTACTCCAACCCCAGCATAGGTCTGTTCGGCCATCTGGCGGCGAGTAGCCTGGGCCAGCCCTTCGAGCAGTTGATGAGCCAGACTCTGCTGCCCAAGCTAGGTCTCGAGCATACCTATCTCACCGTGCCCGAGGCGGCCATGGCGAATTATGCCTATGGCTACGCCAAGGATGACAAACCGATCAGGGTCAATCCGGGGATGCTGGCGGCAGAGGCATATGGCATCAAGACCGGCTCGGCCGATCTGCTGGCCTTTGTGCGGGCAAACATGGTGTATCAGGGGGATAGCGAGGTCAAAAAGGCGATAGAGCTGACCCACACTGGTTTCTACTCGGTGGGGAAGATGACCCAGGGGTTGGGATGGGAGATGTATGAATACCCGCTGAGCCTGGAGACATTGCAGGGGGGGAACAGTGCCGAGATGGCCCTCAAGCCTCATCCCGTGAGCCCTGTCACCAAGCCGGTCGTGGCGGGGGGCAGTGTGCTGTTCAACAAGACGGGTTCCACCAATGGCTTCGGCGCCTATGTGGCTTTCGTGCCTGCCAGGGGGATTGGCATCGTCATGCTGGCCAATCGCAACTACCCCAACGAAGCCCGCGTCAAGGCAGCGCACGCCATCCTGAGCAAGCTGGGCGACTGACCCTGGCCTAGCCCATGGTTCGATTGATAACGGATAGCAATGCGCCGGGGCAACCCGGCGCATTTTTTGTCCTGACCGTCAGGGGACTTCTCATACTCACTGTCAGGAGGACTGCTCTTCTGGCTCTCTGCGCTTAACCGTACTGCTCTTCCATCCAGGCTTCGACGATAAGCTGAGCCGAGACCCCATCCACGCTGCCCTTGTCGAGCGCCTTGTAGCCGCCACGTTCGAACAGACGGGCACGGGCATCCGTGGTGGTGAGCCGCTCGTCCTTGAACTCGACCTGCTTGCCAAAGCGGCCATGGAGCCGATTGCCGAACTTGCGGGCCCGTACCGTGATCTCCTGATCGGTACCATCCATATTCAGCGGCAGGCCCACGACCAGCAGATCCGGTTGCCACTCCTTGAGCAGTTTCTCTATCTCGTCCCAGTTGGGCACACCGTCATTGGCCTTGAGGGAGCGCAATGGCTGCGCCGTGCCGGTGAGCTCCTGGCCGATGGCGACCCCTATGCTCTTGGTGCCGTAATCGAAACCCATGATGCTACGCGCTGATGACATGTCTGTTCCTGTGAGGTGAGGGAAGGGCCAGGCTTAGCTGTGCCCTATGTCGCTGGAGAGGTGCAGGGGGTTGACCCCTATGCTGGCGGCGGCTTGCTGCCAGCGCAAATGGGTTGGGGTATCAAACAGCAGGGCCTTGTCCGGTGGTATCACCAACCAGGCGCTGTCGACCAGCTCCTGCTCGAGCTGACCCGCACTCCAGCCGGCGTAGCCCAGCGCCACCAGATAGTGATCCGGCGCCAGCTCCGTGCCCAGGGTCTCCAAGATGTCCTTGGAGGTGGTGACCATCAGCTCGTCACTGACCTGCAGGCTGGAGTTGAAGCCGGGGCGAAAGCTGTGCAGCACGAAGCCGCGTTCGGCGGCGACCGGCCCGCCCTGCAACACCGGCTGCTTGAGTTCGGGTTTGGGGGGTGGCGTCAGCTTGAGCTGCGCCAGCATGGTATCGAGCGCCATGTCGACGGGGATGTTGACCACCAGCCCCATGGCCCCCTCTGGGCTGTGCTCGCACAGGTAGACGAGGGCACGCTCGAAGTAGGGATCCTTGAGGCTCGGCATGGCGAGCAGAAAATGATTTTGCAGTGTTTGCATGGGTCAAAGAGTGCAAGGCCGAGGTATTTGGGCCAATTATGGCAGCTAGGGCGGGCGGGCAAAACCGCTTTTTTAGTGGGCGGGCTGGAGAGTTGCCAGCGGATGAGCATGATGGGAGCCCTGAAACGGGGGCCAGTTCTTGGTAGAAGAGGCTGCGAAAGCGCTGAGTCACGCCACTTTCCTGGCGGTGGCCACTGCGTGCTTGGCGGTTACCGCAGCGCGGGATCTTCGGCGCTGCGGCGATAAAATGGCAGGCGAAAAAAATGAGGGAGCGGGTTGCCCCACTCCCTCGTTGTGTTGCCAACCTGGGCTGATCAGTGGCCCAGGCGACGCTCGATGGCATCCATCAGCATGCCGGTGACGGAGACGTCGAAGGCGGCCTCAATCTCGCGGATGCAGGTCGGGCTGGTGACGTTAATCTCGGTCAGCCGATCGCCGATGATGTCGAGGCCGACGAAGATCAAGCCCTTGGCCTTGAGGGTCGGGCCGACCGCGCGGGCGATAGCCCAGTCGGCCTCGCTCAAGGGGCGCGCCTCACCGCGGCCACCGGCCGCCAGGTTGCCACGGGTCTCCCCTTGGGCCGGGATACGGGCCAGGCAGTAAGGCACCGGCTCACCGTCCACCACCAGCACCCGCTTGTCGCCGTCCTTGATGGCGGGCAGGAAGGTCTGGGCCATGCAGTACTGGCTGCCATGTTCGGTGAGGGTCTCGATGATGACGCCGACGTTGGCATCGTCCTCCTTCATGCGGAAGATGGAGGCGCCTCCCATGCCGTCCAGCGGCTTCAGGATCACGTCCTTGTGCTCGGCGTGGAAGGCGCGCAGCTTGTCGGCGCGGCGAGTGACGAGAGTGGTCGGGGTGTGCTCGGCAAACCAGGCGGTGTAGAGCTTCTCGTTGGCGTCGCGCAGGCTCTGGGGCTTGTTGACGATGAGGCTGCCCTCGTCCTCGGCCCGCTCCAGCATGTAGGTGGCGTAGATGAATTCGGTGTCGAACGGCGGATCCTTGCGCATCAATATCACATTGAGCTCGCTGAGCGGCTGATCGACCACTTCGCCCAGTTCATACCACTTGGCCGGGTTCTGATCCACGCGCAGTGGGCGCATGGTGCCAAAGGCGCGCCCGGCCTCCATGTAGAGATCCGCCATCTCCAGATAGAAGAGCTCGTAGCCACGGCGCTGGGCTTCCAGCAACATGGCAAAGCTGGAGTCTTTCTTGATGTTGATGGTCGAGATGGGGTCCATTACGATGCCGAGTTTGATGGTCATCCGGAATTCCTTCTGTGGCTCGGTTGGGTTGTAGGGTCGATTAGCGAAGCCTAATCGGCCGTTTAAGGCTGCAATCGTTCGAGGATGCCGCCACGGGGCTTATCGACGCTGCCCGATGGCATTAAGCGAGATCGCCAAACCGGCACTGCAGTGCCGTGATGACGGTCAGGGCCGCGGTTTCGGTGCGCAGCACCCGCGGCCCCAGCAGCATCTCTTTGAAATCTTCCTGCACAGTACGGGCGATCTCGTCGCTGGACAAGCCGCCCTCCGGGCCTATCAGCAGGCGTACGCCGTGCGCAGGGATAGGCAGGGTGCTGATGCTGTACTCGGCGCGCGGGTGCAGGTTGAGCTTGAGCTCCTGGGTCTCTTCTGCCAGCCAGGCATCCAGCTCCATCGGCATACGCACCTCTGGCACCACATTGCGGCCGCACTGCTCGCAGGCGCTGATCACCACCTTCTGCCACTGTTCGCGCTTCTTCTCGAGGCGATCGGCGGGCAGTTTGACGCCGCAGCGCTCGGAAAACAGCGGGGTGATGCAGGTGACGCCCAGCTCCACCGATTTCTGGATGGTGAAGTCCATCTTGTCGCCACGGCTGATCACCTGGCCCAGATGGATGGCCAGAGGCGACTCGACCGAGCGGGCCTCGGCGCTCTCTATGCTCACCTCGAGGGATTTTTTCCCGACGCTGGTGATGAGGGCGTGGTACTGCTGGCCATCGCCGTTGAACAGCTCGAGGGCCTGACCGGCCTGCATGCGCAGCACCCGGCCTATGTGATTGGCACCGTCTTCCGACAGGGCGAGGGTCTGGCCAACCTGCAGGGCGGCCGGTTCATAGATACGTGGAATGCGCATGGCTGAGTGTCTGTCTCTTGGCTGATTCAATGAGCGGGATGGCTCTCATCCCGCCCCTGTCTGGGAGCAAGGGGACGCCTGCTTCCTTACATTGTGTCATTGGCACTGCTTTTCAATGAAGGGATTGGTGTTGCCCTGCAGCTTGCCGATGCGGCGATTGCGTTCGCACTCCCAGCTATCTGCCGGGTACTGCCTGTCCCAGGCTTCGAACAGTTTACGTTGTTGTGCGGCCAGACGCAGCCCGTGTTGTTCGCTCATATAGAGATAGGCGCGGGCTATTTGGCCCCGTACCGGCCCCTTGGGCGGCTGTACCTGACGCGCCTTGAAATCCACCAGCATCTGGCACTGGCCATACTGGTTCGGCTTGCCGTTCCAGTCGGAGAAGCGGTAGTTGGCGCGATCGCCGTTCACCTCGCCGATGGCGGGGAAGAGGTTGTGCATGTCCCCCTCCATCTGGTTGAACTGGTCGCTCTTGCCGCAGTTTTTGCGGCCCCCCTCCTGCCAGCACTGCAGCTGGTGGCCGAACTCCCAGGCGGGCACCACATGTTCCCACTCGATGCGGGCGGCGCGTTTGGCCTGCTTGCGCGGCTCATAGCCACAGCTGGCCAGATCCGGGCTCATCTGCTTGCCCTGATAGTCGATGTCGCAGCCGCAGTAGAAGCTGGTGGGGTGGGACTGATAGAGGCGATTAAGACTTTGCTTGGCGGTGCGAAAGGTCTGGGCTTGCAACGGCAGAGCCATGAAGAGGGCAAGCAGAATGAACGAGGCGAAACGAGACATGGGCTTCCTTAAGGGGGTCGGGAGTGATGTTGGCAGCGCCCCTGGCATGGGGGCGACAAGAATGCGACTCAGGGGCGAGTGAGCACCTGCTTACAGCGCCGGCAATGGTAGTTGGCCTCCCCGCGCGCCACCTTGTTATGGCGGCGGATGGAGAGCTGGTGCTGCTGGCAGGCACAGGCGTAGGTCACGCTAGGCTGAGCCAGCACGGCGAGATCGAAGCTGTGGGTGGTTCTGGGTTCCAGATTGAACACTTCTCGCATCACCGACTGCCACTGGCGACCGTGGGGCAGCACTCGCCCCTTGCCTCGTCCTGCGCCCCACAAGGCATGCACCAGCAGGTGCGCCACCTCATGGGGCACCACCTCATCGAGGAAGGCCTGATAATTGGCCGCAAACAGTGCCGGGTTGAAGCGCAGCTCCCAGGTTTGCAGCCGTGCCGACCCCGCCGCCCGGCCACGCATGTTGCAGTGGATCTGCGGACGCGGGAACGCGCGCCCCAGTTTCTGCTCGGCTTGACTGAAACAGAGATGGACCCGTTCGGTCAGGGTCTGCTGCATCTGTAGCGGGGTGAGAGTAAGTGCTGACATGGGCAATTGAAGGCTATTCATGCAGGTGAGCGAAAGGGGGCAGTCTACCTCTTGCTCATGCTGACGAAAAGCAGGCAAGGGGTCTGTTCATCCGGATCCCGGCCATGAAAAAGGGGAGCCTGAGCTCCCCTTTCTGACTACCGGCTGGCTTAGAGGCCAGCGGCGGCGCGCAGCAGCTCGGCCTTGTCGGTACGCTCCCAGGGGAACTCTTCGCGACCGAAATGGCCGTAGGCGGCGGTGGCCTTGAAGATGGGGCGCTTGAGATCCAGCATCTCGATGAGGCCGTAGGGGCGCAGTTCGAAGTGCTCGCGCACCAGCGTAACCAGCAGCTCCTCGGAGACCTTGGCGGTGCCGAAGGTTTCGACGCTGATGGAGGTCGGCTCGGCCACGCCGATGGCGTAGGAGACTTGCAGCTCACAGCGGTCGGCCAGACCGGCGGCCACTATGTTCTTGGCGACATAGCGAGCGGCGTAGGCGGCGGAGCGATCCACCTTGGATGGATCCTTGCCGGAGAAGGCGCCACCACCGTGACGGGCCATGCCGCCGTAGGTATCGACGATGATCTTGCGACCGGTCAGACCGCAGTCACCCATGGGGCCGCCGATGACGAAACGGCCGGTCGGGTTGATGAAGAACTTGGTGTTCTTGCTGATCCACTCGGCGGGCAGTACCGGCTTGATGATCTCTTCGCGCACCGCTTCGACCAGATCGGCGTGGCTGATGGAGTCGCAATGCTGGGTGGAGAGCACCACGGCATCGACGCCAAGGATCTTGCCTTCGCTGTCATAGGCGAAGGTGAGCTGGCTCTTGGCATCCGGACGCAGCCAGGGCAGGGTGCCATTCTTGCGCACTTCGGCCTGACGCTTCACCAACAGGTGAGAGTAAGTGATGGGTGCTGGCATCAGCACCTCGGTCTCGTTGGTGGCGTAGCCAAACATCAGACCCTGGTCACCGGCGCCCTGCTCATAGGGATCGGCACGGTCAACACCCTGGTTGATGTCCGGGGACTGCTTGCCGATGGCGTTAAGCACGGCGCAAGAGTCGGCATCGAAGCCCATGTCGGAGTGGGTGTAGCCAATCTCGCGCACGGTATCGCGCACGATCTGCTCGATGTCGACCCAGGCAGAAGTGGTTACTTCGCCGCCAACCAGTACCATACCTGTCTTGACCAGGGTCTCACAGGCGACACGGGCCATGGGATCCTGTTCCAGGATGGCATCCAGCACCGCATCGGAGATCTGGTCGGCGATTTTATCGGGATGGCCTTCGGAGACCGACTCGGAAGTAAACAGCTTTGCCATGGAAGCATTCTCAACGCTAGGGGTTATCGCCTTGGCCATAACCGGGTAAAAAGGAGAGTCTTGGTATTTGAGATATCTGCATCGGGACGTCACTCTAGGGACGTCTTTGTAGAGGTATCTCCATCTGGACGTCTATTTTAAAGAGGGGGGAGGGTGATTGCCAGCACTATTTTGGTTTGGTGCCAGCTGTGGCCAGCCTTACCCATAAAGGGTTGCAAATGGCCGCAACGCGAATCGTTTGCCGGGGCAAGAAAAGCGACTGCGCTCCCAAAGCCACTTTATTCGCCCAGATAATATTTGCACCTCGCCCGCCCTGCTGGGACAATAACGCGCCTTAATCTTGGCCATCAAATGAAGCAATCGCAGGAGATACAGATGCCTTCTCGTAAAGAGCTTGCCAATGCCATTCGCGCATTGAGTATGGATGCCGTACAAAAAGCCAACTCCGGTCACCCGGGCGCCCCCATGGGAATGGCAGATATCGCCGAAGTGCTGTGGCGTGGCCACCTCAAGCACAACCCGAACAACCCCAAGTGGGCCGACCGCGACCGTTTCGTGCTGTCCAACGGCCACGGCTCCATGCTGATTTACTCCCTGCTGCATCTCTCCGGTTACGACCTCACCATCGATGACCTGAAAAACTTCCGCCAACTGCACTCTCGCACCCCGGGTCACCCTGAGTACGGTTATGCCCCTGGCATCGAAACCACCACTGGCCCGCTGGGTCAGGGCATCACCAATGCCGTGGGCATGGCGATCGCTGAAAAATCCATGGCCGAGCAGTTCAACCAGCCGGGTCACGACATCGTCGACCATTACACCTACGCCTTCATGGGCGACGGCTGCCTGATGGAAGGTATCTCCCACGAGGCTTGCTCCCTGGCCGGTACCCTGCAGCTTGGCAAACTGATCGCCTTCTGGGATGACAACGGCATCTCCATCGACGGTCATGTGGAAGGCTGGTTCACCGACGACACCCCCAAGCGTTTCGAAGCCTACGGCTGGCACGTCATCCCTGCGGTTGACGGTCACAGCCCGGAAGCCATCAACGCTGCCATCGAAGCCGCCAAGGCCGAGACCGGCAAGCCGACCCTGATCTGCTGCCGCACCATCATCGGCTACGGCTCCCCGAACAAGTCCGGCTCCCACGATTGCCACGGCGCACCGCTGGGCAACGACGAGATCGCCGCCGCCCGTGCCTTCCTGAAGTGGGATCACGCGCCCTTCGTCATCCCGTCCGAGATCGCCGCCGAGTGGAATGCCCAGGAGAAAGGCACCAAGCTCGAGTCCGACTGGGCTGCCAAGTTTGCCGCCTATGAAGCCGCGCACCCGACCCTGGCTGCCGAATTCAAGCGCCGTACCGCAGGCGAGCTGCCGGCCAACTGGGCCGCTGAATCTGCCAAGATCATCGAAACCCTGCAAGCCAACCCGGCCAAGATAGCGACCCGTAAAGCGTCCCAGAATTCCCTGGAAGCCTTCGGCAAGCTGCTGCCCGAGTTCATGGGTGGTTCCGCCGATCTGGCGCCGTCCAACCTGACCATGTGGTCCGGCTCCAAGTCTCTGACGCCCGAGAGCGCGGCAGGCAACTACATCCACTACGGCGTGCGCGAGTTCGCCATGTCCGCCATCATGAACGGCATCGCCCTGCACGGTGGTTTCATCCCCTACGGCGCCACCTTCCTGATGTTCATGGAGTACGCCCGCAACGCCCTGCGCATGGCCGCCCTGATGAAGCAGCGCGCCATCTTCGTTTACACCCACGACTCCATCGGTCTGGGTGAAGATGGCCCGACTCACCAGCCGGTAGAGCAGATAGCCTCCCTGCGTCTGACCCCGAACATGAGCACCTGGCGCCCATGTGACCAGGTGGAATCCGCCATCGCCTGGAAGCACGCCATCGAGCGTATGGACGGCCCGACTGCGCTGATCTTCTCTCGTCAGAACCTGCCCCAGATGGACCGCAGCGCCCAGCAATTGGCCGATACCGCCAAGGGTGGTTATGTGCTGAAAGATTGCGCCGGTACCCCGGAGCTTCTCCTGATCGCCACCGGTTCCGAAGTGGAGCTGGCCGTGGCCGCCTATGAGCAGCTGACCGCCAAGGGCCGCGCCGTGCGTGTGGTTTCCCTGCCAGCCACCGACGTGTTCGACGCACAAAGCGCCGAGTACAAGGAGTCCGTGCTGCCGTCCAGCGTCACCAAGCGTGTCGCCATCGAAGCGGGTATCGCCGACTACTGGTACAAGTACGTGGGCTTTGGCGGCAAGATCATCGGTATGACCACCTTTGGTGAGTCCGCCCCGGCCGAGCTGCTGTTCAAGGAATTCGGCTTTACCGTGGAAAACGTGGTTGCGACCGCAGAGTCCCTGTAATTCCTGATTGCTTTTTTCTGAACTGAAAAGCGCCTCCCTCGGGAGGCGCTTTTTTTATTGCCATTTATAAATTTTTATGAATATATTATAAATAATATTGATAGGGTTGCGAGTAATGCAGAAGGTTAAAGTTTAATAAATTAAAAATAAGGATAGATATGGGAAAAATCTCTTTTACCGAAAGAGAAATACAAGATTACATTTGGAGTAATCGTGAGCGCTTTGACTCGTTCTTAGATGACCCTGTAGGTTTAGATATTTTTGAATTTGAAAATGATTTATCAAATGTTTCTGCACAGAACTTAATAAAAAATAGAATTAATAAAAAGCTAGAGGGGTTTCACTCCAAGCTATGCAGCATTAAATTAATTGGGTGTGAAGTTCCTTTAGAACAGCAATCAAATTCAACGATTAGAGCTGATTTTTTAGCTACATTTCCTGGGGATACTGGGATAGGAATTATAGAGCTAAAGAAAAGTGAACAGACTGAAAGACAAGCATTTACTGAGTTGCTTGCATATTCAAATCATCTTACTACATTATTTCCTGCTATGAGTAGGGAAGATAGTGTTTATATTCTGATATCACCAATGGAAACACGTATCGCGCGAGATGCTGTCATTCAAACGTTAACATTTGATAATCGAAAAATAGTTGCTTTGATACCATATTTTGACGATCCAGGTAATATATCCTCTTTGAGGCTGAAGTTATGGATTCCGACAGATAATGAGTTAGCAACGTTCGGTCATGTTATTTTTAAAGAAGATAACTTTAGTGTTTGTAAAATTGTCTGGGAGTATGATGAAGATCGTTGGGATGCTCCTAAGGGAGAAGATCCCTCTGCTGAATTCAGAGAACAGTTCAATAGTATATCGACTATTGCCGCTCAGAGAATGGAAGAATCAGGGATTCATGGTTTTGTATATTGCTCTCAACTTTGGTCAGAGCTATCTGAAAAGCTCCCGTATACCAACTCCCTCGTATTAGTAGGATTAAACCCTTATGCTGCAGCAAGTGCGCAGTACTTAGTCGATAATGAAAAAATTAAACCAAGCGAGATTCCTACGCCACTAGAATATTTACCAAATATTTGTGATTTAATTAAGAAGGGAGTCCCAAACGATGACAATGAAGATACTATGTTTGATTTATACTCGGTTTGGAGCTCTCAACTGTTTATCATAGGGCGGGATGTGGTTGAAGCCGTCACCCAAACAACCGATGGGAGAAAAGGTGATATTGATCACGGATTTTTAGATTGGGAAGCATATCAAAGGTCACTTATAGAAGATGTCTATTGCCATAACTTTCTTGTCAGACCAACTGGATTATTAAGACGGTTATATGAAGATATAACAGATCTAGATTATAAAGCATGTCATTATAATGGACTCACTGAACATCCAATTCATGGTGATATGCCATATCTTGGAGTTGACTATCTAACCTCACAATATTATTTCAGATCCTTCATAAGAAGAATGTTTCATCTCGATGAGGCTGAGCTCGTAGGTTCGATTAGCGAAGCATAATCGGACGTTCGCATTTTTAATACAATACCCTGAAAATAATGTCCCTTCGTATTACCTAAAAAGAGACCGGCATATAGCCGGTCTCTTTTTATTATTGAAAGCAACCTTTACACCTGCGGCGGGGTACTTTCCGCATTGGAGAGCACTGCATCCATCTGCACCAAGGCGCCGGCGGGCAGTTCACTCACCCCAATGACGGTGCGGGCCGGCAGATAGCTCGGGAAATACTGGGTGTAGATGGCGTTTACTGCGTCCAGATCCTCGATGTTTTTCAGCTGGATATTGACCTTGACGATATCGTCCATCCCGTGGCCGATGCTCTCCACGATGGTCTCGATATGGTCGAGGCACTGGGCAGTCTGCTCCTTGATACAGCCGGTCAGCACCTTGCCGGTGGCCATGTCGATCGGCAGCTGGCCGGCAATATGGTTGTAGTGGGAGAAGGCGACGCTCTGGCAATGGAGCGGGCTGCGTGGTGCCTTGTCGGTATTGCGGGCGCGGATCACCAGGTTGTGCCTGTCTTCCACCAGCTGGGGCGGGGTGCCGTCACCGTGGGAGATGACCGCATCCATCTGCACCCGGGCACCCATGGGCAGGGCCGTTGCGCTGACAACGGAGCGAGCGGGCAGATAAGCCACGGCGCGAGCGATGGCGGAGTCCGGGAAGAAGGTGCTGTAGACCTCGTCGACGGCGCCCTGATCCGCGAGGCTGGTCAGGTAGACAGTCACCTTGACGATGTCGTCAAAGGGCACGTCGACGCTTTCCAGAACGGCCTTGATGTTGCTCAGGCACTGGGCCGCCTGCTCCTTGATACCGCCGGCAACCAGCTTGCCCGATGCCCCGTCGACGGGCAGCTGGGCCCCGATGTTGTTGTAGTGGGAGAAGGCAACGGTATGGGTCGAGAGCGGGTTGTGCGGTGCCTTGTCGCTGTTACGGGCGAGTTTTACCAGGGCGCAGGGGGCTTGTGGGAAGGTGCCTTCGCCGTTGGAGAGCAGGGCGTCCATCTGAATGGCGGCGCCGAGCGGCAGACCGGCCACGGCCAGCACGGTGCGGGTCGGCAGATAGCCCGGGAAAAATTCGCGATAAACGCTGTTGACCGCCTCCAGATCCCCCATGTCTTTCAGGAATATGGTGGCTTTGACCATATCGTCCATCACGTGGCCGATGCTCTCTATGATCGCCTTGAGGTTATTCAGGCACTGTCTGGCCTGCGCCTGGATATCGCCACTCACCAGCTTGCCGGTCTTGGGATCGACGGGCAGTTGCGCCGAAATATTGTTGTAGTGGGAGAAGGCCACGCTCTGGGTGCAGGGGCTCAGATCCTGGGGGGCATTGGGGGTATTTCTGGCTGACTTGATGATGGTACCACTCATGGCGATACTCCTTTCTCTTTATTGATGTAGGGTCAACGCCTTCCTTCCTCGTTTGCCGCACGCCTCGCTTTATTTCGGCAACAGTTGCCCGCTCCCGACGAATGACGACGGGTGATACGGAAAACAGTCATCGCTGTTTCGAGTCTTGCTTCGACGTCGCCTGGGTGGGCGAGCGGCTGATGGAGAAATGGATCGGGTTGATGATTCAGACAGGGGGATTCTATGGGGGGCCGACCAGGGGATGCAAACCGGGATCGCATTTCTATGAGGTGGCTCAATGCTCTGAAATATAGCTAAAATGCGGTTCAATTCACGATATATAACGGCTGGCCGGGTGTCATAACGCGCCTTATAAGGGAAATGGCCGCAGTGCGTGGGTTTGTACCGGGCCGTCGTTGATCAATTCTGTGAATAAAGGGTTAATCATCGGCAATATTTTGCTGTTCATGCACTTCAATATGAATGGCTATGCATTTTATGCCCATGAACGGGGCTGTCAGCAACATCAAAAATATGCTAGCCAATGTCCGTTTTCGACCCTTGAAACAGAGGCGGGAATTATCATTCACCCAGGCTGCATGACGACGATGTCATTGACGCAAGCGAGCCGCCGCAATCAACCAATACGGGCTGCATATGACATTCAGATTTATGCAATGAAATTGCAGCGGGAAAAAGAGGGGGAATGAACAAGGTCGATAACATCTGCCGGCAGAGCCGGATAATGACAGAGAGGGCGGCATGTGCCGCCCTCTCTGTTCGTGTGCGCTGGTTGCCCGCTCAGGCGGGATAGAGGGCACCGAGCACCGCTGGTCGGCTGGCGCCGGTGACAGCGGGCAGGTTGCCTGGCTGGCGCGCAATGAAGCGCTGTGCCAGCCAGGCAAAGGCGGCCCCTTCCACCCAGTCGGGGGCGAGCCCCAGCTCGGCCGTGCTGGCGATGCGCCAGCGGGGCAGCAGGGCCGCCAGCTCGGCCAGCAGCGGGTCATTATGGGCACCGCCGCCGCAGACAAACAGCTCGGCCAGCAGGGGGCCGTTGTGGGCGCCGCCGCCGCAGACAAACAGCTCGGCCTGGGGGGGGGGGTCATCCGCTCCCGTTGCAAGCACGGGCAACTGGCGGGCGATGCTGTGGCAGCTCAGCGCCTGCAGGGTGCGCTGCACATCCACGGGGGCATAGGCGCCACCGGCCAGCTCGTGGTCTAGCCATTCCAGGGTAAACATCTCCCGCCCCGTGCTCTTGGGCCAGGGGGCGGCGAAGTAAGGATGGGCCAGCAGCCGGGCCAGCAGGTCGGGGACAAGGGCGCCGCTGGCGGCCCAGCGACCACCGGCATCATAGTCGCCGCCTTGCGGGTTGTGGCGGCGATACCAGCCATCGAGCAGGGTGTTGGCGGGGCCGGTATCGAAGCCATAGACGTTTAAACCAGAGCCGTTTAAACCAGCGCCCTCAGCGCCATCGGCATGACCCGGCAGCACCGAGATATTGGCGATGCCGCCGAGGTTCAGTACCACCCGCAGGGCACCCGGCTTGGCGAACAGCGCCTGATGGAAGGCGGGCACCAGGGGCGCGCCCTGACCACCGAGGGCCATGTCAGCGGTGCGAAAATCGGCGATGACGTCGATACCGGTCAGCGCCGCCAACAAGGCAGCGTTGCCGATCTGCAGGGTAAAGCCGAGGGCCGGGCGATGGCGGATGGTCTGACCGTGGTTGCCGATGGCGCGAATATCACAAGGTGCAAGCCCTGCCTTGGCGAGCAGGGCCTGGGTGGCGGCGGCAAATTCACGGGCCACCAGGTTATCGGCCACCCCCATGCGATCGATTTCGTTCTCCCCCGGAGTGCAGAGGGTGTGCAGCGCGTGAGCCGTGTCATCGGGCCAGGGATGGCACAGCGCCGCCTCGACCCGCACGCCATCCCCATCCGTCTCTATCAGCACCGCATCGATGCCATCCAGACTGGTGCCGGACATCAGACCCAAGTAACGTTCCGCCATCTGAGGGCTCCTTGTCATTGCTTGTGATAACCGCTTTGCCTGTCGCCATACCGGCGATGGCTGCTGCTTGCTCCCCGTGATCCGGGTGAGCTTTGACTCAGGATCCATCCCGGCGCTGGGCAAGCTGAGGCTCTGAGCGCTCCAGCTTGGCGAGTTGCAGCAGGGCCTGGGCCTTGAACTGGCTCAACTCGCGGCCGCTGAGGGTTTCTGCCTGAGGCAGGGTCAGGGTGCGCGGGTTCTTGTGTACCCCGGCGACCAGGAATTCGTAGTGCAGATGGGCGCCCGTGACCCGGCCCGTGCTGCCCAGCAGACCTATGGTCTGTCCCTGCTTCACTCGCTGACCCTTGTTGACGGTGCGCTTGGAGAGGTGCAGATATTTGGTCACATAGTTGCCGGCATGCTTGATAAACACATAGTTGCCGTTGAACTGGTTGTAACCGGCGGCCACCACGCTCCCCGACCCCGAGGCCATGATGGGGGTGCCCACGGGGGCCACGTAGTCGATGCCGTTGTGGGGGCGCACCTTGCCGGTGACCGGGTGCAGGCGACGCGGGTTGAAGTTGGAGCTGATGTACTTGAAGTTGACCGGCGCGCGCAGGAAGCTCTTGCGCATCGCCTTGCCCGCCGGGGTGTAGTAGTTGCCATCATCGCTCAGCACGGCGCGGTAGGCCTCGCCCTGGTTGACGAACTCGGCGGCCAGAATATCGCCGGAGGCGACCCGCTCCTCATCCTGGTATTTCTCCTCGAACAGCACCCGGAAGCTGTCCCCCGGTTGCAAGTCCTGGGCAAAGTCGATGTCCCAGCCGAAGATGGCGGCCAAATCCATGATTTGATCCTCGGTCATGCCCGCTTCGACGGCGGCGCCCCAGAAGCTGGAGCGGATATTGCCCTGGGCCCAGTTTTCACGGGTGTCGAGCTCGAGGCGAACCGCTTTGGCCACGAAGCCATCTTCCCGTCGGTTGACCTTGAGCGCCTGCTCCAGGCTGTGGGGGTAATAGAGGCTCTGCAGTTCGCCGCCCTGGGTGAGTTTGAAGGTCAGCTCCTGACCAGGTTTGAGCATGCGCAGCGGATCGGCGGCCGCGAGCTGATCGATGAGGTGCAGATCTGCCGTGCCGAGGCCCAGACGCTGGAAGATGACCCCCATGTTGTCGCCGCTGCGAACCTTGACCTGCTTGGTGACATAAAGAGGCTTGGCCGGGCGGACAGTCTGCTCCAGTGCGAGGCGATCCTGCTCGTCTGGCAACTCGTCGCGGGTCCGACTTGCGGCATGCTCATCGACCCGGGTGGCGACGGCCTGCTCGCCGGGCCAGGCGGCCAGCATCATCACCAGGATGCTCAGAATAAGCACCATCTTGCGGTGCCAGAGGGGAAGAGCGTTGAAGGTGTGCCAAATATGCATGAGAAAAGGGCGTGAAGTCGGGCGGAATCAGCGGATTTTACAGGCTTTCCAATTGTCTCGCCATTCCAGTAATATGTCTGGCCCTGTGGAATCGTGATTGGAGAGTCAAAAAATGTCCCAGCTCGAGGTGGCGCTAGCCGAGATCAAGCGCGGAGCGGAAGAAATTCTGGTTGAAGAAGAACTGGTTGCCAAGTTGAAGGAAGGGCGCCCGCTGCGCATCAAGCTGGGCATGGACCCGACGGCTCCGGACATTCACCTGGGTCATACCGTGATCCTCAACAAGCTGAAGACCTTCCAGGATCTGGGCCATGAGATCATCTTGCTGATCGGCGACTTCACCGCCATGGTGGGGGATCCCTCCGGCAAGAACAGCACTCGCCCGCCGCTCTCCGAAGAGGCCATCAAGTACAACGCCCTCACCTATGCGGAGCAGGCGTTCAAGATTTTGGATCCCGCCAAGACCCGCATCGAGTACAACTCCAGCTGGCTGGGTGAGCTCGGCGCCACCGGCATGATCAAGCTGGCGGCCAAGCAGACCGTGGCCCGCATGATGGAGCGCGACGACTTCAAGAAGCGCTACAGCAGCGGCCAGTCCATCGCCATCCACGAATTCCTTTATCCGCTGCTGCAAGGCTATGACTCGGTCGCGCTCAAGGCGGATGTCGAGCTCGGCGGTACCGATCAGAAGTTCAACCTGCTGATGGGTCGCGAGCTGCAAAAAGATGCCGGCATGGCCGCCCAGTGCGTGCTGATGATGCCGCTCTTGGTGGGCCTGGATGGCGTCAAGAAGATGTCCAAGTCTGCCGCCAACTACATAGGCGTGCACGACGCCCCGGGGGAGATGTTCGGCAAGATCATGTCCATCACCGACACCCTGATGTGGAACTACTACGAGCTGCTCTCCTCCCGCCCGCTGGCGGACATCGAAGGCTTCAAGGCCGGCATCGAAGCCGGGACCCTGAACCCGCGCGATGTTAAGATCTGGCTGGCGAAAGAGATCATCGCCCGTTATCACGACGAGGCGGCGGCCGAGGCGGCCCACGAAGACTTCACCCAGCGTTTCTCCAAGAACGCCATCCCGGACGAGATGCCGGAAGTCGAACTGGCCCTGGAAGGGGACGGCCTGGCCATCGCCAACCTGCTCAAAGACGCCGGCCTGGTGGAGACCACCTCCGAGGCACTGCGGATGATCAAGCAGGGCGCGGTCAAGGTGGATGGCGACAAGCTGGACGATGGCAAGGCGCTGATCGCTGCCGGCACCGCCGTCTATCAGGTCGGCAAGCGCAAGTTTGCCCGGGTGACGGTGAAGTAAGCGCTTCCCCTCCGCCAGCCGGATCAGGCTGGTCCTGAGATCAGAAAGGCCTCCCTCGCGGAGGCCTTTTCGTTGGCGATGTCGCTTCGGCAAGCTGATGGGTCGATCCAGTGGCCATTTCTCTTAAAGGATCATCGGGCCCGCCACGGCCTCGGCCGCAGTGGCGCCACGCAGCACCTGCACCAGGGTGAGGGCAAACTCGATGGCCGTCCCCGGTCCCTGGCTGGTCACCAGTCGCGCGCCCTTGTCTATCACCACCCGCTCATGGCGGAGTTGGGCGGCGGGGATCTGGGCCCAAAAGCCGGGATGGCAGGTGACGCTGGCTTGCCCCAGCAGCTGATGGGGCAGCAGCACCACGGCGGGGGCGGCGCACAGTGCCGCGCGCCAGCGACCGTTCGCGGCTTGTTCGCGCAGCAGACCGATGGCGCGGCTGTTATCGCGGATGCATTCGCTGCCGGGCAGGCCGCCGGGCACCACTATCATCTCGAACTCCTCTTGCGGCAGCTCGTAGAGATGGCAGTCGGCGACCAGCTGAACCCCGCGTGAGGCGCGAATTTGGCGCAGGCCCAAAGGGCAGCAGGAGGCGAGCAGCACCGCTATGTTGGCGCGCACCAGCACATCCAGGATGGCAACGGTTTCTATCTCCTCCGAGCCGGGGGCGACCAATACCAAGACACTCATGGGGGACTCCTGCTCCGGTTGAGGACTAAAGGTGGATCAGCGCTCGGCCTGGTGGCGATCCTTGACGGCCTGATAGAGGCCCTGGTTGACCGGTACCATGATGCCGTGGAGGCGCGCCTTGGCCAGCAGGAAGCCGGTGATGGCCTCTATCTCAGTCTCTTTGCCCTGCTCCAGATCCTGCTGCATGGAAGAGTAGTTGTCCGCGGTCAGTCCGGCGACCGATTGTACCCGCCGCGCCAGCTCCTCGTGGGTCGTGGCAATGCCTTCAGCATTCATGACATCGGCCACCTCGATGCAGACTTGCTGCAAGGTGTCGGCAAAGCGTGGACCTGTCAGCTCGCCATTCTTGATGCGATAGAGGGCGGTGAGGGGGTTGATGGCGCAGTTGATGGCGAGCTTGTGCCATTGGCGGGCGAGGATCTGCTCGTCCCAGCCCGCCTGGCCCAGGGCCTGGGCAAGGCGGTCTGCCAGATGGGCGAAGTGGCGCCCCTGCTCGTTGACCGGGCCTAGCCAAGTCTCGCCCCGGCCAGTGTGGCGGAACACGAAGTGACCCTGCTGCAGGGCGCCATGGCTGGTGACACCCGCGATGATGGGGTTCTCTGCAAACAGCTCGGCGACCCGCTCGGCCACCCCCATGCCGTTGTGCAGCAGCACTATGGGCACAGACTTGTCCAGCTTGCCGACCAGGGGCTGCAAGGCGGGGATCACCTGATCCGCCTTGGTCATCACCAACAGGCGACGGATGGGGGGGTTATCGGCCAGGAAACCCCTGGCAATGCTGATCAGCCCATGCTGGCCATCCAGCCCGGTAAAGTCGATGACGGGGTGCAGTGTCGCTCTGTGGCGCTCGCGTAGCAGCACCTGAGTCGGTTGGCCGGATTGGGTCAGCAGGGCGGCGAAGACGCCGCCGAGTGCGCCACAACCGAGCAGGGACCAGGAGGGGGGGAGGGGGGATTGAGATCCGCTTGGCATGATATGACTCGATCAAGAGGGTGGGCCATTCGACCTGGAGAGGTGCCCGAATGGCGATGGGGTGGACACTCATGGGTCTCACCTGTCGGCAATGGCAAGGATTCTAACAGAGCGCCTTTATCGAAATCAGCAAATTTGCCGGTTTTCTGGTAGATTTGCCCCCTCATAACGAACGCAACATGAGGAGCCCCGGCCATGCCGTCATTCGATATTGTCTCTGAAGTCAAAATGAACGAGGTGTTGAACGCAGTCGACAACGCCAATCGTGAACTGGCCACCCGATTCGATTTTCGCGGTGTAGAAGCCAGCTTCGAGATGGCCAAGGAAGAGGTCAAGCTGGAGGCCGATGCCGACTTCCAACTCAAGCAGATGGTAGAGATACTGCGCGCAGCCCTGCTCAAGCGCAACATCGAAAACAGTTCAATGGAGGCGGGCGATAGCGTCCACTCCGGCAAGCGTTTCCATCTGAACGTCAAGTTCAAGCAAGGGATCGAGAAAGAGGTCGCCAAGAAGCTGGTGAAGCTCATCAAGGATTCCAAGATCAAGGTGCAGGTCGCCATTCAGGGCGATGAAGTGCGCGTCACCGGCAAGAAGCGTGACGACTTGCAAGAGGCCATGGCCCTGGTGCGTGGCGCCGAGCTGGGTCAGCCTATGCAGTTCCAGAATTTCCGCGACTGATCCCGGGGGAAGAGGGTTCGGCCCTCTTTTTCTGCGCATTGCGCCATAAAAAAACCGGAGCCCAGGGCTCCGGTTTTTCGTTTCTGCGTGCTACGGGTTCGATTAGAACTTGTAGGTCACGGAGAAGTAGTGACCGAAACCAGTGGTTTTCAGGCCGTAGGTACCGTTCTGGATACCGTAGATGTCGTTGAAGTACTTCAGGCCGTAACCGACAGCGTAGCGGTCGGAGTGCCAGTACAGGCCGTTGAACATGGCGGTACCGTCGGTGGAAGTGTCCTTGGCATCAAACAGGTGATCCAGGTAGCCCTGATAGGCGACGAAGCTGCCGTTGCTGAAGGTGTAGAAGGGCTTGAACCAGTTCATGGAGAACTGATAGCCGTTCCAGCCTTGCTCGCCAGAGCCTTCGTTGACGTGACGTGCGTACAGGTTCATGCCCACTTTGCCGAACCAAGGTACTTGTACGTCGGCACCCAGACCAGTCATGGCTTCAAACAGGCCATCCGGACCACCCACGTTGACCAGGTTGGCAATGTAGACTTCTTGCACCGGACCGAAGGAGAGATCTTTGCCGGTCATGGCATCGATGGACAGGCGTGGGGCGAACTTGATGAACAGGTTGTCGCTGTCATGCTTGTCGTCGTGCTTGCTCTGGAAGATGTCGAACACGTCGACGTAACCGTACAGGTCAAAGATACCGGAGCGACCACCAAATTCCATTTCGAAGTAGGTGTCGTTGTAACCACCTTCGGATTCGCTGTAAGGCAGCTGATCGATGGTGTGCATGACGTTGAACTGGAACCACTTGTAGTCGTTCTTGTGGATGTCACCGCTATAGTCGGCAGCCATAGCCGGAGTGGCGGATGCTGCCAGCAAGCCTGCCGCGATCAGAGTCTTGTTCAATTTGGCCATTTTATTGGTCTCTTGTGCGTTTAGTTGAGGTTTTCCGTAGCCTGCCCACAAGGAGCGGAGGGATTCTAGCCAATTAATTTCCGCGGATAAACGATCAAGAGGGAACTTTCTCTGGAAGTGTGAATCTAATCACCCCCAAATTGGCGCAAACGCTTGCTATTCGTTCGATTTCGGTAACAACGCACTGTTTCGTTTGGCAACCATGGTGATGAGGATCAGCACCGGGATGCCCAGCAGACTGGTCCCAATGAAGAAGACGCTGTAGCCAAACTGTTCGACGAAGCCACCGGAGAAGCCAGCCAGCAGTTTTGGCAACAAGAGCATGACGGAGCTGAACAGGGCGTATTGAGTGGCCGAGAAGGCGACATTGGTCAGGCTCGACAGATAGGTGATGAACGCCGCGGTAGCGATGCCGGCGCTCAGATTGTCCAGGGAGATGATCAGGGTCAGCAGCTCCAGGTTGTGACCGATCTGATTGAGCAGCGCGAACAGCAAATTGGTACTGGCGGTGAGCAGGGCGCCCAGCATCAGGATGCGCAAGGTGCCAAAGCGCATCACCAGAATGCCCCCCACACTGGCGCCGACCAGTGTCATGATGACACCGTATACCTTGGTGATGGTCGCCACCTCCGTCTTGCTGAAGGCGAGATCCACATAGAAGCTGTTGGACATGACCCCCATCACCACATCCGAGATGCGATAGCAGGCGATGAGCCCGAGGATCAACAGGGCCGAGCGGCCGTGGCGTTCGAAGAAGTCGGCAAAGGGGCACCAGACGGCCTCGTAGGCCCAGGCGCCGAGTCCCGCCAGTGAGCGTGGCCAGCCGTGTTGCAGCAGCAGGGACTTGCGCATCGCTTGCTGCCTGTCCTGGCTTGCCACATCGATGTCGGGCTCATGGCAACAGAGGGTGGTGATGAGGCCAATGCTCATCATCCCCGCCATCAGCAGGTAAGTTAACTGCCAGCCCCGATAGTCATAGACGCTGTTGCTGCCAAGCCAGGCTGCCAGGGCAAGAGCGCCCGCCCCGGCCATGATCATGGCCAGTCGATAACCGGTCATGTAGGAGGCCGCCATGGCCGCCTGAAGGCGTTCAGGGGCTGATTCTATGCGGTAGGCATCGATCACGATGTCCTGAGTGGCGGAGGCAAAGGCCACCAGCAGGGCGAACAGCGCAAGCTGGGCGAGCTGGGTCTTGGGATCGCAAAAGGACATGCCGACCAGGGCCGCGGCGATCAACAGCTGGGAGAACAGCATCCAGCTGCGGCGTCTGCCGAGCAGACGCGAGAGCAGCGGCAGGGCCAATCTGTCCACCAGGGGGGACCACAGCCACTTGACCCCATAGGCCAGCGCCACCCAGCTCATGTAGCCGATGTCGGTCAGGCTCACCCCCGCCTCGCGCAGCCAGAAGGAGAGGGTGCCGAATACCAGCAACAGCGGCAAACCGGAGGAGAACCCCATGGCAAACAGAATAAGGACGCGGGGCTCGAGATAGACTCGGAGGGATTCTTTCCAGCTTGGTTTGCTGACAGCGTTCAAGTGCCTGACTCCTCGGGAAAAGTGAGCCATTTTGGCAGGTTCATCCGCCCGCGCCAAGGCGGGCGCTCAGATTGTGGGGACAAAGAGAGGTCGTCTGGCCGCCAGAGGGCAGATCACGGCGGCGATGGGTCGTTAACGCGGTGTCGAATGAGATTATTGACGCTCGTCGGCCTCACCTTGCTCTGCCGGGAGCCAGCCATCCCGTGCGATGAGCTCAGGGGCGGGTTCCTATGCAGCCCAGCGGTGCCGGTCCCTCGCCCAGCAAACAGGCGGCGCAGTCATGCAGCTGGTGGCGCAACGCCGGATCCTGAGCCAGCTCATCCTGGTTCCAGAGGTGCAGACTGTGCAGCAGGTGCCAGAACACGCTCTCCTGCGGGCTATCGGCTTGCTTGTCGGCGCAGTCCCGGGGCAGAGACTGCCATTGGCCGAGCAGTTGCCAGCTCACGTCTTGCAGGGCGTCATAGTCGAGCTGTTGTGCCAGAAACTGACGAACGGCCAGGGCCAGGGGGGCCCTGTGCTGGGCAAAATAGTCATCGCAGGTCACGAGATGCTCCAATCCAGATTGAGGGGAGTGAGCAGTATAGAAAACGATCTGGCATCGGGAGGGAAAAGGGACTGGATGGGCAAGAGACCGGGCCCGAGCGGGCCCGGCAGTCGGATTTACTCGGCGAGCAGTGTCACCTTCTTGAGGATGATGGTGCTGGTCGGCACGTCATTGGCACGCAGGATGGGGCTGTAGCCGGTCTGAACCTGAGCCAGCTTGTCCAGCACTTCCATGCCCTGCACCACTTGACCAAATACCGTATAGCCGGCGCCGGCATTGGCGTTGAGGTTGCTGTTATCGGCAAGGTTGAAGTAGAACTGGCGGGTTGCGCTGTCCACCGCCTGGGTGCGGGCCATGGCGATGCTGCCACGGGTATTGGGCAGGCCCCCCTTGGACTCGTTTACCACGGGATCGAAGGTGGGCAGCTGCTGGAACTGCTGGTTGTAGCCGCCCCCTTGCACCACGAAGCCGGGGATGACCCGGTGAAACAGGCTGCCATCGTAGCTGCCATCGGCCACGTAGCGCAGGAAATTCTTCACCGTCTGGGGGGCCGCTTTGGGGGCCAGCTCCACCACGATATTGCCGTGGTTGGTTTCAAGCTTCACCTTGGGGGCTGCGAAGGCCAGGGGGCAGGCCAGCAGGGCCAGCAACATCAGCTTCTTCATGACATTATCCTTGATACATAGAGAGATCAGGCGCTTGGCTGGCCTTTGAGGTAACCGCGCAGTTGTTCGTCGGCCATGATCTGCTGGATCAGGCTACCGAGTTGCTGGTTCAGCACCAGCTCCAGATCGGCGATGCTGGGCTCTCCCGGACCTTCCTTGCTGGCGCTGGCATTGAACACCTTGGTCAGGCGGTTCCCCTGGAAATCGGCCATCACCTGCAGGCTCACCTTGGTCTTGGTGACATAGGTGAAGGTCTTCTCTTCAACGTTTACCAGAGCGTTATTGACCTGCAGCGTCAGGTTGGTGGTGCCGCTGTTGCCCACCTCCAGCCCCTGACTGCGCAGCCCTTCACTGAGGCGCTCGACCAGCAGGGTATTGAGGGGCTGCTCGCTCTTGATGTAGACGGGGGCCTTCTCTTTCTGCTTGATGGCGAACACATGGGCAGCGGCACGCTTGTCTATGCCTTCCATGGTGATGCGGTTGCCGGAGTAGTACTGCTGATTCGCCGGGATCACCTGGGGATTGAGCAGTGCCGTCTCGGGCCAGTGGGTGGCACAGCCGCCAAGCAGCAGGGCGGCGAGCAGCAGGAGTGGTGATTTCATGATGGATTCCTCTAGCGTTTAATGGCTTTCAAAATAACGAATTTACTATTGGATGCAACGACTTGTGCATTGGCAAACAGTCGCTTCAGCTTGTTGTGATAGTCCAGATGCCGGTTGCCCACTATCCAGAGTTCCCCCCCCTTGGGCAACACCCTGTGCGCATCTTCGAACATCTGCCAGGCGATGTGATCGGTGATCGCCTGGAGCTGGTGGAACGGCGGGTTGCACAAGATGCGGTCAGCATAACCGGTCGGCAAGCCATCCAGGCAGTTGTTGACCAAGAACTCGGCACGGGGCAGGGCGGCGGGCAGATTGTGTTCGACGTTGAGCCTTGCCGAGGCCACCGCCATATAGGATTCATCGATGAAGGCCACCTCCACCTCGCTGTCCCGGGCCAGCAGGGCCAGACCGAGCACGCCATTGCCACAACCCAGATCGATCACCTTGCGGGCGCTGTGGACAGGCAGGTTGGCCAGCATGAAGCGGGCGCCGATATCCAGGCTGGTACGCGAGAAGACGTTGGCATGGTTGTGGATGTGCATCTCGCTTCCCTCCAGTGGCCAGACGGTCGGGAAGGGGTTGGCCAGGGCGGGGCTGTCTGTCCCCGCTGCATCAGCGATGCTGCAATGGATGAGGCGGGCCTTCTTCCAGGCCAGGGAGGTACGGGTCTCGCCCAGATACTTCTCGAACAACTTGAGGGTCGAACTGTGGATCTCTTTGGCCTTGCCGGCGGCCAGGATGCGCGTGGCCGGGGTGACCACCTCACGCAGGGCCAGCAGCTGCTGCTCGAGCAGAGCCTGATACTTGGACACCTTGATGATCACCAGGGTCGGGGCCGCTGGCAGTGGTGCCAGCGAGTCCTGGATGCGGACGGATGTCGGATCCAGATCATTGTCGGCCAGATTGGCCAGGGTACCTTGTTCGCTGACGAAGGAGTCGGTCACGCACAGGGGCTGATGGTCATGGAGAAAGGCGGCCAGGGCGCCGAAGCTGTCATTCATGATGATGACGGGGCCGCAGCCTTCGGGAGGTTGCTCTGCCAACTGATTGATCAGGTACTCATCGGCGGCATCCCATGCCTGCAGGGGATCCTGCGCCTGGCGCGGATAGCGCTGCAGGATCAGGCGGCAATGGTCTGTCTCGAGGTGGGTCTGCATTGAACTGTCTGTCTCACGGCTGGATCGAATGGCGCTATTCTAACGGCGCCGGGGCAATTCACCAATTACCCCGCTGTGAGTGGTCAATGTTGAGCGAATGGGCCTCGTCTGACGGCGCGGGGGCAATTCACCAATTACCCCGCAGTGAAGGCTTTCTCTCAGGGGCAACGCCGATCGAATGGGGCTGCTCTAACGGCGCCGGGGCAATTCACCAATTACCCCGCAGTGAAGGCTTTCTCTCAGGGGTCAATGTTGAGCGAATGGACCTCGTCCAACGGCTCCGGGGCAATTCACCCATTACCCCGCTGTGAGTGGTCAATGTTGAGCGAATGGGCCTCGTCTAACGACGCCGGGGCAATTCACCCCTTGTCCCGCCATGCACGTTCTCCCTGAGCGCCAAAGTCGATAGAATGGGGTTTGTCCCTATCAGCCATCGGAAGAGATCATGAATACCCAAGAGACCATCAGCCAACGCCTCAATGAGGCCCTTCATCCCAGCCATCTAGAGGTGTTCAACGAGAGCCACATGCATCGTACCGAGCCGGGCGCCGAGAGCCACTTCAAGGTGATCATCGTGAGCGAAGCCTTCGCCGCTCAGCGCCTCATCAGCCGTCATCGCCAGGTCAATCAACTGCTGGCCGATCTGCTGGCCGGGCCCGTTCATGCGCTGGCACTGCATACCTATACCGATGAAGAGTGGCAACAGAAGGGCATGGCGCCGCGCAGCCCGGTCTGTGCCAGCAAGCTGGGTCCCCAATGAGCGACAGGGAAATAACTGAGAAGCTGTGATGTTCCGTTAACAAAGGGACACCCCTTTGCCTGTTTCATCGGCAACATTTGTCGGCAACTTCATCAATTTTTCTAATCCTGCAGTGAACTTTTACGAAACTAACTCTTAGTGGGTATTTTTGTCCAGGTGTGGCGGAAGTACGGGTTTTGATGGGAGTGCTGCAAGCAAGTGTGCGGGTTAATTTTGTGATAGCGGGTTAATTTTCCCCATTTGACGTGGCAGTCAGCAGCCTGAAAGTGGTAAACTCAAGCGCTTTTGAAACACCCCGTATGTTGCTGATTTGTTGTTTATTTGTATCCATCCAGCCATGTGCCGAGTGTGTTCAACAACCCGTCGTGATGTATTTCTCGGCGCTAACCATTCTCTCTCCCGTAACGGTAGTGCAAGTGAGTATGATTACAATTAAAAGAGGACTGGACATCCCCGTGCTGGGTGCGCCAGAGCAAGTAATCTACGATGGCCCGGCCATCACCCGTGTTGCTACACTGGGCGAAGAGTTCGTGGGGATGCGACCTACTATGTTTGTCAAAGTAGGGGATCGCGTCATTAAAGGTCAGGTGCTCTTCGAAGATAAGAAGAACCCTGGCGTTAAATTCACGGCTCCCGCCACCGGCGTAGTTTCAGAGATCAACCGTGGTGCCAAACGCATTCTGCAATCCGTGGTCATCGAACTCGATGGCGCTGACGAACAGGTGACCTTTGAGCAGTTTGCGTCCGCCGAGCTGACACAGCTTGCGCGCAGCAAGGTGCAAGAGATCCTGGTCGAGTCAGGTCAATGGACGGCACTGCGCACCCGCCCCTTCAGCAAGGTGCCTGCCGTCGGTTCCGAGCCCCGCGCTATCTTCGTGACAGCCATGGACTCCAACCCGCTGGCTGCCAGCGCTGAACTCATCATCAAGGAGCAATCCCAGGCCTTTATCGATGGTCTGACCGTGCTCAGCCGTCTGACGGATGGCAAGGTGTATGTGTGCAAGGGCGAAGGCAGTCTGCCGCAGTCTTCCGCAGCGCAAGTCCAGGAAGAGGTCTTCACCGGCCCTCACCCCGCTGGTCTGCCGGGTACCCATATTCACTTCATCGATCCGGTTGGCAGCAACAAGATCCAGTGGCACATCAACTATCAGGATGTGATCGCATTGGGCAAGCTGTTCACCACGGGCCAGATCTGTACCGACAAGGTGATCGCCCTGGCCGGCCCCAATGTGGTCAAGCCGCGTCTGCTGCGCACCCGTATGGGCGCCTGCATCAGCCAGCTGACTCACAATGAGCTGCGCGGCGATGAAAACCGTGTCATCTCCGGTTCCCTGCTAAGTGGTGCCAAGACCGATGAGGTACATGACTATCTGGGTCGTTACCACAATCAGGTCAGCGTACTGGCCGAGGGGCGCGAGAAGGAGTTTTTGGGCTGGATCAAACCCAGTGCCGACAAATTCTCCATCACCCGCACCACCCTGTCTCACCTGGTGAAGGGCAAGCTGCTCAATTTCACCACCACGACCAACGGGAGTGATCGTTCCATGGTGCCGATTGGCAGCTACGAGCGCATCATGCCGCTGGACATCCTGCCGACCCTGCTGTTGCGGGATCTGATCTCTGGCGATACCGACAGTGCACAAGCCCTGGGTTGCCTGGAGTTGGATGAGGAAGATCTGGCGCTCTGTACCTTTGTCTGCCCTGGCAAGACAGAGTACGGCCCCATCTTGCGTGAGTGCCTGACCAAGATCGAACTGGAAGGTTAAGCGATGAGTTTCAAGCAATTTCTTGAAAATATGGAACACCACTTCGAGCCGGGCGGCAAGTATGAGAAGTACTACGCCCTGTACGAAGCGGCTTTCACCATTTTCTACACACCGGGTTCTGTAACCCGTAACGCCGCCCACGTTCGCGATGCCCTCGATCTGAAGCGCATGATGATCATGGTATGGCTGGCCGTGTTCCCGGCCATGTTCTGGGGCATGTTCAACATAGGCAACCAGGCGATCGCCGCCATCGCGCACCTCGGCTCCGCCGCCGGTGCCGTCTCCTGGCAGTATGGTCTGGCTACCCTGTTGGGTGCTTCTCTGGATCCGGCAGTGGCCGGTATCGGCAGCAAGATGCTGATCGGTGCGGCCCACTTCTTCCCCATCTATATCACCGTCTTCATCGTCGGTGGTTTCTGGGAAGTGCTGTTCGCCATGATCCGCAAGCACGAGATCAACGAAGGCTTCTTCGTGACCTCCATCCTGTTTGCACTGATCGTGCCGCCTGAGCTGCCCCTGTGGCAAGCTGCCCTCGGCATCACCTTCGGTGTGGTCATGGCCAAGGAAGTGTTCGGTGGTACCGGCAAGAACTTCCTGAACCCTGCCCTGGCGGGTCGTGCGTTCCTGTTCTTCGCCTACCCGAGCCAGATCTCTGGCGACGCCGTCTGGGTTGCCGTCGATGGCTACTCCGGTGCGACCGCCCTGAGCCAGTGGGCTCAAGGTGGCCAGATGTCGCTGATCAATGGCGCCACCGGTCAGGCAATCAGCTGGATGGATGCCTTCCTGGGCAACCTGCCGGGTTCCATCGGTGAAGTCTCCACCCTGATGATCCTCATCGGCGCGGCCATGATCGTCTACATGCGGATCGCCTCCTGGCGCATCATCGCCGGTGTCATGATCGGTATGGTGGCGACCTCCCTGCTGTTCAACGTCATAGGTTCCGATACCAACCCCATGTTCAACATGCCGTGGCATTGGCATCTGGTACTGGGTGGCTTTGCCTTCGGGATGGCCTTCATGGCAACCGATCCTGTGTCTGCTTCCTTTACCAACAAAGGTAAATGGTGGTACGGCATCCTGATCGGTCTCATGGTGGTGCTGATCCGTGTTGTGAACCCCGCCTTCCCGGAAGGCATGATGTTGGCCATTCTGTTTGCGAACCTGTTTGCCCCGCTGTTTGACCATTTCGTGGCACAGGCGAACATCAAGCGGAGGATCAGTCGTGGCGTTTAATAAAGACTCAACCGTCGGCACCGTCAGCATAGTGGCGGGTCTGTGCCTGGTCTGCTCCATCGTGGTCTCTGTGGCCGCCGTGGGCCTGCGTCCGGCTCAGCAGCTGAACAAGGCTCTGGACAAACAGAGCAACATCCTTGCCGTTGCTGGCATTGATGTGACCAGCATCGCCAAGAATGAACTCGGCAAGCTCTATGGCGACAAGATCGAAGCCCGTCTGGTAGATCTCTCTACCGGTCAGTTCGTCGATGGCGATGCTGATGGCTTCGATTTCAAGCTGGCTGCCAAGAATCCGGCCGAGAATGTTCGTCTGGCACCTTCCGATGACAAGGCCGGGATCCGTCAGATCTCCAAATTGATGCCGGTCTTCTTCGCCAAAGACAGCGAAGGCAAGGTCGATAACATCATATTGCCGATCTATGGTCAGGGCCTCTGGTCTACCATGT
Source organism: Aeromonas sp. BIGb0405 (assembly GCF_024807335.1). Taxonomy (NCBI): domain Bacteria; kingdom Pseudomonadati; phylum Pseudomonadota; class Gammaproteobacteria; order Aeromonadales; family Aeromonadaceae; genus Aeromonas; species Aeromonas sp. BIGb0405. Next base: position 229,806 of record NZ_JANUEP010000002.1, read on the forward strand.
ATGCCTTCGTCGCCGTTGCCGCTGATGGCCAGACCATCAAGGGCATCACCTACTATGACCAGGGCGAAACCCCGGGTCTGGGTGGCGAGATCGAGAACCCGGCCTGGCGTGAGCTGTTCGTCGGCAAGAAGCTGTTCGGTCAAGATGGTCAGCCTGCGCTGCGGGTGATCAAGGGTCATGCCCCGGAAGGTTCCGAGCATGAGATCGATGGTCTCTCCGGCGCGACCCTGACCAGCAACGGTGTCCAGCACTCGTTCGATTTCTGGATGGGCCCCCAGGGCTTCGGTCCTTTCCTTGCCAAGATCCGCGCAGGAGAACTCAACAATGGCTGACAATACCGCAATGAAGAAGTTGCTGTTGACGCCAGTGCTCGGCAACAACCCCATCGCCTTGCAGGTGTTGGGTGTCTGTTCCGCCCTGGCCGTTACCAGCCAGATGAAGACGGCGTTCGTCATGACCCTGGCGGTCATGGCGGTCACCGCCTTCTCTAACCTGTTCATCTCCCTGATCCGTAACCAGATCCCGAACAGTGTGCGCATCATCGCCCAGATGGCGATCATCGCGTCCCTGGTTATCGTGGTTGACCAGGTGCTCAAGGCCTATGCCTATGACATCTCCAAGCAACTGTCGGTATTCGTGGGTCTCATCATCACCAACTGTATCGTGATGGGTCGTGCCGAAGCCTTTGCCATGAAGAGTGCCCCGCTGCCCTCCTTCCTGGACGGTATCGGTAACGGTCTGGGTTATGGCGCCGTGCTGCTGACCGTGGCGACCGTGCGCGAGATCTTAGGGTCAGGCACCTGGTTCGGCATCGAGCTGCTGCCGCTGGTCAACAACGGTGGCTGGTATGTGCCCAACGGCCTGCTGCTGCTGCCGCCGAGTGCATTCTTCATCATTGGTCTGATCATCTGGGGCGTACGCACCAAGGATCCCAAGCAGGTGGAGGCGAAGGATTAAGGTATGGAACATTATCTGAGTCTGTTGGTTCGTTCGATTTTCATCGAAAACTTGGCCCTCTCCTTCTTCCTGGGGATGTGTACCTTCCTGGCGGTGTCCAAGAAGGTCAAGACCGCCATGGGTCTGGGTATCGCCGTGGTGGTGGTGCAAACCATCGCCGTACCGGCTAACAACCTGATCTACAACTTCGTGTTGAAAGACGGTGCCCTGGCCCCCGGTCTGGACTTAAGCTTCCTGAGCTTCATCACCTTCATCGGTGTGATTGCGGCCCTGGTGCAGATCCTGGAGATGGCCCTGGACAAGTATTTCCCTGCGCTCTACAACGCCCTGGGTATCTTCCTGCCACTGATCACCGTGAACTGCGCCATCTTCGGCGGCGTCTCCTTCATGGTGCAGCGTGACTACAACTTCGCGGAGTCTGTGGTCTATGGCGTGGGCTCGGGTGCCGGTTGGATGCTGGCCATCGTTGCGATGGCGGGGATCCGCGAGAAGATGAAGTACTCCGATGTTCCGGAAGGCCTGCGTGGTCTGGGCATCACCTTCATCACCGCGGGTCTGATGGCGCTGGGCTTTATGTCCTTCTCTGGTATTTCCTTGTAATCGGAAAAGGAATCATAAATGGAAATTATTCTGGGTGTGGTCATGTTTACCGTGATCCTGCTGGCCTTGGTGGCAGTCATTCTGTTCGCCAAGTCCAAGCTGGTGACCGCGGGTGACGTGACAATCAGCATCAATGGCGATCCGGCCAAGGGCGTGACCAGCCCGGCCGGTGGCAAGCTGCTCAGCGTGCTGGCCGGTAGCGGCATCTTCGTCTCCTCCGCCTGCGGCGGCGGCGGCTCCTGTGGTCAGTGCAAGGTGCGAGTCAAGGCGGGCGGCGGTGACATACTGCCGACCGAACTGGATCACATCAGCAAGGGTGAAGCCCGTCATGGGGAGCGTCTGGCCTGTCAGGTCACAGTGCGTTCCGACATGGAGATCGAGCTGCCTGAAGAGATCTTCGGGGTGAAGAAGTGGGACTGTACTGTTATCTCCAACGATAACAAGGCCACCTTCATCAAGGAGCTCAAGCTGCAGATCCCCGATGGGGAGAGCGTGCCGTTCCGCGCCGGTGGTTATATCCAGATCGAAGCGCCGGCCCACCACGTCAAGTACAACAGCTTCGATATTCCCGAGGAGTATCGTGGTGACTGGGATCGCTTCAAGATCTTCGAGCTGGAGTCTGTGGTGAAGGAGCCGATCATTCGTGCTTACTCCATGGCGAACTATCCGGAAGAGTTCGGCATCATCATGCTGAACGTGCGGATCGCGACCCCGCCACCGAGCAACTGGACTGCGCCTCCTGGCCAGATGTCCTCCTATATCTTCAGCCTCAAGGCTGGCGACAAGGTGACCATCTCGGGTCCGTTTGGTGAGTTCTTTGCCAAAGACACCGACGCCGAAATGGTGTTTGTCGGCGGTGGTGCCGGCATGGCGCCGATGCGCTCCCACATCTTCGACCAGCTGCGTCGCCTGAAGACCAATCGCAAGATGACCTTCTGGTACGGTGCTCGCTCCAAGCGCGAGATGTTCTATGTCGAAGATTTCGACATGCTGGCCGCCGAGAACGACAACTTCCAGTGGCACGTCGCCCTGTCTGATCCGCAACCGGAAGACAACTGGGATGGCTACACCGGCTTCATCCACAACGTCTTGTTCGAGAACTATCTCAAGCACCACGAGGCGCCGGAAGATTGCGAGTTCTACATGTGTGGACCTCCCGTCATGAACGCGGCCGTCATCAACATGCTGAAGAACCTCGGCGTTGAAGACGAAAACATCCTCCTGGATGACTTTGGTGGTTAATCCATGCGCAGTGTTGTAAAGACCTGGCTAGCCTTCGGGCTAGCCTTTTTCTTGGCAGGGTGTGGCCAGGAGAATGTCAAAACTCATCCGGAGATGCAGATCACCGGCAGCACCATGGGGACCTATTACTCCATCAAGGTGGCCGATGACGCCATCTTGGACAAAGCCAAGTTCCAGGCCGATATCGACCAACTGCTCGAGCTGGTGAACGATCAGATGTCCACCTACAGGCCGGAGTCGGAACTGTCCCGGTTCAATCAGGCCCGTAACGCGACGCCGGTTGTGGTCTCTCGCGATACCGCCCGTGTGGTGACCGAGTCCCTGCATCTGGGCCGCGAGACCCGCGGCGCCCTGGATGTGACGGTGGGCCCTCTGGTCAATCTGTGGGGCTTTGGCCCGGATGCAAAGCCGACCAAGGTGCCATCCGATGAGCTGATCAGCCAGACTCGCCAGAAGACGGGGCTGGGCAATCTGCACGTGATCACCTCGGCCGATGCCGATACCCTGCAGAAGGACATTCCGGATCTCTATGTGGATCTCTCCTCCATCGCCAAAGGCTTTGGGGTCGACAAGGTCGCCGAGTATCTGGAAGCCAAGGGGTCGCGCAATTATCTGGTCGAGATCGGCGGCGAGCTGCGCATCAATGGCGTCAACGGCAAGGGTCACCCCTGGCGCGTCGCCATCGAGAAGCCAACCGTCAATCTGGGCTCGGTGCAGGAAGTGATCCAGGTCGGTGACAACGGGGTTGCCACCTCGGGGGATTATCGTAACTATTACGAACTGGATGGGCAGCGTTTCTCCCACACCATCGATCCCGCCACCGGAAAACCCATTCATCATCGACTGGTCTCGGTGACAGTGGTGCACCCCTCCTGCATGACGGCGGATGGGCTGGCCACGGCGTTGACGGTGATGGGCCCCGAGAAGGGGATGGCCTATGCGACCGAAAAAGGCGTGGCCATCTTCATGGTGACCAAGACGGATGAAGGGTTTGAGGAGCGTTACTCTCCCGCTTTCGAACCATTCCTGACCCGTGATGCTAAGTAAGGAATCAATATGCAGATTTTTCTGATCACCTTCGCGGTGTTTCTGTTGGTGGTGGCCGGCATGGCCATCGGTTACATCTTCCAGAAGAAGAGCATCTCGGGATCCTGTGGTGGTTTGGGCACTGTGGGTATCGAGAAGGCGTGCGACTGCCCTGATCCCTGTGACAATCGCAAGAAGAAGATGGCCAAGGAAGAGGCCCGCCGCAAGATGCTCGAAGAGCACAGGATCATCTGATTGCAAAAAGGCCATCTTCGGATGGCCTTTTTTATCTTGAGTCTGGCCAGGCAGACCGCCCTGGCATTGCTAGTAGTCGTATTGGCGGCACTGTTTCTCGCTGTACTCCTGCTGCCAGCGGGCAAGTTCCTCGTGAGTGCCCAGGGTGTCGCCCTTGGCGATGACCTGCTTGAGCGTGGCTATCCTGTCGTGCAGCCAGCGGCACTCGGCGGTGGGATGCTGTTTGGCACTCCCCAGCATAGGCCAGAGCAGCAGCCCCAGGATCAGCCCCCGATATCCCCATCCTCTCTCCATATTGCCCCCTGATATGTCATCTATCGAGTCTTGTAGACTAGTCGAAATAGTGGCCGAAAGATGCCGAATGACACCTATCTAGTCTAGGTCCCGGCTCTGGGGTAAGATGTTGGCATTAACTGTTTATTTGTACAGTGTTATGCGCAAGATCATTCACATCGATATGGATTGCTTCTTCGCCGCCGTCGAGATGCGCGAGAACCCGGCCCTGCGTGAGGTGCCGCTGGCCATCGGCGGTGCGGCGGACAGGCGCGGGGTCATCTCCACCTGCAACTATGTGGCACGCCGCTTCGGGGTGCGCTCCGCCATGCCGACCGCCCTGGCGCGCAAGCTCTGTCCCCCGCTGGTGCTGCTGCCGGGGCGGATGGCGCTCTACAAGGAGACCTCGACCCGGATCCAGGCCATCTTTGCCCGCTACACCGAGCTGGTTGAACCGCTCTCTCTGGATGAAGCCTATCTGGATGTCACCGACAGCCCCCATTGCGGCGGCAGTGCCACCCTGATGGCCGAGCAGATCCGCGCCGCCATCCAGAGTGAGCTGGGGCTGACCGCCTCGGCCGGGGTAGCGCCCAACAAGTTCCTGGCCAAGCTGGCGTGCGAGCGGCGCAAACCCGATGGTCTCTTCGTGATCGCCCCCCAGGAGGTGGACGACTTCGTGCGCCTGTTGCCCCTTGGCAAGATCCCGGGGATAGGGCGCAAGACGGCGGAGCGGCTCGAACTACAGGGGCTCTATCTGTGCGAAGATGCGCGTCAACTGCCAGAAGAGGAGCTCAAGGGGCGATTTGGCAAGTTGGGTGTGATGCTGGCCGATCGCATCTGGGGACGCGACGACAGCCCGGTTCAGGCGAGCCGGGTGCGCAAGAGCATAGGGGTGGAAACCACCCTGGATGCCGATGTCTATGACGAGGCGGCTTGCTGGGCCGTGCTGACCCGGCTCATCCCCGAGCTGGAGCTGCGCTTTGGCCAGCGCTGTCCGCGGGATCAGATCATGGGGCAGGGGATCAAGCTCAAGTTTGCCGATTTCCAGCAGACCACCGTCTACCGCAGTCATGGAGGCTATTCGGCCCCTCTGTTCCATGATCTGCTCCATGAGGGGTTGGTGCGAGCGGAAGGAAAACCCATACGACTCCTTGGCTTGGTGGTGGGCCTGCCAAAGGAGGGGGAAGTGAATCAACTTAGTCTGGATCTCGACCGTTGAGGTTAAGTTTTTGTTATTGTCACCGATAACCTGTAGACGACTGCATTAAAAGGATGTTTCGCATGTTTTCTCTCTCAGTACAGGGGCGTATTACCCTGATTGCGGGTTGCTCCCTGCTGCTCTGTGCCGCCACGCTAGTGGTCTCCTCTCTCTACAACGCGTCCCGCATGCAAAGCGAGGTGATGACCTCCACCACGGCGGAGGCCGAACTGGCCGCGACCCGCTGGATGCAGGCCATGGGCTCGGAGCAGTCGGCCCGGATCACCAGCTATCTGGATGAAGCCTATTTCCGGGCCACCCTGCTGGCCCAGAGCCTGCTGTTCCAGCGCCAGAATGCCAGCGACAACTTCATCCACTCCGAGGCGCTGCGCGGGGCCGTCAACCAGCAACTGCACAATGCGGTCATGCACTCTCCGAACCTGCTGGGTGCCTATGCCATTTTTGAGCCCGATCAGCTCGATGGTGAGGATGCCAACTACCAGGGCTCCACGGATCTTGGCTCCAATGACAAGGGGCGCTTCTCCAGCTATTGGGCCCACGTAGGGGATAAGGTGAGTCTGGAGGTGATGAACGAAGCCACCCTGAATGATGCCAGTCCCGATGAGTCTGGCACCCCCAAGAATGAGTGGTATCGCTGCAGCCTGCGTGACAAGGCCCTCTGTCTGCTCGAGCCCTATCTCGACGAGGTGGGCAGCGAGGAGGTGTTGATGACCTCGGTCACCACGCCGCTGCTCGAAGAGGGCAAGCTGCTCGGCATGGTGGGCATGGATATCTCCTTGGCCAAGCTGCAAGCGCTGGTGGTCGAGATGGATCAGACCCTCTACCAGGGCCAGGGGCGGATACTGCTGCTCAGCCATGGCGGGCGGGTCGCCGGTGCTGCCGGTTTTGACATCATCCCCGGCAAGGCCCCCGGTGCACAGTTTCAGGGGCTGATGACCATGCTCACCGGCTGGCTCAGTGCGGGCCAGCCGCTCACTCAGTGGAGCCAGGATGGCAGCAGCCTGCAGAGCTTCATGCCGGTGACCATGCGGGGCAGCGATCAGCGCTGGGGCATCTATATCGATTTGCCACGGGCTGTGGTGCTGGCGTCGGCCAGCGAGCTGCAACGCGAGCTGACGAGCCAGGCAACACGCAGCATCTGGTCCCAACTTGGGGTCGGCAGCCTGATCACCCTGGCGGCCCTGCTGTTTATCTGGTGGATGGCCCATCACATAGTGGCGCCTATTCGCGCCGTGGTGGCTCGTCTCAATGACATCGCCTCCGGGGAGGGGGATCTCACTCAGCGTATCGACATCCAGCGCAGCGACGAGATTGGCGAACTGGCCGATGGCTTCAACCGCTTCCTCAACAAGTTGCAGCTCACCATGGGCGACATCATCACCACAGTCGGCGGCACTCGGGCCAGCGCCACTCAGGCCGCCGTGGTGGCTGACAGTACCAGCGAGGGGATGCAGGCCCAGTATCAGGAAGTGGATCTGGTGGCGACCGCGTTCGAGGAGCTCAGCGCCACTGCGCTGCAGGTCTCGGGCCATGCCAAGGCGGCGGTTGCGGCGGCCGATGAAGCGGACAGTGCGGCCCAGGAGGGCAAGTTTGTGGTGGCCGATACCCAGGTCGCCATGGCCAGGCTGATGACTGTCATCAGTGAGGCCAAGCCTGAGGTGGAACGCCTGTCAGCCAACAGCGAGAACATCAACGACATACTGACGGTGATCCAGAGCATTGCCGAGCAGACCAATCTGCTGGCGCTCAATGCCGCCATAGAGGCGGCGCGGGCAGGGGAGCAGGGTCGTGGCTTTGCCGTGGTGGCCGATGAGGTACGCAACCTGGCCGGTCGCACCCAGAATGCCATCGTCGAGATCCAGACCCTGATCCATCAGTTGCAATCGGGCACTCAGGCGGTGGTCAAGGGGATCATGAGCGGCCATGATCAGGCGAGCCTGACCCTGGACAAGGTGGACTCCTCGGTGCGGGTGCTCGAGCAGATCATCTATGCGGTGGGTACCATACACCAGATGAATGAGCAGATAGCCCGGGCGGCGGGGGAGCAGAGCACGGTGGCTGACGAGATCAATCGCAACGTCAGCAATATTCGCGACGTGAGCCATCGTATTCGTGAACAGGCGGCAACCGCCGCCGAAAATAGCCGCTCCCTGGCATCCCTGGCCGATCAGCAGCAGCAGTTGGTGGGTCAGTTCAAAGTATGATGATGGGGCCCGTGGCATGGTGCGGGCCAACCCCTTGTTGCAGCCATAAAAAAGGCGCCATCCCATAGGAGGCGCCAAACACATTCAGATGACAGACTGGGTCAACACCTCACGGCATAAACCCTCTTCCCGCAGAGGAAGAAACACAACACCACAATCGGATCGTCGGCTCATAAGGCACATGTAAACCACATGGGGCAGAAAAAGTGAGCCATATGACAACGGATTGCGGAGCGAATTATGTTTATTCACTGGTCGGCCCGCAACCGACAAATTATAATGCGGTCCATTAGAAAAACTCATCGTTGGCTGGTGTCATGTCTCGTCGTTTACCCCCGCTCAATGCGCTCAAGGCTTTCGAAGCGGCGGCGCGCCATTTAAGTTTTACCCGGGCAGCCGAAGAGCTGTTCGTCACTCAGGCTGCCATCAGTCACCAGATCAAGGCGCTGGAGGAGTACCTGGGGATCAAGCTGTTCCGGCGCAAGAATCGCTCCTTGCTGCTGACCGAGGAGGGGCAGAGTTACTTTCTCGACATCAAGGACATCTTCGCCTCCATCTCCGAGGCCACCGACAAGCTGCTGGCTCGCAGCGCCAAGGGGGCCCTCACCGTCAGCCTGCAACCGAGTTTCGCCATTCAGTGGCTGGTACCGCGTCTGGTGCGCTTCAGCGAGCGTCATCCCGACATAGACGTGCGCATCAAGGCGGTGGACATGGACGAGGGGGCCCTCACCGACGACGTGGATGTGGCCATCTATTACGGCCGTGGCAACTGGCCGGGATTGCGCTGTGACAAGTTGCATACCGAATACCTGATCCCGGTCTGCTCACCGCTGTTGCTGACCGGTCCCAAGCCGCTGCGCACCCCTGATGATCTGACTCGCCATACCCTGCTGCACGATACGTCCCGCCGCGACTGGAAGGCCTGGTTCCGCCAGCTCGATATCGATGCCCCCAACGTCAATCAGGGACCAATTTTCAGCCACTCCACCATGGTGATCCAGGCCGCCATTCACGGTCAGGGGGTGGCGCTCGGTCACAGCGTGCTGGCCCAGCCCGAGATAGAGGCCGGCCGCCTCATCTGTCCGTTCGAGCAGGTACTGGTCAGCAAGAATGCCTTCTACCTGGTGTGCCAGGAGCAGCAAGCGGATCAGGGCAAGATCGTCGCCTTCCGTGACTGGATGCTGGAGCTGGTGGAGCAGGAGGAGGCCCGTCGCCGGGCGCGGCTCGCCGATGCCTGATCCTGTTTATGATGTGATCCGGGCAGGCAGTGCCCAGGCTCCCACCCGGCTGTTGCTGGCCCATGGCGCCGGCGCAGGCATGGACCACGACTTCCTGACCCGGCTCTCGACCCTGCTGGCAGGATCTGAGCTTGAGGTGATCCGCTTCAATTTTCCCTATATGAGCAAGCGGGCCCAGGATGGCAGGCGCAGGCCACCGGACAGACAGCCGGTCTTGCTGGCCCATTGGCGTGCCATGGTGGTCGAATTTGCCCATCCCCGGCTCTTTATCGCCGGTAAATCCATGGGCGGGCGGATGGCGGCCGAGATAGCCGATGACGTCAATGCTGCAGGATTGTTCGTTCTCGGGTATCCTTTCCACCCTCCCGCCAAGCCGGACGCCTGGCGTGGAGAGATACTCAAGCAGATAAAGACGCCAACTCTGCTGCTGCAAGGGGAGCGCGACAGCTTCGGCAGCCGTTTGGAATTGGCGGATTTCCCCTTCTCCGCCTGCGTCGATGTGCAGTGGTTGCAAGATGGTGACCACAGCTTCAAGCCGCGCAAGGCCAGTGGCCGTACCGAGCCGGAGAACCTGGCTCAGGCGGCGGCCCATATAAAGTGCTTCATCGAGGCGCAGGCTCAAGAGGCTGCCCTTGGTGCTGCATTGCAAGGAGTTAATGATGAGAACTAACCCTGTCTGGTTGGTGCTCGCGGGCCTCTTTGGCCTCACGGCCACTATGCTGGGGGCCTATGGTGCCCACGGTTTAGGCGCCACCGGGATAAGCCCGGAGCGACTGGCGGCTTATCATAGCGCCGTCGAGTATCAGTTCTTTCACGCCCTGGCCCTGCTGATGCTGGGTTGGTGCGCACCGCGCCGCCGCGCTATCACTGTGGCGGGCGTTGCATTCACGCTGGGGATCCTGGGATTCTCCGGCAGTATTTACGCCATGGTGCTGCTTGGCAGCAAGGGGCTGGGGTTAGTGACTCCGGCCGGTGGCCTCTGTTTTATGTTGGGATGGACCGCCCTTATCTGGGTGGGCTGTCGTCTTGGAGGAAAAAATGAATAATCTGCTGCTTTATTGCCGCCCCGGTTTTGAGAAAGAGGCGGCGGCAGAGATCACCGAGCGTGCCAGTAACATGCAATGCTACGGCTTCGCCCGGGTCAAGGACGACAGCGGTTATGTGATATACGAGTTGTATGACGAGGAGCAGGCCGATCTGCTGGCGCGCAAGCTGCCGTTCCGTGAGCTCATCTTCATCCGTCAGATGCTGGTGGTGACCCACGAGTTGAAGGATCTGGATGTGGCGGATCGGATCTCGCCCATCATAGAAGCGACCAGCGACTACACCATTTGTGGCGATCTGCGGGTCGAAACTGCGGATACCAACGAAGCCAAAGAGCTGTCGGCTTTCTGCCGCAAGTTCACCGTGCCGCTGCGCCAGGCCCTGCGCAACAACGAGCGACTGACCAAGAAGGAGACCGGCAACCGCCCCGTGTTCCACGCCTTCTTCATGGCCAACGATCACCTGCTGCTCGGTTACTCCTATTCGTTCAACAACTCCGAATTCCACATGGGCATACCGCGTCTGCGCTGCCCGGCCGATGCTCCGAGCCGCTCCAGCCTCAAGCTGGAAGAGGCCTTCTATGTGTTCGTGCCCAAGGAAGAGTGGAGCCGACGCCTCACCTCCGGCATGAAGGCGGTGGACTTGGGCGCCTGCCCCGGTGGCTGGACCTATCAGCTGGTGCGTCGTGGCATGATGGTGACCGCAGTGGACAACGGCACCATGGCGCCTGCCTTGATGGAGACGGGCCAGGTCAAGCACCTGCGCGATGATGGTTTCGTCTGGCGGCCCAGCAAGAAGAACATCTACTGGCTGGTGTGCGACATGGTCGAGAAGCCGGCGCGGGTGACTCACATGATCGCCGACTGGTTCAAGGATGGAGATTGCCAGGAGGCCATGTTCAACCTCAAGCTGCCGATGAAGAAGCGCTACGCCGAGGCGGTGCACAATATCGAGGTATTGCGCGAGCTGCTCAAGAAGATCGATAGCGCCTTCGTCATCCAGGCCAAACAGCTCTATCACGACCGTGAAGAGATCACTGTGCATGTGTACAACAAGTACTGGGTCTCCAAGCTGGAAGAGAAGATCTGACGGTTCACATCCGATGAGGATGGATGCAAAAAGACCGGCTCTGGCCGGTCTTTTTCTTTTCCCGATACGCTCTGCTTAGGCCGCCAGTTTGTGCAAGACGGAGCTCAGAACTTGTAGTCGAAACGCAGGGAGGACTCATCATCGGTGAGCTTGATCTCGACTTGCAGCGGTATCTTCTTGTCGGTCGGGTTGAATTGCATCTTGACCCCATCCCCGCGCAATTTGACGGCGGTGTTCATGCCACCAGCCTTGAACTTGACCCTGGGCCGGAAGTTCTCGAAGGCGAGGCTGACACTCTTCTCCGGCGTCAGGTTGAGTTTTTGATAGGGGGTGATGGTCTTGTTGCCGAGGTTGTCCGTACTGATATCTACCCCGAACGACAGCGGTTTGGGGGCTTTCAGCAGGTCATTGGTATCCAGGCTGGATTGCCAGGTCTGGGTAGGGGTCTGTTCGGGTGCCTCTTTCCAGGCTCGTTGTGCGACGGGTCTGTCGATGGCCATTACCCCGCTGCTTATGAGTAGCAGCATCAGCATAGCGCGCATGTCGGATCTCCTTATCCTTGGTCTATTGAACATAGTTGCCAATGGAACAGGGGGAAAGCGGCGCGCCGGAGAAAATAGAGGGAGCCGAAGCTCCCTTTTTAAATCAATCAGTTGAGGGGTTTACAGCCGGGCGATGATGGCCTGGGTGAACTCATCGGTGGAGGCCGTGCCGCCCAGGTCCCGGGTCACACATTCTCCCGCTTCGATGGTGCTGCGCACCGCTTCGCGGATCTGCTCAGCCTTGTCCTGCATACCTAAGTACTCCAGCATCTGGATGGAGGCCAGGATCACCGAGGTGGGGTTGGCAATGTTCTTGCCCGCGATGTCGGGGGCCGAACCATGCACCGCCTCGAAGATGGCCGCGCCATCGCCAATGTTGGCGCCTGGGGCCATGCCCAGTCCGCCGACCAGGCCTGCGCACAAGTCCGAGAGGATGTCGCCAAACAGGTTGGTGGTGACCATGACATCGAAGCGCTCCGGGTACATCACCAGATTCATGCAGGCGGCATCGACGATCATCTCCTCGCTCTGGATATCCGGGTAGCGAGCGGCAATTTCCCGTGCCACTTCCAGGAAGAGGCCGGAGGTGGATTTGAGGATGTTCGCCTTGTGGACGATGGTGACCTTCTTGCGGCTCTCTTTGCGTGCCAGCTCATAGGCGAAGGTGACGATTCGCTCGGCGCCATCGCGGGTGATGATGCTCATCGCCTCGGCACTGCGGTTATCTTCGCTGCGCTTCTGGCCAGCCCCCGAATACATGCCTTCGGTATTCTCCCGCACCGTGATGATGTCGATGTTCTCGTAGCGACTCTTGGTGCCCTTGAAGGAGATGACGGGGCGGACATTGGCGTAGAGGTGAAACTTCTTGCGCAGGGAGACGTTGATGGAGGTGAAGCCGCCGCCGACCGGTGTGGTGAGTGGCCCCTTGAGGCTTATCTTGTTCTTTTCAATCAGATCGAGGGTGGATTGGGGCAGCAATTCACCGTGCTTCTCGAGGGCCACCAGGCCCGCATCGGCGTACTCATATTCGAAGTCACAGCCTGCATGGGTCAGGATCTGGATGGCGGATTCAATGATGCTGGGGCCTATGCCGTCGCCCGGGATGACGGTGATCTTGGTTTTTGACATGAAACTAATCCACTTCTAGGGAACGAGGAGGGGGAGGATTCGGCGGTTTTTATATCATTTTCACCCAAAAACCACCATGTTTCTTTACATTTTACCGGTTTTCATCAACAGCGAAGGTGAGCCCGATCATGCTTGTGGCTATTTGCACTCAGCGGGCGCAATAGCGGATCTCCTGCAGATTGAAGCCCAGCGGGATATCGAGGCGCAGGCGAACCAGGGTCTGGGCGAGTCTGGCCTCTTCGGCCTGGGCCAACACCTTCTGCAGGGGCTTGCCTGCATCCTCGGGGGCCACCTCGAGCATCTGGGCCAGGCTGCCATATTGCTGCAACAACAGCGTCGCGCCCTTGGGGCCAATGCCCGCTACCCCCTTGATGTTGGAGCCGCCGACACCGGTCAATGCCCAGAAATCCACCAGCTGCGTCGGCGCAACGCCGTACTGCTGCTGGACGAAAGCGGCATCCAGCCAGCGCTTGTTGAAGTAGTCACGGATCTGGATCTGCGGGCAGATGAGCTGGCAGAACCCCTTGTCGGTGGAGATGATGGTGGCGTTGTGACCATGGCGGGCGATGCCGCAGGCCAGGGTCCCTATCAGGTCATCGGCCTCATCGGTTTCGGAGAGCAGGGCGTCGATGCCGCACTCCCAGAAGGCATCCTGCAAGCTGGCGAGCCCGGCCCTGAGTTCAGGAGGCATGGGGTTGCGTCCCTCCTTGTAGGCGGGGTAGCGCGCCTTGCGCCAGCCTGGCACCTCACCATCGAGCTCACTATCAAATACGGCGATGACGTGGGTCGGCTCACTGGCCGCCAGCAGTTTGCGGCTGGTGTTGATGAGATTGGCCCGGGTGGCGATCAGAGCCTGCTCCGGGCTCAGGGATTGCTGGGCCTGCACCGCATGGAGGCGGCGGATGAGGTTGAGTGCATCGATGATCAGCAGATGGGATTTGGGCGGCATAGCGGTGTGCTTTCTCGAATGGCCAGATCCTCGGGGCCCGGCGGTGGTGACAAGGCGCTGATGCGCTCGGATGGCCATTGTAACAAGGGAGGGGCGCCATTGCGCCCCTCCCTTCATCTTGTCTGCATCGATGTGCGGGCGATCAACGCACAATCTCGTAGCAGGGAATGTACTGGCTACCCGGCAGCTTCATGCGCTGCTGTTTGACGAAGCTCTCCAGCAGGGTATCCATGCGCTGCATCAGCTCCTTGTCCCCGTGCAGCTTGAAGGGGCCATGTTGTTCGATGGCCTGCAGCCCCGCTTCCTTGACGTTGCCCGCCACTATGCCGGAGAAGGCACGGCGCAGGTGCGCAGCGAGCTGCTGCGGAGCCTGGTTGCGATGCAAGTCCAGGGCGGCCATGTTGGCGTGATTGGGCTCGAATGGCAGCTGGAACTCGGGCTCTATCTTGAGGGACCAGTTGAAGGAGTAAGCGTCCCCCACGGACTTGCGGTATTCACGGATCCGCGGCATGGCCTCCTTCATGGCGCGGGCCACCTCGGGGGCATCTCCCACCACGATGCGATAGAGGCTGGTCGCAGGTTCGCCCAGGGTCGCCTTGATGAAGTCATCGATGGCGCGGAAGTAGTCGGCACTCTCCCTGGGGCCCGTCAGTATGATGGGGATGGGTTGGCGCTCGTTGGCCGGGTGCATCATGATGCCGAGCAGGTAGAGCAGCTCCTCGGCGGTGCCGACCCCACCCGGGAAGATGATGATGCCGTGGCCCAGACGCACGAAGGCCTCGAGCCGTTTCTCTATGTCCGGCAGTATCACCAGCTCGTTGACGATAGGGTTGGGGGGCTCGGCGGCGATGATGGAGGGCTCGGTCAGGCCGATATAGCGGCCATTGCGAACCCGCTGCTTGGCGTGGCCCACGGCGGCCCCCTTCATCGGACCCTCCATGGCGCCAGGGCCGCAGCCGGTACAGATGTTGAGTTCACGCAGGCCGAGTTCGCTGCCCACCTCACGGGTGTACTGGTATTCAGTCTCGTTGATGGAGTGACCACCCCAGCACACGACCAGGTTGGGATCCGCCCCTGGATGGATCGCCTTGGCGTTGCGCAGCATGGAGAACACCAGATTGGAGATGTGGCTCGGACTGGTCAGGTCGACCAGGCGGTTGGCATCGATCTGGTTGGAAACGTAAAGAATATCGCGCAGCACGGAGAAGAGATGCTCCTGGATGCCGCGGATGATTTCGCCATCGACGAAGGCGTGCTCGGGGGCGTTGAACAGCTCGAGCTTGACCCCGCGCTCGCGCCGGATCACGTGAATATCGAATGATTTGAAACGCTCCAGTATCTCTTTGGAGCTGTCGGTGTGGCTACCCGAGTTCAGGACCGCCAGCGAGCAGTTGCGATAGAGTTGATAGATATCGCTGGAGGCCGTTTGCTTGAGTCTGTCGACCTCAAGCTGGGACAGCAGGTCCATGCTGCCCACGGGATTGATGTGTGTGATCATGATCTTCCCCTTCTCGCTCAATTGTTATCGTTCTCTCTTTCCCTGGGGATAGAGGGGATGCCTTTGGGCATCCCTCTCGCCTGATAGTAGAGCCAACTTGAGGGGGAGGGGAATAGGGGGCCGTGCGACTGTTGCTTTTTTGAGCGTTTCATCGGGCTGGTGTGGCCCTTTGACTAGGCAAGGCAGGGCCGATGTATCACGAACCGTGCCACCGCCAGCGCTGCCCGGCGCTGGCAGTACCGGGATTATCCGAGGTCGGTATTGACCCTGTCCCTGCCGCCATTCTTGGAACCGTACAGCGCCTTGTCGGCCCGCTCGAAGGCATCCGAGGGTTGATCCCCCTCCTTGAACAGGGTGGCACCGATGGAGATGGTGATCTCGACCCTGGCATCGCGAAACCGGAACGGAATGCTCTTGATCGCCTTGCGCAGATTTTCGAGGGGTGTCTCGAACTTGTCCGGGTTGACGTTGGGCAGCAGCACCACGAACTCCTCACCGCCGAAACGGGCGATGAAGTCGGTATCGCGCAGGGATTTTTGCAATGCCTTGGCAACCACCTTCAACGCCTTGTCGCCGGCCATATGGCCATAGTTGTCGTTGATGTTCTTGAAGTGATCGATGTCGATGATAGCCAGGCACAGGGGGGTGCGGTAGCGCAGCCAGCGTTTGTATTCGAGCTCGAGCCGCTCATCCAGCGCCGCCCGATTATGGACCTGGGTCAGGCTGTCGAGGAACAGCTTGTGCTTCTGGATGGTGAGCCGCTTCTTGTACTCCGCCGTCTCCTCCTTCATCAGCCGCAATTTGGCCTCCATGGTGGAGAGGCGGGTGATGAGGTGCAGTTCCCGGGCCGTCATGCTCTCCCGCTCCCGCAGCAGCAAGCCGATGGTGGCCATGTGCTCGCTGATGGCCTCCTTGAGCGCCTCGGAGGAGTGGTGGCGAGTGAGGGTATCATCGATGGCCTGGACTTCGTTATCCAGGGCCACGCGGCTGGTCTGGCTCGCCTGTTGCAAAGCCCGCCCCTCATCCAGCGACTCGGTGAAGTTGAAATGGACCGAGGAGAGGCTCTCATTGAGGGCCGTCAGGAAGGCCCGGGAGCTTTTACGCTCCTCGCGGGTGCCCTCGATGATGAGCTGGATCACCTGCAGGCAGGATTCAGCCAGCAGAGTGGGATCCATTCCCATCAATAGCTGACGGCGAATTTCCGCCAGGCTCTCACCCACGGCACCGGCAAAATCGAGCTCGGTAATGAGGCGCTGCAGTTCATCGGCGATACGGCTATAGACCTTGCCATCCAGGCAGGCGGACGCCTCGCCAGTCTCCTTGCTTGCGGATGCCAGACCCTGGCCCGCGGTGTCGGAGGGGAGGTTTGCGGGTAACAGCTGGATCTTGATGGCCTGCTGATAGAACTCCAGCAATTGAGTGACCCGGCGCTGATGATCGCTGAGGCCATAACCATTGGGGGTGGCCAGGAATGCCTTGAGGGACTTTCGGGTCTCTTCCGGAAAGCCCTTGAGGGATTTGAGCTGCCTGGAGCCGAGCTCGATGGCGCCCGCGGTCAGGCCGATCGACTCTTCAAGCGCCGTGCTGTGCTGCTGCAGCAGCTTCTCGATGGCGGCGAGATCCTGATCCAGATGGGTCAGGGAGGGCTGGCCATCCAGCTTCTGTTTGAGCTTGGCGAGCTTGCTGTCGAGTTCGCGATCGTGGCCGCGGCAGGCTTGCATCAGTTTGGCGATAAACTGAATGCTGCGGCTGCGCTCGGCCTGGGAGCAGAGCACTGTCTCGTCGAGTTCAAACTGTTTGCGCTGAAGGGACTCTCTGAGTCTGGCCAATTGTCCCGCTACGGCAGTGATGTCATTCATTCTTCAGGCTGCCCTGTTTGTTATTATTTATGGCGGTGGGATAGTCCTCTGCGGGCGAGGCCGACTCAGATCCCCAGCGATTCGCTATCTTGTCATCGATCATCTGTGCCCTTCGTCCGTGACAGGCCAGGCCAGTTGATCCACTGTTTGTCGTGAGAAGAGTTTACTTTTACCAATCCCTTGTCAATCGCCATCAGACAGCATTGCCACACATCTCCGTTAAAAAACGCGGCCTGTTGACAGTCGATCGCGGCCAGCTCCAACCAGGCGCTCTGATTGGCCCGCTCGCTGAGCTGGATTGCACCTGCCAGAGCCAGGTAGCAGAGATCGAACAGGCCGAGATGATCGAGGGCGGTAGCCGCCTTGGGCAGGAAGGGATGGCTGACGATGCCGAGGCTGATGCGGCGATCGATGGGCTGATCGCAGGGGAAGGCGGCGAGCTGCTCAAGCAGCTCCCGGGCCAGTTGATGCAGCTGTGCGACATGACGCTGGGGCACCACATAGAGCAAGTGGCCCTCGCGCAGGTCATAGATACGGCCATCGGGTGGCGTCAGCCCGGCGACATAGTCGCCGAATGCCGTCTCAATGTCCCTCGCTAGCTGATAACCGTGTCGTTCCAGGTTATTGGCCAGGAAGGGCACCTTGAAGAGCAGATAGTGCAACTTGTCATCAAACTCACCCTCGGTCAGCTCATTCAGGTACCAGCGCTCCGATTGTTGCTGACGCTTGGCCATCTCTTTTGGCCAGCGGTTCATCAGGCGCTGCCAGTTGGCCAGACCGCTACGGGGCTCTTTCAGGGTGGCTTCTCCCAGGAAACGCGCCTGTTGGCGGGCGCTCTTGAGCCGCAGCCAGAGGGTGAAGAAGAGGTAGATGAAGAAGGCCAGCAGCAGACCTGTGATGACACTCGACCAGAGGTAGCGCTCCTGCTGATGGCGGCTGTTTTCCAGGCTCAGCTCCAGGGACTTGATCTGCTGCTCACGCTCGACCTGGGTGTAGTTGTCGCGAATGGCCTCCTGCTCCAACGCAACCTGTTGCTGGCTGATCTGTTCGCTCAGTTGGTGGAAGCGCTTATAGCTTTCCAGCGCCTGCAGCAGATAACCCTTCTGCTCATAAGCGAGGGAGAGCAGGCGATAGATCTGGAACTGGCGACCGGTATCGGCAATCTGGTTGGCAAGGTCCAGGGCATTTTCCAGTTGCAAGATGGCGATGGCCGCCTCTTTCTGCTTGAGGTGCAGTTCACCGAGCAGCAGCAGGGTATCGATGAGGGGTCGCTTGTCATCCTCCGCCCGATGCGCCTGGCGCGCTGCGCTCAGATAGCTGCGAGCGAGGGGCAGGTTGCCGTTTTGCAGATAGGTTTTGCCTATTTCGTACTTGAGCTGCGCGACCTGGATGCGCTGGTGCCCCTCGTCGAGCAGGTCCAGGGCATTGAAGAAATAGACCAGGGCCATGTTCATGTCGCCCTGGGTACGGTTCAGGCGCGCCAGCACGGTCAGTGCCTGGCTGAGCAGCGCGGGATTGCCGAGGGCGTGGAAGTAGTTGGCCGCCTCGTTGGCGTACTGCAACGCCTTCTGGGGCTCCTGCTCTTCCTGATAGAGGTCCACTATCTGATTGGCGAGCAGGCCGAGGAACAGGGGATCCGCCAGGGGGCGAGCCTGTTGCTGGGCCGAAATATAGTCGCCAAGGGCGAGCTGGGGCTGCCTGAGGGCATGGTAGAGATCGCCGCTGACCGCATCGACCCAGGCTTGTGCCTTGCTATCGCCTATGGTGCGGGCCCATTGCCGGGATTCGCTGAGTCGTTGTTTGGCCTCCTCGAACTGATGAGATTCGATAAGGTCGGTGATGAGCAGTAGTCGGCTATAGACCTGGAGCGGGCTGTTCTTGAGGGCTGTTTCACCGAGCAACTGATCGAGCTGGGTGCGAAGAGGCACATAATCACGGCCGCTGTCGAGCAGCGCTTTGTTGCGCAGCATCAGATAGAGGCTCTGGGCTTGCAGCTCGGGTTGCTTCTCCTTGCTTGCCAGGGCCAGGGCCTGCTGCAGCTCCTGATCCGCCAGCCGGTGTTGAGCGAGCTGGATCAGGCACTCACCCTTGAGCAGGTGTGCCCCCGTGGCCTGGGCGACGGTGCCGAAGCTGAGCATGGGCTCGCGGTAGCCGTAATCTTGACGATTGCTGATGATTTGCTTGGGATTATTGGCCGTGCGGATCAGGAAGGCCGAGGTGATCTCTACACATCTGGCCGGATCGCTCAACACCAGGGTCTGAGCCTGTTGCAGATCGATAGACAATTGATCCTTGGTCAGATCCACATTGGGAGCCGACAGGGAGGACATCATCATTGCCAGAAAAAACAGTTGATTCATTAGATTAAGGGCCGCACGGGAGTGAGGGCATGTTATCCAAGCCCCCCCCCGTGAGTCCAGAGTTTACTGACGGATCAGTCGAAGGTTCTCACTTGGTTCTTCCCAGTCGCTGCGGAACGGGTTGATATCCAGGCCGCCCCGGCGGGTATAGCGGGCATAGACGGTGAGTTGCTGCGGGGCGCAGTGTTGTTTGAGGTCGGTGAAAATCCGCTCGATACACTGCTCGTGGAACTCGTTGTGCTGGCGAAACGAGATGAGATAGCGCAACAACTTCTCCCGGTCCAGACGCGGGCCCCGATAGTGGATGACCACTGAGCCCCAATCCGGTTGGCTGGTGACCAGGCAGTTGGACTTGAGCAGGTGGCTGTGCAGCGTCTCCTCTACCTCGTCTTGACCGGCGGCCCCGATCAGCAGATCTGCATCGAACTCATAGTTGTCGATCTCAATGTCGAGGTCATCGATGCACTCGCCCGGCAAGTCCACTATCTGCTGCGGCGCCTGTGCCAGGGGAGTGAGGGTCACGGCGACCTCGGCGCCAGCACAGGCGCTCAGGTCTTTGGCAAGCAGCTCGCGGACCGCCGCCAGGCTAGTGCAGCGAGTCTGGTTAAAGGAGTTGAGATAGAGCTTGAACGACTTGGACTCGATGAGGTTCAAACTGGTGGCGGGCACGCTTATCTCACCCAGCGCCACCACAGGTTTGCCTTTATCATTGAGCCAGGAGAGCTCGTACAGGGTCCAGATGTCGGCGCCATGGAAGGGCAAGGGATCCGGCAGGGCCAGATCGTTTCGGTTCAGACTGCGGGGCACGGGTTGCAGCAAGGAGGGGCTGTACTGGCTGATGTAGGCGGACTGTTGGCCCAGGCTCAGCCCCTGCAGGGCGTTGGCGTATCTGTCTTGTTTGCTCATGGGATTGATGGTGCAATAGCGAATGTTGTCGCTAATTGTGAGGAATTTCGATGTCGGATCAAGTCTTGTCTGCCTTGGCGCATTTTTTTTCGCGCTGGCAACGCGACGGTGAGGCGAGACGGGGTCTGCCCTTGTGTCAGTGGGAGCCGGATTGGCGCTCCCCTTGCGAGCTGAGTGAAGCCAATGGTGGGCTTGTCGCCTGGCGTCCCCATGCTCGCACTGACGCTGCCGACTTCACCGCCCTGGAGGGCGCCCTGGAGCTGGAACTGCACCCGAGTGCCAAGCTGTGGTTTGGCCACTGGTTCAGTCGTCCACTGCCATGTCTGTTCAAGGGATTGAGGCTGGAGCTGATCCTGCCCTGGAATGAACAGGATCTCGATCTGCTGCGCGAGAACCTGATAGGTCACCTGCTGATGCTGCGCAAGCTCAAGCGCTCCCCATCGCTCTTTATTGCCACGACCCGCAACGAGATGACGCTCATCTCCCTGGATAACGAGACGGGGCAAGTGTGGCTGGAGTGGTTGGACAGTGGTCGCCGGTTGGTACTGGCCCCCTCTTTGCCGCACTTCTTGGCGAGTCTGGAGACCTTGCCGGACTAGCTGCGTCAAGTCGGCTTCAGTGCAAAGGGCGTCCCGGTAGGACGCCCTTTGTGTTTGGGGAGAAGGAGTATGGGGAGCGCAGCCCTGCCCGGGTGCGCAACCTGCTAATCCTTGAAGTCCCAGGAGATATTGGAGATCAGCCGACAGGGCTGGCACTGGAAGTCGAAGATCTCGTGCAGGGGGGTTGGCAGGGCCCAGTCACCACCACAGCCGGGGCAGGGGCGAGTGCGCTCCTCCGGGGCACTCAGGCCGCCGACGCGGTAGAGATAGTAATAGACGGGGATGCCGGTCAGGGCTTCGAGCCGCTTGCACAAGTCAGTGCCACGCCGAGCCAGGCGGCTGCCGGGATCGCCAATCTCGTGCAGTGCCACATGTTCGGCAATGGAGCCATTCATCTGCAGCTGATCGCACGCTTCCCAATCTTCCTGCCACTTGATGATCTGCTTCTGATCGCCATTGGCGATGGCGGGCAGCCGATAGAGGGGCACGGGGGCGAAGTGATCGCCGCAGCGCAGGGGGGAGCAACTGTGCAGGAAGCTGGTGTAGAGCAGTAACCAGCTCGGTCGTCCGCAAGGGTCGGTGCCATCTGAGAGCAGATCGGCTCCCAGCAGCTGTAGCTTGGGGGCGAGCAGGCCTGCCTGGTGCAGGCCTTGTTCGGCCAGGACAACCTGTTCACTCTGGTTATCCGGGTGCAGGCTATCTTGCTCCGGGCAGACCACCCGGCTGACGAAGTGGCCTTGCTGCATGCTGGTGGGAAACTCCCGGCCCAGGATCTGACCCTGATAGCGCAGCATGTCCAGATAATTGACGATGGCCCGCTCGGCGTCGCCGAGGGAGGTATCGCGGTAGCATTCGAAAGTCAGTTCGAGAATATACATGGAGAGAGCTGGGCCTGATTTAGCGGGGCTGGGTCATGAGGGCAAGCAGGCGATCCAGCTTCTGTTCGAGTCTGTCGAGCTGGGCGGCGAGGCTCTGCACGCTGGGCTCATGGGGCAGGGGCTCTTGGTGGGGTTGTGGCCCCTCATGCCTGTCATGGGGCGCTGGCTCGCCCTGTTGCTCTTTGAGTTGTGCCTGCTTCCACTGACTGAGGCTCTTGAGCAGCTCGGCCATGGGCACGGCCTGGCTCAGGCGCGCCTTGACCATGGCGGTGGTGGGGGTGATGCCGCGGGCTTTGAGCTCGCTGGCAATCTGGTGGATCTCGGCGGATGACATTGGGCTTCCTCTGGTTCTCTCTCACGGGCGGCATGCCAGGGCCCCGGCTTGGCGGCGCTGGGCGGCCAGAGCTTACCCTGACTGCGCCTTGCCGAACAGGGGCCTCACTGGCGCAGCAGTACATCGAGTTGATCTATGGTCTCGCTCCAGGCGGCGTCATCGCGCAGGGATTCCCGCAGGAATTGGGCCTGAGAGGCGTTCCAGAACGGTGCCTCGCTCAGTTCCATCTCTTTTTGCAGGCTATGGCTGTCGATGAAGTGACGCAGGCTGGCCGCATCATTGGCCAGTCCCAGCTGGGCAAAGAGGGTAGGCATGTCATGTACCATGGGGTCCATCGTCTTTCTCCTTGAATGAAACCCCTAAATTATAGACAGCCCGCCTCCCTTCCTGGTCCTTGGTCGTCCAATGGGCCGTGCTCAGCGCCAGTCATCCGGCACTTGTCACCGCCACAAGCCCCTGGCCCGGGTGGTCATGTTATCCACCGCCGGGCAGCCGGTGCGGCGGGATCTCAACCCCTGCCACGTTGAGCCCCTGCATGGTGAGGGTGCCAAGATAGTGACTCTCCCCATCGCTGCTGAATTCAAACTCGTAGCAGGTGAGCAGGCGCAGCGGCCGGTGGGCAAGCCGCCTGTGGCTGCGCGCCACCGACAGCAGTTGCAACTCATGCTGCTGGCAGTAGCGCCTCAGGTATTGCCAGGCCAGCTCGGCCTGGCGCCGCTGGTGCCAAAACGCACTGGCCAGACAGACCAGCAGCATGATCCAGAGCATTTCTTCCATGGACGGGCTCCTTGAGGCCGGGTCAGTTGGCGTTGAACAGGCGACCGATGGCGCGGCTCAGCGCCTCGCTGCGATCCGGACTGCGCAGGATGGCGAGTACCTGGGGACGCAGCAGTGGCAGGGTAACCAGCTCGGCGAAGACCTGATTGAAGAAGGGGGTTGGCTGGTCAGCGAGTCGTTCCAGGAAAAGATCGAGCAGGGGGCCCTGTTGCAGATCCGGCCAGAGCCGTCCGGCGATGGCGAGCAACAGGCTGGGGCTGGGCTGGGTTTCCAGCAGGGTCAGCAACTTGTTGGTGCGTGCCTGGTTAGTGGCACTGGCGGCGAAGGCGCGACACAGATAGGCCAGGGTCTCGGGATCCGGGGAGGCGCACTCCTGCTCCTTGCCAAGGCGCTCAAGCAAGGCACCTTGCAGCGCAGGGGGCAGGGCGGCACTCTCCAGGCTCTGGCACAGGGCGTGGAGCGGCTCATCGGGCAGGCGCGCCATGGCCTTGCACACCAGCGCCAGATTGCTCTCTTGCTGCAAGCGCTCGGCGAAGTCGGCAAAGCCCTGCAGGCCGAGCTGTTGCCAGCCATCCTGTCCGGGTGCTGCCAGATAGTGGCACAGCGCCTGATAATAACTGGAGGGGGCCTGCTCGAGCTGGCGTCCCAGCTTGGCGTGCAGACTGGCCATCTTGGCTTCGGCCGGGCGGAAGGTGTAAGGGTTGTCTGCCAGTCGCTTGGCGGTGGCATCGTCCAGATCGCCGGTGAGTTTGTAGCCCAGGGTCTCGGCGACCAGATCCATGAAATGCTTGGGGCCGGCCGAGATGAGCAGGCCGCGCTCATCGAGGGCAAACTTGAGGAACCAGAGGTAATGTTTCTCCTCGGTCGCTTGAAAGAAATGCACCCCCAGCCAGGCGTGTTGCTGCAGCGGCCAGGGGTAGGGGATGGCCTGCTGCTCGATGCGCACAAACTCGGCGCTGTCGAGGGGGCGGACCTGGCGGCCCAGATCAAACAGCTGGAATTGCGTCTCGGCCTGGGTCAGGAAGTCGGTCAGGGTATGGATGGCGGTCATGGCATGGGATGGCTGATGGGTCATGGCCCCGATTATAAGGAGCCAGCTTCAGATAGCCAGCGGTGAGGGAGTGAGGGCTTGCGGCCCCCTGCCTAAGCCCGGTGAGATTGTGTATAGTGGCGCCCCTTTCGATACGCCCTATGAACAGTGTGGTGCTTTGCATCCACCGGGTGATTCATGACGACAAAGGGGAGCCGGTGCAACGAGCCCGGTTGGCAGAGATAGTGAGGAGTTGATGATGAACAAGTATCTGTTAGTGGCTGGCCTGCTAGGCGAGCTGAGCGCCGAGTTGCAGCGTTTGGATCGCTGGCAGCTGGACAATCCGGGTGAAGAGGCGTTGGCCAGCACACTGCCATTTTGCGTCGATACCCTGAGTTTTGATCAATGGTTGCAGTTCGTGCTGATCCCGCGCATGGAGCAGCTGGTGCTGCTACAGGCGCCCTTGCCAAGCAGCGTCTCTCTCTATCCCATGGCGAGCGAGAGCTATAAGGAGGAGCTGGCGGAGGTGACTGACTTGCTGCGGCTCATCGCCCGTTTCGATCTGCTGCTCTCAGGCAAAGTGGTGGAGCAGTGACTTGCCCCTCATCCCCTGGGGATGAGCTGAGACCCACAGGGGCAGATGCTGGGGAGGGCGATAGTGCACTGCACCACAGCTCATCCTTGGACTCATTGCCCGCCGATGAGCAACGGCTGGATGAACTGAGGCCGACCCTGCTCTATCAGGATGAGTGGTTGGTGGCGGTCAACAAACCCTCTGGACTGCTGGTGCACCGCAGCTGGCTCGACAAGGGCGAGACCCGCTTCGCCATGCAGATGACCCGGGATCTCATCGGTGGCCGTCATGTCTACCCGGTACATCGGCTCGACAGGCCCACCTCGGGTGTGCTGCTCTTTGCCCTGAGTCCCGAGGTGGCACGCAGCCTGACCGAGGCCTTCAGTGGGCGACGGGTACACAAAGAGTATCTGGCGCTGGTGCGCGGCTGGGCTCCCGAGCAGGGACTGATTGACTATCCGCTCAAAGAGCAGCTGGACAAGATAGCCGATGCCCTCGCTACCCGAGACAAACCCGCCCAGGAGGCGGTGACCAGCTTCAGGCGTCTGCATCAGGTCGAACTGCCCCATGCGGTTTCCAAGCAGCATGCCACCAGCCGTTACAGCCTGGTGCGACTCTTCCCCCACACGGGACGCAAGCATCAACTGCGCCGTCACATGGAGCACCTCTTCCACCCCATGGTCGGGGATACCACCCATGGGGATGGTCGCCACAATCGCTTCTTCCGGGAACATTTTGGCTGCCAGCGCCTGTTGCTGGTGGCGCGTACTCTCAGCTTCGAACACCCCGTGCTCAAGGTACCCATGCGTATTCAGGCCCCGCTGGGTGCCGAGTTGTTGACGCTATTTGGCAAGCTGGGCTGGCCAGCCAGCGAGAGTGACTACTGAGGGGGATCGGCTTAACACCAGTCAAATCAGTGTATTGATCTGTTGACCTGTCCCCGGGATGCTCGCTGTGGCATGCTGAAACCATTCCGAACGCGAGGAGGCAAGATGGCACAGATAGATATCGTAGTGGGCAGCGTCTATGGCGCCGCCTTCCTGGTCGCCGAGACCCTGATGGATGAACTGACGGGCCAAGGGCATGAGTGCAACCTGCATGAAGAGGCCCGCCTCGAGGACATCTCGCCGACCCGTTTCCTGCTGCTCGTCTCGGCAACCACAGGGCAGGGGGATGTGCCCCCCAATCTGGAAGCCTTCGCCGCCGATCTGAAAGACAGGGCGCCCTATATGAAGGGGCTCAATTACGCAGTGATCGCCATGGGTGACAGCAGTTATGATCACTTCTGCGGCGCGGGTCGTCAGCTCGACACCTTGCTGCTGGAATTGGGGGCCCAACCCTTGCAGCCCAGACTGGAAATTGATGCGACTGTGGTCGATGAACCTGAAGTGGTCGCACTGGCCTGGCTAAGAGAGTGGCAGGGGCAACTCCAGTGAATTGACCGATTAATGCACTATCATCGCTATTTATAATCGATAACACGGGCCCTCCATATTGGGCCCGTTATTTTTCCTGCATCCCTTCCTCACACACACATTTATTTCCTTCCCCTACCATGATTAATTAGAGCTCTTACTCTTAAACAGGGTGCAGATAAAAGAGTGGCTTGCTGACAAGTCGCAAATTTAAAAGTTCCTCATTGAAAGCGATTTCAGTCATGTTTTTGTCATTGTTTTGATGGTTTATTACTTATTGCTCGATGCGAATTAATTTATGACACCGTTTTCAGATTGTGTCTGTGCGGTCATTTTTCGATTTAATGGGTGAGTTATTGCTATTTTATGGCTTCGTACGGGCGTTATTAGCCCATTGAAATAATTGGGCGCTATTTGTCCCTGTTTTGTGAATTGGCTCATGTTTGTCCCCATATCGCCTACCTATAATCGACCCCGGTTATCACCGAAACGTTTTTATGGTGATAGGAAGTTAAACCTAAGGATCACACACTCCTCAGCGGGAAATAAGGAAAATGAAAATGAAAGCAAAGTGGCTCCCGATCGCTGCAGCCGTTACCGCAGCCCTGGCTTCTCAAGCCGCCTTCGCCGTTGATTTCCACGGCTACTTCCGTTCCGGTGTCGGCATCTCCGAAGATGGCGACATGCAGACCTTCGACAAACAGAAAGTCGGTCGTCTGGGTAACGAGAACGAAACCTATGGCGAAGTACAACTGGGCCAGGAAGTTTATAACAAGGATGGCAAGTCCTTCTATGTTGACTCCATGGTGGCCATGGTCACCAACCAGTCCAATGACTTCGAAGGTACTGGCACCAGCTGCAATTTCGACACCAAGCAGTGTGAAGATGACGCCACTTTTGCCCTTCGTCAGTTCAACGTCCAGGCCAAAGGCGTGCTGGGCTTTGCCCCGGAAGCCACCCTGTGGGCCGGTAAGCGTTACTACCAGCGTCACGACATCCACATCTCCGATTTCTACTACTGGGATGTGTCCGGTCCTGGTGCCGGGATTGAGAACATCCAGGCCGGCCCGGGCAAACTGTCCCTGGCCTGGACGCGCAGCGATGCCGGTGAGCTGAACAACAACATACTGGACGTGCGTTACGCCGGTATCCCGCTGTGGAGCGATGCTTCCCTGGAAGTGGGCGCTGACTATGCCATCGCCAACCCCACCGACGATCAGGACAAGCTCGATGGCGACATCAAAGATGGTGTCATGCTGACGGCTGAACTGACTCAGAACATGTTGGGCGGTTTCAACAAAACCACGCTGCAGTATATGAGCGACAGCTATGCCACCCTGCCGATTTACTACGGCGCCGGTAACTGGACCAGTCAGGATGGTGCCAGCGGTGACGGCTTCCGCATCATCAACTGGGGCGTACTGCCGATCGGTGACAAGGTCGAGTTTGGTCACCAGCTGGTTTATGGTCAGTCCAACGACGTGACCATCAACGGTGTGACTGGTTCTGATGCCGATACCTTCTCTGCCGTGATCCGTCCCATGTACAAGTGGGATGACATCCAGAAGACCATTCTGGAGCTGGGTTACTATCATGATACTCAGGACGTCCGCGATCAGGACAGCCAGGACCGCAACGGTCAGAAGTACACCATTGCCCAGGCTTGGTCTGCCGGTCCCAGCTTCTGGGCCCGTCCGGAGATTCGCGTGTTCGCTTCCTACCTGAAGTCCGGTGGCGATAACGGCCAGACTTTCAATGGCAGCAACAACGATGACAACACCTGGAACTTCGGTGTCCAAGCGGAAGCTTGGTGGTAAGCCCGACTTTCAGTTAAGTTAGTGACTGCCCCCACTTGGGGGCAGTTTCGTTTCGCCGGGTAACGGCCACCGGATAAGAGGGATAATAAGAATGACGCTGGTAAAGATGTCGATTGCCGCCGCAGTGACCGTCTGGTTGACCGGTTGTGCGGGTAATATGGGCGTGCCCTTGCAAGAGCATGCGGCCGTTCTGGACAATGCCGATCAGGCCAAGCAGGCCCTGTCGCAGGCCAGCAACTGCTGTGCCGGTTTCAATGAGTTCCAATATGCCAATCTGCCGGAAGGGGAGACGCTGCTTAGCCTGGATGGCAAGCAACCCAGCTACCGTTTCGATGAAGGCATGAGCTATTTTGCCGCTTATCGTCTGCCCAAAGACACGGGTAACCTCTACATTCGCTTGGCCTCACAGGTTGGCAAAACTGTGCTGCAACCCAAGGTTGTCATGCTGGATGCCAATTTCAAGGTAACCCGTGTACTGGGTGAGTCTGTGTTCTCCTATCAGCCAGCTCACCTGATGGATGCCGATCGCATCGAGGGCAAGGTGTTTGTCGATCGCAGCATGCCGGGCAATCCCGCGAGCGAAACCTATATGGTGGTCTATGCACCGGCAGATCAGTTGAGTGGTTCCACCACCATCTTGCACCCTGCCAAAGCCTTTGCCCGGGCCAACAACACAGTCGAACCCGATATCAAGGATCCGGTGATCCCTCACTCCCCTTGGGGACTGGTACAGATAGTGGTCACCGACATGGCCAAGGCACAGGGTATTGAGGCCGTGTTCACACCAGAATATGCCGATAAAGTTGCCATGAGTCAGGCCAAGCCAGCCACCACGGCAGTCGTTGCCACTGGCGCGACGGCAACCGCTGTAGCTGCGACGGCGCCAAGCAAACCCGCGCCAGCCATG
This sequence comes from Aeromonas sp. BIGb0405, assembly GCF_024807335.1. Classification (NCBI taxonomy): domain Bacteria; kingdom Pseudomonadati; phylum Pseudomonadota; class Gammaproteobacteria; order Aeromonadales; family Aeromonadaceae; genus Aeromonas; species Aeromonas sp. BIGb0405. Next base: position 258,526 of record NZ_JANUEP010000002.1, read on the forward strand.
CTGAGCGAGACAGAGGCGTTCTATCAGTCTCAGATCGAGAAAGCGGTCAAGGCTGGCGATATCGATAAAGCGATGCAATTGGTCAGTGAAGCCGAGCGGGGCGGTTCTAGCCGAGCCAAGTCAGTATTCGTTGATGCGGTGAAAAAATCCCAAAAATAATAACGGATTTTTTATCCTTCACTATATTTATCAGGCCTCCATTGTCGGGGGCCTTTTTAATGGTTATATTGTTTCTACACAAGATGATTAAGTGGTTACATTGAGTTACGTTTCGTTTCCTTTTATTACGGTTGGCAGTATTTAGATGCAATCTGAAACGGCACTTTTCATCGAATTGAAATATAGTAATGTTGCCAAATTTTAACCAGAAAACGACGTTAAAGACTTATTTAAATCATCTTGTGATCTCCTCTCCAAATTTCCTATCTGCTAATTCCAGAGTAAAGAATTTCCCTTTTCTCTGGGTTATATTGTTCTCGTCAAAATAAAAACACCCGATCTCCCTTTTCCGGTTAGCTTTCATACCCGTGATAGGCTTAACTTCGAATGGGTCCGTTAGGGAACAATCATTCAGGAGTACACACATGTTACAAAACGCATTCTCCAACCTGCAGAAAGTCGGTAAGGCGCTGATGCTGCCTGTCTCGGTCTTGCCTGTTGCAGGTATCTTGCTGGGGGTGGGTGCCGCCCACTTTAGCTGGATGCCCGAAATCGTCTCCCAGTTGATGGAGCAAGCCGGTGGTTCAGTGTTTGGCCAGATGGCCCTGCTGTTCGCCGTGGGTGTTGCCCTTGGTTTCACCAACAATGATGGCGTTTCCGGCCTGTCAGCCATCGTCGGCTACGGCATCATGACGGCAACCTTGTCGGTGATGGCACCGGTGATGGGGGTCGACAAGATCGATACCGGTGTACTGGGGGGTATCCTCGCCGGTGGTGTGGCTGCCTGGGCCTTCAACCGTTTCTACAAGATCCAGCTGCCAGAGTATCTGGGCTTCTTCGCCGGCAAGCGCGCCGTGCCCATCATCACTGGTTTCGTCTCCATCGGTCTGGGTGTGATCCTGTCGGTGATTTGGCCACCGGTTGGCGGAGCCATTGCTGCCTTCTCCGATTGGGCTGCCAACCAGAACCCGGTACTGGCCTTCGGTATCTACGGCGTGGTTGAACGCTCCCTGATCCCGTTCGGTCTGCACCACATCTGGAACGTGCCTTTCTTCTATCAGGCGGGTACCTGTGTCAACGCTGCCGGTGAAACCGTACATGGCATCATGACCTGCTTCCTGACTGCTAACGACGCGACTCGCGCCGCTGGCAACGGCTTCGGCCAACTGGCCGGTGGCTACCTGTTCAAGATGTTCGGTCTGCCTGCTGCTGCGTTTGCCATTGCACACTCTGCCAAGCCGGAAAACCGTGCCAAGATCGTCGGTATCATGGCTTCTGCCGCCCTGACCTCTTTCCTGACCGGTATTACTGAGCCAATCGAATTCTCCTTCCTGTTCGTAGCGCCCGTACTGTACGCCATCCACGCATTGCTGGCGGGTCTGGCTTATGTGCTGACCAACTCCTTGGGCATTGTCCACGGTCATACCTTCTCCAACGGTTTCATCGACTTCGTGGTGCAATCCCCCAATGCCCAGAAGATGTGGCTGCTGGTGGGTCTGGGCTTGGCCTATGCCGCGCTCTACTACGTGGTGTTCACCGTTGTCATCCGTGCCATGAACCTGAAAACCCCGGGTCGTGAAGACGAAACCGTGGAAGTGAATGCCGTCCAAAGCAAAGACGATATGTCTGCTGCTCTGGTTGCCGCTTTCGGTGGTAAAGATAACATCGCCTCCCTGGACGCCTGTATCACTCGCCTGCGGGTGGGTGTGAAAGAGGTCGCCAAGGTTGACCAGGCTGGCCTGAAGAAGCTGGGTGCTGCCGGTGTGGTCGTTGCTGGCTCTGGTGTACAAGCCATCTTCGGTACCAAGTCTGACAACCTGAAAACCGACATGGATATCTGGATGAAGAGCAACTAATCCGCTTGCTTGAAAGACAGAGATGAAAAGGGAGGCGCTAGCCTCCCTTTTCTATTGCGGCCGCTGAGTGTCTGCGCTGGCAGGGAGGCGAGCCGGGCTTGCGTGACAGCTTGTGATGGAATGGCTGTGCCCCTTGTATCAGGCGGCTGAACGACGAGGCGAGAGGTTTTTTACACCCCAATAGCAAGGGCGCCATCAGGCGCCCTTGCTATTGGTGCGGCGCTGGCCGCTATCAGAGTTTCTCGAGATCTTTCTCTATCTCGCTGATCTTGTTGGCCACCACTTTCTCCAGGTGGCGCAGATCCCGCAGTATCTTCTGTTTGATATCAGGGTCGGCCTGGCTATGGACCCCCTGGGTCAGACTGTCGAGCTCATCCACCACATACTTGAGGTTGGCATTGATCTCGGTGACATCCTTGTACTGGTGGGTACCAGAGTCGACCAAAATGGTTTTGCGTTGCCGGGGGTATTTGAACTTGACGCTCTTGGCGAAGAACTCTCCTTTCAACTTCTTGAAGTAGATCTTGAGGATGTCGTGGTTCGCTTCCTGACGGAGGGTATAACTGTCCACTGCCGCGGGATCCTGGATCCCCAAACTCTTCAGATTCTCGTACATTCGACTATTTCCTTGGCTTAAAACCGTCTCGCCCACCCATGATAACCGAGAAAGCGCGACAGGCCTGTGACTGGGGCGCCAAAATAAAACGAGGCCCGTACGAACCCTTTTCCAGAAGGAGGGCGTAGGGGCTGGCATCATCGATGACGATCCGATCCCATCGGGGCAAGATAACAACAAAAAAGGCGCCATAAGGCGCCTGTTTTGCATTCAATGACTCATCACTCGTCGATGGAGCGCAGCAGGGCATTGATACCCACCTTGGCGCGGGTCTTGGCATCGACCTTCTTGACGATGACCGCCGCGTAGAGGCTGTACTTGCCACATTTGGAGGGCAGGGAGCCGGAGACGACTACTGAGCCTGCCGGGACGCGGCCATAGTGGATTTCGCCGGTTTCACGGTCATAGATACGGGTGGATTGGCCGATGAAGACGCCCATGGAGATGACGGAGCCTTCCTCGACGATGACACCTTCCACCACTTCGGAGCGGGCACCGATGAAGCAGTTGTCTTCGATGATGGTCGGGTTGGCCTGCAGTGGCTCCAGCACGCCGCCGATGCCGACGCCGCCGGAGAGGTGGACGTTCTTGCCAATCTGAGCACAGGAGCCGACGGTGGCCCAGGTATCGACCATGGTGCCTTCATCGACGAAGGCGCCGATGTTGACGTAGGAGGGCATCAGCACGGTATTGGGCGCGATGAAGGAGCCTTTGCGGGCGGTGGCCGGCGGCACGACGCGCACACCGGCTGCCTTGAACTGCTCGGCAGTAAAATCGGAGAACTTGAGCGGAACCTTGTCAAAGTACTGGGCGTCGTCGCCCTTGATGATGCCGTTGTCATTGATGCGGAAGTAGAGCAGCACCGCTTTCTTCAGCCACTGGTGGACGACCCACTCGCCAGCAATCTTCTCTGCGACCCGCGCCTTGCCGCTGTCCAGCAACTCGATGGCCTGCAAAATGGCGGCCTTGGTGGCGCCATCGACGGAGCCTGGGGTGATGGTGTCGCGGCGCTCGAAGGCCGACTCAATGATCTGTTGCAACTCGGTCATGATGGGGTTCCTTTAAAAAATTCCGTTTGTTGTATCACACTTTTCCCGCCGGTTTTAAGGGGGAGGGTCGATTTCTTCGTCCAGCAAGCGGTCGGGACTGGCTGGTCAGGGTGTCCCGACGGTCTGCGAGCGTCACTGGGTTCAGCTTTCTTGCTCCTGGGGGTTGAGCTGATGGACCAGCTTCTCCTCCAGACTGAGCTGTTCGGCCTGGGTCAGCGGCTCGCCGTCGCGATTGGTCAGGCTGAAGAAATCCTCTACCCGCTCGCCTATGGTGGTGATCTTGGCGGCATGAAGGCTGAGACCGCACTGTTGGAAAACTGCCCCTATCCGGGCCAGCAACCCCGGGGTATCCAGCGCCGTCAGCTCCAGCAGGGTGTGGCGGTTCTCTCCCTTGTGGGGCAAGAACACCACCCGGGTCGGCACCATGAACTGGCGATGACGGCGGGACAGGGGTTTGTTGCGCAGCACCAGCTTGCCCGGTTCTTGCAGTGCCTTCTCCAGCGCCTTGCGGATGGTGGCGGTGCGGTTGGGGCTGATGGGTTCGCCATTGGGCTCCAGCACGATGAAGGTGTCGAGCACATAGCCACTGCGCGAGCTCATGATCTGGGCGTCGTGGATGTTGAGGTTCTTCTGATCCAGTGCCGAGGCGACGGTGGCAAACAGATTCGGGGTGTCGCGGCAATAGATGAACACTTCGCTGCCGCCTCGGGTCGGGTGTTTGCCTATGGTGACCAGCGGCGTCTCGCCTGCACCCTCCTGTTCGAGAATGTGACGGCTGTGCCAGGCGATCTGCTCCGGACTGTGGCGCAGGAAGTAGTCCGCCTTGAAGTCGCTCCACAGCGCCGTGATGGAGGCATCGTCCAGATGACGCTGACTGAGCAGCTGGCGCGCCTGGCGCTGGTTCTCACGGATACGCAGCCGGATATCGGGTGGGTTTTCCAATCCCTGACGCAGCGCCTTCTGAGTGGTGAAATAGAGCTCGCGCAGCAGGGTGCCTTTCCAGTCGTTCCAGAGACTGTCGTTGGTGGCGCAGATATCGGCCACGGTCAGGCAGTAGAGCAAGTCCAGGTGCTGCTCATCGCGCACCTTCTGGGCGAAATCGGTCACCACCTCGGGATCGTGAATGTCCCGGCGCTGGGCGGTGACCGACATCAGCAGGTGATGACGCACCAGCCAGGCGACCAGGCGGCTCTCGTAACGATCCAGCCCGTGCAGCTGGCAGAACTCCAGGGCATCGACGGCACCGAGCTCGGAGTGATCCCCGCGCCGTCCCTTGGCGATGTCGTGGAACAGGGCGGCGATACAGAGCAGCTCGGGTTTGCGCAGCCGGTTCACTATCTCATGGCAGAGCGGATGGGTCTGGCGGCTGGCCGACGTGGGGAAGTGATGAATGTTGTTGAGCAGGCGATGGGTGTGCTCATCGACCGTGTAGGCGTGGAACATGTCGAACTGCATCTGGCCGACGATGAGGTTCCACTGAGGCAGATAGGCCGCGAGGATCCCGTACTTATGCATCAGGGTGAGCGGCTGGCCTATGCCGTTGGGGTGGCGCAGCAGCGCCATGAACAGGCGGCGGCACTCGGGGATATCTTGCAGCCAGCAGTCGAGCTTGCGCCGCGCCTCACGCAGCTGACGCAGGGTCGCCGAGTGAATGCCGGCTATCTCGGGGTGCTGGGCTATCTGGTAGAAGAGCCGCAATATGGCGGCGGGATCGCGACCAAACAGCTCGGCGTCCACGGCATCGATAAGCCGGCCACGGAGCTGGAACTCGTCGCTGATCCGGCGCACGTCCATGGCGGTATTGCCGAGGATCGCCTCATCAAACAGCTGTAGCAGCATCTCGTTGAGCTCGGACACCCGCCGTACCGTCTGATAGAAGCGCTTCATCATCTGCTCGACCGATCGGTTGCCTTCCCCCTCGAAACCCAGCATCTCGGCGACGGTGCGCTGCCGGTCGAACAGCAAGCGGTTGTCACCTCTGTTGATGGCCATGTGCAGGGCGAAGCGCACCTTCCACAGGAAGTTCTGGCAGTCGAGCAGCTCACGGTACTCGGCGCGATTGAGGAAACCGTGGCTGGTCATCTCATAGAGGGTGGTGGCGCCGAAATGGCGACGGGCAACCCAGGCCAGGGTCTGGATGTCGCGCAGCCCCCCCGGGTTGCTCTTGAGATCGGGTTCGAGCTTGTAGGCGGTGCCGAGGAACTGCTGGTGACGCTGGGCCTGCTCGGCGCGCTTGGCGCGAAAGAAATCTTCGCTCGGCCAGAACACCTCGGGGCGGGTGGCCTGTTGGAGCGTCTCGAATCCGCCGAGGTTGCCCGTGATATGGCGCGCCTCGATGAGGTTGGTGGCGACCGTGATGTCGGCCAATCCCTGTTCGATGCACTCGGCCACGTTGCGTACCGACTGACCCACTTCCAGCTTCAGATCCCACAGCAAGGTGATGAACTCACCGATGCGCAGCCCCAGGGCCTCGTCGAGCTGCCCCCCCTCATAGAGAATGAGCAGGTCGATATCGGAGTGGGGATGCAACTCGCCACGGCCATAGCCGCCCACGGCGATGAGCGTGAGGTGCGTCTCCTGATCGAAGCCGAATTTGTGCCACAGCCGGGTGAGCAGCTGATCCATGTACAAGGAGCGGGTCGCCACCAGTTCGATGATGTTGTCGCCAGCATCGAAGCGGGCGTGCAACCAGCCGAGAAAACGGCTCAGGTACTCTTTGCAGTTATCCCGGCTGAGGTCATCATCGGGCAGCAGATGGGGGGAAAGCAGGCTGGCGTCCATGGCATCTCATCGTCTGGAAAACAAAAACCCCGGCGCTGGGCCGGGGTTTGATGTTAACCCTGTTTGATATGGCGGTCGATAGTGTCGTCCGGGCGAAGGGTGAGCACCTCGCAGCCATCCTCCGTCACCAGCAGGGTGTGCTCCCACTGGGCAGAGTCGCCGCCATCCTTGGTGGTGACAGTCCAGCCATCCTTGGGGTTGGTACGGCAGTGGTACTTCTTGCTGTTGACCATGGGCTCAATGGTGAAGCACATGCCCGCCTTGAGCTCCAGCTTGCCGTTGTTGCGGTAATGCAGGATCTGCGGCTCTTCATGGAATTCGCTGCCGATACCGTGGCCACAGTAGTCACGCACCACGGAGAAACCGGCCTGCTCGACGATGGGCTGGATCACGGCACCAATCTCGGTGATGCACATGCCCGGGCGTACCCGCTTGATGGCGGCATACAGGCTCTCCTGGGCAACCTTGCACAGCTGGCGGCGCAGGGGGGTGGTCTGACCGACGATGAACATGGCGGAGGTATCACCGTGGTAGCCATCTTTGATGACGGTGATGTCCAGGTTGACGATGTCGCCTTCCCGCAATTTCTTGTGGTTGGGGATACCGTGACAGATCACATCATTCACCGAGGTGCAGATGGATTTAGGGAAGCCGTGATAGTTCAAGGGGGCCGGAACGGCCTGTTGGACATCGACGATGAAGTCATGGCACAGAGTGTTGAGTTCGTCAGTGGTGACGCCTGCCTGTACGTGGGGGGCTATCATCACCAGCACATCGGCGGCCAGTTGGCCGGCAACGCGCATCTTTTCAATCTCTTCCGGCGTCTTGATTTTAATGGACATGGGATCTCTCTTGCGGCCTGGTTCTTCGTCGGCATGGCCGACAACAAGCAGGTAATGAAAAATAGATGCGTTTGCAATCAGGGCAAAATTTTATCCGCAACCCCCGCCGACTTCCAGTGTGATTGTCATCACAAGGTCAAATCATTGGCGCAGAGTCGACCCCGCTGCCCTTTTTTAGCGCGGCTGCTGGTGGCGCCAGTGGCAAACTTATGGTATAAAGCGCGCCGGAACCGGAACTACTTGTCCCGGTTTCATCACCCTAATCAATAACACACACACATCGATACCTGTACCGGGGTGCCCCTTTGGGGTCGGTTACATGGGATGTGTGGAGGCCTAACCCCAATACAGAGGTATAAAATGGCTAAAGTTTCTATGCGCGACATGCTGCAAGCCGGCGTTCACTTCGGTCACCAGACTCGTTACTGGAACCCGAAAATGAAATCCTACATCTTCGGTGCCCGTAGCAAGGTTCACATCATCAACTTGGAAAAAACCGTTCCGATGTTTGACGATGCCATGAACTTCGTGAGCTCCGTTGCTGCCAAAAAAGGCAAGGTACTGTTCGTTGGTACCAAGCGTGCTGCGTCTGAAGCCGTCAAAGATGCTGCTATCCGCTGCGATCAGTTCTACGTGAACCATCGCTGGTTGGGTGGCATGCTGACCAACTGGAAAACCGTTCGTCAGTCCATCAAGCGTCTGAAAGATCTGGAAGCCCAGAGCCAAGACGGTACCTTCGAGAAGCTGACCAAGAAAGAGGCGCTGATGCGTACTCGCGAAATGGACAAGCTGGAGAAGAGCCTGGGCGGTATCAAGAACATGGGCGGCCTGCCTGACGTGCTGTTCGTTGTCGATGCCGACCACGAGCACATCGCTATCAAAGAAGCCAACAACCTGGGTATCCCGGTTGTCTCCATCGTTGATACCAACTCCAATCCGGACGGCGTTGATTACGTCATCCCGGGTAACGACGATGCGATCCGTGCCGTTCAGCTGTACCTGAATGCTGCTGCTGACACCGTACTGGAAGCTCGCGCTCAAGACATCGTTGTTCAAGCCGAACAAGATGGCTTCGTTGAAGCTGAGTAATTGATAAGGACTGTTAAAGCCCTTATTAACCAAGCTGATGTAATTGGTTAGCAGGGGCCCTTGTGGCCCCTGTTTCTTGTCAATTCAAGACCGAGGATACTGGACATGGCTAACGTTACTGCCGCCCTGGTAAAAGAACTGCGCGAGCGCACCGCCGCTGGCATGATGGATTGCAAAAAAGCACTCGAAGAAGCCAATGGCGACATCGAGCTGGCGATCGAGAACATGCGTAAATCTGGTCAGGCCAAAGCCGCCAAGAAAGCAGGCCGTATCGCTGCTGAAGGTGTGATCTTTGCCCGTACCGAAGGCAATGTTGCCGTCATGATCGAGCTGAACAGCGAAACCGACTTCGTCGCCAAAGATGCCAGCTTCATGGGCATGGGCCAGAAGATCGCTGACATCGCTGCGACCCAGAAAATTGCTGATGTTGACGCCCTGAAAGCGGCCGACTTCGGTAACGGTGAGTCCGTCGAGCTGACCATCACCAACCTGATCGCCAAGATCGGTGAGAACATGAACCTGCGTCGCGTGATGCTGGTTGAAGGTGACAACCTGGGTACCTATGTACACGGTTCCCGCATTGGTGTTATCACCAAGCTGACCGGTGGCTCCGCCGAGCTGGCCAAAGACTTGGCTATGCACGTTGCTGCCAACAGCCCGCAATTCGTCAAGCCTGAAGATGTGTCCGCTGAAGTCGTTGCCAAAGAGCGCGAAATTCAGATCGACATCGCCATCAACTCCGGCAAGCCGAAAGAGATCGCCGAGAAAATGGTTGAAGGCCGCATGAAGAAGTTCACCGGTGAGGTTTCCCTGACTGGTCAACCCTTCGTCAAGGATCCGTCCATGACCGTTGCCGAGCTGCTGAAGAAAGAAGGTGCTGACGTTGTTTCCTTCACTCGCTTCGAAGTGGGCGAAGGCATCGAGAAGCAGGAAACTGACTTCGCTGCCGAAGTTGCTGCCCAGATCGCGGCTGCTCAGAAGGCATAACCGAACCGGTTTTAGCTAACTCCAGACCGCGACTTATGTCGCGGTCTTTATATGACCAGGAATCAGTGACATGAGTACCAATCCCAAACCTGCATACCGACGTGTTCTTCTTAAGTTGAGTGGTGAAGCCCTGCAAGGATCCGAGGGTTTTGGCATTGATCCGGCTGTACTGGAGCGGATGGCCCAAGAGATCAAAGAGCTGGTTGAGCTGGGTGTTCAAGTCGGTCTGGTCATCGGCGGCGGCAACCTGTTCCGTGGTGCCGGTCTCGCCAAAGCGGGTATGAACCGCGTGGTGGGTGACCACATGGGCATGCTGGCTACCGTCATGAACGGCCTGGCGATGCGTGATGCCCTGCATCGTGCTTATGTGAATGCCCGTCTGATGTCTGCCATCTCCTTGCAAGGTGTTTGCGATTCCTATAGTTGGGCTGAGGCGATCAGCCAACTGCGCGCCGGCAAGGTTGTCATCTTCTCTGCCGGTACCGGCAACCCCTTCTTTACCACTGATTCTGCGGCTTGCCTGCGTGGGATCGAGATCGAAGCCGACGTGGTGCTCAAGGCCACCAAGGTCGATGGTGTCTACACCGAGGATCCGGTTAAGAATCCGGACGCCGTGTTGTATCATGAGCTGAGCTACGACGAAGTGCTTGATAAAGAACTCAAAGTAATGGATCTTGCCGCCTTTACCCTGGCGCGCGATCACGACTTGCCGATCCGTGTCTTCAACATGAACAAGCCGGGTGCCCTGCGCCGGGTTATCATGGGTGAACCGGAAGGCACGCTGATCCACCACGTCGGCAAGTAAGATTGCAGCGAACCGGAAGGCGGTTTGTTATCCATTGCGTCAGTAAATTAAGCTAGAAACGGACCCGTCGCGGGTTCGTTCGCCAAAAGGAAAACCACTGTGATCAACGAGATTAAAAACGACGCCAAGGACCGCATGTCCAAGAGCGTAGAATCGCTCAAATCCCAGATGTCCAAGATCCGTACCGGCCGTGCTCACCCGAGCCTGCTCGACGGCATCCAGGTTGAGTACTATGGCGCAGCGACTCCGCTCAAGCAGTTGGCTAACGTGGTGGCCGAGGATGCCCGCACCTTGTCCATCTCCATCTTCGATCGCTCCATGATGCAGGCGATCGAGAAAGCGATCCTGACCTCGGATCTGGGTCTGAACCCGTCCAGCAATGGCCAGACTCTGCGTGTGCCGCTGCCGGCGCTGACCGAAGAGCGCCGCCGCGATCTGACCAAGATCGTCCGCTCCGAGGCCGAAGGTGCCCGGGTTGCCATCCGCAACATCCGTCGCGATGCCAACGCCGATCTGAAGGCCCTGCTCAAGGACAAAGAGATCTCCGAGGACGACGACCGTCGTGCCCAGGAAGAGATCCAGAAACTCACCGATGCCTTCATCAAGCTGGCGGATGACGCCCTGGCCGTGAAGGAAAAGGAGCTAATGGAAATCTAAGCGTCTGACAGGTATATTACGAGCGCCGTGTAGTGCCCCTGCACGGCGCTTTTGTCTTTGTGGGAGAAATGAATGTCGCGTTTGGCAGCCTTCGGCGATAGCGCCAACCAGTGTCTGCCCCGCCATGTCGCCATCATCATGGATGGCAACGGGCGCTGGGCCGAGAACCGTGGCAAGATGCGGGTCTATGGGCACAAGGCCGGCGTCAAGGCCGTGCGGGAGACGGTGACCTTTGCCGCACGGGCCAAGATGGATGCTCTCACCCTCTTTGCTTTCTCCAGTGAGAACTGGCGTCGTCCGGAAGGGGAAGTCAGTGCCCTGATGGAGCTCTTCCTCACCGTGCTCGGCAGCGAGGTCAAGAAGCTGCACAGCAACGGCATCCGCTTGCGGGTGATTGGCGATACCTCGCGTTTCAGTGCGCGGCTGCGGGCCAAGATCGCCAAGGCAGAGGCACTGACCGAGAATAATCAGGGTTTGACCCTCAATATTGCCGCCAATTACGGCGGTCAGTGGGACATTACCCAGGCTGCGCGCAAGCTGGCCGAAGCCGTGGCGGCGGGTGAACTCCAAGCCGAGGAGATCACTGAAGCCCGACTGGGACAGGCCATCTGCATGGCCGATCTGCCCCCGGTCGATCTGCTGATCCGCACCGGTGGAGATCACCGCATCAGCAATTTTTTGTTATGGCAGCTCGCCTATGCCGAGCTCCATTTTACGCCTGTGTTATGGCCCGATTTTAACGAGGCCGAGTTCAGTGAGGCAGTTGCCTCTTTCGTGGCCCGCGAGCGTCGCTTCGGGTGTACGGGTGAACAGATCCGGGAATTGATCGCCGAGCAACAGACCGGCTAAACCCCGCTCCCAAGAGAGAGGTTTCTTTTGCTAAAACAACGAATTATTACCGCATTGTGTCTGATCCCCCTGGTGCTGGGGGCGCTGTTCTTCTTGCCTTTGAAATTTTTTGCCCTGTTGGCAGCCCTGGTCTTCTTGCTGGCCAGTCGGGAGTGGGGTGGTTTTGTTAGCAGTGAGCGGCGGGAATGGATACCCCTGCTGTTTTGTCTCTTGCTCGGTGCCAGCCTGATGTGGCTGCCGGTGGAGCAGCTGTGGGCCCCTGGACTCAACCCCATATTGATGGGGGTGCTCTGGACGGCGGCCAGCTGGTGGCTGCTCGGCCTGCTGCTGGTGCTGCGCTACCCCCAGAGTGCCAGACTGTGGAAGGAGTCTGTCTGGCTCAAGTCGCTGTTTGGCCTGGTGACGCTCATCCCCTTCTTCTGGTCCATGGTCGCCATTCGCGGCTACAACTTCTATCACGACTCCTCCATGGGCGCCTGGATCCTGCTGTTCGTCATGGGCCTGGTCTGGGCGGCAGATTCTGGCGCGTATTTTTTCGGCAAGGCGTTTGGCAAACACAAGCTGGCTCCCTCCGTCAGCCCGGGTAAGACCATCGAAGGTCTGTGCGGTGGTCTGTTTACCGCGGGCCTGCTCGCGGTCGGTGTGACCTGGTGGATGGGGTTTGTGCCCGCCAAGATGGGCACAGTGCTGCTTTGCTCTTTGCTGGCGGTGCTGGCCTCGGTGCTGGGCGATCTGACCGAGAGCATGTTCAAACGTGAGGCGGGCATCAAGGATTCCGGCAACCTGTTGCCGGGTCATGGTGGCATTCTCGATCGTATCGACAGCCTGACGGCGGCCCTGCCAGTCTTCCTGCTCAGCTATCTGTTGCTGAGCCAGGGGGGCTAATGCGCCAGCTCGTTATCCTGGGGGCCTCCGGCTCCATCGGTCAGAGCACCCTCAGAGTGCTGCGTCATAATCCGGGCCGCTGGCAGGTACTGGCGCTGACCGCCTGGCGCAGTCTGGATACCATGCTGCGTGACTGCCTCGAATTCTCCCCCCGCTTCGCCGTCATGGTCGACGAGACCGCGGCCCGCGAGTTGGCGAGCCGACTCAAGGCTCATGGTAGCCAAACCCAGGTACTGTCCGGTGCCAAGGCGCTGTGCGAGGTGGCGGCTCATCCCGATGCCCACAGCGTCATGGCGGCTATCGTGGGGGCGGCCGGTCTGGCGCCGACCATGGCCGCGGTGCGAGCGGGCAAGCGTATTCTGCTGGCCAACAAGGAGGCGCTGGTGATGTCCGGGGCCTTCTTCATGGACGCCGTGCGCGACCACAGCGCCGAACTGCTGCCCATCGACAGCGAACATAATGCCATCTTCCAGTGCCTGCCCGAGGCCATTCAACGTCAGCTTGGCTGCTGCGATCTGGCCGGGGCCGGCATCAGCAAAATCTTGTTGACCGGTTCGGGCGGCCCGTTCCGTTACACCGATATCAACGACTTGGACAAGGTCACTCCCGCGCAAGCGGTGGCACACCCCAACTGGTCCATGGGGGCCAAGATCTCGGTAGACTCCGCCACCATGTTCAACAAGGGCCTGGAGTACATAGAGGCGCGCTGGCTGTTCAATGCCGCCCCTGAGCAGATCCAGGTCGTGGTCCATCCCCAGTCTGTCATTCACTCCATGGTGCAGTACAAGGATGGCTCCGTGCTGGCCCAGCTCGGCAACCCCGACATGTGTACCCCCATCTCCCATGCCCTGGCTTATCCGGCCAGGATTGAGTCTGGCGTGGAACCTCTGGATTTCTTCAGTGTCGGAGAGTTCAGCTTTATTCGTCCCGACGTCGAGCGCTACCCCTGCCTGGCGCTGGCCATGGCCGCCTGCCAGGCGGGACAGAGTGCCACCACGGCACTCAACGCCGCCAATGAGGAGGCCGTGGCGGCTTTCCTTGCCGAGCGCATCGGTTTCATGGATATTGCCAGAGTCAATGAGACTGCCTTGCTGACCGTTGGCCGGCAGTCTGCCGACTCGCTGGACGATTTGATTGCCCTGGACTGTGCTGCACGTGCCCGGGCTCAGGATTTGATTAAGGCACTTAGCCGATGAATGCCATACCCTGGCCTGCTGCTTTTCTCCTTGCAGCGTCGCGGGTCATCGATGACATCAAGGAATTGGACTCATGAGTACGCTGTGCAAAAACAAGTGCAAACACAACACCAGGGTCGCCTTCGGCGCTGACCTGATGACCGGACATGACGCAAGGAGCCTTGGCTGATGGGGGGGGTACTCTGGAATATCGGCGCCTTCATCGTCGCCCTGGGCCTGCTGGTTGCGGTGCATGAGTTTGGCCACTTCTGGGTGGCCCGCCGTTGTGGCGTCAAGGTGGAGCGCTTCTCCATCGGTTTTGGCAAGGCTATCTGGCGCCGGATGGGTAAGGATGGCACCGAGTATGTGCTGGCGCTGATCCCCCTTGGCGGTTACGTCAAGATGCTGGACGGCCGGGTCGACGAGCTTAAACCGGGGGAGGAGGCGCAGGCCTTCAACCACAAGAGCGTCTGGGCCCGCATGGCCATCGTCGCCGCCGGCCCCATGGCGAATTTCGTGTTCGCCCTGTTCGCCTTCTGGCTGATGTTCATGATAGGGGTGCCAAGTGTCAAACCCATCGTCGGCGAGGTGCGCACTGACTCCATCGCCGCCGAGGCTGGCTTGCTGCCAGGGATGCAGATCGTCGAGGTGGGCGGCGAGCCGACCGGTGACTGGGAGAGCATTGTCTATGCCCTGATAAGCCATCTTGGGGACGATTCGGTACAGCTCAAGCTGACCGAACCCAAGAGCAGTTATGCCAGCGACAAGACGCTCGAACTGAAGAGCTGGGCATTCGATCCGGATAAAGAGTCGCCCATCGTCAGCCTGGGGATCATCCCGCTGGGGGCCAAGGTGTTGCCCGTAGTGGCCGACGTGGTGCAGGGCAGTGCCAGTGACACGGCTGGCATGCGCAAAGGGGACAAGATCCTGGCGCTGGATGGCGAACCTCTGACTGACTGGGTCGCCTTCGTGGGCAAGGTACAATCTTCCCCCGAGCAGCCCTTGCAGTTGACCATTGAGCGTGATGGCAGTGAACAGAGCATCACCCTGACTCCCCATGCCAAAGAGGTAAAGGGCAAGGCGGTGGGCTTCGTGGGATTATCGCCTCAAGTGGTTCCATTACCGGATGAATATCGAATTCTGTTACAGTATGGGCCGCTCGATGCCCTCTGGCAGGGCATGCACAAGACCTGGAGCCTGATCACGCTCACCTTCGATATGATAGGCAAGCTGATTGGTGGCATAGTGTCGCTGGACAACCTGAGCGGGCCCATCTCCATTGCCAAGGGCGCGGGTAACAGCGCCGATTACGGTCTGGTCTATTTTCTCGGTTTCCTGGCGCTGATCAGCGTCAACCTGGGGATCATCAATCTGTTCCCGCTGCCGGTGCTGGATGGGGGCCATTTGGTCTACTTCCTCATCGAGGCAGTGACTGGCAAGCCGGTCTCGGAGAAGATTCAGGAAGTGGGGTTCAGGATAGGCGCCGCCATTCTGATGTTGCTGATGGGTATTGCGCTGTTTAATGATTTCGCTCGCCTCTGAGGCCAGAGCATCAACAAGGACACATAAGAACAAAATGGCTGTTAAAAAAGCATTGGTGTTGAGTTGCCTGCTGGGTGCCAGCTTCCTGGCCCAGGCGGCCCCTGCCTCTTTTGTGGTGCAAGACATTCAGGTTGACGGTTTGCAGCGGGTGACACTGGGCGCCGCCCTGTTGAATCTGCCGATCCGGGTCGGTGACACCGTCGATCCCGTTACCCTGGCCAGCGCCATCAAGAAGCTCTATGCCTCGGGCAACTTCGAGGACGTCAAGGTCTATCGGGATGGCGATGTGCTGCAAGTGGCGGTCAAGGAGAGACCGACCATCTCCAGCATCGAGTTCTCCGGTAACAAGGACATCAAGGAAGAGCAGCTGACCCAGAGCCTGGAGTCCTCCGGTATCCGCGTCGGTGATCCCCTGGATCGTACCGTGCTGAGCTCCCTCGAGAAGGGGCTGGAAGATTTCTACTACGGTGTGGGCAAGTACTCCGCCAAGGTCAAGGCCATCGTCACCCCGTTGCCCCGCAACCGGGTCGACCTCAAGTTCACCTTCGTCGAAGGGGAAGCGGCCAAGATCCAGCAGATCAACATCGTCGGCAACAATGTGTTCCCGGAAGAGAAGCTGCTGGCCCAGCTCTCCCTCAAGGACGATGTGCCCTGGTGGAACTTCACCGGCGATCAGCGCTACCAGAAGCAGAAGCTGGCCGGCGATATCGAGGTGCTGCGCTCCTACTATCTGGATCGCGGTTACATCCGCTTCGCCCAGGAGTCTACCCAGGTCTCCATGACGCCGGACAAGAAGGGGGTCTATGTCACCCTCAACCTCAAGGAAGGGGATCAGTACAAGGTCTCCGGCATCCAGCTCAAGGGTGACATGATAGATCGCGGTGCCGAGATGAAGGAGCTTATCCCCATCACGGCAGGTAGCGTCTACTCCGCCAGCCAGGTGACCCACACCGAAGAGGTGCTTTCCAAGTTACTCGGCCGTTATGGTTATGCCTATCCCAAGGTCACCACCTTCCCGCAGATCAATGACGAGACCAAGGAAGTGGAGCTGATCATCAACATAGAACCGGGTCCCCGTGTCTATGTGCGCAACATCAACTTCAGCGGCAACGTCACCACCAAGGACGAAGTGCTGCGCCGCGAGATGCGTCAGATGGAAGGCACCTGGCTCTCCTCCGACAACGTCGAGCAGTCCAAGACCCGTCTCAACCGGCTCGGCTATTTCGAGAGTGCCGACGTGGACACCAAGCGCGTGGCGGGTAGCGATGACCAAGTGGATCTGGACTTCAAGGTCAAGGAGCAGCCGGCCGGTTCCATCAATGCCGGTGTCGGCTATGGTACCGATTCGGGTCTGAGCCTGCAGGCGGGCCTGCAGCAGGACAACTTCATGGGTACCGGTAAAAAGATCGGTATCTCGGCCAGTACCAACGACTACTCGAAGAGTATCGATCTCAGCTATAACGATCCCTACTTCACCGTCGATGGGGTCAGCCTGGGTGGCCGTCTCTACTACAACGAGTTCAGCGCGGCAGATGCCAACATCGTTGACTATGAGAACACCACCATCGGCTTCCGTCTCTCCAGCGGCTTCCCGGTCAACGAGAACAACCGCCTCGACTTCAGCCTTGGCTTTGAGAATAACAAGCTGTCCCAGCCCAATCCCTATCAGCAGGTTGAGGAGTTCTGGAAGGTATACAGCGACAACATCGACGGTGACAACCGCCTGACCTTCAACACGGTCGATTTCACCGCAGGCTGGACCCGTTCCACCCTGAACAAGGGCACCTTCCCGAGCGATGGTAACCGTCAGCGCATCAACGCCAAGGTGACTGTGCCCGGCATGGATCTGCAGTACTTCAAGCTCAATGCCGAAGATGCTCACTACTTCCCGTTCGATGCGGATCACAGCTGGGTACTGATGACCAAGGCCCGCCTCTCCTACGGCAACGGCTACGGCAGCAACGGCGACTATGACCATGTACTGCCCTTCTTCGAGAACTACTTCGCCGGTGGCTTCGATACCCTGCGTGGCTTCAAGAGCAACACCGTCGGTCCCAAGGCGCTCTACTACTACAACGTAGGGGGTAACGATGTTGCCCAAGGCACCGACAGCTCCGTGGGGGGTAACGCCTTGGCTATCGCCTCCCTTGAGCTGATAGTGCCGACGCCCTTTGCCTCGGAGACCTATCAGCCTCAGCTGCGTACTAGTGTCTTCGTCGATGCGGGCTCGGTATGGGACACCACCTTCGACTATGACCAGTACCAGAACCGCTGTGTCACTGGCTGCAAGTACTTGATGGACTACTCGGATCCCACCAACTTCCGCGCCTCCTATGGCCTGTCGGTTCAGTGGCTCTCACCCATGGGCCCCCTGGTGTTTGCCATTGCGCGTCCGCTCAAAGAGTACGAAGGGGATAGAACAGAGTTCTTCTCCTTCAACATTGGTCGTACCTTCTAAAGGAGGGAGCCAGCAAGGCTGGTTCCACCTGGTGTAACCGCTCTCCTCGGGAGAGCGGTAAATAATGGGGCCGTCGGGCCCCGCTAAGTAACAAGTTGGCACCGGGTGTCGCTTGCAATTCAAGGTAATCAGTTACCCTCATCCGGGGGTACAAGGAGTAAGTGTGAACAAAGCATTGAAAGTCGCTGGTCTGAGTATTGCTCTGATGGTCGCTGGCATGGGTTCCGCCCTGGCTGAGACCAAGATTGCCGTGGTCGACATGAGCGAAATCTTCCAGAAATTGCCCCAGCGTGAAGCGGTTTCCAAGAAGCTGAAAGGCGAGTTCGAGCCGCGCATGCGCGAGTTGCAGAAGCTGGAGTCCGATGGCCAGAAGCTGGTCGAGAAGTTCAAGAAGGATGAAGCCTTCATGAGCGCCGATCAGAAGAAGCAGAACCAGGAGAAACTGGCCAAGCTGCAGATGGAGTTCAACCAGAAGCGTCAGGCCTTCGAGCAGGATAACGGCCGTCGTCAGGCTGAAGAGCGCAACAAGATCCTGACCAAGGTGAAAGCGGCCATCGACTCCATCGCCAGGAGCAATGGTTACGATCTGGTTCTGGAGCGCAACGCAGCCCCTTATGCTGCCAGCAAGCTGGACATCTCCGGTCAGGTTATCTCTCAGGTCAGCAAGAGCAACTAATTGATGGCATTCACTCTCGCACAGCTGGCCCAGCGACTCGGGGCAGAAGTTCATGGCGATGGAAGCCAGGAAATTCGCAAGGTAGCGACACTGGAAAAGGCCGGGAAGGGGGAAATCGCCTTCCTGTCCAACAAGAAGTACCGCACTTATCTGGAGCAGAGTCAGGCTACCGCCGTGTTGATCACGGAGGCAGATCTGCCGTTTTGTCCCACCAATGCGCTGGTACTCAAGGATCCCTATGTCGGCTTTGCCCGGGTTGCCCAGTTGCTGGACACTACGCCGCAGCCAGCCATGGATATTCATCCTAGCGCTGTCATTGCCGCCGATGTCCAGCTGGGTGAGAGGGTTGCCATTGGTGCCAATGCGGTCATCGAATCCGGCGTTGTGCTGGGAGACGATGTCCGCATAGGTCCGGGTTGCTTCGTGGGTAAAAACACCCGATTGGGTGATCGCTCCCGCCTGTGGGCCAATGTCACGCTCTATCATGAGGTGACTTTGGGCACGGACTGTCTGGTGCAAGCCGGGACAGTGATAGGAGCAGACGGTTTCGGTTATGCCAACGAGCGTGGCGAGTGGATCAAGATCCCCCAGCTCGGTGGCGTGACCATCGGCAACAGAGTCGAGATTGGCGCCTGTACTACCATTGACAGGGGCGCCTTGGAAGACACACGCATTGCCGACAATGTCATCATCGACAATCAGTGCCAGATCGCCCACAACGTCGAGATTGGTTACGGCACCGCCGTGGCGGGTTCGACAGTGATGGCCGGTAGTCTCAAGGTTGGTAAGTATTGTATTATTGGCGGCGCTTCCGTCTTTAACGGGCACATGGAGATCTGCGACCAGGCCACCGTCACCGGTATGGCCATGGTGATGCGACCCATTACCGAGCCCGGTGTCTACTCGTCCGGCATCCCCCTGCAAACCAATAAAGAGTGGCGCAAGACCGCCGCCCGGGTGATGCGTATCGACGAGATGCACAAACGGTTAAGCCAGCTTGAGAAGAAACTGGGTGACGAAGAATAATCACGATAGGGTACTGTTTTGACTACTGAAAAGAAAAGCTTAGGGATCCAGGAAATCATGGATCTGCTGCCACACCGTTATCCGTTCCTGATGGTGGACAAGGTTGAACATTACGAGATAAGCGATGAGCGCAAGACCTTGCGTGCCATCAAGAACGTCTCGTTCAACGAACCCATCTTCCAGGGCCACTTCCCGGCCAAACCGGTATTCCCCGGTGTGTTGATCCTGGAGGCCATGGCGCAGGCCACTGGCATTCTGGCGTTCACCATGGTCGGCAAGCCGTCCCCGAATGAGCTCTACTACTTCGCCTCCATCGACCATGCGCGCTTCAAGCGTCCGGTCGGCCCTGGCGACCAGCTGGTGCTGGACGTGGTGTTCCTGAAGGAGCGTCGTGGCATTGCCAAATTTACCGGTGTGGCCACCGTTGATGGTGAGGTGGTCTGTACCGCCGAACTGATGTGTGCCAAACGCGAGGTGTAATAGTGATCGATTCGACAGCCGTCATTCACGATACTGCCATCGTCCATGAGTCTGCCGTGATAGGCAAAGGGGTTGAGATAGGCCCCTTTTCCGTCATTGGCGCCGAGGTGGAGATCGGTGATAACACCTGGATAAGCTCTCATGTTCTGATCAAGGGCCCGACCAAGATTGGCCGTGGCAACAAGATCTTCCAGCACACCTCCATCGGTGAGGATTGCCAGGACAAGAAGTACGCCGGTGAGCGCACCTTCCTCGAGATTGGCGATAACAACGTCTTTCGCGAAAACTGCACCGTCCACCGTGGCACCGTGCAGGATCAGTGTCTGACCAAGGTCGGCAGCGGTAATCTGTTCATGGTCAACGTCCACGTGGCCCATGACTGCGTCATCGGTGACAACTGCATCTTTGCCAATAATGCGACCCTGGCGGGTCATGTGGTGATCGGCGATTTCGTCATCTTCGGCGGCCTCTCTGCCATTCACCAGTTTGGCCGAGTCGGCTCCCACGCCTTCATCGGTGGCTGCGCCGCCCTGAACAAGGACGTGCCGCCTTACGTCATGGCTGCTGGCAACTATGCCAAGCCATTCGGGGTCAACTCCGAGGGCCTGCGTCGCCGCGGTTTCAGCCCGGAGGCGATATCCGCCGTCAAGCGCGCCTACAAAGAGATCTTCCGCT
This sequence comes from Aeromonas sp. BIGb0405, assembly GCF_024807335.1. Lineage (NCBI taxonomy): Bacteria > Pseudomonadati > Pseudomonadota > Gammaproteobacteria > Aeromonadales > Aeromonadaceae > Aeromonas > Aeromonas sp. BIGb0405. Next base: position 279,133 of record NZ_JANUEP010000002.1, read on the forward strand.
CAGGCAAGACCATCGAAGAGGTGCTGCCAGTGCTGACTGAGATGGCGGCCAGCGAACCGGCTGTCCAGCTCTATGTCGATTTCCTCAAAGACAATGAGCGTGGCATCATCCGTGCCTGATCCTATTCGCATCGGTATCGTTGCCGGAGAGACCTCCGGCGACATCCTGGCCGCCGGCCTGGTGCGTGAGCTGCAACGCCGTTATCCGGATGCGCAGTTCGAAGGGATCGCTGGGCCGCGCATGCAGGCCCTTGGCGTCAAGGCGCTGTTCGAGATGGAAGAGCTCTCCGTCATGGGCATCACTGAAGTGCTGGGCCGTCTGCCACGCATTCTTCAGGTACGCCGCGAACTGCTGCGCCATTTCATTGCCAATCCGCCCGATATCTTTATCGGGGTGGATGCGCCAGATTTCAATATCGGGGTGGAGCTCAAACTGCGCCGCGCCGGTATCAAGACGGTTCATTATGTCAGCCCCTCAGTCTGGGCCTGGCGTCAGGGCCGCATTCACAAGATCAAGGCTGCCACCGACATGGTGCTCGCCTTCTTGCCGTTCGAGAAAGCCTTCTACGACAGATTCGATGCGCCCTGCCGTTTCGTCGGCCACACCATGGCCGATGCCATTCCGCTGGTGCCGGATCAGGGGGCCGCTCGCGCCGAGCTGGGGCTGGATCCCTCCCGCCGCTGGCTGGCGGTGCTGCCAGGCAGTCGCAGCGCCGAGGTGGGCTTCATGTCCCCCCTCTTCCTCGAGGCGTGCAAGCACCTGACGGTACACTACCCGAGTCTCGGTTTCATCGTGCCCCTGGTCAACGAGGCGCGACGGGAGCAGTTCCTGCGGATCAAGCAGGAGATAGCCCCCAAGCTTGAAATGGTGCTGCTCGAAGGGCAGGGCCGGGAGGCCATGACGGCCGCCGATGTGGTGCTGCTGGCCTCGGGCACGGCGGCACTGGAAGCCATGCTGGTGAAAAAACCCATGGTGGTCGGCTACAAGCTCAAACCCTTCAGCTATTGGTTGGCCCAGCGCCTGGTCAAGACGGATTACGTCTCCCTGCCCAACCTGCTGGCGGATCAGATGTTGGTGCCCGAGCTTATCCAGCACGAGTGCACCACCGAGAATCTGGTCGAAGAGGTGTGCAAGCTGCTGCAACATGATAACAGCGAGCTCATCGCCACCTTCACCCGGCTGCATCAGAGCATCCGCTGCGATGCCGACAAGCAGGCTGCCGATGCCGTACTCGCGCTGCTTGGCAAATAGTGCACCCGCTGGCGATGTTGTGCTGACACTGGCCCTGCGGGGCCTGTTTTGATTCAAGGCTGCAAGATGATGATCGATATTCCCGAAGACAAGCTGGTTGCCGGTGTGGACGAAGTCGGCCGCGGCCCCCTGGTGGGGGACGTGGTCACCGCCGCGGTGATCCTGGATCCTGCCAATCCCATTGTCGGGCTGGCCGATTCCAAGAAGCTCTCCGAGAAGAAGCGTCTCGCCCTGTACGGCGAGATAAAGGAGAAGGCATTGGCCTGGGCCGTCGGCCGGGCCACTCCCAGCGAGATCGACCAGCTCAACATACTGCACGCCACCATGCTGGCGATGCAGCGCGCCGTGGCGGGGCTCCACATAGTGCCGGAATTGGTGTTTATCGACGGTAATCGCTGCCCAAGCTTGCCGATGGAAGCCCGCGCCGTGGTCAAGGGCGACAGCCTGGTGGCTGCCATCAGTGCCGCTTCCATCCTCGCCAAGGTGACCCGTGACAGCGAAATGACCGAGCTCGATAGCCGTCATCCCGAATATGGTTTCGCCCGTCACAAGGGCTACCCGACCCCTGAGCACCTTGCCATTCTGGCCGAGCATGGCCCCCTGCCCGAGTATCGCCAGAGCTTCAAGCCGGTGCGCCGGGCACTCGGGCAGGAGTGACCTTGCGGCCTTCATCCATGACTCAACCGACGACAGCGTCAGTCAATATCAACCAAGCACCAGGGAGTGACCATGGCCGAGCCTAGCTTTATCCATCTGCGCGTTCATTCCGATTTCTCCATGGTCGATGGCCTGCAGAAGATAGGCCCCATCGTCAGCGCCGCCGCCGCCGATGGTCAACCAGCCCTGGCGCTGACCGATCAGGTCAACATGTGTGGTCTGGTGCGCTTCTATGGGGCGGCCCATGGCAAGGGGATCAAGCCCATTGTCGGGACCGATTTCTGGGCGCAGAGCGACGAGTTGGGGGACGAGCTGTTTCGGCTCACCCTGCTGGCCATGGATAATGAGGGTTACCAGAACATTACCCTGCTCATCTCCCGTGCCTATCAGCGTGGTCATGTGCAGGACAAACCCGTCATCGACAAGGCTTGGCTCGGCGATCATGCCAAGGGGGTGATAGTGCTCTCCGGTGGGCGGGAAGGGGATGTGGGCAAGTTTTTGCTCAAAGGCAACCGACCGCAGACCGAGCAGTGCCTCGCGTTTTATCGTCAGCACTTCCCCGATGCCTATTACCTCGAGTTGCTGCGCACCGAGCGGCCAGATGAAGAGGCTTATCTGCACATGGCGGTGGCCCTCGCCACCGAGTTCGCGCTGCCGGTGGTGGCCACCAACGAGGTGGTGTTCCTCAACGCCGAAGACTTTGATGCCCACGAGATCCGGGTTGCCATCCACGACGGCTACACCCTGGCGGACAAGCGCAGGCCGCGCAACTACAGTCCCAAGCAATATCTGCGCAGTCAGGCCGAGATGGTCGAGCTGTTCGCCGACATCCCCGAGGCGCTGGAGAACACGGTCGAGATCGCCAAGCGCTGCAACGTGACAGTGCGCCTTGGGGAGTATTTCCTGCCCAACTTCCCGACCGGCGACATGACCACGGAAGAGTTCCTGGTGGCAAAATCCCAGGAGGGGCTGGAGGAGCGACTCGCCTTCCTGTTCCCGGACGAGGAAGTGCGCGCCGCCAAGCGCGGGGAGTATGACGAGCGCCTCGACATCGAGCTCAAGGTGATCAACCAGATGGGCTTCCCTGGCTACTTCCTCATCGTGATGGAGTTTATCCAGTGGTCCAAGGACAACGGCATCCCGGTCGGCCCGGGCCGAGGCTCGGGGGCGGGATCCCTGGTGGCCTATGCCCTCAAGATCACCGATCTCGACCCGCTGGAATTTGACCTGCTGTTCGAACGTTTCCTCAACCCGGAGCGGGTCTCCATGCCCGACTTCGACGTCGACTTCTGCATGGACAGGCGTGACGAGGTGATAGACCACGTCGCCGAGATGTATGGTCGGGATGCGGTCTCCCAGATCATCACCTTCGGCAGCATGGCCGCCAAGGCGGTGGTGCGGGATGTGGGCCGGGTACTGGGTCACCCTTATGGCTTCGTGGACCGTATCTCCAAGCTGATACCCCCGGATCCCGGCATGACCCTCGCCAAGGCGTTCGAGGCCGAACCCAAGCTGCCCGAACTCTACGATCAGGACGAAGAGGTCAAGGATCTCATCGACATGGCGCGCCGCCTCGAAGGGGTGGTGCGCAACGCCGGCAAGCACGCCGGTGGTGTGGTGATAGCGCCCACCAAGATCACCGATTTCGCCCCCCTCTATTGCGACAGTGAAGGGCATCACCCGGTCACCCAGTTCGACAAGAACGATGTGGAATACGCAGGCCTGGTGAAGTTTGACTTCCTGGGGCTGCGCACCCTCACCATCATCGACTGGGCACTCGGCATGATCAACCCGCGCCTGGCCAAGGAGGGCAAGCCGCCGATCGATATCGCCGCCATTCCCATCGATGACAAGAAGTCGTTCGCCCTGTTGCAGCGCTTCGAGACCACGGCGGTGTTCCAGCTCGAATCCCGCGGCATGAAGGATCTGATCAAGCGGCTGCAACCCGACTGTTTCGAAGACATGATAGCCCTGGTGGCACTGTTCCGGCCGGGGCCCTTGCAGTCCGGGATGGTGGACAACTTCATCGAGCGCAAGCGCGGGGATGAGGCCATCTCCTACCCGGATGCCACCTGGCAGCACGAGAGCCTCAAACCCATACTGGAGCCGACCTACGGCATCATCGTCTATCAGGAACAGGTGATGCAGATAGCCCAGGTGCTGGCGGGCTATACCCTGGGTGGGGCAGACATGCTGCGCCGGGCCATGGGCAAGAAAAACCCGGCCGAGATGGCCAAGCAGCGCTCGGGGTTTGAAGAAGGGGCGGTCAAGAACGGCATCGACGGCGAGCTGGCGGTGAAGATCTTCGATCTGGTGGAGAAGTTTGCGGGCTACGGCTTCAACAAGTCGCACTCCGCCGCCTACGCCCTGGTCTCCTACCAGACCCTCTGGCTCAAGACCCACTTCCCGGCCGAGTTCATGGCGGCGGTCATGACCGCGGATATGGACAACACCGACAAGATAGTGACCCTGGTGGACGAGTGCCAGCGCATGGGGCTGACCGTGATACCGCCGGACGTGAACACCGGCCGCTACCGGTTCAGCGTCAATGAAGATGGTCATATCGTCTATGGCATAGGTGCGGTAAAGGGGGTCGGCGAGGGCCCCATCGATGCCATACTGGCGGCGCGAGACAGCGACGGTCCCTTCCGGGATCTGTTCGATTTCTGCAACCGGGTCGACATCAAGAAGATCAACAAGCGGGTGATGGAGAAGCTCATCTACTCCGGGGCCATGGACAGACTGGGCCCGCACCGCGCTGCGCTGATGGCGACGCTGGAGGAGGCGATGCGCGCCGCCGAGCAGCACGCCAAGGCGCAGGCATTTGGTCAGGTCGACATGTTCGGGGTCTTGACCCATGAGATTGATGACGTCAAGAAGGCGTTCGCCAACGTGCCGCACTGGCCGGACAAGGTCTGGCTGGAAGGGGAGCGGGAGACCCTCGGCCTCTATCTGACCGGCCACCCCATCAACCAGTACAGCAGCGAACTGCGCCGCTATACCTCGGGGCGGTTGTGCGACTTGCATCCCACCTCCCGGGATACGGTGACCACGGCGGCGGGGCTGGTGATCGCGGCTCGCAGCATGGTGACCAAGCGCGGCAACAAGATGGGGATCTTCACCCTGGACGACAGATCCGGGCGTCTGGATGTGACACTATTCAGTGAAGCACTGGAAAAATACGAAGAATTGATGCAAAAAGACCGTATTTTGGTGGTTTCTGGACAGGTCAGCTTTGATGACTTCTCCGGTGGCCTTAAAATGTCGGCCCGTGAACTGCTGGACATCAATGATGCGAGGGAGCGTTTCGCCAGGGCGATCCGTATTTCTCTCGACGAACAGCGTATAGATGAACGCTTTTTTCAGCGTTTTAGCGAGATTTTGGAGCCCGCTCGTGCCGGAGTCTGTCCGGTTCAGGTACACTATCGGCGCCCCGGCTCCCGGGTGCGACTGACGCTCGGTACCGAGTGGCGGGTGACGCCCACCGATCAACTGATAGATGACTTGCGTGTCCTGCTGGGACGAGAGCGGGTGGAATTGGTTTTTGATTAGAGGTTCTAAGGCCCTATGAGTCTTTTTCTGGATTTTGAACAGCCGATAGCCGAATTGCAGGCGCAGATCGATGAGCTCAAGCATGTGAGCGAAGGCAATCACGCCGTGGATCTCAAAGAAGATATCCGCCGGTTGGAGAAGAAAAACGAAGAGCTGACCAAGAAGATCTTCGGTGATCTCGGGGCCTGGCAGGTATCCCAGATGGCGCGCCATCCCCAGCGCCCCTACACCCTGGATTATATCGAGCACATCTTCACCGACTTCGACGAGTTGGCAGGGGATCGCGCCTATGCCGATGACAAGGCCATCGTCGGCGGCATCGCCCGTCTCGACGGCGAGCCGGTGATGATCATCGGTCAGCAGAAGGGGCGCGAGACCAAGGAGAAGATCAAGCGCAACTTCGGCATGCCGCGCCCGGAAGGGTACCGCAAGGCCCTGCGGCTGATGGAGATGGCCGAGCGCTTCAAGATGCCGATCATCACCTTCATCGACACCCCGGGCGCCTATCCCGGCGTGGGTGCCGAGGAGCGTGGCCAGTCCGAGGCCATCGCCCGCAACCTGAAAGTGATGGCTGGCCTGACCGTGCCGGTGGTCTGCACCGTGATCGGTGAAGGCGGCTCGGGCGGAGCCCTGGCGATAGGTGTTGGCGATCGCGTCAACATGCTGCAGTACTCCACCTACTCCGTCATCTCGCCGGAAGGGTGCGCCTCCATCCTGTGGAAGAGCGCCGACAAGGCCCCGATCGCTGCCGATGCCATGGGCATCACGGCTCAGCGCCTGAAGGAGCTGAAGCTTATCGACACCATCGTCGAGGAGCCCCTCGGTGGCGCCCACCGCAATGTGGTCCTGATGGCCGAGCGCCTCAAGGCCCGCATCAAGCAAGATCTCGAGGCGCTGCGCCCGCTGGACAGCGACCAGTTGCTGGAGCAGCGCTACCAGCGTCTGCTGGGTTACGGCTACTGCTAAGCCCTCTGTTCATCTCTTCATGATGCCATCAGGCCCCTGCTCCTCGCAGGGGCCTTCTTTTTTATGTTTCCCATATGGATACCGACTGGCGCTGTGTTTGCCGCAAACCCCCGTGTCGGATCAAATCAACGGCGATTAGTGGTCAAAAGAAGTGGGATCACGCTCTCGTTTTACTTAAAGTGCCCCCTTCCGATCGGCCCGATTGGAGTGCCTGCAAGGATGCACTTCAGACGTGAACAGGATGACCTGGCCAGACTGGCTCACTGGTATCCTCCCTGTTTCGGCGGCCCCGTTTTCTGCAGCATCCTGCTTGGTTCTGCCTGCCTCTGGAGTTAAGTCACTTTCATCGAGTATTGTCTCCATCTTGCGGTGAGTGAATCATGAGCGAATCAGTTTTTGAGATCCATGACTGGACCCTGAGGGTTGATGACAACATGCTGTGTCGTCCCGAACGCGAGGTCTACCTCGAGCCCCGGCTGGTCAATCTGCTGCGTTTTCTGGCGAGTCATACCGGTACCGTGTTTGGGCGAGATTCCCTCATCAATGAGGTGTGGGACGGGGCCGAGGTCACCGATCAGGTGGTCACCCAGTCCATCTTCGAGTTGCGCAAGATCCTCAAAGATGGCCGCAACGATGCGGCCGACTACATAGTCACCGTGCCCAAGCGTGGCTACAAGCTGGTGGCGCCGGTACGGCCGTTGCAGGTGCTCTCGGTGCTGATGGTGGATGCCCAGTCAGCCCTGGCGGTCAATTCAACCCTCTCCGATCTGAGCCTGCCGGCTGCGAGTGATGAAGAGGATGGGGTAACTCGTGATCTGACCCCCTTCCCGGCCGGGCCGCTGACCCGCGCCATCTCTAATCATGCACGGGAAGGGCGCAGTCGCTGGAAGATGCTCAGCTTCGATATCTTCGTGGTCGGCCTGCTGGTCGCCATCGTCAGTCTGCTCGGCTATCAGCACGCCAGCCCCCAGATCCACTCCATGCTGGATCCCAACCTGCTGGTGTTTCGCTTTCACTCCGGCATGGAGGGTGACAACGAGAACGTGCGTCTTGCCGATGGCATCACCCGTACCCTGATGGGGGAGGTGGCGGCTGCCACGCCGTTGCGGGTGCAGTTCGGCGCCAGTACCCTGGTGGGGGGCATACTGCCCGGCAAGGAGCTGAGTGTACGGGTCTCCCGCCAGCCGGGCGGGGACTACCTGGATCTGGAGTACCGCAACATCAATACCAACCGGGTGCTGTTCAGCCACCAATATCAGCTCAGTCGCCACAATGTGCATGAGATGCTGCGAACCAGCAGCCAGGATCTGCTGACCGTGCTGGATAGGCCGGATCTCTTGCCCGGCATGGGCTGGCCCACCGATGATGCCGCGCTGATGGCGATGATGGAGGCGCGCTACTACACCAACAGCCAGGATGCGGTGGCGCTCAAGCGCGGCATCATGCTGCTCGACCAGTCCCTCGTCGCCCAGCCCGATCAGCCGTTGTTGCTGGCGGAGCGCTATCTGGCGGGGGAGGCGCTGGTGGCCCTGACCGGCACATCCGAGGGGGATCAACAGCAGGAAATTGGCACCCATCTGGCGAGCCTGGCCCAGAGTGGCGACATGCTGCTGGCGCGGGTGTGGGAGGCGCTGAGCCTGCAGGCCATTCTGAACGGCCAGCAACAGCAGGCCAATAGCCTGCTGGCGCAGGCTGCCACCCGTGGCCGCTCGGTGCTCTACTACATACTGCTGGGCAAGCTGGCGGAGCTGGATGGTCGGCCAGACATGGCGGGGGATGCCTACAGTCAGGCATTCCTGATGGAGGCGACCGAGCAGACCTATCTGCTCTGCCAGCAGCTGGGCTTTTACAGCAACATGGAAACCCTGGCTCCCGCGCTGTTCAACGCCCTCGGCCATAGCAAGGTGAAGCTGTTCTGAGCGGTGCTCCTTCATAGACATGGTTGCCCGCCTTGCGGTCAATCCACAACAGGCTGCCTCTGGGCAGCCTGTTGTTTATCTGCTGCTTGCCAAACCACAGCCTGGGACATGGTCAAGCCCTGTTTTTCTCTTTGTTTCTATGCCTAACAGCCCTGGTTCCTGAGCCCGCTCCCGGCCTTGTCCTCCTGCTGGCGCGATGCCCGCACGGCCTCGCGGTCACAACGTCCGCGAAGATGGTCACACAATTCCCCATTATTTCCCTTATCCCGCTCGCAACATCCACGAAGATGATCTCGCGACTCTCCATTATTTCCCTTATCCCGCTCGCAACATCCACGAAGATGATCTCGCGACTCCCCATTATTTCCCTTATCCCGCTCGCGGTGGCGTCATCCGATCGTCATTGACTCCGGATGGCTTGGTACTGCGCCAGTGGTGAGGGCATTGAGCCGCGATGGGCGAGGCAAACAGGGATATATCCGGTTTGATGGCAGTGCCTCGGCCGGTAGTCGGCCCGACAGACGGGCAGTGGAGGCCGAATGCCACTGCCGATGGCCGCGAGGGGCTGCCGAAAAATATCAAGCTGTGCCAGGGAGCTCTTATCAAGAGCATCAAGGGCGCCAGCGGATATCAGGGTTCTATCAAGGTGGCTCAGGGGTTAGTTCTCAAGGTATTGTTTTAAAAGAATTTTTATTTATCTTGAGGATGGGGTGAAAAAGTTCACTCATGATTTTATTCCTTAGCGGGTCTTTATGTTTTCCGGGGGAGCGAGGCCTAGTCTGTGCTCATTCGTTGGTGTGGCCTTGCATCAAGACTTGCGTGTGACGGCCCGACCTTTCATAGAACCGGAGATATTATGTCCCTAGATACGAGCAAGAAGATTGGCCTCATCGCCTGTACAGGTGTAGTGGCCGGCAACATGATGGGGAGCGGTATCGCGCTGCTGCCTTCGGCCCTGGCCACAATCGGTTCCATCTCCATCTTCAGCTGGGCAATCTGTCTGGTCGGCGCCATGGGCCTGGCCTTCGTGTTTGCCCGCCTCGCCACCAAGAACCCGCAAGAGGGGGGCCCTATCGCCTATGCAGGCGAGATCTCCCCTGTGTTCGGTTTCCAGACCGGGGTGCTCTACTACCACGCCAACTGGATCGGCAACCTGGCCATCGCCATCACCGGTGTCTCTTACCTCTCGGTCTTCTTCCCGATCCTCAACAACCCTATCCCGGCGGCTGTGACCACCATAGCGGCGGTGTGGATCTTCACCTTCGTCAACCTGCTTGGCGGTAGCTGGGTGAGCCGCCTCTGTACCCTGGGGCTGGCGCTGATCCTGCTGCCGGTGGTGGGCACCGCCCTGATGGGCTGGGGGCACTTTGACAGCACCCTTTACAGCCAGAACTGGAACACCACCAGCGGCAGCGACCTGCACGCCGTCATCAGCGCCGTGCTGATCTGCCTCTGGTCCTTCGTCGGGGTGGAGTCCGCCGCCGTCTCCTCCGGCATGGTGAAGAACCCCAAGCGCACAGTGCCGCTCGCCACCATGCTGGGCACCGGCATCGCTGGCGTCATCTACATACTCTCCACCCAGGTGATCAGCGGCATGTTCCCGGCCGGTGAAGTGGCCGCTTCTGGTGCTCCTTTTGCCATGGCCTCTTCCGCCATCTTTGGTGACTGGTCTGCCCCCTTCGTCTCCGCCTTCACCGCCCTGGCGTGCTTCACCTCCCTCGGCTCCTGGATGATGCTGGTGGGCGAGGCGGGCAAGCGTGCCGCCAACGACGGCAACTTCCCGAAAATTTACGGTGAACTGGACAAGAACGGCGTCGCCAAGAAGGGGCTGATCCTCGGCTCCCTCAAGATGACCGCCCTGATGATCGGCCTGACCGCCTTCACATCCAAATCCGCTCACGCAGCCGATCTGTTCAACGTGCTGACCACGGATGCAGTGCTGCTGACCATGCTGCCCTACTTCTACTCCAGCATTAACCTGATCCGCTTCGAGGGCATGACCTCCCGCAGCATCGGCACCATGCTGTTCTCCGGCGTCGCCTGCGTGTTCTGCCTGGTGGCCCTGATGGGCGCCAAGGGCTCCAACCTCACTGCCACCTTCGTGGTGTCGCTCATCATCCTGATGTTCTACGCCAAAAAACAGGGCCTGCGTCAACACGATGCCCTGCTCAAAGAGCAAGCCAGCCACTAACACCGTTTTCCTTTTCCGAGCGCTCTCCACTCACCATCCCTGATGGAGAGCGCCCCTCTACGTGTGGAGTAACAAGATGAATATCATTGCCATCCTCAACCACCTGGGCGTGTTCTTCAAAGAAGAGCCCATCCGTCAGCTGCAAGCCTCCCTCGAGCGCAAGGGCTTTCAAGTGGTATATCCGGTCGACGTGGCCGATCTGCTGAAACTGATCGAGAAGAACCCCCGTGTCTGCGGCGCCATCTTCGACTGGGACAAGTATTCCCTGGGCCTGTGCAAGGAGATCCACGATCGCAACGAGAAGCTGCCGATCTTCGCCTTCGCCAACGACCAGTCCACCCTGGACATTCACCTGACCGATCTGCGTCTGAACGTGCACTTCTTCGAGTACCGTCTCGGCATGGCCGATGACATCGCCCTCAAGATGGGGCAGGCCACGAGTGAATACCAGGACGCCCTGCTGCCTCCCTTCACCAAGGCGCTGTTCAAGTACGTGGAAGAGGGTAAATACACCTTCTGTACCCCGGGTCACATGGGCGGTACCGCCTTCCAGATGAGCCCGGCCGGCAGCATCTTCTATGACTTCTATGGCCCCAATGCGTTCAAGGCGGATGTCTCCATCTCCATGCCGGAGCTGGGCTCCCTGCTGGATCACTCTGGCCCGCACAAGGAGGCCGAGGAGTACATCGCCCGTACCTTCAACGCCGATCGCTCCTACATCGTCACCAACGGCACCTCCACCGCCAACAAGATAGTCGGCATGTATTCCGCCCCGGCCGGCAGCACAGTGCTGGTGGATCGCAACTGCCACAAGTCGCTGACCCATCTGATGATGATGAGCGATGTGACCCCGCTCTACTTCCGCCCGACCCGCAACGCCTACGGCATCCTGGGTGGCATCCCCCAGCGCGAGTTCAGTCGCGAGACTATTGCCGCCAAGGTGGCCGCGACCCCGGGTGCCAAGGCGCCGCGCTACGCCGTGATCACCAACTCCACCTATGACGGCCTGCTCTACAACACCGGCTTCATCAAGCAGACCCTGGATACCCCCTACATCCACTTCGACAGTGCCTGGGTGCCCTACACCAACTTCAACCCCATCTATGAGGGCAAGTGCGGCATGAGCGGCGACGCCATGCCGGGCAAGGTGTTCTACGAAACCCAGTCCACCCACAAGCTGCTGGCGGCCTTCTCTCAGGCCTCGATGATCCACATCAAGGGCGAGGTCGAAGAGGAGACCTTCAACGAAGCCTTCATGATGCACACCTCCACTTCGCCCCAGTACGGCATAGTGGCGTCCACCGAGATCTCCGCCGCCATGATGCGGGGCAACACCGGTAAGCGGCTGATCAAGGACTCCATCGATCGCGCCATCTCCTTCCGCAAAGAGATCAAGCGGCTGCGGGAGCAGAGTGAAGGCTGGTTCTTCGACGTCTGGCAGCCGGACAACATCGACACCGTCGAGTGCTGGAAGCTGGATCCCAAAGATGACTGGCACGGTTTTAGCGGCATCGATGATGACCACATGTACCTGGATCCCATCAAGGTCACCCTGCTGACCCCGGGCATGAACCGTCAGGGCGAGCTGCTGGAGCGCGGCATCCCGGCGTCTCTGGTTTCCAAGTTCCTTGACGAGCGCGGCATAGTGGTGGAGAAGACCGGCCCCTACAACATGCTGTTCCTGTTCTCCATCGGCATCGATAAGTCCAAGGCGATGCAACTGCTGCGCGCCCTGACCGAGTTCAAGCGTGGCTATGATCTGAACCTGACCATCAAGAGCATCTTGCCGAGCCTCTACCGTGAAGACCCGAGCTTCTACGAAGGCATGCGCATTCAGACGCTGGCCCAGAACATCCACTTGCTGACCAGCAAGTACCGTTTGCCTGAGCTGATGTTCAAGGCGTTCGACGTGTTGCCGGAGATGAAGATGACCCCGCATGCCGCCTGGCAGCAGGAGCTGGCCGGTAATCTGGAAGAGGTGCCGTTGCGTGACATGGTGGATCGCATCAGCGCCAACATGATACTGCCCTACCCGCCGGGAGTGCCCCTGGTACTGCCGGGTGAGATGGTGACTGCCGATTCCCTGCCGGTGCTGGCGTTCCTGGAGATGCTGTGCGAGATCGGGGCTCACTACCCGGGCTTCGAAACAGATATCCACGGTCTTTATCGTCAGACCGATGGCAGCTACACCGTCAAAGTGCTGCGTTAATCAGACCACAACGGGCCGCAAGGCCCGTTTTTCCCCTCGGGTTTATCCCTTTTTATGCGAGTCGCCATCATGAAGCGAGTACTCTCCATTCAATCCCACGTGGTGTTCGGCTGTGCCGGCAACAGCGCTGCCGTGTTTCCCATGCGCCGCATGGGGCTGGACGTCTGGCCCGTCAATACGGTGCAGTTCTCCAACCACACCCAGTACAGCGAAGGCTGGCAGGGGATGGTGATGCCCGCTGGCCATATCGGCCAACTGGTGGGCGGGCTGGCCGACATCGGCGTGCTGGGGCAGTGTGATGCGCTGCTGAGCGGTTACCTCGGCTCGGTCGAGCAGGGGGAGGAGATACTGGCGGCGGTGGCCCGTCTCAAGGCGCTCAATCCGGACGCCCTCTATTTTTGTGACCCCGTTATGGGTCACCCCGACAAAGGGTGCATAGTCGCGCCCGGCGTCGCCGAATTTTTCAAGACGCGGGCCCTGGCCTGCGCCGACATGCTGGCTCCCAATCTGCTGGAGCTGGAACAACTCACCGCACGCGAGATCCGCAATGTGCCAGAGGCGCTGGCAGCCTGCCAGCAACTGCGCGAGCAGGGGGCCAAGCTGGTGATGGTCAAGCATCTGGGTCGGGTCGGGTTTGATCCGGACAGGTTCGAGATGCTGCTGGTGTGTGACGCGGGGGCCTTTCATGTTTCCCGTCCCCTCTATCCGTTCAAGCGTCATCCCATTGGGGTCGGGGATCTGCTCAGCGCCACCCTGCTGGCCAACCTGCTGGCGGGACAGGATCCCGTGCTGGCGTTCGAGCGCACCAACGCCAGCGTGGATGCGGTCATGGCCCACACCTGGCTGGCGGGAGCCTATGAGTTGCAGCTGGTGGCGGCGCAGCAGGCGATGGCCGAGCCCGAGATCCGTACCCGGGCTACCCACCTCTAGCCTGTGCGTGGTTGGGGCTAGCCGGCACGGCGTGCCAGTAGCCCCCCTTGACGGGCGCCGAGCACCTTGCGTTGAGGGCGGGGGGGGCAAGCCAGCTTGAGGCGACGCCACTCCCGCCACAGCAATCCGCACAGGGGCAGGCTCAGCAGCAGCACTGTGATGGGCTGGGCCATCAGCACCCCGTCGCGGCCCCACCAGAGCGGTAGCCAGAAGATGAGCGGCAGCAGCAGCGCCGTCTTGGCGGTCGAGATGATCAGCGCCTGCCTGGTGCGGGCCATGGATTGCAGCAGCACTATGCCGAACATGATGATCCCCTCCAGCGGAATGGCGGCAAGATTGAGGGTCAGGCTGCTGACGGCGGCGGCAATCAGCTCCGCATCCTGGGAACCGGTGTAGAGCATGGCCACCGGTTGCGGCAGCAGCTGGATCAACAGCCAGACCGCCACCCCGTAGATCAAGGTTACCTTGAGCCCCATCTCCATCAGGAACTTCAGATCCCGATGGCGCTTGGCCCCCGCCGCCTGGCTGACCAGCGGCTGGATGCCGAAGGCCAGCCCCTGCAGGATCACGATGAACACCGCCTCGGTGTAACCGGCCACGGTGAAGCCAGCCAGATCCTTGATGGAGCCATAGACCATCAGCTGGCTGTTGTGCAGCAGCAGCAGCAGCCCCAGGTTGAACTGGGTGATGAGGCTCGGCAGGCCGCTGAACAGCAAGCCGGGCATGGCCATCCACTCGGGGACGAGGTCGCGCCAGGAGAGGCGCAGCCTGGCATGGGAGCTAAAGAAATAGCCGAGGCCCAGCAGGCTGACGATACCCTCTGAGATGAGCGTCGCCTGGGCGGTGCCCACCAGTCCCAGCCCCAGTCGGCCCACCATCACATAGTTGAGCGCGATGTTGAGAATGGCGCCACTGCTGACCAGGATCATGGCGAGGCGGGGGCGGCCATCGTTGCGCAGCAGGTAGGGCACCGCCAGGTTGCTGGCCAGCAGCAGGGTGCCGCCACCAATCCAGGTGAGATAGTCACTGGCCTGCTGCCAGGTCGCGGTGCCTTGCTCAATCCCCAGCGCCAGCAGGATCTCCATGTGCCAATGGTGCAGCAGCAGGGGGGCGGCGACCCCAAGCCCTGCCACTAGCCAGAGCGCATTGACCAGGCTCTGGCGGGCCTGCTTGAGGTTTCTCGCCCCTTGCTGGAAGGAGATGGCAGTTGCCGCCCCCATGGCTACCATGGCGGCGAGGCCGATCAGCACCATGATGACCGGGTAGACCAGATTGATACCGGCGAGGCCGGCGGCCCCCACATAGTGGCCGACGAAGATGCCATCGACCAGGTAATAGGCACCGGATACCAGCATGGCGAGGATGGAGGGGAGGGCATAGCCCCAGAAGCGGCGGGTCATGACCCGTTGGCGCAGGGTGAAGTAGGCAGACATATCTGTTCTCTCGGGGAGGCCCAATATCGAGCAGACAGTCTAGATTGATAAACTTACATTGATAATCCGATTTATATTTGATGAATTACTGAATAATACTCAGCAATCATGGCGGTGATAGTGCTCCTTGAGCTGGTCGATCAGGGTGCGCAGGCCGTGTCCCAGCTGATGGCGGCTGGGGTAGAAGAGTGAGAAGCCCGTGAAGCTGGGGCACCAGGGCTCCAGCACGCTCAGCAGTTTCCCCTCGGCGAGCTGCTGGCTCACCTCCTCCTCCAGGCAGTAGGCCAACCCCAATCCCGCCTCGGCCGCTCCCAGGTAAAGAGCGGGGGTGCTGGTGGTCAGGGGACCAGTCACCTCTATTTCCAGCAGGCTGCCCTCTTCCCCGGCAAAGGCCCAGCGGTAGTGGTGGGAGGGGGTCAGTCGATAACCGATGCAGGCGTGACGGGCCAGTTCGCGAGGGTGCTGTGGCGTACCGTGCTCGGCCAGATAGGCGGGGGAAGCCACCACCAGATAGCGTTGCAGCGGACCGAGCGGCACGGCAATCATCTCCTTGGGCAGCAGGTCGCCATAGAAGATAGCGGCATCGTAGCCATCCTCGATGAGGCGCGGCATCAGCTCCTGCTCCACCACCTCAACCTGCATGCGCGGGTAGCGCACCAGATAATCGATCAGCACAGGTGCCAGTACGGTATGGATGGCACCCCGTGGCGCACAGAGCTTCAGCCTGCCGACCGGCTCCTCGCTGTGGCGGGTCAGCTCCTCCAGCGCCTCTTCCAGCTGGGTCAGGGTCGGCACTAGCTGCTCCAGCAGCCGTTGGCCCGCATCGGTCGGCACTACGGCGCGGGTGCTGCGATTGAGCAGCCTGACCCCCAGCCGCTGCTCCAAGCCCTTCAGGCTATGGCTCAGGGCGGAGGCTGAGACGCCAAGTTCGAGGGCGGCTTTGCTGAAGCTCTGGTGGCGGGCGACGGCGGCAAACACCGCCAGTTCGGCGAGATCGGTACGGGTGATGGCCATAGTTATTCAACGGAAAAAGCGGTGAGGAACAGGGTACGCCAGGGCAAGGTGGCACACAACTTGAGTCCCGGAGGGAGGAGTGTGATCAGGTTGTTTCAGCATCGGGAGCAGGCGTCGATAACGGGCTCCCGCGAATTGTTAACGACTCTTCACCAGAGTGGAAAGGAAGCGTGACTCAGAGCGTGGCAAACACGATTTAAGTCAAACTTTTGTTTAATTGTTCAAATTTACCTGTGATTTGGCCGGATGTTTAATTTAGAGTGACCCCATCAACGCGATACAGGGTTAACGGGGTGTGAACGCCGCCGTGGCATGGTTCAACGTGAATCCCCTGATCGCCCCACTTGTTGCAATTTGGTAATGCTTGCCGGGTTGCGCCACGGTTCGAGCCAGATCCAGGGTGGACATAAGGTTCCAGGGAGTCGGAACAAGGCGGCACTTGCCGTGAGCCAGAAATTCGATTCTCAAACTACAGGAACGACTCATGTCCGAGATGAATGTTGCAGTAGAGGGCAGCCTGCCGCGCCAGGGCACCCGTGCCACTGGCATGAACAAGGCCGATCTGGTGTGGATGCTGGGCCTGTATGGCACGGCCATCGGTGCCGGTACCCTGTTTTTGCCCATCAATGCCGGGGTCGGCGGACTCTGGCCGCTGCTGGCCATGACCCTGCTGGCGTTGCCGCTCACCTTCTTCGCTCACCGTGGCCTCAATCGCTTCGTGCTCTCTGGCTCGACCCGGGAGGGTGACATCACCGAGGTGGTCGAGGAGCATTTTGGCAAGATGGCGGGCAAGCTCATCACGCTGCTCTACTTCTTCGCCATCTACCCCATCTTACTGATGTACGCCGTTGCCATCACCAACACGGTGGAGAGCCTGATGATCCATCAGCTCGGCATGACGCCGCCACCCCGCGCCCTGCTGGCCCTGGGGCTGATCCTCTCCCTGATGGCCGTGGTGCGTCTGGGGGGCAAGTTTATCGTCAAGGCGATGAGCATACTGGTGTTCCCCTTCGTCATCGCCCTCATGGGGCTGGCCTTCTACCTGGTTCCGCACTGGAATGGTGCCATCATCAGCGAGGCGCCGGCCTTGTCCGACGCCCTCAATGGGGACTTCGTCAAGACCCTGTGGCTGGCCATTCCCGTGATGGTGTTCTCCTTCAACCACTCGCCCATCATCTCGTCGTTTGCGGTGGATAATAAGGGCCGCTACGGTGAGCGAGCCGATGGCAAGTGCAACCGCATCCTGCTGGGCGCCCACATCATGATGGTGGTGAGCGTGATGTTCTTCGTGTTCAGCTGCGTACTGGCACTCTCTCCAAGTGATTTGCTGGCGGCCAAGGATCAGAACATCTCCATCCTCTCCTACCTGGCAAACCACTTCGACAATCCCGTGATTGCCACCCTGGCGCCGCTGATCGCCATGGTCGCCATCAGCAAGTCTTTCCTGGGCCACTATCTGGGGGCACAAGAGGGCTTCAATGGGCTGATGGTCAAGATGCTGCGTGAACGTGGCAAGTCGATTGACAGCACGCGGCTCAACAAGGTCACCGCCCTGTTCATGATCCTGACCACCTGGGCCGTGGCCACGGTGAACCCCAGCATACTCGGCATGATCGAATCCCTGGGGGGCCCCATCATCGCCATGCTGCTGTTCCTGATGCCCATGTACGCCATTGCCAAGGTACCGGCCATGCGCAAGTTTGCGGGCCAGCCCAGCAACCTGTTCGTGACGTTCATCGGTGTGCTGGCCATGACCGGCATCCTCTACTCCCTCTTGTTCTGAGTCAGCGTTATCAGCACAAAGCCGCCCTCGGGCGGCTTTGTGCTGTCTGGGCATCCCTGAACTGGCTCAACGGGTGCGATCGACAAGCTCGCTCAAGATGGCATGGGTCTTGATCATGCTGAGCTGGGGCAGGGCCTCCAACTGTTGGCGAATGGCGTCGAGCCGCGTCATGCTCGCCACCCTGACCTGCACCAGCATGTCGGTGTCGCCACTGATGCTGTAGCAGAGCCGCACCTCGGGGATCTGGCCGATGCGGGCGCCATATTGCTCGCAGCGGGGGGTGCGAAAGCTGAGTTCGAAGAAGGCGCTGATCTGGCCCTGGGGCTCGGCCAGCACGGCGCGATAGCCGAGGATGATGCCTCGCTCCTCCAGGCGCTTGAGCCGCTCGCTCACCGCGGAGCGGGACAGCGCCACCGCCTCGGCCAGCTTGCTGATGCTGAGCCGACCATCTTGCGAAAGCAGGGCCACTATCTTGTCGTCGTATTTGTCCACGTTGCCTCTTTGCTGCTGCTTTCCTGCGCACCCCGGTTATGGCCGACGAAATGGCGGTGATAACCGTCACTTCACCGCTGCCAAGAGGCAGTCTGATGACTTACCTGCGAGGCCGAATTGGCCTAACATGGTGGACGATTTTCACATCGGACAACGGAAAATGTCGAGCTTAAAGAAGGATCTGGGACTGTGGCAGGGGATGGGGTTGCTGGCGACCTCCTTGCTTGGTACCGGGATTTTCGTGGTACCTGCCGCCGCGGCCTCCCTGGCGGGGGGAGCCTCCCTCTGGGCCTGGGTGCTGCTCATCGTGCTGGTGCTGCCCATCGCCTTTACCTTTGCCCGGCTCGGGCGCCGCTATCCCCATGCGGGCGGGGCGCCCCATCTTATCGGCAATGCCTTTGGAGCCGGCGCAGAGCGTTACTCCGCCTTCCTGTTTCTGGCGGTGCTGCCGGTGGGATTGCCTGCGGCCCTCACCATAGCGGCGGGATTCTGGCATGCCCTGTTCGAACTTGGTGAGCTGACCCTGTGGGCCATACAGCTGTTGACCCTGCTCGGCGTCTTGCTGCTCGGTCTGCGCGGCGCACGCTCCTCGGGTAATCTGCAACTGCTCATTGCCCTGGCCATCGTCGGGCTGACCCTGCTTATCGCCCTCAAGGGCGAGATTGGCTGGCGTGATGCCGCTCAGCCTCTGCCGACGGCAGCTGAATGGCCCGCCATGGCCACGGCGCTGGCGGTGATGTTCTGGTGCTTCGTCGGTCTGGAAGCCTTCGCCCACATGGGGGAGGAGTTCAAAAACCCGGGGCGCGACTATCCCCTTGCCCTGCTTGGCGGTGTGCTGCTGGCGGGGCTCATCTACGGGATCCACTCCCTGGTCGTGCTCAAGTACGGCCTCTATGGCGATGAGGCGACCAATGCCACCGCCATTCCTACCCTGCTGGCGCTCTTGTTCGGGCCGACCGCCAAGTGGCTGGTGGCGATCCTCGGCTATCTCTCCTGCTTTGCCAGCATCAACATCTATCTACAGGGGTTTGCACGGCTCATCTGGAGCATGGCGCGCGAGGGCAAGCTGCCTGCTTCCCTGGCAACCCTGTCGACGCGGGGGGCTCCGGTGCGAGCGCTCTGTCTGGTGCTCGGTATCTGTGTCGCCTCCATCACCCTGATCCTCTGGTGGCGGCTGCCCCTCGATACCCTGATCCGCTACGCCAACGGCAACTTTGTACTGGTCTATCTGCTCTGCATGGCGGCGGGCTGGCGCCTGTTGGCAGGCTGCGGCAAGTGGTTGGCGGGTATGAGTGCCCTGCTCTGCGCGGCCGTCATGGTCGCCCTGGCCGCCGAGGGGATCTATGCCCTGCTGCTGACCCTGGGTTATGGGCTCTTCGCCCTGTGGCGGCGCAGGTGTCGTCAGCGTCAGGGCGCGGCCGAGGGGGGCAGCTGCTCCGTTATCGAGTAACCGCTGTCACAAGGCGCCGACGCGACCCAGTCAAAGCCCCGCAATGCGGGGCTTTGTCATCATGATTGGCGGCAGTGCTCAGAGGCCAAGCCGCTCGGTGAGCAGGGATAGCTCGTCGCGCCAGCGCTGTTGCAGCCGTGGGGTCTGATGCCTGGGCTTACGGGCGAGATCGGCCGCCAGCAAGCTATCCAGTTCGTACCAGCGTGCCAGCATGGCCTCGTCATCCTCCTCTGCCGTGGCCTGGGGCTGAGAGAGGGCCGTGGGGATCGGGCTGCTTGATGGGCCTGCCAGTTCATGGCCGAGCAGCTCGGCATAGGCTCGCTCGGCACTGTGGGCCTCGACAATGCGCCCCCCCTTGATCACCCAGAAGCGGTTGCAACTGCGCTCGATCAGATCCCGGTCGTGGGAGACCAGCAAGACGCCACCGGCAAAGCCGGTCAGTGCCTCGGCCAGCTCCTCCTTGCCCTCCAGATCCAGATGGTTGGTGGGTTCATCGAGCCAGAGCAGGTGGTGACTCGCCAGGGAGAGGGCGAGGAACAGCAGTCTGGCCCGCTCGCCACCACTCAGGCTCAAGACCCGCTGGCCGTGACGGGTGTAGGGGAAGCCTGCCCGGATCAGGGCCTGGCGCAGGGTCACCGCCGGTCGCGGCGCCAGGGCGTAGAGGGCGTCGCTCAGGGTGGCCCCGTCATCGAGCTGCTGCAGGGATTGATCGTAGTAGGCGATGCTGGCTGCGGGGTGGCGGTACCAGCCCTCTGCCTGGCGCTGTTCACCTATCTCGGCCCAGCACTGGCGCAGCAGGGAGGATTTCCCCGTGCCATTGGCACCGAGCAGGGCGACCCTGTCACCGGATTTCAACCAGAGATCCTCGGCGCGCAGCAGGGGCGGCAACTGTGGCGCCGGGCGCACGTCGAGGGCTTCCAGCCGCAACAGGGCATCGGCGGGCAGCCCCAGTCCGTGCAGTTCGAGTCGCCAGGGGGCGCCGGCGCCGACCAGGCTCTGCTCCTCCTGCAGCTTCACGATGCGTTTCTCCATGGACTTGGCCTGGCGTATCAGCTTCTCGCTGTCATGTTCCCGCCCCCAGATGGTGAGGCGTTTGCTGCTGGCACTCAGGCGGTCTATCTCTTTTTGCTCATCCATCCGGCGCAGGCGAGCATTGTCGTCCTCTTCCACCAGCGCCGCCCTGGCCTGGCTGCAAGGCTGGGCGAAGCGGTAGATGCGCCTGTCCCGCAGGATCAGGGTGTGCTGGGTCACCCGATCGAGCAGGCGGCCATCGTGGGAGACCAGCACGAAGGCGCCGCGCCAGCTCGACAAGAAGCGCTCCAGCCAGAGCAGGGCGGGCAAGTCCAGGTGATTGCTTGGCTCATCGAGCAGCAGCAGATTGGGTTGGCGCAGCAGGGCGCGGCCTATCTGCAGGCGGCTGTGCTGGCCACCGCTCAGGGTAGTGACCGGCAAGTCGGCCTGCTCGGCGAGTTGCAGCTCATCGAGCATCTTGTCCACCTGCCAGCCGAGGGCGGGATCCCCTGCCACGGCTTGCTCCAGCACGGCGCGGGTGCTGAGCCCCTGCAACGCAGTGGGTAAATGCTGCGCCACAAACTCGCAGCGGCAGGGGGCGGCCTGTTGCACGCGTCCATCATGGGGCTGGATCTGGCCAGCCAGCAGGGCGAGCAGGGTGCTCTTGCCGCTGCCGTTGGCGCCGATGAGGCCGATGCGGTCACCGCTCTGGATGCTGAGGTCGATATTGTCGAACAGGGGAAGGTGACCTGCGCTCATCTGCAGGGAGTGGGTACTCATCAATGTTGTCATGCTGTTGCTCTCTAAAATGCGGGATCGGAGATCCCTGTCATCAGGAGCGCTGGCGACAATGGTCGAGAAAGGTCTCGGTCAAGAAGGGAGTCGGCTTTGCTCGAACCCGCTATCGCAGCGCGATCTTATGCAGGCAAGAGCTGGGGAAAGTGTCGAACAGACGAGCCGAGAACATCGGACACGTTGGGATTACCATTTTTTACCTCCTTGTGTTTTGTCATGGCACAGTGAGGCGATTATAAGCACAGAAAAAAACAAGCGTCCATCGGCGAACCAGAGGGCGTGGCCCCTGGTGATGAGTGTGGCGAACAGCGCATCTCAGCAAGCAAAGCGACAGCCTGCATGGCAGGCTGCCGGCTTCACTGTCCATTAATCCCTAGGGGTTTTGAGTGCCTGGATCACATCATCGTTTGGCGCCAACCCCTCTACGTGGTTGAAGCTGTCGAGCCCCTGCTGGGGATCGATGATGAAGGCACTGGCACTGAGATAGCTGCCGCTGCCAGCGCTCTCGATGATGACGATGAGTTCGGGCTGCTTGTCACCGTTGAGATCCTGCAGTGTCAGCTCCTTGATGCTGCCATCGCGGGGCAAGATCTTGCCATCGATGAACTGGTCGAGGGGAAATTGGGGGTTGGCTCCGGTGTAGAGGCGCACGCCGTAGCTGCCGGTGGAGGCGGGTTCACCGCGTCCCTCGCTGACGGTGATCACCTGACCGGAGGGCAGCGTCAGCTGTTTGAAGAAACCATCCGCCGCCTGGCCGGTCAGTGGCAGGCTGAGCAGGCCGAGTGTCATGAGCAAGGTTTTCATCGATTTGACCCTTGTTACTGCGGTGACTGGCAAACAGGGTTGCCTGTCACGGATTGAAACCAGTGGGCCGGGCATCTGTGCCCGGCGCCTGTCATCTGCCTCGACGAGGCGGCGATCACCAGATCTTGACCCGTTTGGCCGGGTCCAGATAGAGCTTGTCGCCCTGATCTATCTTGAACGCCTCGTAGAAGGCGGGAATATTGGGCACCACGCCATTGACCCTGTATTCGGGCGGGGAGTGGGGATCCGAACTGAGCAACATCTGCATCAGCTCGGGGCGATACTTGCCCTTCCACACCTGGGCCCAGCCGAGGAAGAAGCGCTGTTCGCCGGTGAAGCCGTCGAGCACCGGGGCCTCCTTGCCAGCGAGTGACAACAGGTAGGCCTTGTGGGCAATGGTGAGGCCGCCCAGATCGCCAATGTTCTCCCCCAGGGTGAACTGACCGTTGACGAACTGACCCGCTATGGGTTCGAAGCGGTTGTACTGGGCGACCAACCGGCTGGTGCGGAACCTGAACTCCTTGAGATCGGTCGGCGTCCACCAGTCACGCAACACGCCGTCCCCATCGGACTTGGCGCCCTGATCATCGAAACCATGACCCATCTCGTGGCCGATGACGCCACCGATGGCGCCATAGTTGACCGCATCATCGGCGTTCAGATCGAAGAAGGGGGGCTGCAGGATGGCCGCCGGGAACACGATTTCGTTGTTGCTGGGGTTGTAGTAGGCGTTCACCGTCTGGGGCGACATGTACCAGCGATCCTTGTCGACCGGGGTGCCGAGCCGGGAGAGACTCTCCTGATACTCGAAGGCCTGGGCGCGCAGCAGGTTGCCGACCAGATCATCCGCGTTGACCTGGATGGCACTGTAGTCCCGCCACTTGTCCGGGTAACCAATCTTGGGTCTGAACTTGGCGAGTTTCTCCTTGGCCTGGGCCTTGGTGGCCGGTGACATCCAGTCGAGGGTATCTATGCTCTGGCCGTAGGCGATGCGCAGGTTTTCGACCAGTTGCTCCATGCGGGCCTTGGCCTCGGGGGGGAAATATTGCGCCACATAGCGTTTGCCGACGGCCTCGCCCAGGTGGGCATCGAGTACCGCCAATGCTCGCTCCCAGGCCGCACGCTGCTTGGGAGTACCGCTCAGGACGGTGCCGAAGAAGGCGAAGTTGGCCTGGTCGGTGTCGCTGTCGAGATAGGGGGCATAGTCGCTGATGAGCTGCCATTTGAGGTAGTCGCGCCACTGGGCTGCGGGAGTCTGCACCATCAGCTTGTCCAGGGCTTGCAGGTAGCTGGGTTGGCCCAGGATCAGGGTCGGCTGGGCGACAATGCCCGCCTCCTCGAGATAGCTCTGCCAGTCGATATGGGGGGCGAGGCGGCTGAGATCGCCGCTGGCGACTTTGTTGTAGCTCTTCTCCCGATCACGCAGGGCGACCTTGTCCCACTGGATGCGGGCGATGGCGGTTTCCAGCGCCACTATCTGTTTGGCTTTGGCCTCGGTATCGGTTTCACCGGCCCGGGTCAGCATACCAGCGATATGCTGCTGGTACTGCTGGCGCAGGCGCACGCTGGCGTCATCACTCTTGAGGTAGTAGTCCCGGTCTGGCAGGCCGAGACCGGACTGGCCTATGTTGACGCTGTACTGGGTCGGCGCCTTGGCATCGGGTCCAATCCAGAAGCCGAAGGGGGCACCACCGCCCACCTTGCCGGTTCGCGCCAGGGCCTGGGCCAGGGTGCGGCTATCCGTCACCTGATCCAGCTCGGCGAGCAGGGGGCGAAGCGGGCTCATGCCCTTGCCATCACGGCCAGCTTTATCCAGATAACTGGCGTAGAAATCGCGGATCTGCTGGGCTTCAGAGCCCTGGGGCGCATCCTTGGGCAGCGCCTCAATCAGGGTGCGAACATCGGCAAGGGACTTGTCGCGCAGGGTATAGAAGGCGCCATCGGCGGGTCTGTCATCGGGGATCTTGGCGCTGGCGAGCCAGTGGCCGTTGGCATAGCGGAAAAAATCGTCGCCGGGCTTGATACGGGTATCCATGTTGGCCAAGGTCAGCCCTGAGTGGGCCTGATCCTGGGCAGGTCCCTGGCTACAACCGGCCAGCAGGGCCAAGCCTATCAACCCGGCCAGTATGCTTTTCTTGTTGTGCATTGTACTTGTTCCAATTCGAGTTATTTGCTTCCTTGCTCAGGGTGCGAGCAGGCGAGTCTCACTCTAGCAGTCCGGTTACAGCTTGATAAGTCCGCATCTGCTAAGATCGGCCCGTCTATTCCGGGGAAGCCTATGATTTCTCAACTCTATTCACGTGTCTGTCAGACCCTGCCGACGCCAACAAGTTCCAGCTCCTTATTGGTGGCTTACAGCGGTGGTCTCGACTCCACCCTGCTGCTCTTGCTGGCTGATCGTTTCGCCCGCGAGCGGCAGCTGCCCCTGCGTGCTCTGCACGTGCACCATGGGCTCAGCCCCAATGCCGATGCCTGGGCCGAGCAGTGCGCCGCGTTCTGTCGGCAGCTCGGCGTGCCGCTGCAGGTGGCGCGGGTAGCGCTGAACCGGGGCAATGGCGAGAGCCTGGAGGCGCAGGCCCGCACCGCTCGCTATGACCAGCTGAGCACGGCGCTGGCGCCTGGGGGCTGGTTGCTCACGGCGCATCATCAGGACGATCAGCTGGAGACTCTCTTGCTGGCCCTCAAGCGTGGCGCCGGCCCACGGGGTTTGTCCGGCATTGTGCCGAGCCAGCCATTTGGTCAGGGATGGTTGTTGCGCCCCTTGCTGACCACTGGCCGCGAGGAGCTGGCCGAGGCGGCCGGCGAGGCGGGGCTGAGCTGGGTGGAAGATGAGAGCAATGTGGACGTGAGTTACGATCGCAACTTCCTGCGCCAGCGGGTGATCCCCGGGCTTAGGGCCCGCTGGCCGGCCATCGCCCAGACGGCGGCCCGCAGCATGGCCCTCTGTGCGGAACAGCAGGCGCTGCTCGAAGAGCTGGCGGCCGAGGATTGGCGGTTGGCGGGAGAGGGGGAGGCGTTGCGCATCGCCCCGCTCCATGAGTTGAGTCCGGCCAGGCGCAATAACCTGTTGCGTCACTGGATCCGGCGCCAGGGTGGCGAGATGCCGGCCCGGGATCAGCTGGCCCGGTTGTGGGACGAACTGGTGTTGGCCCGCCCGGATGCCAATCCTCAACTCAACTGGGGTCGGGTGAGTTGCCGTCGTTATCAGGGCCTGCTCTATCTGGTGCGCCCGGATCTGGCGCCGCTGACCGAGCAGATCCCCCTGGTTCCTGGTCGCTGGGTGACATTGCCGGACCGGCTTGGCAGCGTGCAGTTGCGCATCGGCGCCGAGGGGACATTGAGGCTGCCCGGGGCGGATGAGCCGCTCTCCATTCGTTTCTCGGTGGCCCCTGGCCAGACCCTCACCCCGCAGGGGCGAGGGGGGAGCCGTCGCCTCAAGAAATTGTGGCAGGAGTACGGGGTGCCCTCCTGGCAGCGGGGTCGAATCCCCATTCTCTTCTATGGCGAGGCGCCCGCGGCGGCCCTGGATCTCTTCATCTGCGAGGGCTTTGCCCGGACCGGTGGCCTGGGGCTGGCCTGGCAGAGGCTGGACTCGCCGGACGATACCGAGCCCTTGCCATAAAAAATCCGGGGCGGCCATTGGCCGCCCCGGATTTGTTAAACAGCGCAAGCTCATGGCTTGGCTATCCCTGGATGCAGACAGGCATGACTGCTTAGCCAGCGCCTTCCGCTTTCTTGCGGGAGTAGAGGTGGCTATCCGCGGTCTCGTACAGGGTGTAGACGTCCATGCCCGGCAGCCAGTTAGCGGCGCCAAGGGAGCAGCCGACCTCGAAGCTGACGAGCTCCTGGTGGCTGCGGAGCATCTGTTGCAGCCGCAGCCAGACCGGTCGCCAGGCCTCGGCATCGGCCGGTTGCAGCAGCAAGGCGAACTCATCCCCCCCGATCCGAAACGCCTGATCCGTGGCGCGGATGCACTGCTGCAGCAGTTGGGCGAAGCGGCTGAGCACCAGATCGCCGACCGGGTGGCCCCAGGTGTCATTGACTTGCTTGAAGCGATCGAGATCCAGCAGTACCAACACCAAGCCATGAGGATCCCGGCTGTGCTGCTCGACGGCGCGGCCGAGGGCCTCATCGAAATAGGCCCGGTTGCCAAGCCCGGTCAGGTGATCGAGACGCACCTGTTGTTCCAGATTGGCCAGGCGCAGGTAGAGGGGCAGCGCCAGCTCGAACTGGCGGTGACAGGCCTGCAACTCAGCAGTCTGCTGCTGGCTGGGGGTCTGGATCAGCTGATAATGGAGCTGTCCCAGGCAGAGACCCTGGCCATCCTTGAGCGGAAACTGGTAGCTGTGCAGGCTGATCTGATCCTGGGGCAGACACTGGATCAGGCTGTGGTGGTGGGTGCCCTCCAGGCAGAGGCTGTGGATGCGGACAATCCTTGCCGCCGTGCGGGCAAAGATTGCCAGCAGCTCGCTCAGCGTCTGCTGGCCGAGCAAGCGCTCGAGCAAGCCATGAGCTGGCTGACTTATCACGGGCGTCAGGTGATCCAGTTGGCGGATCCACTGCGCTGCGTCATAACCGACCGAGGCGTTTGCCCCTCTCCACGATGTTGAATTATCCACTCTATTTCCTTCCCAAGCGGCACCCAGGCCCACCATGGTGCCAAATACTGCAAGATCCGCGCCCAAAATATGTCCTATAGGGGCAACCCCGGCTGGCTAGACTTAAGTCGATAAAATAGGAGGAAAAATTGTATACGGAATTTTTGACGTTGCTGTTTGCCGCCGTGTTGCTGGTGGCGGTTTTCCGGCGCTTGGGCCTGCCGGCGATCCTCGCTTACCTGATCGCCGGCGTGCTGCTCGGCCCCTATGGTCTGGCGTGGGTCACTGAGCAAGCCATGATGCACACCCTGGGGGAACTTGGGGTGGTCTTCCTGATGTTCTCTCTCGGCCTCGAATTCTCCCTCTCCAAGCTCATTGCCATGCGCAGCCTGGTGGTCGGGGTCGGGGGGCTGCAGGTGATCCTGACCACGGCGCTGTTTTGCTGGATTGGCTGGTGGTGGGGGCTGACCCTGCCCCAGGCACTGGTGGTGGCGGGCACCCTCAGCCTCTCCTCGACTGCGGTGGTGATCAAACAGCTTGGGGAGCAGAAGCAGCTGCATACCCGTCGTGCCCAGCTTGGGGTCAGCGTCCTGCTGTTTCAGGACTTGGCCGTGGTGCCCCTGCTGGTGATGATCCCCATATTGGCCGAGCCCGAAGCCCAGGGCGATGCCCTGCTGGTTGCGGTCGCCTGGGCCTTACTCAAGGGCTTGCTGGTCCTGCTCGGCCTGTTGGCGGTGGGCAAGTGGTGGTTGCCCTCCCTGTTTCATGAGGTTGCCCGGGCCCGCTCCGACGAGTTGTTCGTACTGAGCGCCCTGCTGGTCGCGCTGCTTGCGGCTTCTCTCACTCAGTGGATGGGGCTCTCCATGGCCCTGGGTGCTTTCCTGGCGGGGATGATGTTAGGGGAGTCCCACTATCGTCACCAGCTGGAGGTGGACATCAAGCCGTTTCGCGATGTCTTGATGGGGCTCTTCTTCATCACCATCGGCATGGCCATGGAGTGGCAGCAGGTGGCGCGCCATTGGTGGCAGGTGGTGGGCATTGTGGTGCTGCTGGTGCTGTTCAAATCGCTATTGGTTCTGCTGGCGGGGCGCTTGATGGGGGAGCGAAAACGCGATGCCATGGCGGCGGGCATCATGCTGAGTCAGGTTGGCGAGTTTGGCTTCGTGCTGCTGGCCCTGGCGCTCAGCCACGGCTTGCTTGGTCAGGATATCGTCTCCCTGCTGATCGGTATTGGCGTTATCTCTATTGCCATCACCCCTTGGCTGGTGGGGCGCTCCCAGGAGCTGGCGCGCTGGCTGACGCGATCTTCCCTGCTTTCCCAATCAGAAGTGGCCCAGTCGGGCCTGAGCAAGAGTGGTCACGTCATCATCGCGGGCTTCGGTCGGGCCGGTCAGACCTGTGCCCGCTTTCTCAAGCTGGAGGGGATCCCCTTCCTGGCACTGGATCTGGATCCCGAGCGGGTGAATGAGGCCAAGCTGGCGGGGGAGCAGGTGGCCTTTGGTGATGCCAGCAGACGCGAGATCTTGCTGGCCGCCGGTCTGCAACGGGCCCGTCTGGTGATCATCACCTTCGACGATGCCAAGCGGATCGGCGCCATGCTCTCCCTGATCCCCGGTTTGGCAGAGGGGGTCAAGATAGTGGTGCGCACCCAGGATGACCGCCTGTTGGAGCAGTACAAGCAGGCCGGGGCTCACGAAGTGGTGCCGGAATCCCAGGAGGGGACTCTGATGCTGGTGTCCCACCTGTTGCTGCACTGTGACGTGCCCATAGGCCGGGTGATCCGGCGCATGGAGAAGGAGCGCAACAGCCAGTACTCCTTCCTGCATGGCTTTTACTGGGGGGGGCAGAGTGCCCCGGATCTGGAGACGGATCAGGGCCTGGAGCGGCTGCACCCGCTCGTGCTGAGCGAGCAGGCCTGGGCCATAGGCCACAAGGTGCAGGATCTCGCCCTGGAGGCTGTGCACATCAAGGAGGTACAGCGTGGGGGCGACGTGCTGGAGCCCAGGGCCGAGCTGCTGCTGGGGGCGGGGGATACCCTGGTGCTGTTTGGCACGAGTGCCGCCATCGAGCAGGCAGAGCAACGGCTGCTGGAGGGGCGCTAGTGCAAGTCGGGAAGATGGGGATGGGGTGTGCTGGGAGGCCGCCAGGGCGCTGGCGGCGCAATGGCGGCAAGAACATAGCCCTGGCCGCTATCTGGCGGGTTGGACTGCGGTGACTTGCGAGACGCTGGCCGGGCTCTGGATATCGAGGAAGCGAGCGACACGGGATCTGTCGTCCAGGGTGTCTTGATAACCCAGGGCGATGAGCTGTTGGCAGTAGCCGGGGACGAACATCAGAAAACTGGCCAGGCTGCTGGTCTCATCACCCTTGACCCCCAACACCCGCAGCAGGCGGCGCATCTCGGTTGGCAGCTGGGGCAGAAAAGGGAGCGCCAGCACGTCGAGATCCTGGCTTGGTTTGAGCACGCAGGCTTCCACCTCCTTGAGTTTTAACCTTGCTCTGTCCCGCTCTGGAATGAGCGACAGGGTGAGGTTGATGCGGCCCAGGCGCTCCAGATCCGAATTGAGGGTGTCGGTGAACACGGTGTCGAGCAGGTGACTGGCGATGTGGGAGCTGGTCAGCCGCTCCCGGTATTGAGTCGGGTTATGTTGGGGAGGCGGCGCCAGGGCAATGGCCAGGATCCGCTCTGCCCCCAGATGGATAGCCGGGCTCAGGGGACTGAGCTGGTGAATGGAGCCATCGCCATAGAATTTGTCGCCGATACGGGTGGCGGGGAACACGAAGGGCAGGGCACTGGAGGCGATCAGGTGATCTGAGGTGATCAGGGTACGGATGCCGCGCCTGCGTTCCCGCTCCCAGGGGTGATGCTGAGAACGTCCCTGAAAGAAGGTGGTGCTAAGGCCGCTCTCATAATCCGATGCCGTGATGGCCAGGGCCTCCAGACTGCCGTAGAGGATATTGTCATCGATGCGGTGGTAGTCGATGAGCTGCTCGAGCAGCTTGCGCAGCGGACTATTGTCGAACAGGTTGAAGGCGCGATTCGGGTCCGGATGGATCAGGCCCGCCGACCCCTCGTAGAGCAGACGCCAGAGCAGGCGCCCCGGGTGAAAATCGAAGATGTGGCGCGTCTCGAAACGGCGCCAGACCCACTCCAGTTTACGCACTCCCAGGTGAAAGCATGAGGCATGGCAGGCGAGGGCCGTGGCGTTGAGGGCACCGGCCGAGGTGCCGCATAAAATGGGGAAAGGGATCCCCTGATTGCGGGGGTAGAGTTCGGCGATAGCTTTGAGGGCGCCAACTTGATAGGCGGCGCGAGCACCACCACCGGTTAACAGCAGGGCTGTGTTAGGTTTGGCCATAGCGGATGCCTTTGGAACTATTCAAGGTTGTTCTGTGGCGCTCAAAGCAAGAGCCGCCGGTCGGGTTCCATCCTGTGACATGGGTTCTGCCAGCGCCCGGCCAAGGGTAGAGAAGATGTCATAGCTGCGTCATTTCCGTCAGGGACGCTGGGCAGTAACTTGACTACAAGTCTATAACATTATTAATAAAAATAGTTAAGCCCATGTGTAAAGTCAGGGTAAATCCAGTCCAGGTTCAGCCTTGCTGTGGGTTAATGTAACGCGAGTTGTGAAATCAATTGAGGCCCCATCAATGCAAGCAGCGCACATCAGCGTCTCCATCGTCATACCGGCACAGAACGAGCGGGACAACCTGGAACCCCTGATCGGCGAGATCCGCCAGGCCATGGATGGACAGTTCGAGTACGAACTCATCTATGTGGATGACGGCAGCACCGATGACAGCGTTGCCATTCTGACCCGGATAAAGCAGGATTTTCCAAGGCTCAGAGTGCTGCGCCATGAGCAGGGGGTGGGCCAAAGTTTTGCCGTCCTGAGCGGGGTGCGCCATGGCCGTGGCGACTGGCTGGTGATACTGGATGGGGATGGCCAGAACGATCCGGCCGACATCCCCGGCCTGTTGCATGAATTGATGGGGCGCAATGAGGCGGATCCGGCGCTGGTGGGCCTGATTGGTCACAGGGTCAATCGGCGGGATGACTGGGTCAAGCGACTCTCCTCCAGAGTGGCAAACAGCTTTCGTGATCTTTTGCTGCGCGATGGCATCCCCGATACCGGCTGTGGCCTCAAGGCGCTCAAGCGGGAATGCTACCTGGCGCTGCCCTGCTTCAACCACATGCATCGCTACATTCCGGCGCTGATCCAGGCCTATGGCGGCAAGATGGCCTCTTACCCGGTCAACCACAGGCCACGTCAGGCCGGAACGTCCAAATACGGGGTCTGGAACCGGCTCTGGGTCGGACTCGTGGATGTGATCGGGGTCTGCTGGTTGCTGCGCAGGGCCAAGGTAGTCCAAGTCAGGGAGCAGCTGGATTGATGATGCTGGAGACCCAAATTGACTGGCTGATATGGACCGGGCTGCATGTCACCGGCTGGAAGCTCATCGGTTATGCGGGGGCCTTGATGTTTGGCGGGCGCTGGCTGGCGCAGTTCATCGCGTCCAGGCGGGCAGGCAAGCCGGTGATCCCGCGGCTGTTCTGGTACATGAGCATCCTCGGCAGCCTGATGACGCTCAGTTATTTCATTTTCTCCCCCAAGCAAGACTCGGTCGGTGTGTTGCAGAATCTGTTTCCCGCCTTCACCGCGTTCTACAGCCTCTATCTGGATGTGAAACATCGTGGCTGGCGCCGGGACAGGGGGGATCGGTGATGACAAGGGGCTGCCATGATAAGTGATCGATCTTTACTGGAGGCATCACCGCGCCAGACCCTGGGTTGGCTGATGCTGCTGGCCCTGGTAATACTGGCTGCGGGGATCGGACTGCGCGACCCCTGGCCCGCCGACGAGCCCCGTTTCGCCCTGGTGGCCAAGGAGATGGTCGAGAGCGGCCGCTGGCTGTTTCCCATGCGTGGCGGCGAGATTTATCCCGACAAGCCGCCCCTGTTCATGTGGGGTATTGCCCTCGGTTATCTGCTGACAGGCTCACTCAAGGTGGCTTTCTTGCTGCCTTCCCTGCTGGCGGGACTCGGTACCCTGGTGCTGACCTGGGATCTCGGTCGTCGGCTGTGGAATGCTCCGGTGGGTTTCCTGGCGGGGGTGCTGCTGCTCTTTACCGTCCAGTTCACCCTGCAGGCCAAGACGGCGCAAATCGATGCCCTGGTGAGTTTCTTCATCACCCTAGGGCTCTATGGCTTCCTGCGTTTCCTGCTCGCGGGCGGCGGCTGGCGCTGGTACTACCTCGGCTGGTTTGCCGCGGGTCTTGGCATCATCACCAAGGGGGTTGGCATCTTGGCGGTACTGGTGTTGATCCCGGCTATCTGGACGCACAGGGAGCCATTGCGTCAAGCCAGTCGCGCCGCCTGGTGCAAGGGGCTGCTTGGCCCCCTGGTGATGCTGGGGGCGATTGGCCTCTGGCTGCTGCCCATGGTGCTGGCGGTGGCGTCGAGCGGTGATGCCGTGCTGCAAGCCTATCGTGACAACATCCTGCTGCATCAGACGGTGACCCGCTATGCCAACGCCTGGCATCACGTCAAACCCCTCTGGTACTACTTCACCGCCGTCATCCCCCCCTTCTGGCTGCCGATCTCCCTGCTGCTACCCTGGCTCGCGGTCTGCTGGGCTCGTGCCATTCGAAATGATGGTGACAGGCGGGTGATACTGCTGCTCGGCTATCTGCTCTTGATGCTGCTGTTCTTCTCTCTGTCACCGGGCAAGCGCGGCGTCTACATCACGCCGGGCACCCCTGTGCTGGCGCTGCTGGCGGCGCCCTGGCTGGGCCAGCTGCTTGACCGGGTCTGGCCGGTGCGGCTGCTCAAGGGGTTGGGCTGGCTGCTCGCTCTGGTGGGGATCGGCGCTGCTCTGGCACTGATGTTCAATGCCAGGCTGGCCGCCAAGGCGGCCGAGCTTGGGGAGCATCCCTGGTTGCCGCTGCTGGTGCTCGGGCTGGGGTTGCTGGTGATCAATGGCATGTTGCGCCGGGCCCCGCTGCTAGGGGTCCTCGGCTCATTGGCCTTCGGCTGGCTGCTCTATTCCACCCAGATAGCGATGCGGCTCAACGAGGTGCGCACCCCGGAGGAGATCATGGTCAAGGCGGCGCAAGAGGTGCCCCATGAAGATCAGCTGCTGCTGGTGGGCTTCAAGGAGCAGCATCTGCTGTTCGCCCGCCAGCCGCTCTGGCACTACTCCTACCATGAGGAGAACCGGGTGCAGGGCCGGGAAGCTGCCGCCTGGGCGGCGGCCATGCCAGGGCGCTGGGTGCTGGGCTCGCGCAACATCATCAGTGTCTGTTTCGACCCCCGACAGACCATGAGTCTGGGCTATCGCCACCGCACCGACTGGTTGCTGGCCCGTGCCGATGCCCTGCGCCCCGCATGCCGGGGCCTGACTCCGACCATCGAGCCCTTCTTCTACGCCCCCACGCTGGTCTATTGAGTTCAGGCAGGCTGACCAAGAAGGGAGGGGGGCCATGGCTCCCCTCCCTTCTTGGCGGGTCGCGAGATCAGGCCGGCGATTGGCTGAGTTCGACGAAGGCGGCAAACAGGGGTGGGCTGGCCAGTATGCGGCCATGACCCAGGCCTTGGGTGGAGATGAGCCGGGTGCGGCCATTCTGGCTGGCACGCAGGGAGTCTTGATGGGGGGCGAACCTGTCCCCCTCGTCGTGGACGATGAGGGCCGGGCCGCTGCGCCTGGTCAGGGCAGCCAGGGGGTCCACCTCGCTCAAGGGGTGTTGATACTCCTGCTCTATCTCTTTGACCACGGCATCGAACAGCCGCATCGAATAACCGGATCGCGCCACCATGGCGTAGAGCTGGGGCACATAGTCGATGACGGGAGCGACCAGCAGCAGGGGGCAGGTCTGCAGGCGAGGGTGGCGGCTGGAGAGGGCCACGGCGCCTCCCATGCTGTGGGCCATCACGCCGGCGATGGGGCCAAGCCGTTCGATCAACTCATCCAGGGCGCGCACGAAGCGGGGCAGATGACCGGTTTTCCCCTCGCTATGGCCGTGGGCTGGGTGATCGTAGGCGATGGCGGTGAACCCCCGGGCCGCAATGTGTTCCATCAGCGGGTAGAGCTGGCTGGCGCTGCCGGACCAGCCATGCATCAACAGCCAGACCGGGCCTTGACCGAGGCGATAGCTCATCAGCTGCCCCTCGCTGGTGTGCACGGCCTGGCGCACCAGACCTGCGGGGAGATCGGTGTCGCGCTGGGCGCGGCTCGGGGTCAGCAGCAGTTTGCTGGCGGTGCGTTTGGCGTGGGCGGGGGCCAGGCCATGATGCAGGCGGGTGCCGAGACCCAGCAGCCACTTGCCCGGGCTGAAACGGCGGGTATTGAAGTAGATCTTGCTGCTCATGGGCGGTCACTCCTGTGGTGCGCCGGTGTGAGGCGGCTGGGTGTGTTATTTTGAGTACGGTCGTGCTTTTTAATCGGTTTTAAAAAACAGCGGCTGAAAACAGCCAATCCACCAGGGCGATCAGCTTGGGCGCCAACTGATGAACAGCGCCTCTACCTCGGGCCAGAAATGGTGCCCGGGATCGTCGCTCAGGGCCAGGGCATCGAACACCTGATCGCCCAGATAGAGGCCGTAGAGCCGGTAGACGGCGCGCCAGGGATCCATCTCGGCTCGCCATTCGCCCAGGGCCTGGCCTGCGGCAACCTGACGGGCGAGATAGTCGAGCCAGAAGCGCACCAGCTGGCGAGCGGCTTGCTGCACCTCTCCCTCCTGGGCCGAGGTCCAGGCATCGAGAAACATGCAGCGTCCGGCGAAATTCTGATTCCAGGCGAGCCAGGCTTCCAGCAGCGCCCGTAATTTAGCCTGCTGATCCGGATATGCCCGCTGGCGCACCGGCTGGATCACTCTGTCCCGAAACACCAGGCCTGCGTATTCGAGCACGGCTATCTGCAGATTGTCTCTGGACTGGAAGTGGGCGAACAGGCCGCTCTTGGACATCTCGCACCGGCTGGCGAGGGAGCCGATGGTGAGACTCTCCAACCCCTGCTGGCTCGCCTGCTCGAAACCTTGCTGCAAGATAGTCTCACGGGTCAGTCGGCCTTTGCTCATCCATCACCTCAGTGTCGATCCCGTGGCAGCATATAGGACGATCGTACTTTTTGCGAGCCACAGTTGCACAGCAGACAAGTCGCGGTCCGGCAATGAGAAGACGCCGCTCAGTTGTCCTTGATATCCAGCTGCTGCAGGGCAATCACCGCCTGGGTGCGATTCTTGACGTCGAGTTTGCGGAAGGCGGTAGTGATAGGGGTCCTGAGGGTGACAAGGGCTCAGTTGTCCTTGATATCCAGTTGCTGCAGGGCAATCACCGCCTGGGTGCGATTCTTGACGTCGAGCTTGCGGAAGGCGGTAGTGATATGGGCCCTGAGGGTGACAAGGGCTCAGTTGTCCTTGATATCCAGCTGCTGCAGGGCAATCACTGCCTGGGTGCGATTCTTGACGTCGAGCTTGCGGAAGGCGGTAGTGATATGGGCCCTGAGGGTCAGTTATCCTTGATATCCAGCTGCTGCAGGGCAATCACTGCCTGGGTGCGATTCTTGACGTCGAGCTTGCGGAAGATGGCGGTGATATGGGCCTTGATGGTGGCTTCCGAGACATTGAGCTCCCAGGCAATCTGCTTGTTGAGGCTGCCATCGCGCAGCATCACCAACACCTTGTACTGCTGGGGGGTCAAACTGGCCAGCTTGCTGGTCAGGCTCGACTCATCTTCGCTCTCTGGCCTGAGCGAGACTCCCTCTGGCAGCCAGGTATCACCGGCGATGACCGCATTGAGTGCCGTCACCAGCTGCTTCATGGAGGAGGATTTGGGGATGAACCCCAGGGCGCCGAGCCGCAGCACCTGCTGCACGACAGAGGCCTCTTCCGAGGCTGATACGACAACAATCGGCAGATCCGGGTATTGGCCGCGAAGATGCACCAGCCCCTCGAAGCCATTGGCGCCCGGCATTTTAAGGTCGAGCAGCAGCAGGTCGACTTCGGGGTGATCCTTAAGCAGATGGGCCAGGCTGTCGATGGAGTCAGCCTCCAGCAATTGCGCATCGCTGACGGCCATGTGCACGGCTTGATAGAGTGCGCCCCGAAACAGGGGGTGGTCATCCGCGATGACGATGGTAAATTGGCTGTCCATGGCTCGATGTTAACTATTTGTTTTGGAACATCAAACTAGCATCGCCCCCCATGGTGGTCAAACACGCAGACCGACAAATGTGACGGTCAGCCAGGATGAATTGCTATGCCTATCAATAGGCAATAACAAGTAGCCAGCAACTCGCCGCCTGTGATGGGGTGGCCCGGGACCCTGGCGATGCAGGAGAGCAAGATGGATGAGATGGTATTGACGGTCGGCACGGGCTCGACCTGGGCGATGCGGGCGGCCCTGGTACTCGGTCTGACCGGGGTCAAGTGGCGCGAGCAGGCGTTCGAGCTCAAGGATGCCGCGGCCCTGCACAGGCTCAAACAGCAGGCCCCGGCAGGCTTGGTGCCCTGGTTGGTGCATGATGACGTGCGGGTGCACGACTCCCTGGCCATCGCCGAATATTTGCATGAGCAGTATCCGAGTCGGGGACTCTATCCGGCGGGCCGAGCCGAGCGTGCCCTGGCGCGCAGCCTGTGCGCCGAGCTGCACGCCGGTTTTGGCCAGATCCGCAGCCGTTTACCCTATTTTCTGGGGGCCCCCCGCAAGCAGGAGCCCCCCCTGGAGACCTTGCCCGAGCTGGCCAGGTTGCAGGTGATCTGGGCCCAGGCCGGCGCCGGCTTCTACTTTGGCGCTCCCGGTATACTGGACGCGTTCTACGCCGTCATGGCCCAGCGTCTGTTCAACTATGGTATCGCCTTGCCGGGGGCGGCGGGGGCTTATCAGCAGCATTTGCTGGCCTGGCCCCTGTGGCAGGAGACCCTTGAGCGGGCTGGCAAGGAGTGGCCCGCGCTGGCCGCCAGGCCGCAGGGTTAACATCGGGTGGTGGCGTCAGGCACCGGCCAGGCATGTGCAGTCTGGCGATGGTATGAACGAGGGGAGCCCAGGCTCCCCTCGTTCAGTTTTGCCACCGACCTCTCCCCTTGGCCGCTCGAGTCAGTGATGCCCAGTGTCGATGCGTGCCGGCGCTTAGGGTTGCTCACGCCCGGCGAACACCACCACCACCTTGTCGTCCCCTTTTTCTCGCACGAAGCTGTAGGGGGCATCGGAGAGCTGACGGTGGCTGCCGGCGGCGATGGCCGGGTGGCTGGCGCGGAACTGGCCGAGTCGCTGCCAATGTTTGACCAGCTCGGCCTTGTCACCGCTGGCCAGCTCCTGCCAGTTCATGTCGGATCGCACCCCCTGATCGAAGACGCCGCCATCCTTGGCCAGTCCCCGGCCCGACTCGTCACCGTAGTAGATCTGGACCGCGCCGGGCAGCAGCAGGAAGCTGCTGGCCACTCGCCGTTGCAGCGCCACATCCTGATAGTCCCCGAAGAACAGCTTGGTGTCGTGGGAGCTGATGTAGCTCAGCACGTTGAACTCGGGATCCTGGTTGAGGCGGCTGGCATAGCTGGCGTAAGTCGGCTCGGCGCTGGCCAGGCACTGGGCCTGGGGCAGCGCGGCCTCGCGCTGGTAATCGAAATTGATCAGCGCATCGAAGCCGTTCTGGTACCAGAAGTCCTTGGTGACCCCCTGATCCCACACCTCGCCCACCATGTAGAAGGGCAGATCATCGAGCTTCTTGGTCGGGTTGTTCGCCTTCCACTCCTTGAGGGCCGCATTGCCCGCCTGCTTGAGTTTCAGCCACACCTCGGGTTCCAGGTGCTTGACGGTGTCGGCCCGAAAACCGTCGATACCAAAGCGGCGCACCCAGTCGGTGTGCCAGGCGATGAGGTAGTCGCTTACCGTGGCATTGGGGAGCGCTTTGGCCCGGGTATCCTGCTTGGCGGCGAGCAGAGGAGGCAGGCCGACCGGCTGGTCGGACTCGGTCAGGAAGTCCGGCAGCCCCGCCACCGAACCGGTGACGTCATCGGTGCCGGGCTGGGGATAGCCTGGCAGACCCGCCCGCACCCAGTCTGGCCCCCACCACTTGTTCCACGCTGGTGACTGATAGTCGATGAACGGGTTGTAGTCGTGCCAGCTCTGCGCGCTACTGGGGCGCCACTCATTCCAGCGGGCCGGCAACTTGTCGCTGTTTCGGGTCAGCGCCGTCAGTCCCAGATCCTGCAAGTCGGCGAGGGTGGCGTAACCGACATGGTTCATCACCACATCCAGGATGATGCGCATGCCCCGCTGATGGGCCTGGTCCACTAGCGTCTTGAGGCTCTCTTCATCGCCGTAGTTGGGGTCGATTTTAGTGAAGTCGAGCGCCCAATAACCGTGATAGCCATAGAAGGGGAACTTGCCCTGCTCACCGCCGCCGATGAAGCCGTGCACCTGCTCCACCATGGGGGTTATCCAGATGGCATTGATGCCGAGGGCCTTGATGTAGTCGAGCTTGGCGGTCAGCCCCTTGAAGTCGCCGCCGTGCCAGGTGGCGACCTCGTCCTGGCCATCCTTCTGGCGGCCGAAGCTGTGATCGTTGCCGGGATCGCCGTTGGCAAAGCGATCGGTCAGCAGGAAATAGACGCTCGCCTGATCCCAGCTGAAGGGCTCGGGTCTTGGCGCCACCACGGGTTCGAGCAGCAGCAGGCCGCCGCTCTCCTTGGTCGGGGTCAGGGTCAGCTTGCCCTGTGTGACCACGGCCTCCTGCCTGGAGTAGGCATCCCGCAGCCGGGTGCCGTCGGGCCAGACGCCCTTCAGCGACACCGTCACCGGGCCGCCATCCCAGGCAAGGCAGGCTTGCTCGGGGGGCTGGCGTTTGAAGGTGCTCTTTTTGGTGGCCCGCAGCACCTTCAGGCTGGGGGTCTGCGGGTCGAAGCTGAACTCGTACTCTCCTGCCAGCATCACCTTGAGGGTGAAGCTGCTCTCTGGCGCACAGTTGTCCATGGGCAGATCCGTGCCAAAGGGCAGCGGCATGTTTTCGCGCGGGCCAAAGCTGGTGCCGCAACTGTTGCCTGCATCGCTGATACGAATGCGGTAACTGCCCTTGGCCAGGGGGTGGGTCAGCTGCTGCATCCCCCCGGTCAGGCTGAGATTGACGGGCAGCGCCTCGCCATCCACATAGAGGTGCAAGTCGGGGGCTGCCCAGGCGGGCAGGGCCAGCAGGGCGAGCAACAGAGGGGAGAGACGCATGAACCATTCCTTTGCCAAGCAGCGGGATGGTTCATTCTAAGGGGCCCCAGAGGGCGAGTGGGAAACGGCAACCGGGATCTGTGAACTCGGTTCAAATGGCAACGCTTTCAAGGGCAAGGAGGTTGGTTTGCACAGCAAGATAAGCAAAATGCCGACCCTGAGGTCGGCATTTTATGGTCGTGATGGGGGATTAGACGGTAAAGAACTTGAAGTTGACGAAGGCCACCGCGATGAAGGAGGCCACCATGCCGGACAGGCAGAGCACGGCCGGTCGGATGGCGGGCCAGCGGTGAGTCAGCAAGATGATGGCCAAGAGGGTCGGATAGAGGCCAAACATGTAGCGCGGCATGGCGTTGAGCCCTGTCATCAGCGGTATGGTGCAGCAGATGAACATCAGGGTCGCCTCGGCCCAGCGCTTCTTGTAGAACAGATAGCCGTTCAGGGCCCAGCCGAACATCACCATGATGGAGAGGTAGGCCTTGCGCCCGCCGAGTTCGAAGCCGCTCATCCACCAGTCCAGCGGACTGTCCATGTGACGACCCCATGCAACCTGTATGTGTTTGAATGCCAGGGCATCCCCCATCAGGTGGTAGAGGTAGACCATGTAAGCGAACAGGCCGAAGGGGATGAGCCAGAGGGTGAGCACCACCTTGAGGGTCCGCTCGCTGAAACGCAGGAACTCGCGGATGCCATAGGCCTGCAGCGCCAGGATCAGCACGGGGAACACCATCATGACCCCCAGGTTGCGGGTGCTGGAGATGAGGATCCCCAAGACGGCCACCATCATCCACTGTTCCCGGTAAGCGAACAGGAACATGCCCAGCATGAGCGCCATGAACATGGGCTCGGTATAGCCGGACACGAAATAGGCCGAGAAGGGGGAGAAGGCGAGCAGCCAGACTCCGAAGCGTGCCGTTTCATCTCCCAACTTGAGCTGACGCAGCACCAGCAGCATCAGCGGCAGGCTGGCGAAGAAGGCGAGGTTGGCGACCAGCATCAGTCCAAACAGGCTCTCGACCTCGAGCAGGCTGGAGATGCCGCCGGCCAGCATGGGGTAGAGGGGCATGAAGGCCCAGTTGGCCGCATTGCCCTTGCTGAGCCAGCGTGGATAGAGATCGTAGCCGTTTTCAATGATGCGCTGGAACCAGACGCAGTCGAATTGGCAGTAAGCCTGGAAGGGGCCAATGGGGCTGCCGTACAGCTGGGTCCCGAAGTAACCCATGCCATACAAGGCGATGCGACTCAGGGCAAAGGCTGCAAAAATCAGCAGCCAGTCATTGCCGCTGATACGCAGGGAGGGACGATAGGGCGCCACGGCGCCCGGCACATTGAGATTGGTCACATCATTCATCAAGCGAATACCCAGATACGGGAGAGGACATAGGTCAGTATGGTGACCGTCAAGGTGGCGATGACCACCGGCAGCAGGCCGGAGAGCCCGGCAAACAGCAGGCCGCTCAGGATCAGGTTACGCACCGCTAACGAGAAGAGTGCAACCAGCAAGAACTTGCCAACGGCCCCCTGCTTCTGGAAGGTGATGTACCTGTGGCCGAAGAAGGAGAACCAGAAAGCCACCGAGAACGCGAGTGTGGTGACCAGGTGCTCGTTGATGCCGGGCCAGCTGTGGAACAGGGCAAAGGCGCTGCCCAGATCCACCAGGGTGGCGCCACCACCGACGAAGCCGAAGCGCACCAACCGCCAGAATTCATCGCGGGAGATCATGCAGGATCTTGCTCCTGGCCATCTCTTGCTGCGTCAGCTTGCTCAGGCTTGCTCGCCTTGGCGCGGCTCTTGGCCTTGGGGGCAGAGGGTTTGCTCGCCTCATCGGCGGCATATTGGCCGTAAACCCCTTCAATCAGGTAAATAGGACGCTGCTTCACTTCCACGAACATGCGACCAATGTACTCGCCTATGATGCCAAGGGAGAGCAACTGGATGCCGCCGAGGAAGAGCACCACCGACATCAGCGAGGCGTAACCGGGGACATCTACGCCGAAGAAGAGCACCTGGGTCACTATCTTGAGGATGTAGAGGAAGGCAACGAAGGAAACGCCGACCCCGACATAGCTCCATACCCGCAGCGGCCAGCTGGAGAAACTCATCACTCCATCGAGGGCGAAGTTCCACAGCTTCCAGTAATTGAACTTGGTCTCGCCGGCATGGCGGGCGGGACGCTCGTAAGGCACGCCGACGGCGCGGAAACCGGCCCAGGCGAACAGACCCTTCATGAAGCGGGTGCGCTCTGGCAGCTGCTTGATGGCCTCGACGACCCGGCGATCGATCAGGCGGAAGTCACCGGCGTTTTCCGGCAGCTTGGTACCGCTGGAGAGGGCATTGAAGAAGCGGTAGAAGCCGCCGGCGGTGATGCGCTTCATCGGGGTGTCGGCGCTGCGATCGACCCGAATGCCGTAGACGGTGTCATAGTCACCGGTTTGCCACAGCTTGACGAATTCCAGGATGAGAGCGGGGGGATCTTGCAAGTCCACATCCATGGGGACCATGGCATCGCCACGGGCGTGGTGCAGGCCTGCGGTCATGGCGGCTTCTTTGCCGAAGTTGCGCGCCAGATTGACCAGGGTCACCCGGGGGTCACGGGCGATGGCCTGCTCGACGACGTCACGGGTACGATCGCGACTGCCGTCGTTGACGAAGACGATCTCCAGGTGCTCCTTGATGGAGTGCAGTTCTGAGTCTATCGCGGCAATAAAGGCATCAATGCTCTCTTCCTCGTTATAAACGGGCACGACCAGAGAGAGTCGGAAATTGGCTTGCGACATGGGGCTGTCCTTATAGGAAAGGGGGCATGAAAAGAGGAGGTGGTTATTCGGTGCTCAGTTGCACTGATTCGACGTTGAGCGGGGTCGCCGTCGAGAGGGCCAGGAAGTTGAGCTGTTTGGGATCCTGGCTCAGGGCCTCACCGGGCAGCTGGAAGTTGATTTCGTTCAGACCCGCCTTGGCCAGCTTGATGGTGGTGACGAAGTCATGACCCATGGCGACCTTGAGCAGGGCTCCGGCCTCTGGGCTGTTGATGCGCGCTCGCACAGTGAGGTCATTCTGGTCGGCTGACGACTCCCCCTGCTTGGGCAGCAAGAAATAGAGACCCCCCTGACCAGTTAGCTGGGTGCCTTGCTCGCTCGGCTTCTTGGACCAGCCTTCGCTGGAGAGGAAGCGGCTCGGTTTGGTCAGATTGAGCTCGTTGCCTACCCGGTACGTCATGCTGGAGTTGTGCTCCCAGAAGCGGGTCTTGCCTTCCAGATAATAGAGGCGATAGGCCAGGCTCACATTGGGGTGGGCAGCCAGGTAGAGGGTATAGAGATAGAAGCCGCTCAAGGCGAGGATGGCTGCGATAAAACCGAACTTTTTGTATGTCATATTACTCTCTACGCCCAAGGGGGAGGCTAACTCGCGCATATGCTAATCCAATTGCAAAAAAAGCATAGTGGATCACAAAAAAATATTTGGTCATATATTAACCCCTGTCATCCGTCATCACCACCCCCGCCCGGTCCCGATGCCGTGACGTCATTTTGCACACTCCCTCGCCAAGACACAGGGCGCGGCAATGGATGGCCCGCTCAGGTCAAGGCGAGGGATAATTCAGTGCGTCATCAATTGACACCAAATTTCGGCTCATATGGTCGCCTTGGCCTGGTTATCCCCTTATGATGGCGCGACTCTGCGTGCAAGGATTGCCAATGACCCGTTTGCTGCTCCCCTTGATTGCCTGTTTGCTCTCGCCAGCCCTGTGGGCGGCGAGCCCCTGTCCGCACCCGTTGCGGGTCGGCTACGACGAGTGGCCGCCTTATCACAGTCGTGATGATAGTGGTCAGATGCGGGGCTTTACCATCGAAGTGCTGGAAGCCGTGATGGCACAGATCCCCTGCCAGCTGACCTATGTCGAGCGACCATGGAAGCGGGTGCTGCAGGGGGTGGAACTTGGGGAAATAGACATCGCCATGGAAGCCTTCATCAATGAAGAGCGTGCCGCCTATGGGCTCTTCTCCGATGCCTATAACCCCGGGGAAACCGGGCTCTGGCTAGTGAAGGGGGGCGGGGTCACGGGGCAGGGTAACAGCCTTGCCAGCTGGCTGGGACAGGGCCAGCGATTGGGGGTGACCCGGGGTTATTTCTATGGGGATGAGCTGATAGCCCTGCTTGCCCGTCACCCACATCAGGTGAGTGCCGTGCCCAGAGAGAGCCAGAATTATCATAAGCTGCTGCTGGGGCGCATCGATGGCTTTCTCGGGGACAGGCTGGCGACCCATCAGGGGCTCATGGATGCTGGACTTGGGCAACAGGTGGTAATGGCAGAGCAGCCTGCCGCTCGCCTGCCCACCTTCTTCATGTTCAGCAAGCAGAGTGTCTCTCCCACGCTGGTGACGCGCGTCAACCTTGCCTTGGTGCAGTTGCGCCAGTCCGGCCAGTATGCGCGGATTTGGCAACGCTACACACAGACACCCTAGTCAGCTTGTACTTATTGTCGCATCATGGGCCGGTGAGAGGGTCGCTGTGACTTGGATGGCAATGTTCGGATCTAATTGAGGTTCACATGGGAAAGAAGTATTGGCTGGCATTGGCAAACCTGATGTGGCTGGGCTGTTTGCCGCTGGGGCAGGCACAGGCCAGCGAGACCCCTGTGGTGGTGAGTACTGCGATCGGCACCCATGAATGGTATAGGGACAGTAGATCAGAGCAGGCAAGAAAAGAGCTGGAGCTGCAGTTGCAAGAGGCTGCGTTGGCCCAGTTGCACCCTGAATTCCAAGCTGTGTGGCGGCGGCTCAAGGCGATGCCCGAGCAGGGGCGGGGGCCGCTCTATGACGAGGCGTTCAGCAAGTTGGCCCGTTTCCAGCAACAGTGGCGCGCCATGGATCTGGTCTCTCGCGAGCAGCTGAAGACCCAGAAGCTGGATCTCTCCTTGTCGTCGGAGCCGGTGACAGAGAGCGGCGATCTGCTCGATCAGGTGCGGGATCTACGCCCCCAGGTCGCCGAATATGAGGCGGTGCGTGCCAAGGTGCACAAGCTGCTGGCGCTGCCCATGGCCACCACCTGGCCCACCCTGGCCATGCCAACTCTGCGCAGTGGCGAACCATCCCCCGAGCTTGGCCAGATCCGCGCCATGCTCAATGAACTTGGCGATGTGGCCCCCGCCCATCAGGATGAAATCTATGACGCCGAGACTGAAGAGGCCATCAAGCTGTTCCAGCGTCGTCATGGTCTGACTGCCGACGGCATCATAGGCCGCCGCACCCTGGCCTGGCTCAATACCGGGCCTGTGGTACGCGCCAGTTTACTGCTGCGTAATCTCTGGCGCCGGGATCTGGTGGATCATCTGGTCGGCAGCCGTTATGTGCTGGTCAATATTCCCGACTATCGCCTGAGCGTGGTGCAGGGGGGCGGTGAGGTCTTTACCAGTCGGGTCATCGTCGGCAAGGAGGAGCGGGAGACCCCGATCCTCGCCAGCGAGATCCGCTCCGTGGTGCTCAATCCGGCTTGGCATGTGCCCAGATCCATCCTGAGCAAGGACATACTACCCAAACTGAGTCGCGATCCGGGCTATTTGGCCCGCGAGCAGTTCGAGGTGACCGACAGTGCCGGCAATCCGCAGCACCTCACCGAGGAGCAGTGGC
Source organism: Aeromonas sp. BIGb0405 (assembly GCF_024807335.1). Classification (NCBI taxonomy): domain Bacteria; kingdom Pseudomonadati; phylum Pseudomonadota; class Gammaproteobacteria; order Aeromonadales; family Aeromonadaceae; genus Aeromonas; species Aeromonas sp. BIGb0405. The sequence continues at coordinate 324,029 of NZ_JANUEP010000002.1, forward strand.
ATCAGGCCCTGGCCGAGGGGTTCCCTTATCGACTGCGGCAAAAGCCGGGGGATCACAATGCCCTGGGCCGTTACAAATTCTATCTGCCCAACAACGATGCCATCTATCTGCATTCAACCCCGAGCAAGGGGCTGTTTGAACAGGGGGCGCGGGCCTTCAGCTCTGGTTGTATCCGGGTCGAACATGCAGACGATCTGGCCGAATTGCTGCTCGCCGACTCCCGCTATCAACCCGACAAGGTGGCCAGTCTGCTCAAAGAAGACAAGACCAAGTGGCTGCCGCTCAGCACGCCAACGCCGGTATTCACCGTCTACTGGAGCAGTTGGCTCGATGAGCAGGGTCGTCAGCAACTGCGCAGCGACATCTATGGATTTGATCGGGTCAGCTATCAGAGTCGTGCCCTGTGATCCCGAGCACAGTCTGATAAGCCCGGCTTCGGCCGGGCTTTTTGTTGGCGGATTAGGGTTTGACAGAAAAGGAAGGCGGCGGTTAAGTTCGAGCGGTTTCCTTGCTTTTATTCACATTCAGACGGAGCCGACATGCTCGACAAAGAGATAAGCCGACGCCGCCTGCTACTGGGGGCTGGTTGTGTGATGGGAGCCAGTTTGCTCTCTTTTCCCGCCCAGGCGAGCCGCAGCACCAACAGTCGCGACTTGAGTGTTTTCAACCTCAACACCGGCGAGCGGGTCAAGGCCAGTTACTGGGAGAAGGGGCGCTATCTGCCGGACGGCCTGGCCGAACTCAATCATCTGCTGCGTGACTACAGGCGCGATGAGGTGTTCAACATAGACCGCAAGCTGTTTGATCAGCTCTATTTGCTGCAACAGCGCCTCGGCCATCATGGTGAAATCCAGCTTATCTCGGGTTACCGCTCCCCGGCCACCAATAATGCCAAACACAGGCGCAGCAAGGGCGTGGCGAAACACAGCTACCATGTACTCGGCCAGGCGGTCGATGTGCGCCTGCAGGGGGTGCAGCTTGCCCATTTGCGCAAAGCGGCGCTGCAGCTCAAGGTGGGTGGCGTGGGTTATTACCCCAGCGACAATTTTGTTCACCTGGATACGGGGCCGGTGCGCAGTTGGTAGACCCATTCGGTCTCATTGGCTGACAGGGGCAAGGGGGAGCTGCTAGGCTTGGTGCCTCATACAGAGGAGAAAAAGATGAAGCAGATCCTGATAGGTGCCATGGTGGCCCTGGTATTGACAGGTTGCGGCAAGATAAACCGTGATAACTACGACAAGCTCAAGATGGGGATCAGCTACAGCGAGGCGAGTGCGATCCTCGGCAAGGCGGACAGTTGCGATGATGCCCTGGGCACGACCAGCTGCATCTGGGGTGACAAGCAACAGAACATCAAGATCCGTTTCATTGCCGACAAGGCGACCTTCTTCAGTTCCGAAGGGATCAAATAGCTTCCCCCAACAAAAAAAGCGCCAAACGGCGCTTTTTTGTTGCCCGCTTTTCAGCAGATCAGCAAGGCATGTACCGCTTAGTGGGAAGCATATTGGTAGTTGAAGGTGGGCAGTCCCCACTTGAAGCGTATCGCGAGCAGCCGCAGCACGAAGCCAATACCAATGGCGCCGAATGCCGCCCAATCACTGGGCAGCCCCTGATCGAGCGCCAGGCAATAGAGCCCGGCTGTGATGAGGGAGACACCGGCGTAGAGCTCGCGGCGAAACACCAGCGGGATACGCTGGCACAGCAGATCGCGCAGCACACCGCCAAATACCCCGGTCACCACGGCCATGATGCAGGCAATGCCGGCGCCATGGCCCATCTCCAGGGCGCGGGATGCGCCGAAGATGGAGAAGACCACCAAGCCCAGGGCGTCGAGGGCCATGAACAGCTTGCCAAGGTAGCGCATCAGGGGCGCGCAGATGACAGTGACCAGGGCGGCGCCAGCGACCAGCACCACGTAGAGGGGATGCTCGACCCAGAGCAGGGGATAGTGTCCCAGCAGCACGTCTCTGATGGTACCGCCGCCGATGGCCGTCGCCGACGCGATGATAACGACGCCAAACAAGTCCATTCGCCGCCGGCCCGCCGCCAGCGCGCCCGTCATCCCTTCGGCGACCAGGCCGAGCAAGAAGAGTGCATGTAACATGAGAAATACCCGGGTTCGAGAAAGGCCCGCATCCTAACAAGCCTGCATTGGCCCTACAAGCACTCTCACATTCACATTAGATTAAGTAATGAAAAGGGGGCTATCGCCCCCTCTTTTTCTTATGAAACAATCTCGTTACTTTTTGATCTGCTCATCCCGGTACTGATCAACCCACATGGCGGTGGCACCACAGATGGCCACCGGCATCACGAACAGGTTCACCACGGGAATGGCGGAGAAGAGGGTCACCAGGGCGCCGAAACTCAGGCACTTGCCCCGACGCTGTTTGAGGGCGTCGCGCATGGTGACGAAGTCGATCTTGTGGTTGTCAAACGGGTAGTCCACATACTGGATGGCCATCATCCAGGCACTGAACAGGAACCAGATCAGGGGAGCCAGGGTTTGGCCCACCACGGGGATCAGGAACAGGATCAGGCAGCCAATCGCCTTGGGCAGATAGTATTTCAGCTTGGTCCATTCGCGCCCGAATATCCGAGGCACATCCCGGACTATGTCGAGCATGCCGGTTTCGGCGCTGGGTTGGCCGGTGAGGTGCTGTTCCACCTTCTCGGCCAGCAGGCCATTGAAGGGGGCCGCCACCCAGTTTGCCAGGGAGCTGAACAGGAAGGAGAAGACCACCAGTATGGTCAGCAGTGCGATGGGCCAGAGCAGGTAGTCGAGCCAGGATAGCCAGGAGGGGATCTGCTGGTGTAGCCAGGCGAACAGGCCATCGAGTTGCAGCAACAGGGCGTAGAAGGCGCCGGAGAACAACAGGAAGTTGACCAGCAGCGGGATCAGCACGAAGGTGCGGATACCCGGTTGGCGGATCAGTGAGAAACCGCGCAGGAAGTAGTCTGCACCGCTGATAGAGTCTTTGACTAAGGGGCGTGATTGGCTCATCTGAGCTCCATCCATGACAGGGAACAGCCTGCATATTACAAACAAGCCATTGATTTGGTAAAGTCATCGACCCGCCGCCCCACTATTTAGCCCGGATATAGGCCTACATGCGTCTGAAATTGATCAAGCTCGCCGGTTTCAAGTCGTTCGTCGAGCCGACCAAGATAGTGCTCAGTGCCGACATGACCGCCATAGTGGGTCCGAACGGTTGCGGCAAATCCAATGTCATCGATGCGGTGCGCTGGGTGCTGGGGGAGAGTTCGGCCCGCCACCTGCGCGGCGAAAACATGACAGACGTCATCTTCAATGGTTCCCTCAATCGCAGTGCCCATGGCCGCGCCTCGGTCGAACTGGTGTTCGACAATCCCCACAATCGCGTGCCCGGCGAGTTTGGTCGTTTCAGCGAGATCTCGGTGCGCCGCGAGGTGCTGCGAGATGGCAGCAACCATTACGAAATCAATGGCCAGAAGTGCCGGCGCAAGGATGTCACCGATCTCTTCCTCGGCACGGGGCTGGGCCCGCGCAGCTACGCCATCATAGAGCAGGGCACCGTCAGTCGCCTGGTGGAGTCGCGCCCGGCGGATCTCAAGCTGTTCATGGAGGAGGCTGCGGGGGTCTCTCGCTACAAGGAGCGCCGTCGGGAGACGGAGCTGCGCATTCGTCACACCCAGGAGAACCTGGAGCGGCTCGGCGACATTCGCAGTGAGCTCGGCTCCCGGCTCGATCATTTACGAACCCAGGCTCAGACCGCCGAACGTTACAGTCAGCTCAAGGGGCGCAGCCGTGCCGCCCGTGCCGAGTTGATTGGCTCCGAGCTGTGGGCACTGGAGACTCGCTTGGCCCAGGCCAAGGAGGAGCTTGCCAAGGTGGACTTGGCCATTGCCGCCCTCGATGCCAAGCGCAGTCAGGATGACAGTCACCATATCCGCCTGTCGGTGGCACGTCAGGAGGCCCAGGCCGAGCAGACGGCGCGCCAGCAGCAGCTCTTCCTCGGCGGTCAAGCCATCGCTCGCCTCGAGCAGCAACAGCTCCATCGCGATGAGCTGGGCCGCGACTGGCAGACGCGCAGCATTGTACTGACCGAGCGCATCGAGGGGCTCAAGGGACAGTTGGCCGAACTCTTGACCGAGCAGGCCAGCCAGGCGCTGACCGCCGAGCAGGAGGAGGCCCGCCTCGAGCAATGTGAGCAGTTGCTTGAGGATCAACAAGGGCGGCGCGTGGCGGCAAGCGAGGCTCTGGAAGGGGCGAGATCGCGGCAACAACAGTGGCAGCAGCAGCTGGCTCAGTTGCAATCAAACCTCAACCAGACGCGCACTCAGCAACATGGTCTGCAGGAGCTGCAGGCCAAGACCCGGCTCGCTCGCCTCAAGCTCGAAGAGGAGCAAGGGGATCCCCTGGCCGGCCAGCCGGACTTGCAACCGGCACTGGAGGCTCTGAGCCGCGAGCTCGAGCTGATGCGTGCCAAGAACGGGGAGCTGGCCGAATTAGCCCGTGGGGGCGCGGCTCATCATCAGGGGCTCAATGAACGACTGCATCAGCAGACCAGTCTGCTGCGCGAGTTCGATGCCCGGCTCACCACCCTGGATCAGATCCTGGGCCCGCAACTGGGTGGCGACAAACTGGCCGATGGTTTGCAAGTGTCGCCCGTCTGGGCCCAGGCCCTGGACAAGGTGCTGGGTCGCTGGATCACGGCCAACGCCGCCGACATCTGCCCCGAGGGCCATGCAGGGCTCTGGATAGGCCCGGCGGAACCCGCTCTGCCCGGCACGCTCGGGGCCGAAGTGACGGGGCCGCATATCCCGGCTTTTCTCAATGGCATCTGGCTGGCGGCGGATTTGACGGCGGCCCGTCAACAACAGACACAGCTGGCGGCGGCGGAGTCTGTGCTCACCCCCACGGGCGACTGGCTCGGGCGCAACTGGGCCGATTTGGGTCAGGATGGCGCCCTGGGACCGTTGGCCCTGCAAGGGGAGCGTGAGCGGTTGCGTCAGGAACGCAGTCAGGCCGACGGCGAGCGGCAGCAGTTAGTCAGCGCCCTGCAAGAGGCCGATCGGCTATGGGTAGAGCAAAAAGAGTCCTATGAGGCACATGGCCGGGCGCTCGGCGAGCAGGAGCTGAGATGGCAGCGGCAGCGTGAAGCCTGGAGTCAACAACAGGGTCAGCGCCAGGAGCGGTTGTTGCGGCTGGGCCAGCTGGGTGAGGATCTGCGTCGCCTCGACGCCGAGCAGGCCTCCGAGTCCAGCCGCAGCGAGGCGCTTGCCCAGGAGTGTGAGCTGATTGATGCCCAGTTGCAGGAACATCTGGCGCAAGGAGAGGCTGAGCGTGAGGCGCTGCAACTGGCACAGGAGCAGGGGCGGCGAGCCGAGCAAGAGCTGGAGGCGGCACGGGTGCGCCGCGAGCAGCAACTGGCGAGCAGCCAGCGCTTGCAGCTGGCGCAACAGAACCGGGATCAGATCATCGCCTTGCGAGAACAAGAGCTGGCCCGGCTCGGGTTGGAGCTGGCGCAGCTCAAGGCGCCTGAGCTCGCATCGGGTCAGGATCTGTCGCCCCTGCTCCATGAGCAGCGCACCCTGGAGACGGCGCAACTGGCCTGCCATCAACGTATCGCCGAGCTTGATAAGGGGCTGGCCGAGCTGGAGCTGACCCGGGCATCGGATCGCAACGTGCTGGTGACACTGCAAGAGCAGCTGGCCCAGCTGCGCCTAGAGCGTGAGCGCAACCTGACCCGTCGTCAGGGGCTGCATGAGCAGTTCGAGGAGTTGGGGGTACGGCTGATCGATCTCGATCAGGCGGTGCTGATCGCCGCCAATCGCACCGCCCTGCGCCAGGAGATCCAGACCCTGGAGAGCCAGGTGGAGGCGCTTGGCGCCATCAACCTGGCGGCGCTGGCGGAATACGAGGAGGCGCAAACCCGGGCCAGCTACCTGGAAAATCAGTGCCAGGATCTCGAGCAAGCCTTGGAAACCCTGGGCCAAGCCATTAAAAGAATTGATAAAGAGACACAAATACGCTTCCGTGACACTTTCGATAAGGTCAATGAAGATTTAAAATCCCTGTTCCCCAAGGTGTTTGGGGGTGGGAGCGCCTGGCTGGAGCTCACCTCCGACGATCTTTTAGAGGCCGGGGTGAGTATCATGGCAAGACCTCCGGGTAAGAAGAATGCTACCATTGCCCTGCTTTCCGGGGGGGAGAAGGCCTTGACCGCACTTGCGCTGGTTTTTGCCATCTTCAGACTCAATCCAGCGCCTTTCTGTTTGCTGGATGAGGTGGATGCACCGCTCGATGAAGTGAACGTCGGTCGCTTCTGTTCTCTTGTCAAAGAGATGTCGAGCACAGTACAGTTCGTTTACATCAGTCATAACAAGGTCTCCATGGAGATGGCTGAACAACTGATCGGCGTAACGATGCAAGAGCCTGGTGTCTCGCGCATTGTCTCGGTCGACATCGGTGAAGCCGTCGCTTTGGCTGAGCAAAACTAGAAAGAGAAGCAGCTAATGCAGGAATTGCGTTACATCTTGGTCGCCTTGGGCGGGATTGCCATAGCGGCATTGCTCATTCACGGGTTGTGGAGCAACAGGAAGAATCGTCAGTCCCCGATCAAGGAGAAACCCTTGAACCGGATGGACACCAAAGCACGGGATCGTGACAGCGATGCCTTCGATAGCGACGGCATCGGCCAGGTGCGCGTGGTCAGTGCTGGCCGCCGTGCCGAGCCCAAGCTGCAGCCTGAGGCTGCACCTGTCCACGACTACCTCGATGATGAGGATGAAGACGAACTGCCGCCGCCAGCCCCGCGCAAACCGGTCGCCCGTCCCGTCGCCCCAGCCCCTGTCTATGAGGACGAGGAAGAGGAGATCTACGAGGAGCCGGTTGCCGCCGAGCCGGTGCGCAAGCCCGCTCAGGTGAATCGCCGCACCCCAGTCTATCGCTCTCGCCCCCAGCACGAACCCGCGTTGCAGCCGTTTGACGACGAGCCTCAGCCCGAGCCTGCCTACACCAGCGGCCTCAGCTTCGGTGAACAAACCGTGCGCGCCGAACCCCGTCAGGCGCCAGTGCATGCCGAGCCACAGTTTGACGAGCCCCAGTTTGCACCCAGGGCTGAGGCGAGAGTGCAACCCCGTGCCGAGCCCAGGGTCGAGCGTGCCGCCCCCGTGCAGGCCCCGGTTTATGCCCCTGTGTATGACGAGCCGGAGCCCGATCGCGCTCCCGTCGAAAAGATTTGGCAGGATGTCTATGTCATCAACCTGATGGCTCGCCCCGGTCAGGCGCTGCAAGGGGCTGCCCTGTTGGCCTCCCTGCAATCCCTGGCATTCAAGTTCGGCGAGATGGATATCTTCCACCGTCACGAAGGGCTCGATGGCCACGGGGAAGTGCTGTTCTCCATGATCAACATGGTCAAACCGGGCACCTTCAATCCGTACCGGATGGAGCAGTTCAATACCCCTGGGGTCTCCTTGTTCATGCAACTGCCCCTGCGCAGCAACGTGGCCTTTGCCTTCGAGCACCTGCTGCAAGCCGCCGATCAGTTGGCCAGTGACCTGGATGCCATGCTGACCGACATGGAGCGCAGCCCGCTCAGCGATGAGACCATCGACAGGTATCGCCGCGAATTGGCTGCCTTCGAGGCCAGTCGCGACTAAGCGACCGGCGCTGTCGAGTGAATAAAAAGTGCGGTACCTGGGTGCCGCATTTTTATTTGTCCGCCTAACTTATCATTTCCACCACAGTCGAGATTTTTTCATGAGCGAATCCCTCACCCGCCACCGTCAACTGTGTGAACTGCTTATCGAATATGGCCATCAGTACTACGGGTTGAAAAAACCGACAGTACCGGATGCCGAATATGATCGATTGAAGGAGGAGCTACTTGCCCTTGAATTGGCTCATCCTGAGCTTCGTCATAGCCAGCTGTGTGGACTGCTTACGGAGTACGGCCATCAGTACTATGTGCTGGATAACCCCACCGTACCCGATGCCGAATATGATCGCCTGATGCGCGAGCTGATCGCGCTGGAGAGCGATCATCCCGAGCTGAAAACCGCCCGCTCCCCCAGTGTGCGGGTCGGTGGTGCGCCACTGACAGCCTTCAATCAGGTGCGCCACGAGATCCCCATGCTCAGTCTGGACAATGTGTTCAGCAGCGAAGAGCTGGTGGCGTTCGAGCAGCGCATGAGGGATCGCCTGAAACGTGAGCTGAGTTTCACCTTCTGCTGCGAGCCCAAGCTCGATGGCCTGGCGGTGAGCCTGCTTTATGTGGAGGGTCAGCTGATGCAGGCGGCAACCCGGGGGGACGGCAGCACGGGGGAGGAGATCACCGAGAACGTGCGCACCATCAAGGCGATCCCCCTCGTCTTGCGTGGTGAAGGCTGGCCCGCCCGGCTGGAAGTGCGCGGTGAGGTGTTCATGCCCAAGGCTGGTTTCGAGGCGATGAACGAGCGAGCCCTGGCCGCGGGGGAGAAGGTGTTCGTCAACCCGCGCAATGCCGCCGCTGGCAGCCTGCGTCAACTCGATTCCCGGATCACGGCGAGTCGCCCCTTGAGTTTCTACGCCTACGGGGTCGGCATTGGCGGCGAGCTGCTGGGGGACTCCCACTTCGCGCGGCTGTGTCGTCTCAAGGAGTGGGGCCTGCCCATGAGTCCCGAGGTCAGGTTGATGGAGGGGGCGGCGGGTTGCCAGGCGTTCCACGATGACATTCTGGCGCGCCGTGACGCCCTGAAGTATGAGATTGATGGGGTCGTCTACAAGGTCGACAGTATTCCGCTTCAGCAAGAACTCGGCTTCGTGGCCCGTGCCCCGCGCTGGGCCACGGCTCACAAGTTCCCGGCCCAGGAGGAGATGACCCTGCTGGAAAACGTCGAGTTCCAGGTCGGTCGTACCGGCGCCATCACCCCGGTGGCCAAGCTCAAACCCGTGTTCGTCGGCGGCGTCACCGTCTCCAACGCCACCTTGCACAATGCCGACGAAATCGAGCGCCTCGGCGTCATGATCGGCGATACCGTGATAGTGCGTCGGGCCGGGGATGTGATCCCCCAGGTGGTGGCCGTGGTGGCCGCCCAGCGCCCCGCGGATGCCCGGGAGATCCTGTTCCCGAGCGCCTGCCCCGTGTGCGGCTCGGCGGTGGAACGACACGAGGGCGAGGCGGTGGCCCGCTGCGCCGGTGGTCTGTTCTGCGAGGCGCAGCGCGCCGCCGCCATCAAGCACTTCGCCGCTCGCCGTGCCATGGATGTGGATGGTCTGGGGGACAAGATAGTGGATCAGTTGGTGGACAAGGGCCTGGTCAAGACACCGGCGGATCTGTTCAGCCTCACCGCCATCCAGCTCGCCGGGCTGGAGCGAATGGGGCCGAAATCCGCACTCAACCTGGTGGCCGCCATCGATGCGGCGCGCAGCACCACCTTGCCGCGCTTCCTGTTTGCCCTTGGCATTCGCGAAGTGGGCGAGGCGACGGCCCTGAACCTGGCCAATCATTTCCTGACTCTGGATGCCCTGCACGCCGCCAGCGTCGAGCAGTTGCTCGCGGTGCCGGATGTGGGGGAGGTGGTGGCCAAACATGTCTACTACTTCCTGCGCCAGCCCCATAACATCGAGGTGCTCGACGCCTTGCTGGCCGCCGGTATCCACTGGCCGGAGATTGAGCAGAAAGAGGCGGCCGAGCAACCCTTCGCCGGCAAGACCTTCGTGCTGACCGGCACCCTCGCCACCCTGTCACGCAACGATGCCAAGGCGGCCCTGCAGGCTCTTGGTGCCAAGGTGGCCGGTTCGGTGTCGGCCAAGACGGACGTGCTGGTGGCCGGTGAGGCGGCGGGCTCCAAGCTCATCAAGGCCCAGGAGCTCGGCATCACCATCTGGACCGAAGAGCAGTTGCAAGCCGCTATCCAGCCCTGAGCCGGATCCCTGACCTGAGACGCTACAGACCCGGCCCTGACCGGGTCTGTTTTTTCATGGGTTATTCCCTATGCCGACCCGTTCAGCTGAGCGGTTGCCCACGGCCTGCTCGAACGATCCCATCCCTCTTCTCATCTCTTGCAACAGATCATCGCTGCCGGTGCATGGTCTCCCTGACCGGCTCTGCTGGGTTGCCCGGCTGACCGCTGGGCAGAGGCGGCCCAGGTCGGCAGCAAGGGCCACACATATTTGCAAACCAGGGATCCGCCCCTAGGCCAGAGTGGCTCTGGCCTAGGGGTGAAAAGTGCTCTTTTGACACTGTTTCCTAACTGAGCAGCTGGCGAAAAACCTGTCTTGGATCAAGAAAGCGCCTTCGGCTTTGGGGCCTAATAGCCACCACATATAGGGAATTAAAGAGATAAAAATCCCATATGTTGTGTTTGTAAGCTGTGGATAACCTCAGCACTCCCAGATGCCAGCCAGGGGCTCAAGGCCCGGCTGGTCTCGTCTCGCCCTGGCGAGCCGGGGCAGGCCGGGAGCGCTTATCGGGTCGACGAAGTGCGGCCATTTTGCGGGGATGAGAAATGAAACCGGTTGTGATCAAACGTGATGGATGCCATGCACCTTTTGATGTTGAACTGATTGCGGCCGCCGTCGGGCGAGCGGCCCAGGCGGTCGGTCAGGGGGATCTGGGGTTGGCCAATAGCGTCGCCATGGCCGTGGCGAGTGAGCTTGAGGGCCGTGCCGAGGTCGATATTCACGAGATCCAGAACCGGGTCGAGAACCACCTGATGGCCTCCGACGACAAGACCATCGCCCGTGCCTACATCGAATACCGTCACGACAGGGATCAGGCCCGCGAGGCTCGTGGCCGGTTGGCCCAGGAGATCCGTGGCCTGGTGGAGCAGACCAATGCGGCGCTGCTCAACGAGAATGCCAACAAGGATGCCAAGGTGATCCCGACCCAGCGCGATCTGCTGGCCGGTATCGTCGCCAAGCACTACGCCATCAGTCACATGTTGCCCAAGGCCGTGGTACAGGCCCATGAGCGTGGCGATCTGCACTTCCACGACCTCGATTACTCCCCCTTCTTCCCCATGTTCAACTGCATGCTGATCGATCTCAAGGGCATGCTGACCCACGGCTTCAAGATGGGCAACGCCGAGATTGATACCCCCAAGTCGATCAGCACGGCGACCGCCGTCACGGCCCAGATCATCGCCCAGGTGGCGAGCCACATCTATGGCGGCACCACCATCAACCGCATCGACGAGGTGCTGGCCCCCTATGTGACCATCAGCTGGCAGAAACACCGGGAAGTGGCCGAGGAGTGGGGCATCGCGGATGCCGAGGCCTATGCCATGGCACGCACCGAGAAGGAGTGCTTCGATGCCTTCCAGTCCCTGGAGTACGAGGTCAACACCCTGCACACCGCCAACGGTCAGACCCCCTTCGTCACCTTCGGCTTCGGCCTGGGGGAGAGTTGGCAGTCGCGCCTGATCCAGCGCGCCATCCTCAGCAACCGCATCGCGGGTCTGGGCAAGAACAGGAAGACGGCGGTGTTCCCGAAACTGGTATTCGCCATCAAGGATGGTCTCAACCACAAGCAGGGGGATCCCAACTACGACATCAAGCAGCTGGCCCTGGAGTGCGCCACCAAGCGGATGTACCCGGATATCCTCAATTACGACCAGGTAGTGAAAGTGACCGGCTCCTTCAAGACCCCCATGGGCTGTCGCTCCTTCCTCGGTGCTTATGAGGAGAATGGCGAGCTCGTTCACGAGGGGCGCAACAACATCGGGGTGGTGAGCCTCAATCTGCCGCGCATCGCGCTCAAGTCCCGGGATGAGAGCGATTTCTGGTCACGGCTGGATGAGGTGCTCGAGGTGGCAAGAGAAGCCCTGATGTATCGCATCGAGCGCTTGGAGGGAGTCAAGGCGCGGGTCGCTCCCATCCTCTACATGGAGGGCGCCTGCGGGGTGCGCCTCAAGGCCGACGACAACGTCAGCGAGATCTTCAAGCATGGCCGCGCCTCCATCTCGCTGGGTTACATCGGGGTGCACGAGACCATCAACGCTCTGTTTGGCACCGACCGTCACCTGTTTGACAGTGCCCAGTTGCAACAGAAGGCCATCGCCATCATCGCCCGCCTCAAGGCCGCGACCGAGCAGTGGAAGGAGCAGACCGGTTATGGCTTCAGCCTTTACTCCACTCCGAGCGAGAACCTCTGTTCGCGTTTTTGCCGCATGGATGCCAAGGAGTTCGGCCTGGTTCCCGGGGTGACCGACAAGGGTTACTACACCAACAGCTTCCACCTGGATGTGGAGAAGCAGGTGAACCCCTATGACAAGCTGGATTTCGAGGCGCCCTATCCGCCCATCGCCAGCGGTGGCTTCATCTGCTACGGCGAGTATCCCAACTTGCAGCACAATCTGGAGGCGCTCGAAAACGTCTGGGATTACAGCTATGACAGGGTGCCCTACTACGGCACCAACACCCCCATCGACGAGTGCTACGAGTGCGACTTCACCGGCGAGTTCGAGTGCACCTCCAAGGGCTTCACTTGCCCGCGCTGCGGCAACCACGATCCGGCCAAGGTGTCGGTGACCCGGCGGGTGTGCGGCTACCTCGGCAGCCCGGATGCGCGCCCCTTCAACGCGGGCAAGCAGGAAGAGGTGAAACGCCGGGTCAAACACCTGTGATCGAGGCTGACGGGCCTGCTGGCTGCTGATGGAAATGAAAGGGCTCTTTTTGAACCCTTGTCGATTGCGGTAAGCATCGATGATGCAAGGGCCGCAGCTGCCGGTATTGGAAACGAGAAGAGGGCGAGATGCATTACCACAAGTATTACCCTGTCGATGTGGTCAATGGCCCCGGTACCCGGGCCAGCCTGTTCGTCTCCGGCTGCGAGCACCAGTGCCCTGGCTGCTACAACCAGAGCACCTGGCGCCTCGATGGCGGCAAAGCGTTCGATTCGGCCATGAGCGATCGCATCATCGCGGATCTCAATGATGGCCGGATCAAGCGGCGTGGCCTGACGCTCTCGGGGGGGGATCCGCTCCATCCCGCCAATGTGCCCCAGGTGCTGGCACTGGTGAGGCGAGTACGCGCCGAGTGTCCGGGCAAGGACATCTGGTGCTGGACCGGTTATCGGCTCGAGGAGCTTGATGAGGCGCAGTGGCAGCTGGCGGCCCTGCTGGACGTACTGGTGGATGGTCGCTTCGAGCAGACCCTGGCCGATCCTGGTTTGCTGTGGCGGGGTAGCAGCAATCAGCAGGTGCATCAGATCGCGGCGCTGATCCGCTCTGCGCCACTGCGCAATCTGCTCTGATGGGGATGCGGGGCTGGGGCTGCTGTCATTTGGCCCCGACTTAGCCTTTGCCAATTGCTGGCTGTGGGCTTACTGTTAGGCATCAAACTCACAGGAGAATGTGATGAACAACGTGCTCAAAATCTTGCTTGCCATCTTTTTACCCCCGGTCTGTGCCTTTATCCAGGTGGGCTTTAGCCTGCATTTTCTGATCAACATAGTGTTGACCCTGCTCGGCGGTCTGCCAGGCATGGTGCATGCTCTCTGGTTGGTGGTCAGCGACAAGCGTGCCTGACCCGCATTTTGTGAACAAAAAGGCCAACCTGCGGGTTGGCCTTTTTGTTAGCATTTTTTGTTCGCAGCTGTAGGGGCTATGCCACTGGTTACTGTTGTGTGCACTCGGCGTAGAGGCTCTGCCACTTGCCATCTTCGGCCCGCTGTTCGACGAAGCCTTCCTTGCCTTTGTTCCACCAGACAACCTCATGGTCATCGGTGTAGCGGACACCCGAGGCCGAGACGACCTGGGGCAGGGTGTAATCCTTGCCGTTTGGCAAGGCCAGCTTGACGAAGTTGAGGCTGTCATCGGAGAGGCCGAAGTAGCTCACCTGGACCTTCTGATCGTTGGCACACTGATAGGCGATCGGCTCGCCTCCTGTGACTGTGAGGGTATGGGGTGCCGGGGCACAGCCAGCGAGACCGAGCAGCAGGGCACCCGGCAGAGAAAAGCGCAGAAATATCACAATGAAGACTCCATCAGTGAGGTACAGGTTCGACTGAACCCATAGCCTGACCATAAAGCCTAACAGAGCAGGGCATTCAGGCAAGGATTAAGGGGCCCGGGTCGGTCGTGCCGTGAGATATGGGACCCGGTTGCGACATTTTGCGCCGATACGGTTCCATCAGCGGGCTCTATTCATCACCTCTGGTGAACATATTTCCCAAAAAAAGCCCCGACACCAGGTCGGGGCAAACAAAGCTCATCCATGGGCTCATTACAGTAGTCGTATCAGTAACCGAAACGGGTCGCCTCGAAACGGTTGAGCAGACGGTGGATCAGGTAGCAGGCCAGCAGGGTGGCGACGATGGCAAACAGGATGCTGCTGACCCGGTAGAGGGCGCTGAACACCAGATCGTTGCCCGGGGTCAGGTACTGGCCAAACAGTATGCCGAGGGTGGTGAGGGCACCGAAGCCGACCCCGGAGCCGCTCGCCTCCTTCACATGGGCATGGCTGAACAGCATGGCCCCGAGCCAGAGCAGGGGGGTGACCAGCAGCAGTTGCCCTGACCAGTCATAGAGCACCAATTGGCTCAGGATGCCGAAACTCACCCCGAGCAATGTGCCCATGGCGCGCTTGCGGGCATAGCTCAGGGCCCCATCCCAATGCATGGGGAAGAGCAGCATCAGTGTGGTCGCCTGGGCGGACATGGAGTCGCGCAGATCGAACAGCTGGAACACCAAAAATGAGAGGGTGGCGATGCTGGCGCCGAGCAGTGCCTCGTGCCGCAGCCGGTGCGGGGCCTTGACGGAGGAGGCTTTGGGGGCGTGAGCCTCCACATCCGGGATAAGGATCGTCACCAGGTAGGCGATGAGCACCGACAGTATGTTGGCCCAGAGGTTGCTGAAGATAAGATTGTTCAGGTCGGTCTGGGGGTAGCTGGCAAAGTGCAGCATGATGCTGAGGCTTACCACACCGTTGGCGCCAAACAGGAACAGGCTGCCCCGGGACATGGCGGCGAAACGGTAGAGAAACAGCAGGAAGACGATGGGGGTCATCAGGCCGGCATGGCCGCCGAACAGAGCGCCCAGCAGGCCGACCTCCAGCCCGCACATCACGCCGGCGGCGATAAGCTGGCGGGCGGCGTGGCCGTTCATCACCGGGATCATGCCGAGCAGCAGCATGGGGGTGACGGTGTAGAAGACCCCGTAGTTCCAGCCGCAAATCTTGCAGATCAGGAAGCCCAGAGTGCTGCCGAAGGCGATGCGCAGGCATTGGCGCAGCTCGTTGGCGGTGAGGGCTCGGTGCCAGAGTGTCATGCTTGCCCCCATTAGTAGATGTAGTGCAGCAGGCTGAGCAGGCGGATCTGGCCGCGGGCAAAGAGCGCGCTCAGGGCGTTGTCCGGCAGCAGCTGGACGGTGGCGCGGGCCCCGGCCGGCAGATGGGCGGGCAACTGATCCAGGGTCAGGTGCAGGCGCAGTCGCTGGGCATCCCGCACCCAGCGATCGGATTCGATGGGGTTGGCCAAGAGGCCGTTGGCGTCGAACTGGCCGGCGCTGACCCCGGCGTCCAGGCTGGCGACCCGGGCCGGATAGAGGCGGCCGGGCTCGCCGTCGAAGGCGACCAGCGCGCGGCTCTGCGGGGTGATGTTACGCAGGCTCTTCTCGCGAAAATCGGCGATCACGTCCACCTGCTCCGAGACCAGGGCCAGCAGGGGGGCGCCCGCCGTGGCCACGCTGCCGGGCTTGAGCTGCAGGTTGGTGATGATGCCATTCTGGCTCGCATGGACCTGGCTGTAGGTGAGGTTGAGCTCGGCCTGGGCGAGGCGGTTGCGCGCCTGGCGCAGCAGCAGGTTGTCATCACCGGCCAGGCCACGGTTGACGCGAGCCTGCTCCATGCGGGCCTGGCTGGCCAGCAGGTTGGCACGGGCGGTGCGGGCGGCGCTGTCGGCATCATCTTTCTGCTGCTCAGAGACCATGTGGCGGCGATAGAGAGTATCGATGCGCTCGGCCTCCCGCTGTTTCTGGGCGGTCTGGGTCTGCAGCGAGCTGAAATCGGCGGCGGCGGCGTTCAGGGTCGCATCCAGCTGGCGATTCTGTTGCTCGGCCTGATCCAGGGCGAGTCTGGCCTGCTCGACCGCGAGCTCGAAGGGGGCCGGATCCAGCATGAACAGCAGATCCCCCTGTTTGACGTGCTGGTTGTTCACCACCGCGACCTCGACCACCTTGCCGCTGACCTGGGGCGCCATCTTGGTGACGACCCGGGTGGCCATGGCCTGGGGGGTGAGGGGCATCTTGATGTCGGCCAGCAGGAAGTAGCCGAACACCAGAATGAAGCAGGCCATGGCCCACTTGATCCAGCGTTTGAATTGTTGATCCGGGGTCATCTTATTCTCTCTCTTCATGCTGGGCACCGATCTTGCCGAGGGCATTGGCGGAGATGCGGTGCACTATCTCTTCAAACTGGGCCAGCTCCTGCTGGCTGATGCCCGCCAGCAGATCCCGGCGGACCTCCATGATGCGATCCTCGATCTTGTCGAGCAGCGCCTTGCCGGCCGGAGTCAGGCTGACGATGCGGGCGCGCTTGTCCTGGCTGCAGCAGTGGCGCTCGATCAGCGCCAGCTCTTCCAGCTGACCCAGGGTGCGCATCAGGGAGGGCAGCTCTATCTCCAGCGCCTCGGCCAGGGTCTTCTGGCTGAGGTGGCCGCCGAGGCGGCTCAGCTTCCAGAGCGCGGTCCAGCGCGGATGGGTCAAACCCAAGGGGGCCAGCTCGATATCGGCCACGGTGCGCCACAGCCGGTGCAGTCGCCCCAGTTGTTCGGCGAGGGAGAGCTCGCGCAACATCTCCAGATCCTTTTTCATGGCAGACACCTCATATACTTAGCCTGCTAAGCATTATATTTATTTCGCAGGCTAAGTAAAGCGTGATTCAGCTCACATTCAGTTTCGGGGGCAGGGGACGCGGGGAGGGCAATGGTGCTTAAGGTTTCAATGTTTTTATATGGCTTTGCAGGCTCGCTAACCGACAGCGCAGGAGGGGATACGTAGCGTGGCGTCACACCACAAGCTGGCGCATAACAATGAACAGCTTCTCTACCCCGAAAGCCGCCCCCTGGGGCAATCCACCCATCGCCGGCATGCCGATGATGATCTTCCTCGGGCTCGCCACCTGCATCCTCTACGCCGGCTGGAACGGCTCCCTGCCGCTCGGCATGGGCGGCGCCGCGCTGTTCGTGTACAACCTCCTTCTGCACCGATACGGTGGCGCTGCGTCTCTCCTTGAGCCGCACCAAGGCGCGCCGTTATCTGGCATCCGAGTACAGGGGCGAGGTGGATCTCGACTACGACCAGCGTGGCCGGCCAGCTGTGTTACACACTGGCGCCGGGGCAACCGAGCTGGCGGGTGTTAGCGTGGATATGCAAGAAGGGAGCCTCGGCTCCCTTCTTGCTTTGTGCTGCTGCGGCTTGTCTCGCCGGTTTATGCCTCTTCCACAAGGGCGGGGCGTACCCTGGGCTTGCACTGGGAGAGCATGACGCCGCCCAGGATCAGGCCGCCACCGAGCAGGTGATAGCCGTGAATGGGCTCTCCCAGGGTGATCACGGCGATAAGCGCCGTGCACAAGGGCATCAGGTTCATGAACACCGAGGTACGCTCCGCGCCCATGCTTGCCAGGCCGCGCATCCAGCAGTAGGCCGCCAGCAGGGAGGAGGCGATACCGGCGAAGATCACCAGCGGCCAGGCCTGGACGGAGACGGCCAGGGTATCGGCGCTGACGGCGACCGGAACAAGCAATACCACCGCCAGCAGCACCTGCAGGTAGAGGTTGAGCCAGGGGCCGAACGGCAACTGCCAACGACGGATCAGCAGGCCGTATAAGGCATAGCTGGCCGAACCGAGCAACATCATGGCATCCCCGGGATTGATCCCCTGGCGCAGCAGGCTCAGGGGATCCCCCTGACCGAGCAGCCAGAGTACGCCCAGCAGGGAGAGGCTCATGCCGATGACGGCCTGGCGCCCGGGGCGCTGGCGAAACAGCAATGTCCCTAGCAGCAGGGTCAGCATGGGGATCAGGGAGCCAATGACCCCCATATTGGTGGCCGAGGTGGTGTGGGCGGCGTAATAGGCAAGGCACTGGTAGAGCACCATGCCAAGGGCCGCCAGCACCAGCAACTTGCCGAGCCAGGGGCGTATTTCATGGCGACGGCGCCACAGTTGCGGCAGGCAGAAGGGGGTCAGCACCAGGGCGGCGATCAGCCAGCGATAGAAGGAGATGGCGGCGGGATCGACCAGGGTGGCTGCGGCCTTGGAGACCACGGTATTGGTGGCCCAGATCAAGACAGCCATGACTGGGAACAGCAGGGGGGAAAACAGGGGCATGACAGACTCCTCATGATAATGGCGCCAGTCTACTCTTGTCTTTATCATCACAAGTAACGTAAAACTGACAGTTCATCCCTCGAAAAGGACAAGCCGTGCCGTCGATCCCCTACATGGCGCTGGACCGCGCCCTGGCGCCCCCCAATCCGCTCTATTTTCGCTATAGCCAGATCCAGGCGGGCAATGCCTGTCTCGCCCACAGCCACCCCTGGGGGCAGCTCAGCCTGATAAGCCTGGGGGTGATGGAGATAGTGGTGGGCGAACAGCGGCTGCTGGCCCCGGCGGATTACCTCATCTGGGTGCCTGCCGGGCTGGAACACGCCTCCTACAACCAGCAGGCCCTCGACTACACCTCCATCTATGTCAGTGACACCCTGGCCCGGCGCCTGCCCGACGAGCCGAGATTGCTGGAGCTGACCCCGCTGCTCAAGGCGCTGCTGGCGGACTTTTGCGATCGCCGCATCGGCCACATGGGAGATGACTGGGATATGCGTCAGGCCGAGCTGCTGGTGGAGAAGCTGACCCATACCCGTTGCCAGGACAGTTACCTGCCCATGAGCCAGGACAAGCTGCTGGCCCCCATGCTGGCTGCGCTGCACAGTGATCCTGCCGATCCCCGCACTCTGGCGCAGTGGGCCGGGCAGTTGCACAGCACCGAACGCACCCTGGCACGGCGCTGCGTGCGCGAGCTGGGCATGAATTTTGGTCAATGGCGGGCGCGGCTGCGGCTGCTCAAGGCGCTGGCCTGGCTCAAGGGGGAGTTGCCCATTCAGGAGATTGGCTGGCGGCTCGGTTATGGTTCGACCTCGGCCTTTATCGCCATGTTCAATCGCGAGCTGGGTTGCTCGCCCCAACGTTATCGCCAGCAGCTGGCCCTGCCCGGGAGCTGAGCAGGCCGTCTGGCAAAGCCTGCCAGGGGGATCCCCGGATATAAAGAGAGGGCGCCCATGGGCGCCCTCAGCGTCGATATTCATTCCGGCTCGGGTTAGAAGAAGCCGAGGGGATTGATGTCGTAGCTCACCAGCAGGTTCTTGGTGTTCTGGTAGTGATCCAGCATCATCTTGTGAGTCTCGCGGCCGATCCCGGACTTCTTGTAACCGCCAAAGGCCGCGTGAGCCGGGTAGGCGTGATAGCAGTTGACCCAGACCCGACCGGCCTGGATGCCGCGGCCCATGCGCCAGGCCAGGTTGCTGTCCCGGGTCCACAGGCCCGCTCCCAGCCCATATTGAGTGTCGTTGGCAATGGCCAGGGCTTCTGCCTCGTTCTTGAAGGTGGTCACGCCGAGGGCCGGGCCGAAGATCTCCTCCTGGAACACCCGCATCTTGTTCTGACCGTGGAAGATGGTGGGTTCGATATAGAACCCGCCCTCCAGCCCGCTCACCCTGGCGGCATTGCCGCCGATCAGCATGTTGGCGCCTTCGGCCCGGCCGACGGCCATGTAGCTCAGGATCTTGTCGTATTGCTCGCGGGACACCTGGGCCCCCACCTGAGTATTGGTGTCCAGGGGGTTGCCCTGCACGATGGCCCGGGCGCGCACCAGCACCCTCTCCATGAAGTCGTCATAGATCTTCTCGTGCACCAGGGCGCGGGAGGGGCAGGTGCACACCTCGCCCTGGTTAAAGAAGGTCATCAACATGCCTTCCACCGCCTTGTCGATGTATTGACTCTCATGGTCCATCACGTCGGCAAAATAGATGTTGGGGGACTTGCCGCCCAGTTCGACGGTGGAGGGGATCAGCTTGTCGGCGGCACAGCGCAGTATGTGGGTACCAATCTCGGTGGAGCCGGTGAAGGCGAGCTTCTGGATGCGCGAGCTGGTGGCCAGTGCCTGGCCCGCCTCGGCGCCGAAGCCGTTGACCACGTTGACCACGCCGGGAGGCAGTATGTCCTTGATGAGATCCATCAGCAGCATGATGGTGACCGGGGTTTGCTCGGCGGGCTTGAGTATGCTGCAACAACCCGCCGCGAGCACGGGCGCCAGCTTCCAGGCCGCCATCAGCAGCGGGAAGTTCCAGGGGATGATCTGGCCGACCACGCCGATGGGCTCCTTGAAGTGATAGCTGGCGGTGTGTTGATCCAGTTCGGCGGCCGAGCCCTCCTGGGCACGGATGCAGCCGGCGAAGTAGCGGAAGTGATCCACCACCAGCGGCAAGTCGGCGGCCAGGGTCTCGCGCACCGCCTTGCCGTTTTCCCAGGTCTCGGCGATGGCCAGCACCTCGATATTCTGTTCGATGCGATCGGCAATGCGCAGCAGCAGGTTGCTGCGCTCGGTGACGCTGGTCTTGCTCCAGCTGGCAAAGGCCTTGTGGGCGGCATCCAGCGCCAGCTCGATGTCGGCCGCATCGGAGCGGGCCACCTCGCAGAACACACGGCCATCGACCGGCGAGATGTTTTCAAAGTAACGGCCGCCGCGGGGGGCAACCCAGTCGCCCCCGATAAAGTTGTCATAGCGGGATTTGAAGCTGACCAGGGCGCCTGCCTGGCCGGGTGCGGTATAGATCATGGCATCTTCCTTGTGCTTGTGTGTGTGACCTGTTGTTGCCCGGTCAGCGCCGGGGATAGTCTGTGCTTGGCTGCATAGTGGTCATTCACGACATCGCAAGGGCCGTGCCAAGGGTCAGGCCACGCCATCAAAAGTTACAAAAACGTTATCAAATCTCGGTTGGCGGCGTATCTTGTTTAACCAGTGATCCTGGCGAGCCGACGCCTGCTGTTCCAAAACGGGACACACGTTGTCGCGACTGTCACGATTTTGAACAGGAGGCATCATGCGCGAACTACCCGTGTCCGACCCCATTCACCGCTCCTGGCAGCGTTGCCTGCATCAGGGGCTCAGTCGTCAACAGAGCGCCGAGCTGGATTTGTTGCCCCAGGGGGAGCTGTCGGCCCGGTTGGAGGGGAGCCGGGAGCTGGTGCTCTGCTTCGAGCAGTTCGTGCTGCCCCTGTTTATCCAGCTGCTGGCAGGCAGACCCTGCCGGTTGCTGCTCTGCGATGGCGAGGGGGCCATACTCGCCGCCAGCGGCGATGACAGCTTTGCCCGCCATGCGGAGCGCATCTTCTTGCGCAGCGGTGCCCGCTGGGGAGAGGGCAGCAAGGGCACCAATGCCATCGGCACAGCCCTGGCCGAGGGGAGTGAAGTGCAGGTGCTTGGCAGTCAGCACTTCTTCGCCCAGCACAGCTTCCTCAGTTGCAGTGCCTGCCCGCTGCTGGCGCCGGACGGCAGCCTGCTCGGCGTACTGGATATCTCCTCGGATGCCCGGCATCACGGTGGCGACATGCTGGGCACGGTGCGACTGCTCGCCATGACCCTGGAGAATGCCCTGTTGGCCCGTCGTCCCGGCCGGCTGGTGGATCTCGATCCCCAGACGCTCTGGTCACCGCGGCTGCTGCTGGGTGAGGAGGGGGAGCTGCTCGGTGCCAACCGGGCCGGTCGACTCTGGCTGGGCCAGCATGCTTTCGATGGTCGTCAATTGCTGCGCGAGCGCCAGATCTGCCGGATCCTTCCCTCTCGGGCGCCCGTGGAGGGCAAGCCAAATGTGCCCCTCAAGATGCTGGAGCGCGGCATCACGCTGCTGCTGGAGGGGGAAACCGGCAGCGGCAAGGAGCACATGGCCAGGAGCCTGCATCAAGCCTCGAGTCGGGCCGACGCCCCTTTGGTGTGCGTCAACTGCGGCGCCCTGCCCGCCGATCTGGTGGAGGCCGAGCTGTTTGGCTATGTGGGCGGGGCCTTTAGCGGCGCCCGCAGCCAGGGGAGTCAGGGCTATCTGCGCGCCGCCCATGGCGGCATTCTGATGCTGGATGAAATTGGCGAGCTGCCATTGCTGGCCCAGACCCGCTTGCTGCGGGTATTGCAGGAGCGCGCCGTGACCCCCCTTGGCAGCCACAGACCCGAGCCGGTGGATTTCTGGTTGATCTGCGCCAGCCACCGGGATCTTGGCGCCATGGTCAACGCCGCTACCTTTCGTGAGGATCTCTACTACCGGCTGTGCGGCTGGCGTCAGCGGCTCGCCCCCTGGCGGGAGTGGCCGCAACTGGAGAGGCGCCAATTGCTGAGCCGCTTGCTGGTCGAGATGGATCCCGCATTGCAGCTGACGGAGGAGGCCGAACAGCGGCTGCTGGCACATCCGCTGCCGGGCAATGTCCGTCAGATCAAGCAGGCGTTGGAGGTAGCCTGCGTGCTGGCCGAGGGGCTGGGCTGGATCCGACCAGAGCACCTGCAACTGCCAGACGGGCGGGGGGAGGAGACGCCGCCTCGCAGTCTGCGTGAGGCGGGGCACAGGCAAATCGCCAGCACCCTGGCCGAGTGTGACGGCAACGTGACTGAGGCGGCGCGGCGGCTTGGTATCAGCCGCACAACCTTATACCGGCGCCTCGAGCTCAGTCGCGATTAATTAACGTATTGATTTTGTGAGCTGGCTCAACTTATCTGGCTATATGGAGAAGTAGGCTTCGGGCAGAATCGGGGGCTATTAACCTATTTGTGGAGAGGGTTAATCTGGATCAGGGTGCCGCTCACCAAGTTGATTTAGAGTAAGCATCTCGTCGCCTCGGAGTTGTCATGCCCTCATTTGGTCCCTTGCTGATTGATCGCCTGTTTTGGCCCTTGTTGCTGTTGACCCTGCTGGGGATCGCACTGTTCGAGTATGGGCCAGAGCGGGAGCTGAACGTGCTGACCAGGGATCGGCTGGTCATCAGCGCCCTGGACGATGGTATCCACAAGGGAAGCTCCAGAGCCAGGCTGCTGCCCGGCGAACAGCCCGGGATAGATTGCGATCTGCGCGACAGCTACCGTTACCCCTTTTGCGAGATCATTTTTACCCTGAGCGAGCCTGAGCAGGGGCTGGACTTGTCCGGTTTCAGCCGCATGACGCTGGCCATCAGCGTCGATGGCCCCACGCCTCAGGAGTGGCGCATTTATCTGCGCAACTACGATCCCAGCTACTCCAGGCCAGACGATCCCGTCTCCCACAAGGTCAATGAGGTACTGTTTCGCAACCACAAGCCCGAGTTGCACCTGGAGATCCCGCTCAAGGTATTCAGCCCCGCCACCTGGTGGATCCAGGATTATCGCATTCCTCTGCTGCAGCAGGGCCCCGATCTGAGCCGGATATTTGCTGTCGAATTGGCCAGCGGCGCCGAGATGCCCATGGGGGAGTACAGACTCAGGGTCGAGAAACTCAGTTTCTATGGCCCCTGGCTGGCGGCGGGCCTCTTCTATCGTGGTCTGCTCGCTTTCTGGCTGGGTTACGGCTTGCTGGTTTTCCTGATGCAGCACCTGTTGCTGCGCGACAAGCTGCGGCGGGCCCGTGCTGCCTGGCTGCAGGCCGAGCAGCGCAACCAGACCCTGTCTGAACAGAGCCGCCGTTCCGAGATGGAGGCGCGTTATGATCCCCTGACCGGCGCCCTCAACCGCCTCGGTGGTCAGACCCTGCTCAGTGAATTGGGCGACATGCCGCTGAGTGTCATCTATCTGGATCTCGATCACTTTAAACGCGTCAACGACAACCATGGCCACGCCATCGGCGATGAGGTGCTCAAGCATCTGGTCAGCGAGGTGTTGGTCTGTTGCGATAGCCTGTGTCGGTTGATCCGCTGGGGCGGGGAGGAGTTCATCCTGATCTGCCTGCACTACGAAGAGGCGCGGGCGCGCATGCTGGCCGAGCGGATCCGCCTCGCCCTGGCAGCATATGATAACTGGCCTGCATCCTTGAGCATCACCGCCTCTTTCGGGGTGGCTGAGCGTCGGGGCGACCCCTTGGAGCAGGCACTGGTGAGAGCCGATGATGCGCTCTATCGGGCCAAGGAGAGGGGGCGCAACCGCGTGGAGGTGGGTTAGCCTGCAAGACAGCGTGCGATGATGGACGCCCCCGATACCGCTTCTTGAGGTGGCTTGCCTGCCATGGGGATCCGTATTGCGCGCAAGGCGCGAGCCAAGGGGGAGCGACTTTGTGCTATCTTGGCGCCCATCATCTGCCTTCGGAATAACAGCTGTCATGAGTATCATTTTGGGGATAGATCCCGGCTCGCGGATCACGGGCTACGGTGTGCTTCGTATCGTCGCCGGCAAGGCCGAATACCTGGGCTCGGGCTGCATTCGTACCGACTGTGGTGAGTTGCCAGAGCGTCTCAAACAAGTCTATGACGGCGTCTGCGAGATCATCACCCAGTTCAAGCCGGACGAATTTGCCATAGAGCGAGTCTTCATGGCGCGCAACCCTGACTCCGCCCTCAAGCTGGGCCAGGCTCGTGGCAGCGCCATTGTCGCAGCGGTCAATGCCTATCTGCCGGTGAGCGAGTATTCGGCCACCCAGATCAAGCAGGCCGTGGTGGGTACCGGGGGCGCCGCCAAGGAGCAGGTGCAGCATATGGTGACTCATCTGCTCAAGCTCTCCGCTACCCCACAGGCCGATGCGGCCGATGCCCTGGGCGTTGCCCTCTGCCACTTCCATACCCGCCAGAGCCTGATCAAGATGGCCGGCCGGGTATCGGGCGCCGCCCGCGGCCGCTATCGCTGATAAAAATTGCCGGATGCAGGGTGACACGGCCAGGAGCCTTCCTGATCCCGTCTCGGATGTATTTTTGTTGCGCAATGACGCCAAAATTTGTCGTACCCCTTTGGCGCCATCTGTTAAGCCCTTCTTCTATATAGGGATATCTTGCTGAAAGAACAATAACTTGTGATGGCTGTCACGTTTTTGCCGGAAAAGTTGCCCCTCGTCATCCGCCTTCATATCCCGATAATACACTTGCTGTGATGGCAGGCTCTTGTGAGGCTTCTGTCATAGAAGACATTGATCAATCAGGAGAATTATCGTGAGACCTTATGCAGCAGAGTTTTTGGGCACCTTTTGGCTGGTGCTGGGCGGTTGTGGCAGTGCCGTGTTGGCGGCGGCCTTTCCGGAGGTAGGCATCGGTCTGCTCGGGGTTTCCCTGGCATTTGGTCTGACCGTGTTGACCATGGCCTTTGCCATTGGCCACATCTCGGGTTGCCATCTCAACCCGGCCGTGACCATGGGCCTGTGGGCCGGTGGTCGCTTCCCGGCGAGCGGTGTGTTGCCTTACATAGTGGCGCAGGTGCTGGGGGGGATAGCCGCGGGTGCCGTGCTGTTCGTCATCGCCAGCGGTCAAACCGGTTTCGATGTGAGTGCCGGTTTTGCTTCCAACGGTTTTGGCGAGCACTCCCCCGGTGGTTACTCCATGCTGGCGGCCCTGGTATGTGAAGTGGTGATGACCGCTTTCTTCCTGTTCGTCATCATGGGGGCGACCGATAGCCGCGCGCCGGCGGGCTTTGCCCCCATCGCCATCGGCCTCTGTCTGACCCTCATCCACCTGATCAGCATCCCGGTGACCAATACCTCGGTCAACCCGGCACGCAGTACCGGTGTGGCGCTGTTTGTGGGTGACTGGGCGGTGAGCCAGCTGTGGCTCTTCTGGGTTGCCCCCATAGTGGGCGGTATCCTGGGCGCTCTGGCCTACCGCATGGTGGCGACTGAGCAGAAATAATCTGCTCCTGTGTATCGAAAAAAAACACGCCGCCTGGCGTGTTTTTTGTTTCAGGAACGGGCTCGCAGGCGTGTCAGAGCCCCTTTGCCTTCAGCATGGTGAGATAGCGCTGATGGAGGAGTTGGACCCGGTTGACATAGGCCCGGGTCTCGGCATAAGGGGGGATGCCACCATATTTCTGCACGGCGCCGGCTCCGGCGTTGTAGGCGGCACTGGCCAGGGCCACATCCCCCTTGTATTGCTTGAGCAGGCCCGAGAGATACTTGACCCCGCCAAAGATGTTTTGTTCCGCCAGCAGGGGATCTCCGACCCCCAGTTCCCGCGCGGTGGCAGGCATCAGCTGGGTGAGGCCCATGGCCCCCTTGCGCGAGACGGCGACTGGGTTGAAGGCCGACTCTGCGTGGATCAGGGCCCGGATCAGGGCGGGATCGACCTCATAGGTGTGTGCCGCGGCCTGTATGGTGCTGGCATAGTCGTAGAGGAAGAGACCGGTGGTATTCCAGTTGACCCTGGATTTGGGATCACAGGCGAAACAGTCGTTGAACAGCAGCACCTCAAAGTGCCCCTGTTCCGGCTTGATGTCTGAATAACGGGTCACGCCATTGCTCTGCTGGGATTTGTAGACCTGGAACTGTTTGCTGGCAGGGGGTTTCTGAGGGGAGACGCTCAACATCACCACCTCGGCCGGGGGCGGGGACTGAGCCCAGGCGGGCAGACTGGTGCCGAGTAAAATCGTGAGCAACATCCTTGTGTTCACTGTGGTACTCCTTGCATCGATGCCCGTTGAGTAAAGCATTCAGCCCCCGGAAGGACAAGGGCTATCCAGGAAGAGGCGCCTTGTAAAAGGGATTGGCCACAACAAAAAAGTGTCTGAATGACCTTGCCGGTGCTTATTCACAAAGCGCGCAGTGCTCGCTGTTTTGTCGTCTTGCCCCGTGTTATCTTCTCCGGCTGGCTGGTCTAATCAGATCGGCCGAGTGGGCGCCGAAGGCGACAAGCGGATAGGGGAGCGTGTTTTGATGGATGGCCGAGCCATGGAGCTCACTTTCGAAGAGTATTGTGATGCGGATCTTTCCCTGATCAGGGACTATTACGAAACCACATTCTCCTATTACGTGCCGGACTTGAGCGAGCGGGTCTTCGTGGTACGCGATGCTCACTGGCTGGTCGGCGCCGTGCGGCTGCGTGAAGACGAAGAGTATTACCATCTGTGCGGTTTTCGCCTGCTCCCCCATTATCAGTCTCTGGGGCTGGGTTCCCGGCTGTTGCAGCTGGCTTGCCAGGACCTGATCAGCAAGCCCATCATCTGCCAGGCCCTGCCATTCGAGCAGCCCTTCTATCACAAGGTGGGCTTCGTCGACCTGGCATTGGAGGAGCTCAAGGGGCCCCTCCATAGCCATTTCATCAAGCAGCACCAGCAGGGCTACCAGATAGAACTGCTGATCCGCTATCCCGGTGAGTATGCCGTGGCGTTATGAGCCCTTGGTCAGCAGATGTATGGTGCCCGGGGTCAGCTCCAGGCCGATGAGATTCTCCTTGAGCCAGAGCTGCTGCGGATCCTTGTCGTCGAGTCGATAGACGGGTTGGGTCTCGAGCCGCTTCTCCATGCTCTTGAGCAGCATGTTGAGCATGAACCCGAACTTCTGCTCCGCCTCAAGGGGCTCCAGCTTGTACTCGATCAGCTTCATGTTATCCAGAAACAGGGCGCCCTGTGTCTTGTCATAACGGGGTCTGGCCTCATAGGTCATGGAGACACGGGCATCGTAGTTGGTGCTGTCAGGCAGGGTGATGTTGAGCTTTCCCTTGCCAAAGACCCGGGCGGTGTCCGGGCTCTGGCGCCCTATCTGGACGTCGCTCTGTTCCAGCTGGACATGCGCCTTGATGATACCGGGCAATTCCAGCTGCTTGTCGACCTGAACCTGGGATTGCAGATATTGATTGATCTGCTGTTCATTGATGTCATATGAGCCTTGCCCTAACATGGCCAGGCTGAGCAACATAGTGTGCAGGATCATGCTTGTGTCCTGATTGAATGGGATTGGCCCGACAGCATATCATCCCAGCTCGGCGGGATCTCCTGGCCGCCCTCATCCCATGTCCAAAGGAGTTCCCGTGTTCAACACTCTGGAATATGACATTCATCTGTTGTTCTCCCGCTTCCTGGGCCTGCTGCTGCTGCTGTTTCACACCGTCATCGTCGCCGGTGTCTCCCTGCGTGTGGTGATGAAGCGCCGCCCAATCGGGGTCTCCCTCGCCTGGCTCTCTCTCATCTACGCCATCCCCTTCGCCGGCGTCGGCTTCTATGTGCTGTTTGGCGAGGTGCGCCTCGGCAAGCGGCGTGCCGAGCGGGCTCAGGCCATGTATCGCCCTTACGCCAAGTGGATCCGCCAACTGGCCCGGCTCTTCCCGCAGCACCACTGCGAGGTGAGCGAGAAGGCCCAGCCCCTGCACGATCTTATCCAGGGGCGACTCGCCATGCCCATGCTCTCCGGCAACCGCATGGTGCTGCTCCACAAGCCGGACTGGATCTTGCGCGAGATCACCAAGGATATCCGTCAGTCCAGCCAATCTTGCTATCTGGAGTTCTACATCTGGCACCCTGGCGGCTGGGCGGACGAGGTGTGCGAGGCCCTGTGCGAGGTGGCGCAGCGCGGCGTGGATTGTCGTCTGCTGCTCGATTCCGTGGGAAGCAAGGCGTTCTTCCGCTCCCACTGGCCCAAGGTGCTGCGTCAGGCCGGGGTCAAGCTGGTCGAGGTGCTGCCGGTCGGTGCCTGGCGCATCCCCTTCCAGCGCCAGGACTTGCGCATGCATCGTAAGCTGGTGGTGATCGATGACAGGGTGGGTTACACGGGCTCCATGAACCTGGTGGATCCGCGTTTCTTCAAGCAGGATGCCGGCATAGGCCAGTGGGTCGACATCATGATCCGGGTGCAAGGGCCCATAGTGCCGCTGATGTGGTCCATCTTCGTCTGGGATTGGGAGGTGGAGACCGGGGAACGGCTGCTCGACAGCCTGCAGCACGAACCCGAATCCTGGCCGCAAAACAACTATCGTGCCCAGCTGATCCCGTCCGGCCCCTTCGTCGGCGGTGACTGCATCCAGCAGAGCCTGCTGCTCGCCATCTACCAGGCCCGCAGCCATCTGGTGCTGACCACCCCCTATTTCGTACCCGACGATCCCCTTGCGGCCGCGCTCTCCTCGGCAGCGGCACGGGGCGTGCAGGTACAGCTGATCCTGCCCGATCGTAACGACTCCCTGATGGCGAACCATGCCTGCAATGCCTTCATGGAGGAGCTGCTGGAGGCCGGGGTGGAAGTGTATCGCTACGATGCCGGTCTGCTGCATACCAAGAGCGTGCTGGTCGATGATGACTTCGCCCTGGTGGGCACGGTAAATCTCGACAGACGCAGCCTCTGGCTCAACTTCGAGGTCACCCTGCTGGTCGATAATGCCGAGTTTGTCGGCCAGCTGAGCAAGCTGGTCGAGGGCTACATGAAGGAGGCGACCCCCATGGTGCTGGCCGATTGGCGTGCCCGACCCTGGTACAAGCGGGCCATGGAGAACATTTTCTACCTGTTCAGCCCCTTGTTGTGAGCGTGAGAGGGCCTTGCCGCCGTGCAGCCAGCCCCGTAAAGTGCCTGCAAGCATGATTAAAATGGATGGTTTGATGAAAAAGTGGATCTGGGGCGTCGCAGGTGCGGCTCTGATTGGGGCTGGCCTTGGGGCCTGCTGGTATACGGGTAGTGAATTCGATCGCCAGTTGGCGCAGCAGATTATCAAGCTGCGCGAGCAGAGCGGGATCGAGCTGCAGTGGCAGCCGAGTCGCAGCAATCTGCTGCACCGCGACGGTGAGATGCGTCTGATCATCGGCCCCGAGGCACTGGCCCAGCTGGATGACGAGCTGAGCCATGGGGAGCCCATCATGCTGGCGTTCAAGGTTGAGGGGCTGATCCTGCCGCTCTATGTGAAGAGTCATTTGCTGCTCGATACCGAGCAGGGCTCCCTGGCTCCCCTGTTGGCGTCCCAGGGGCTCAAGGAGTGGCGACTGGAGCTCTCCAGCCTGACCAACCTGCTGACCCAGGGGAGTCAGAGCAAGCTCAACATCGCCGCCCTTAGCCTCAAGCATGAACAGGGAAAGATGACGTTTCAGCCGTTGCAGGCCGATTACAGCGGTGATCTGGTCGGCAATGGCCACATGACCCTCAATTGGGCTGGTATGAGTCTCCATGAAACCCAAAGCGGGGCGGATATGGTGCTGGCAGACCTGAAAGGGAGTGCCGAGCTGAGGGATGTCGATGGCAGTTGGCTCTCGCCCCAGAGTGACATGACCCTGGCCAGCTTCTCCTTGCAGCAGCCACAGGACGGGCTCCGCGTCTCGTTGCAACGGCTCACCAGTCACAGCAGACTGGAGGGGGAGGATGCACAGACCCTCTCCAATCGTTACCAGATCCAGTTGGCCGCCCTGGACATGGCCAACGACACGGACAACCTGGCGCTGACCGATGCCAAACTCGATCTTGAGGTCAAGGGGCTGGATCTGGCGGGCTACCAGGCGCTGAGTGCCGAGGGCAACCTGGATCAGCAAGCCCTGTTGGCCGCCCTGGATCAGGTGCTGGGCCGTGGCCTGACCCTGACCCTGACCGATCTCAGCTCGCGGCTCAATGGCGAGCCCGCCTCGCTCACGGGGGAGCTGACCCTGGCGTCGACCACCCTGGCCAGCCTGGCAGGTGAGGAAGATGGCATGAAGGCGCTCTCTGGCCTGTTCCAGCTCAATCTGAGCGAAGGGATGGGGGAGGCTGTGCCCCAGCTTGCACCCATGCTGTTGCAGCTCCAACAACTGGGTTATCTCAAGGTGCAGCAGAGCAACCTCAAGGCAGAATTGAAGCTGCAAGAGGGCAAGCTCACGGTCAATGAGCTGCCGCTCTGAGGGGTGTAACCCCGCCGAGGCGACTTGACCTGATGGCGTCGCCACGGCCATTCAGCTATGCAGTCTATCGATGGTTTAGCATAGAGATATGCAGCATTGCGATGGTTGGCCATCATGGCGCCGGGTAAACGAAAGGTGTGATGGGGGAAGGGTGAGCAAAATAGGGTTGGGCGGCAGTTGTCACTGGTGTACCGAGGCGGTATTTCGCTCGCTGCGCGGCGTAGCGGATGTGGAGCAGGGCTGGCTGGCCGCGCAGGATGCTGACGCCGTGCAAGGGATCGAGGCGGATCCCGCCACTGGCAGCACAGTCAATGGCGCCCTGGTTGCCGCCGGATTCAGCGAGGGGGTGATAGTCCACTTCGATGAGTCCCGCCTGCCGCTGGCGCTGCTGGTCGAGATCCATCTCCACAGTCACAGTGCCACCAACTCACATGCCCTGCGCCATCGCTACCGCTCCGCCCTCTACTGCTTCGATGAGGAGCAACGCCACCGGGTGGCCGAGATGCTCACGGATCTGCAGTCGCACTTTAGCGAGCCCCTGCTGACCGAGGCGCTGCGCTATCGTGACTTCTCGCCATCCCGCCCCGGGATCCGCGATTACTACTATCGTCAGCCGGACAAGCCCTTTTGCCAGATCAGCATCCAGCCCAAGTTGCGGGCCCTGCTCGCCGATTATGGTGACTGGGTCGATGTGGCCCAGCGGCGTACCATCCTGGAGGCTGAAGCGGAACTGGCCCCACAGTCGAGTGAAGGGGTTATTCGTGCTGACCATAGGTGATGACGGCGTGACATCAGGAGAGCAGAGCGCTGAGTGGGGGTTCCCACCCGCCTGTCGATAACAAAAAAGGCCCCGCGGGGCCTTTTTGCATGGCGCTGTTACTTGAACACCACCGTCTTGTTGCCATAGACGAAGACCCGCTCGTTGAGCACCAGCTCCAGGGCGCGGCTCAGCACGGATTTTTCCACGTCCCGGCCCGCCTTGGCCATGCCCTCGGCACTGAAGGTGTGGCCCACGTGGATCACGTCCTGCTCGACGATGGGGCCTTCATCCAGATCGTCGGTGACGAAGTGGGCGGTGGCGCCGATGAGCTTCACACCGCGATCGAATGCCTGGCGGTAGGGGCGCGCCCCGATGAAGGCGGGCAGGAAGGAGTGGTGGATGTTGAGGATCTTGCGCGGATAGGCTTCGACGAAGCTGGGGGTCAGCACCCGCATGTACTTGGCCAGGATCACGTAGTCCGGCTGATAGCCGTCTATGATGGCGCGCACCTGCTCTTCGTGCTCGGTGCGGCTCAGATCTTCATGGCTGACGGTATGGAAGGGGATATCGAATTTACCCGTCAATTCAGCCAGGGTGTCGTAGTTGCCGATCACCGCCACTATGTCCATGTCCAGGGCGCCCGCATAGTTCTTCATCAGGATGTCCCCGAGGCAGTGGGTCTCCTTGGTCACCAATATGACGATCCGCTTCTTGCCCGCCTTGACCAGGCGACGCAGGGCGCCAGCGGGCAGAGCATCATCGAGATCCGCCAGCAGGGTCTCGTCATTGAAACGCCCCTCCAGCTCGGTGCGCATGAAGAAGCGGCCGTTCTCGTGATCGACGAACTCGTCGTTCTTGTTGATGTTGAGCTGGTGCTTGTAGCAGATGTTGGTGATCTTGGCGATGAGGCCCTTGGCGTCCTGGCAATCCGTGAGCAGTATTTTCTTTTCCATGTCTGTCATCATTTCCGTAGTGTGGTGGCCATCCGGGCGGAGCAGTGTATCCGCCGGGCTTGCTGGTTAGGCACTGCCTTTGCGGCACAGTTTTTGAGGCACTATGCCATAAAGGAAAAGCCCAAGCACAGCCCGGGCGTCAAATCTCGACAGCTTGCGGTTTTTAGGCCCGCATGCTGGCATCGCGGGACAAATTTCTTTAGTCTGTCTGCGCTTATTCTCAGGGCGGGGCGAAATTCCCCACCGGCGGTATCCCGATTGACTCGGGGAGCCCGCGAGCGCCCGACTCGTCGTCGGGGTCAGCAGATCCGGTGAGATGCCGGAGCCGACGGTCATAGTCCGGATGAAAGAGGATAAGACAGCGTGTTCCACGCGTGGCCCTTTCGGGTGGCCGCCGCATGCCTCTCTCTGTCTGCTCCATGCCCTGATTCTGGTACTTGTGAAGTTAACGGAGTCTTACCATGAATCAGTCTTTACTCAGTGAATTTGGTCATCCCATCGAAAGAGTCGAAGCGGCTCTGGCATCCCTGCGCGCCGGTCGCGGCGTACTGGTTGCCGACGATGAGGACAGGGAAAACGAAGGGGATCTCATCTTCGCGGCGCAGTCCATGACCAACGCCCAAATGGCCATGATGATCCGCGAGTGCTCCGGCATCGTCTGCCTCTGCCTGCCGGAGGATAGAGTGCGTCAGCTCGAGCTGCCCATGATGGTGGAGGCCAACTCCAGTCAATACCAGACCGCCTTCACCGTCACCATAGAGGCGGCCCAGGGGGTCACCACCGGGGTCTCCGCCGCCGATCGCATCACCACTATCAGAGCCGCCATCGCCGATGGTGCCAAGCCGTCCGATCTCAACCACCCAGGTCACGTCTTCCCGCTGCGGGCTCGCAATGGTGGTGTCATGAGCCGTCGGGGTCATACCGAGGCGACCGTGGATCTGATGCAGTTGGCAGGACTCAAACCGTTCGGAGTGCTGTGCGAAGTGACCAACGAAGATGGCACCATGGCGCGTCTGCCGGATCTGGTGGCTTTTGGTCGCCAGCATCAGTTGCCGGTGCTGACCATAGAAGATCTGGTGCTGTATCGTCAGATGTTGACAGAGCGATCGGCCTAAGTTCCATACGAAATTGTCATAAGGACATTTTTTGGTTACGCTTTGTCCGAACCTCATCACTGAGGCCCCATTTTGTTTGAAATTTGCGCAAATCGTGCAAATGGAAAAAAAAATGAGGGTTTTAGTGCATTTATCTGTGATGAGGCCTATCCAAAGTAAGAATTTTTTGTGCCATAATCACGCCGCTTGCTAAACGTCTGGCGAGCTCAAGGGAGCTTTAAAAATGAAAAAATTGTTGTTGGTAGGTGTTGTTGGTCTGTCTGCCCTGCTGGGCGGTTGTGCTAACACCAGCGAACTGGAAACCTCCGTACAGAACCTGTCTAACAAAGTTGACCAACTGGCTCAAGATGTTAGCGCTGTTCGTGCTGATCAATCCAAAATGGCCGCTGATGTTGCTCAAGCCAACCAAGAAGCCATGCGCGCTAACCAGCGTCTGGACAACATGGCTACTTCCTACAAGAAGTAATTCATGCGAAAAAATGGCGCAGTCTCTGCGCCATTTTTTTTTGCCAAAAATTTGGCTTTTCCTTGCCAGGTCCCGCCAGTTATCCCCTCTTTTCTTGTTTTCCCGACAGTGTCTGTTTCTCTGGTCTCATTGATAAAAAAGAGCCATGCCCTTCGGCATAGCCCTCTCCTCTCATCGTACCAGTAAGACTCAATAGAGCAGGCTGTAGAGCTTGCGTCTGAAACCGGCCACCGCCGGGTGAGCTCCCATGGTCGCCAGGATATCAAGATAGGTCTTTCTCGCGTCACCGAAGCCGAGATCCCGCTGCAACACGGTCAGCAATAGGGTGAGGGCCTCCTCCTGACGTCCCGCCTGGTGGTAGAGCACGGCCAGCTCCTGAGCCAGGGCGAAATCGTCAGGGGCCTGCTGATAACGGGCCTCCAGAGCCCGCAGCTCCGGGCTGTCAGCGGCTTGTTGAGCCAGTGCCAGACGCGAGCAGAGGGTGTGATAGTGATCATCCTGGGCTGCCATGGGAACTTGAGCGAGCCGCTGCGCCGCTTCGTCGAGGCGATTAAGGTCGAGGGCTGCCTGGATGAGCCAGAGATGGATATCGTGGCGATCCCCTGCCAGCTGATGGGCTTTGGCGAGATCGGCATAGCCCTCATCGGCCTGCCCTTCGGCGAGGGCTTGCTGCCCTCGCTTGAGCAGCTCTTCCTCTTCCTTGGGAGAGAAGGCGGCGAAATAGGTGCGCAGGGTCTGTTCATCTTGCGGACCCTCCAGCATGGCTTGCTCATCCGGTTGTCCCTGGTGGAAGAGCACCAGCGCGGGCAGGGCACGCAGGCCAAGCTGACCGGCCAGCGGTTGCAGGTGGGGATCGTTCATGTCCACCTTGGCCAGGGTGACCTGCGGGTTGTTCTCACCCACCAGCTGTTCGATGAGGGGCGTCATCCCTTGGCATTCCGGCATCTGCGGCGCATAGAAATAGATGACGACCGGTTTTTGCATGGAGGCATCGAGCAACTCGAGCTGGAAATTCTGGGGATGGATGTCAACGATCATGAGGCTGGCTCTTGGCTAGGGGTTTTTATCAAGATGGGGTTCTCCTGTCATGATTTCAAGGTATTCATCGAGTTGATGCAGATGCACCTCACCCTCTCCTCCCGCCAGGCTGAGCCAGCCTCCCTGCCAGGGCCAGTCACAGACTCGATAAGGGATCCCATCCAGATGATTGAGCAGGCGCCAGTCTTCATCGGGCACAAACTCCACCTTCTCCAATCCGGCGGCGATGCCACCGCCATGGGCCTTGAGCACGGCCTCTTTGCGTGACCAGAGTCGATAGAAGCTGGATCTCTGCTGCGCGCTCGGCAATCCTGCCAGGTGTTGATACTCGGCGGCGGTAAAGAAGCGTTGGGCGAGGGGGAGGGGGGCGCGGGGTCTGCGTCCGAGTTCGAGATCGACCCCCAGAGGCCCCCGGGTACCGATGGCAATGACCAGCCAGTCGCCGCTGTGGCTCAGATTGAAATGACAGGAATCTGACTCAGGACCGGCGAGGGTCGGTTTGCCATGGGGACCACTACAAAACTGCAGATTTTGCGGGTCCTGACCAAGACGGGCCCCCAATAACCGATTAATTGTGGCTCGACTGATCAGGAACTCCTGGCGGCGATGGGGCTGTGTTATCTGCTGCCATTGCCGGTGCTGGGCTGGATTGAGCAGGTGCTCCAAGCCTGACAGCGGGTCTTCGGCCACCTTGGCAGAATTTAACAAAAATAGATCCGTGGTTATCATCATTATTCACTTCAAAATATCGATAAAACAGGGATAAATAGCACTCTGCAGCGGCACCGCAGCGGCTTGCCTATGGGGTATCTTGTGGGTCAATCTTCACATTAATGATGAAAAATAACGCATTTTCTTGCAAAACTGTGAACTTGATAGGGATTTTCACTTGCCTCGATAGGATTCTTGGATATAGTCGAGGGCTGTTGCATTTCATAATTTGCCTGCCAAAGGCCGTATTTTAACAACTTTTAACAAATTTGCGGGGATAAAGGATTGCGTTACCTGATGCTACTGCTGGTCTCACTCGGCATGGTGGGTTGTGCCTCGGCACCCCAACCCGATGTCGCTAGTAAGATCGAGGTCTCCATGATGGAGCCCGTGGTTGAACCGGAAGTCAACCAAACACCTGACGTAAACGAAATTCTGACCGTATTCAAAGAGTGGCGTGGTACCCCCTACCGTTTCGGTGGTACCAGTGAACGCGGCATAGATTGCTCCGCTTTCGCCCGTGAAGTGTATCGCAACGCAGTGGGCATAGAGTTGCCCCGCGATACCCGCTCCCAGGTGCACGAAGGCACCAGGGTCTCCAAGCAGGAACTGGTTGAAGGTGACCTGGTATTCTTCAAGATCAGCTCCCGTCTCAATCATGTGGGCATCTATGTGGGCAACGGTGAGTTCATTCACGCTTCGACCCGAGCCGGTGTGACACGCTCCCGGTTGGACAATCAGTACTGGCGCAATAAGTTCTGGCAAGCGCGCCGCATCGAGATCTAAGAGCCAGGCTGGACAAACCGTTCGCAGTACGGACAGTTTCTCCAACCTCACTCAAACCGGGCCCTGGCGGCCCGGTTTTTTATGGCCATCGTTTAGACTTTTGCGGGTCGACTCTCTATAGTGTGGGCCCGCTTTTCGCCAGGATTGACCAGGCACCAGATGACTAGGCCCCCAATGACCAGAGAGACAACCACCAAAGCCGGATTGCATCCCCGCAATCGCCATCATGCTCCCTATGATCTGGCGGCTCTCTGCCTGCGCACTCCCGAACTGACCCCCTTCGTGTTCACCAACGACCATGGTACTCGCACCCTGGATTTTGCCGACCCCGCCGCCGTCAAGGCGCTCAACAAGGGGCTGCTGGCGTTGCATTACGGCATACGCCACTGGGATCTGCCCGCGGGTTACCTCTGCCCGCCGATCCCAGGACGGGTCGACTACCTGCACCATGTGGCCGACCTCATCAGCGAGGGGGAAGCGGCGCCGCGGACCGGCAAGGGGGTGAGGGTGCTCGATATCGGTGTTGGCGCCAACTGCATTTATCCGTTGCTGGGCTGTCGCGAGTATGGCTGGCGCTTCGTTGGGGCCGACATCGATCCCGTGTCGGTCAAGGCGGCCAACTTGCTGGCGCTCAGCAATGGTCTGGGCAAGCAGATCGAGTGCCGATTGCAGACGGACGCTCGCCGAATGTTTCACGGCATCATAGGGCCCGGGGAGCGCTTCACCCTGACCCTGTGCAACCCGCCGTTTCACGGCTCCCTGGCTGAGGCCAGCGATGGGACCCGCCGCAAACTGCGTAACCTGGGCAAGGCCGAGGTTAGCAGCGAGGCTCCTGTGCTCAATTTCGGCGGTCAGAAGGCCGAGCTTTGGTGTGATGGGGGCGAAGCGGCCTTCCTCGCGTCCCTGATCCGGGAGAGCCGGGACTTTGCCGGTCAATGTCTCTGGTTCAGCTCGCTGGTCTCGAAAAAAGAGAACCTGGCGGCGGCCAAGCAGGCAATCACCCAGGCAGGCGCCAAGCGGCAGCAAGTGATCGAGATGAGCCTGGGTAACAAACAGAGCCGGATCCTGGCCTGGAGCTTCCAGAGCGACAATCGCTGGTCCGACTGAGCTGAGTGCGCAGGAGAGCCCCTGTGGCGCGTCGTGCTGCATGGCGACGCTGAAGCCGACAACCTCTGGCCGGGAGGCTGATACTCCTCCCAGGCCCGCTCCCAGAGCCTCAGCGTCCCGGCTCTGGGGCAGAGGCGGATTGACCACGTTCCTCCTCGCCCCTTCCCCCCTTGTCGAGTAATGACCTTGACCTCATGCCCAGGGCGTGATCGGGCCGATCCCCGCGCAATGACAAACCCCTGACGCTCCCCGGCAGGGGTGTTGGTCGTCATGTCCTTCGCCAGATGAGGTGACGCTATTGCCTTGATGAGGCACTTTGGCCATTTCAGGCTGCGCTATCTGGGCAAGGGACCCGAAAGCAGATAATCGTTTTTCCGCAGGCCTGGCGCGGCCTGGGAAGCCCATGTGAGTGGTCACTCTCGCCGCCGGTACAGTTGTACGCCGAGATTTTTTTGCACTTGCAGCTGAAACTTTCATAAAATAGGACTGGTTAGACCTGTTCGTTGGTTAATTAGAGATAGGGATTGGTTAATGAAAGTGGTCGATTTTCTGAAGCGAAAGCGCGAAATCTTGGCGCAACACCCCTTTGAGCTCAAGGATTGGCTCTCGCCGGCTATCCGTGACTACTGGCGTGAGTTTCAGCAGAAGGCGCACCTTCACCCCTTGCTGGGGCGGGTGCTCGACGCCCATGGCCAACCCGTTGTCGAGGTGGAACAACAGTCCCAGCAACGTCAGGTCGTGAACGGTCAGGGCATGGCACAGCCCGCGCCGGCGATTGCCCTCGAAGGGGAAGCGGCCTTGGTCTTCGACCGCTTGCAGGCCCAGCTCGGCGAGGAGACCCATGTCGGTGACTGGCTCCACATCAGCCAAGATATGGTGAATCAGTTTGCCGCCGTCACTGGCGATCACCAGTGGATACACACAGATCCCGATCGCGCCGCCGCCGAATCGCCATTCAAGAGCACCATAGCCCACGGTTTTCTTACCCTGGCGCTCTTGCCAAGACTGACCGGTTCGGTGGATGAGGAGAACCCCGAGTTCCCCACGGCGCGCATGGTGGTCAACTTTGGTCTGGATCAGGTGCGTTTTCCCTATCCCATCAAGGTGGGTAGCAATGTGCGCGCCCGCACCAAGCTCATTCGAGTGACTCCCATCAAGGGCGGACTGGAACTGCTCAAGGAGATCAAGGTGGAGATAGAGGGCGTGCGTCGCCCCGGCTGCGTCATCGAATCTGTCGCCCGCCTCTATTTCTGACCTCCGCTGTCAGGGCCAAGGATTGAAACGCACTATTAATGCCTGGGTAGCGACAGGCATAATGACAGGGCCGCCCGGCCCTGTTTTGCTATCTGGCCGCCGGGCCTCCCACACTCATTGAGCCTCATGCTCACAAGGAATTCCCCATGGCTTCTCACCTTGGCGCTCTCACCCTGCTGGTCGCGGACTATGATGCCGCCATCGCTTTTTTCACCCAGAGCCTCGGCTTCACCCTGCTCGAAGACACGCTGCTCGACGAGCCTGGCAAACCGGGCAAGCGCTGGGTCATGGTCGCCCCGTCCACCCAGCCTGGCTGCGCCCTGCTGTTGGCACAGGCCGCCAATGCCGAGCAAGCGTCCCATATCGGCAAACAAGGGGGCGGGCGGGTCTTTTTGTTCCTGGAGACTCAGGATTTCTGGGGTGACTATGAGCGGATGCGCGCCGCCGGTGTCCACTTTTGTGAACAGCCGCGGCAGGAGAGTTACGGCACTGTCGTGGTGTTTGAGGACATCAGTGGCAACCGCTGGGACCTGTTGTCGCGCCGTGCTGACAGTCGCGACTGAAAACGTTTATTCTCCTCGCTGTCATAAAGTCATAAAAGTGTCATACAAAATTCTAATAATTGGCGCACCAATCTTCATGAGGAGAGAGAAGGGATATGGCAAAGCGAATACTGGTGGTCGAGGATGAGGCACCGATCCGCGAAATGCTCTGTTTTGTACTGGAACAGAAAGGATACGAAGCGATAGAGGCGGCGGACTTCGCCGAGGGGCTGGCCAAGGTGTGCGAACCTTACCCTGAACTGATCCTGCTGGATTGGATGATGCCGGGGGGCAGCGGTATCCAGTTCCTCAAGCAACTCAAGCAAGATGAGATGACTCGCCAGATCCCGGTGGTCATGCTGACTGCCCGGGGTGAGGAAGAGGACAAGGTGCGCGGCCTGGAGGCCGGTGCCGATGACTACATCACCAAACCCTTCTCTCCCAAGGAGCTGACCGCTCGCCTCCATGCCGTGATGCGTCGTGTGTCGCCCACCTCGGTGGACGAGGTCATCGAGGTACAGGGCTTGAAGCTGGATCCGGTCTCCCACCGGGTCAGTGCCGAAGACAGGGCGCTGGACATGGGACCGACCGAATTCAAGCTGCTCCACTTCTTCATGACCCACCCTGAGCGGGTCTACAGCCGCGAGCAACTGCTCAACAACGTCTGGGGCACCAACGTCTATGTGGAAGACAGGACGGTGGATGTGCACATTCGCCGGCTGCGCAAGGCAGTCGAAGGCTCGGGCCATGACAGATTGATCCAGACGGTGCGCGGGGCAGGGTATCGCTTCTCCACCCGTCTCTAGAGGCAGCTATGTTGCAACCCTACGCCTGGCGGCGACAGTTGTGGCGAATGGCATTTTTTTACCTGCCCTTCGTCTTGTTTGGATGGTTGATGGAGTGCCTGGCCCTGAGTCTGCTGGCAGCCACCTGCCTGCATCTGGCGTGGCATTACCGTTTTCAGAAGCGGCTCTCTGACTGGCTGTGGCACGAACGCAGCCTGGTGCCGCCCAGCGGTAGCGGTAGCTGGGAGTACATTTTTAACGGTATCTACAAGCTGCAACAGCGTCATAGAGCACGGCGCCGGGAGCTGGCGGGGTTGATCCGCCGTTTCCGGGAAGGGGCCGAAGCGCTGCCCGATGCCGCCGTGGTGTTTCGTACCGATGGCAGCATCCTCTGGTGCAACCGGCTGGCCGAGCAGTTGCTCGGCTTTCGCTGGCCGGAGGATGCGGGCCAGCATATCGGCAACCTCATTCGCCAGCCCAGCTTCGTCAGCTACCTCAACAAGGGTGACTATGATGAGCCCTTCGAGATGCACTCCCCCATCAACGAGGAGAAGTTTCTCGAATTTCGCATCATGCCCTATGCCGAGGATCAGGCCATGTTGGTGGTGCGGGACGTGACCCGACTGCGTAGCCTGGAGAAGACCCGCAAACACTTCGTGGCCAACGTCTCCCATGAGTTGCGCACCCCGCTGACCGTGCTCAAGGGCTATCTGGAGATGACCGAAGAGCCGCCCCCTCCGGCCATGTGGGCCAAGGCGCACAAGGTCATGATGGAGCAGACGGTGCGCATGGATAATCTGGTGAACCAGCTGCTCACCCTGTCGCGCATCGAGGCGGCGCCGGACATCGATCTCTCCCACAGGGTCGACATGCCGGCCATGCTGTTCCTGCTTGAACAAGAGGCGCGGGCGCTCTCCGGCGAGCGATCCCATGTCATCGAGTTTCTGGTTCAGCCGGATCTCTGGCTGCTTGGTGATGAACATCAGTTGCGTAGCGCCGTCTCCAACCTGGTTTACAACGCGATCCACTACACGCCGCCCGGTCGCAAGATAGTGGTGGAGTGGCGCAGGCAGGGCTCCCAGGCGCTGTTTGCGGTGAGCGATGAGGGGGAGGGGATCACTCCGGATCATCTGACGCGGTTGACCGAGCGTTTCTATCGGGTCGACAAGGCGCGCTCGCGGCACACCGGCGGTTCCGGGCTTGGCCTTGCCATCGTCAAGCATGCCCTGAGCCATCACGATGCTCACCTGGATATCGACAGCCGGGTCGGCATGGGCAGCCGATTCAGTTTCCTGATCCCGGCGCGCCTGGTGGTGGCAAAGCCTGCGATCGCAACGGCAAAATAGAACCCATTGATTGTCTTTTTGAGGTTCATGAAGGGTCGCAGCCGCGGCCCTTCATGTTTTCTGCTTATCTGGTGGTTTGTCATCAAAGCGTCATGAACAAGACATAAATTTGTCACTGCCAGGTCAGATACTGGCGCCGTCTTAAAGAACGGACCTTCTGTAATTTTGGAGAGATTGGATGAAACTCAACAAATTGGCTGCTGTTATCGGTGTGACTGCTGCAGTGGTGTTCTCTGCCAGCACAATGGCTTACGGCGTCGACAAAAATCTGCCTGAATACGCGCCGGTTAGCGGCATCTCCGGCAACTTGTCGTCCGTGGGTTCCGATACCCTGGCCAACATGATGACCCTGTGGGCCGAAGAATTTAAACGCGTCTATCCGAACGTCAACGTTCAGATCCAGGCCGCGGGTTCCTCCACAGCGCCCCCCGCCCTGACCGAAGGCACTTCCCAGTTCGGCCCTATGAGCCGCGCCATGAAGTCGGGTGAAGAGGAAGCATTCGAGAAGCGTTATGGCTACAAGCCGACCGCCATTCGCGTCGCTGTCGATGCCCTGGCCGTGTTCGTCAACAAGGACAACCCCATCAAGGGGCTGACCATGCAGCAGGTCGATGCCGTCTTCTCCAGCACCCTCAAGTGTGGCGAGAGCAAGGCCGCTACCCAATGGGCTGATCTGGGTCTGGATGGCAACTGGTCAGGCAAGGATTTGCAACTGTTTGGTCGCAACTCGGTATCCGGTACCTACGGTTACTTCAAGGAGCACGCCCTCTGTGATGGCGACTTCAAGAGCGGCGTGAACGAGCAGCCCGGTTCTGCCTCTGTGGTGCAGTCTGTGTCAGCGTCCCTCAACGGGATAGGTTATTCCGGTATCGGTTATGTCACCTCTGGTGTGCGTGCCGTGCCGCTGTCCAAGGATGGCAAGACCTTCGTCGAAGCCAACGCCGACAACGCCATCACCGGCAAGTATCCGCTGTCACGTTTCCTGTATCTGTACGTGAACAAGCACCCGAACAAGCCGCTGGCCCCGATGGAGCAGGAGTTTGTCAAACTCATCCTCTCCAAAGCCGGTCAGACCATCGTCGCCAAAGACGGCTATGTGCCTGTCCCGGCCAAGGTGGTCGAAGCGGACATGAAGAAGCTGGGCCTGATGTAATCCCACTTCCCGATAAAAAATGTCAAAAACGAGCCCAATCGGGCTCGTTTTTTTATGGGGGCAAAACAGGGCGGCCAAGCATAGTCACTTGCGCGCGGCGCCGCCTTTCCCGAAAATAGGACATTCCCAGCCACAAGGATCCTGTTGATGATCTCTGCCCTCTCCAAAGTGACACTGCTGGCCGCCAGCACACTGCTGCTCGGCGCCTGCGCACAATCCCCCACGGGCCGTAGCCAGATGTTGCTGTTTTCCCCCCAGCAGATGAACCAACTCGGGGCCGACTCCTTTAACCAGATGAAGCAGCAGGAGAAGGTGAGCAAGGATGCCAAGCTCAATGCCTATGTCTCCTGCGTCGCCAAGGCAGTGACTGCCCAAGTGCCGAGCAGCTATGGCATCACCAGTTGGGAAGTGGTGGTGTTTGACTCCAAGCAGGTCAACGCCTTCGCCCTGCCTGGTGGCAAGATTGGCGTCTATAGCGGCCTGCTCAATGTGGCCAAGAACCAGGATCAGCTCGCCACCGTCATCGGTCACGAGTTGACCCATGTGCTGGCTCAGCACTCCAACGAGCGTCTCTCCCGCGATCAGCTAACGGGTCTTGGCATGGCGGTCGCCGATGCGGCCCTGGGTAGCAGCCAGGGCAGTGGCG
Organism: Aeromonas sp. BIGb0405; assembly: GCF_024807335.1. NCBI lineage: Bacteria > Pseudomonadati > Pseudomonadota > Gammaproteobacteria > Aeromonadales > Aeromonadaceae > Aeromonas > Aeromonas sp. BIGb0405. The sequence goes on from NZ_JANUEP010000002.1 coordinate 367,413, forward strand.
CGGCCATGGCGGCGCTTGGGCTGGGCGTTCAGGTCGGCGTGAGCCTGCCTTATGGCCGGGAGCAGGAGAGTGAGGCGGACCGACTCGGGCTGGATCTGATGGCTCGCGCCGGTTTTAACCCGGCCGAGGCTATCCCGCTCTGGCAGAACATGGCGCAGGCCGCCGGGGGCAAGGCGCCTCCCGCGCTGCTCTCTACCCACCCGAGCAATGAGAGCCGCATCAGTGAGCTGAGCGCCGAGCTTGCGACGGCAACTCCCCTCTACCAGCAGGCCCGCGCCGCCGGTCTGACTCCCCAGTGCAAGAGGTAATGCCGGAGGTGACCCTGCGCATGGCCCGCCAGCAGGATGCCGCCGCCATGACGGTGTTGCAGCGAGCCAGTTGGCTGGCCGCCTATGGTGAGGTGCTGGGCGCCGACTTGCTCGACAACCTGTCCCCGAGCGTGCATTTGCAGCTGTGGCGCAAGCGGCTCGGGGGTCATGACCCAAGGCCCATGCTGGTCTGTGTCCAGGACGTGGTGGTGGGTCTGCTCTATTGGCAGCATCAGGAGGGCGACATCGGTCCCGAGGCGCATATCCGTGCCCTCTATCTGCATCCGGCTCATTGGCGCCGTGGTCATGGCAAACGGCTCTGGCAGGCGGTCGCCATGCAGATGCGGCGCGCCGGGTATGAGCGGGTCAGCCTCTGGCTGCTGGCGGGCAACCGGGTGGGGCAAGGCTTCTACCTGCGCCGCGGTTTTCGGTTCGATGGCACCGAGCGCACCCTGAGCCAACAGGGCCGACCCTGCCTGCAGCAAAAAATGTCCCGCGATTTGTGACGAGGCGCCGTTTTTTCGGGGTGGGTCACTTTATTTTTCTTGCGAATTAATACAATGGCGAGCTCAGGAACAGAGTCGTTTTCTCAGCTGCAAGGGAGTGTGGGCATGTATTACGGTTTCGATATAGGTGGTACCAAGGTGGCGTTTGCCGTCTATGACGGTGCCTTGACCCTGTGTCATGAGGAGCGTCTGGCGACCCCGGGAGACGATTACGAGGCGCTGCAGCAGATCATCCTCGATCGGGTGCTGGCGGCGGATACACGTTATGGGGTGCGCGGCACCGTCGGTATCGGCTTTCCTGGCATCCTCAACCGCGCCGACAAGAGCATAGTGGCCGCCAATCTGCCCTGTATCAACGGCCGCCATCTGGGGGCTGATCTGGGGGCTCGGCTCGATCGCGAGGTGCGGGTCGATAACGATGCCAACTGCTTCCTCTGGTCCGAAGTGCATCAAGGGGCAGCCGACGGTGCCGAGGCGGCATTGGCAGTCACGATTGGTACCGGCATCGGCGGCGCCGTCTATGTCAATGGCGGCCTGGTACAGGGCCGCAACTGGCTGGCGGGGGAGATAGGTCACTATCCGCTGCCCGGCACCATCTTGATGAAGTACCCCGACCTGCCTCGTCCACGCTGTGGTTGTGGCCGACTCGCGTGCTTCGAAACCTATGCATCGGGCACGGGGTTGGAGCGTCTCTATCTGCACCTGAGCGGCGAGCGTGCCTCCGGCCAGCAGATCGTATCGCGTTTCGAGGCCAGAGAGCCCCATGCGGTCGCGACCCTGGATTGCTGGCTCGAGATCATGGCGGCGGGGTTGGCCACGGCGCTCTCGGTGCTGGATCCGGACGTGGTGGTACTCGGCGGTGGCCTCTGTGGCCTGCCCGCCCTCTATGAACAATTGCCGCTGCGCCTGCCGGGACATCTGCTGCCCGGTGTGGCTTTGCCCGAGATACGCCAGGCCCGCTTCGGCGGTGCAGGCGGCGTGCGTGGCGCAGCACTGCTCCATCTGTGAGACCCGATGACGGGTCTCACCTCATCCATCACGAGGAGTCATGATGACCCGTCTCGAAGTCTGCATCGATAACCTTGAGTCCCTGTTTACCGCTCAGGATGCGGGGGCCGATCGTATCGAGCTCTGCTCGGCCCTCGGGCTTGGGGGACTTACCCCCTCCTATGGCTTCATGCAGCAGGCGGCGCGCCATGGGCGCATTCCCGTCTACGCCATGATCCGCCCCCGTGCCGGGGATTTCTGTTTTAGCGAACTCGAGTTCGAGTTGATGCTGCAAGACATAGCCGCGGCCCGTGCCGCGGGTCTGCAAGGGGTGGTGGTTGGCCTGCTCGATGAACAGGGGCGGGTGCCCGCAGCCCAGCTCAAGCAGTTGGTGGCGGCTGCAGGCCCGTTGGGGGTAACCTTCCACCGCGCCATCGATCTCAGCTCCAACTGGCGCGCCGATCTGGAGACCATAGTCGCGGCGGGTTGTGAGCGGATCTTGAGCTCAGGCCATGCAGCGAGCGCCCTGGCCGGTCTGGAAACCCTGCAAGCCATGGCGCAGACCCTGGCGGGACGCGCCAGCTTGATGCCGGGGGCCGGGGTCAATGCCGACAACGTGCGCACCATACTTGAATTTACCGGGGTGACTGAGGTGCATATGTCCGGCATGGGTTGGCGCGGTGGCATGGTGCCCCATGGGGTGAACATGGGTACCGCAGATGACGGCCGGGTCAATATCACCGACGGCGCCAAGGTTGCCGCAGTGCGGGCCCTGCTGGATCGCGCTTGAGGTCATGGCGAGACGGCATGGTGCCTCTCTTTGTCACAGGGCCAACATGGGCAGCTCGGACGACGGCCGGGTCAATATCACCGACGGCGCCAAGGTGGCTGCGGTGTGGGCCCTGCTGGATCGCGCCTGAGTCAGGGTGTGACGGCATGGTGCCTCTCTTTGTCACAGGGCCAACATGGGCAGCTCGGGCGACGGCCGGGTCAATATCACCGACGGCGCCAAGGTGGCTGCGGTGCGGGCTTTGCTTGATCAATAAGCCAGTCGCTTTGCCAGAGTAGAACGGTCAGCCTTGCTGGCCGTGTTGTTGCGGATCCTCTGTGTCATCAGGACCTGTGGCGCCGCACCACATCAAGTCAAGGCCGACGGGGACTGGCCCTGTTTGCCGCCTGATGCCACTCAAGCTCATCAGAGCAGATTGGCACTCTGCCTTGGCGGCAGCATCCGGGTAAAAATTCTGTTATCATTCCCGCTCTTTTGACACATGGACCCGGAGCAGAATCTCAATGTCTCAATACGACTCTATCGAACAGAAAGCCAGCTATGGCATAGGCCGCAATATGGGCGATCAACTGGCTCAGCAATCCTTCGCCGGTCTGGATATTCCTGCCCTGCAGCAGGGTCTGGCAGATGCCCTCAATGGTCTGGAGTTCGCGGTCAGCCGTGATGATATCAATGATGCCTTCCAGGCTATCACCAGCCGCATGCAAGCCGAACAGGAAGTGGCCGCCAAGGCTGCTGCCGCTGACGGTGAACTCTTCCTGGCCGACAACGCCAAGCGTGATGGTGTTCAGGTGACCGATTCCGGTCTGCAGTACGAAGTCATGGTGGAAGGTAATGGTGCTGTGCCAGTTGCCGGTCAGTCCGTGCGCGTGCACTACCACGGTACCTTCACCCATGGTGGCGTGTTTGACAGCTCAGTGGCTCGCGGTGAGCCGGCAGAGTTCCCGGTCACTGGCGTGATCGCCGGTTGGGTTGAAGCCCTGCAGATGATGCCGGTTGGCTCCAAGTGGAAGCTGTTCATCCCCCACGATCTGGCTTACGGCGCCCGTGGTGCCGGTTCCATCGCGCCCTATTCCGCGCTGGTATTCGAAGTGGAGCTGCTGGACATCCTGTGATCCAGTCTGCTCGATGCAAACGGCGGCCCTCGGGCCGCCGTTTGTTTTTGGCCCGATGGCGACGAAGATGGGAGGGATCCGCGGATTTCGTTATAGTCGGATGAGTCAAGGGGGAGGGAACCCATGTCGGCCATCATTGAAGTAGTCGATCTCGTCAAACATTTCGCTGGCGTCAAGGCGGTGGATGGGCTGAGCTTTGCCATCCCGAATGGCAGCTGTTTCGGTCTGCTCGGCCCCAATGGGGCGGGCAAGACCACCACCATAGAGCTGCTTGAGGGCATATTGACCCCCGATAGCGGCCAGATCCTGTTTCATGGCAAACCGCCAGGCCCCGACTATCGTTCGCGCATCGGCATCCAGTTCCAGCACACGGCGCTGCAGGACTTTTTGACGGTGCGCGATACCCTGCGCCTCTTCTCCCGCCTCTATCCCAAGCCTCTGCCTCTGGCGCTGTTAATCAACCTCTGTGCCCTGGAAGACTTCGTCGACCGAGACAGCCGCCGTCTCTCCGGGGGGCAACGCCAGCGACTGCTGCTGGCCCTGGCCCTGCTTGGCGACCCGGAACTGCTGTTTCTCGATGAGCCCACGACGGGTCTGGATCCCCAGGCGCGCCACCACTTTTGGGACAGGGTCAAGGCCATCAAGGCCCAGGGCAAGAGCATAGTGCTGACCACCCACTACATGGATGAGGCGCAGCAACTGTGCAGTCACATCGCCATCGTCGACAGGGGCCACTTATTGAGTCTGGATACGCCACAAGCGCTGCTCGATCAGCATTTCGACGGGGTACTGGTGCGCCTGTCGGCTCACCCGGCCCTGATGCAGCTGGCGCTACCGCTCACTCAACAGGGAGAGTTGATGGAGCTGACTTGTCCCGATATCGCGACCCTGATGCCGCGCCTGCTCGAGCTGCAGATCCCCCTGACCGGCATGCAGATCCGCTCCCCCAATCTGGAGGATCTCTTTCTCAAGTTGACCGGCCATAGCCTGAGGAGCGGGGCATGAGCCGCAGCAACGTGGCCCTGATAAGGAAAATGACAAGGAGTCCGCGATGAGAGACAGCCTGAGGCGCATCGCCGCCCTCTTCTATGCCCGCAACCTGGAGTTTGTCCGCGATCGCGCCGCCCTGGTCTGGAACATGGCCGTGCCCCTGTTGCTGGTGCTGGGTTTCTCAATCATCTTTTCCGGCAACCAGAAGCCCCTGCTCCAGCTCGGTGTCGTGGGGACGCTGCCTCCTGCCTACCAGCCCCTCGACACCATCCCTCAGCTCAAGCTGATCGAATATGACGACCTGGCCTCCGCCCAGCTCAAGGTGCGTCACCACCAACTGGATTTGCTGCTCAATCCGGCAGGGGGCAATTACTGGGTCAATCCGGACTCGCAGAGTGGGGGGCTGGCGGAATACCTGCTCAAGCAGGCCAGCCTGACCCCTTTGGTACGAGATACTCTGCCGGGCAAGGCCATTCGCTATGGCGACTGGTTGCTGCCGGGGGTGATCGGCATGAATCTGATGTTCTCCGGCCTGTTCGGGGTTGGCTATGTCATTGTGCGGTATCGCAAAAATGGCGTGCTCAAGCGGCTGAGGGCGACCCCGCTCACCGCGACCGAGTTTCTCTGTGCCCAACTGTTGTCGCGGGTAGCCATCACGCTAGTGGTGAGCCTGCTGGTATTCCTGGTCGCCCACTGGCTGCTCGGCACTCCTCTGCTCGGCTCCGGCTGGTTGCTGCTCATCACGCTGCTGGGCGGGGCCGCCATGGCCTCCCTTGGTCTTCTGGTGGCGGCCCGCATCCAGAATGAAGAGTTGGCCAGTGGTTTGCTCAATCTCATCAGCCTGCCCATGATGTTCTTATCTGGCGTCTGGTTTTCGCTGGAAGGTTCACCCGCCTGGCTGCAAGAGGTCGCGGCACTGTTGCCACTGACCCAGATAGTGACGGCGGCGCGGGCCGTGATGCTGGAGGGCGCTGGCTGGCAAGAGGTGGCGGGCCCACTGTCCCAGATCAGCCTGTTTACCCTGTGTTGCGTCGCCCTGGGGGCCGCTCTGTTCAGATGGAACGCCAAATGAGATATCCGCTTTCGCTGCTCTTGCTCTGTGTCCTGGCGCTTCCCGTGACGGCCGGGACCTTGCGCTGCAAACGTGACCTGCTGACCGAGGGGGACAGCACGGCCATTCTGCTGGTGCGTTGTGGCCAACCCATGCTCAGGGAGGATTTGACCCGCTATGAGGAGAATGGCTTCGGTGCTCGCATGACGGTCAAGTACGCAGAGCGTTGGACTTATAACTTCGGCAGCAATCAGTTCATGCAGTTTGTCACCGTCGAGAACGGTGTCATCACGGAAATAGAAGACGGCCCGCGCGGTCAATGACCGGCGGGCCGAAAAAAGAATATGGAAGCAAAGGACCAATAAGACTCGCGGAAGTTATCCCAACAGCGGGTTGCCCTGACGCAGACCACGAAGCACACGGTTAACCCTGGTTGCCAGACCCAGGGTCTTGTTGCAATTCAGGTTCTCCAGAATGATCTCGCCCTGAGTAAATTCAAATTTCCCCATCTCCTCGACCATGAAACTGCCACGGTGAAAACTCTTCACGTAACGCGCCATCTGGCGGGGAGACAAGCCTTTGAACACCTTCATCAGAGCATACCTTCTTGTTTGGACAGGGCTCACTATGAGGGGGCGTCATGACAAAAATATGAACCATATGAGTCAGTTGTAATATGAAAGGCTGCCCTCTTCTGGGGCATGACAAAATAGCTGCAAAAAAGATCTGCAGGGTCGGCGCTGGCATTGTCAGTATGCTATTTGGTCGATATGGGTCTATTTTTTATTCATAAGGTGTATATCGGGACATATAGGTGCTTTGTGCTGCTGCACCAATTTCGCGCCGGTTTGCACCGATTGACAGGCTTTTTTGGCGCTGGATAAGCTGCAAAAAAAGTGAAGGCAGGGAGAGCGTCATCGGCAGGCTGCGGTGATGTACATTCGAGTTGAACCACAGGGAAGAGTGATATGAAACAGCTACATAAGATGGGTGTGCTGGTTGCGTTGTCGTTGACAGCCGCCAATGTCTGGGCCGAAGGCACCCTGGATGCCGTCAAGAAGAAGGGTTTTGTGCAATGTGGGGTCGGCGATGGCCTGCCCGGTTTCTCCAACCCGGATGCCAAGGGCACCTGGACCGGATTGGATGTCGATGTCTGCCGCGCCGTCGCCGCTGCCGTGCTGGGGGATGCAACCAAGGTCAAATATGTCTCCCTGACCGCCAAGGAGCGTTTCACCGCACTGCAATCGGGGGAGGTCGACATCTTGTCGCGCAATACCACCTGGACCATGACGCGGGATGCCTCCCTTGGTCTCACCTTCGCCGGGGTCAACTATTACGATGGCCAGGGCTTCATGGTCTCCAAAGCCCTGGGGGTAAAAAGTGCCAAGGAGCTTGATGGCGCCGCCGTCTGTATCCAGTCCGGTACGACCACGGAGCTTAACCTGGCCGATTACTTCCGTGCCAACGGCGGCATGAAATATACCCCTGTGGTGTTTGACACCTCGGATCAGACCGTGAAGGGCTTCGAGGCCGGTCGCTGCGATGTGTTGACCTCGGATCAATCTCAGCTCTACTCCCTCAAGATCAAACTCTCCAAGCCGGAAAACGCCATAGTGTTGCCGGAGGTTATCTCCAAGGAGCCGCTGGGCCCAGTGGTGCGTCAGGGTGATGAACCCTGGTTCAAGGTGGTGCGCTGGAGCATGTTTGCCCTGCTCAATGCCGAAGAGGCCGGGGTCACCAGTAGCAACGTGGACGAGATGCTCAAGTCGACCAACCCGGATGTGCGTCGCCTGCTTGGCCTCGAAGATCCCAAGGGAGGCATTCTTGGCCTCGATGACAAGTGGGCCTACAACATCATCAAGCAGGTCGGCAACTACGGCGAGATGTTCGATCGCAACGTCGGCGCCGGTTCTCCCCTCAAGATCGATCGCGGCATCAATGCCTTGTGGAACCAGGGTGGCCTGATGTACGCCCCCCCCATTCGCTAGATATGTTGGTTAGGGGGCTCAGGCCCCCGCTTTCCCTCTTGCCTTGGCTTTGTCGGAGTAAATCCCTATGGCGTCACAACCGCACGACCAGAGGAAAGAACAGGGCCGCTGGTGGTATGACGCGAAGGTGAGGGCGCTGATCTTCCAGTGCCTGGCCATCGCGGCAGTCCTCGGTTTTCTGTTCTACATCATCAACAATGCCCTGACCAACCTGGAGGCCCGTGGCATCACCACCGGCTTCGGGTTTCTCGGCAATACCGCCGGCTTTGGCATACTCCAGAGCCTGATCCCCTACGATGAGACCTATAGTTTCGGCCGAACCTTCGTGGTGGGTCTGCTCAATACCTTGCTGGTCTCTGTACTGGGTATCATCTTGGCGACCCTGCTCGGCTTTGTGATCGGCGTGGCGCGGCTGTCAAAGAACTGGCTGGTATCGCGCATTGCCACTGTCTATATCGAGACCTTTCGCAACATCCCCCTGCTGCTGCAGATTTTCTTCTGGTATTTCTCGGTGCTGCGCACCCTGCCATCACCCCGCGAGAGTGTGAACCTGGGGGAGCTGGCCTTTTTGAATGTGCGGGGCTTCTATCTGCCCAAGCCTCTGTTTGAGGAGGGGTTCGGCTATGTGATCGGTGCCCTGCTGCTGGCCCTTGTCCTGAGCTGGGGAGTGCGGCGCTGGGCCAAGCGTCGCCAGGAGTTGACCGGCAAGATATTCCCGGTGTGGCTCAGCACCCTTGGCCTCATCATCTTGCTGCCACTGGCGACCTTCTGGCTGGTGGGCAGTCCGCTTGCCTGGAGCCTGCCGACGTTGCAAGGCTTCAATTTCCGCGGTGGCCTGACCGTCTTGCCCGAGCTGGTGGCCCTGCTGCTGGCGCTGACCATCTACACGGCAGCCTTCATCGCCGAGATAGTGCGCTCCGGCATATTGGCGGTCAGCCATGGTCAGACGGAAGCCGCCTCTGCCCTGGGGCTCTCCACGCCCCGCACCCTGCAACTGGTCATCATTCCCCAGGCGATGCGGGTCATCATACCGCCGCTGACCAGTCAGTATCTCAACTTGACCAAGAACTCCTCCCTGGCGACGGCCATCGGTTACCCGGATCTGGTCTCCGTGTTCATGGGGACCACCCTCAATCAGACGGGCCAGGCCATCGAGGTGATTGCCATGACCATGGGGGTCTATCTCGTCATCAGTATCAGTACCTCTGTCCTGATGAATATCTATAACCGCAAGATGGCGCTGGTGGAGCGATGAGGAGATCAGATGACAGTCAATGCCCAACGGGTCTTCGGTGCAGCCTCTGCGGTGAAAGCATCATGATAAGGGGGAGCTATGTTCGTCACTGAGATGCAAGAGGCGCAGCCTGCGCCTGACAACAGGCGTGGCGTACCCGCCTGGCTCAGGGCCAATCTGTTTCCCAATTGGTGGAACAGCCTGGTGACTCTGGCGCTGGCCTATTTTCTGCTGCCGGCGCTCTGGCACCTGATTGACTGGGCTTTTATCTCCGCGACCTGGACGGGCAGTAGCCGAGCGGATTGTAGTCAGGAAGGGGCCTGCTGGTTGTTTATCGAGAGCCGTTTTGGTCAATACATCTATGGCTTTTACCCAGGGGATCAGCGCTGGCGGGTCAATATCGTCTTTGCCGGGCTGGCGGCATTGCTGGCGCTGCTGATTTGGCCCAAGACGCCCTATAAGGGGCGGCTGGCACTCTTCACCCTGCTGGTGTTTCCCTGTATCGCCTATGGGTTGCTGCACGGCGGCTTTGGGCTGAGGACTGTGGATACCAATCTCTGGGGCGGCCTGATGTTGACCCTGGTACTGGCGGTGGTGGGCATCGCAGTGGCCCTGCCGTTTGGCATCTTGCTGGCCCTCGGGCGTCGCTCCCACATGCCGATCATCAGCAGCCTTTCCACCGTCTATATCGAGTTCTGGCGCGCTGTTCCGCTTATCACCGTGCTGTTCATGGCCTCGGTCATGCTGCCCCTGTTCGTGGCGGGGGAGGTGGAGTTCGACAAGCTGCTGCGGGCGCTCATCGGCATCATCATGTTCCAGTCGGCCTATGTGGCCGAAGTGGTGCGCGGTGGTTTGCAGGCGATCCCCAAGGGGCAGTATGAGGCGGGGGATGCGTTGGGGCTCTCCTACTGGAAGGTGATGGGGCTCATCATCATGCCCCAGGCGCTCAAGATAACCATCCCCTCACTGGTGAACACCTTTATCTCCCTGTTCAAGGACACCAGTCTGGTGTTGATCATCGGGCTGTTCGATCTGCTGGCCATCTCCAAGGTGGCCTTGGCGGATCCCGACTGGCTCGGGTATTCCACCGAAGCCTATGTGTTTATCGCACTGATCTTCTGGATGTTCTGTTTTGGCATGTCCCGTTATTCCATCTATCTGGAGCGCAAGCTGCACACGGGCCACAAGCGTTAGGAGCTGTTGATTATGGAAAGTAACTATGTGGTCGAACTCAAGGACGTCAACAAGTGGTATGGCGACTTCCATGTGCTGCGCAACATCAATCTGAGTGTCGGCAAGGGGGAGAAGATCGTCATCTGCGGGCCATCGGGCTCCGGCAAGTCCACCATGATCCGCTGCATCAATCGGCTGGAGGAGCATCAACGCGGCGACATCCTGGTCAAGGGGATGGCGCTCACCTCGGATCTCAAGAACATAGAGACGGTGCGCCGTGAAGTGGGCATGGTATTCCAGCACTTCAACCTGTTCCCGCATTTGACGGTGCTGGAAAATTGCAGCCTGGCACCCATCTGGGTCAAGCAGTTGCCGAGGCGGGAGGCGGAGCAGATCGCCATGGGCTTTCTCGAACGGGTGCGGATCCCCGAGCAGGCGCTCAAGTACCCGGGTCAGCTCTCCGGTGGTCAGCAGCAGCGTGTCGCCATCGCCAGAAGTCTTTGCATGAATCCTCAGGTGATGCTGTTCGATGAACCGACCTCGGCACTGGACCCCGAGATGGTACGGGAGGTGCTCGATGTCATGGTGGAGCTGGCGAATGAAGGCATGACCATGCTCTGCGTGACCCACGAGATGGGCTTTGCCAAGCAGGTGGCGGACAGGGTCATCTTCATGGACAGAGGCCAGATCATCGAGGAGAACGAGCCTGGGCAGTTCTTCGACAACCCCCAGTCCGAACGCACCAAGCTGTTTCTCTCCCAGATCCTGCATAACTGAGCGAGCGCGGACCGCTCATCGAGAGGGCACCTGTGGGTGCCCTCTCTTTTACCCGACAAACGACGGGGCAGGCTGGCCGAGAAAATCCCCTAGTAGCTGATCCGGCAAGGTTTTTCTCCATGTATACTGCGGCGTCAGCAACAGAACGGCTCAGGAGAGCAGCATGGAATGGGTCGAGGTGGTCGATGACCAGGACAATGTCATTGAGGTGGCCGATCGGGCACGGGTGCGCCGTGAAAACCTGCGTCATCGCGCCAGCTACATACTGGTGCTGGGGGGGGAGGGTCAGGTGCTGGTGCAGCGTCGAACCCTGGGCAAGGATTTTTGCCCCGGCATGCTGGACGCCTGCGCCGGTGGCGTGATGACGGTGGGCGAGGTGCCCCTTGCCAGCGCCCTGCGCGAGCTGGGAGAAGAGCTGGGCATCATGGATATACCGCTGAGTGAACATGGCAGCTTCCTGGCCGAGGGCAGCAACTACAAGGTGTGGGGTTATCTCTACAGTTGCCGCTATCAGGGGCCATTGCAGTTGCAGGCCGAGGAGGTGAGCGCCGTCCACTGGATGAGTCTGGCGGAGATCGCCAACCGGGCCGCCGAATTTACCCCGGATTCCCTGATAGCCCTCGCCCATTGGCAGGCCAGAGGCGGCGCATAACGGACCCCTGCACGGGGCGCTCATCTGGGGTAAACTGCTCCTCATCATTTACCGTCAGGAAGACTCTTCATGATCTCAGTTGGCCAATCCCTGCCCGCGGGTGAGTTCACCCTCCTTACCACCGAAGGCAAACAGACGCTGAATACCCAGGCGCTGTTCGCCGGCAAGAAGGTGGTGCTGTTCGCCGTGCCCGGCGCCTTCACACCGACCTGTTCCAATGCGCATCTGCCCGGTTATGTGGTCAAGGCGGATGAGTTCAGCGCCAAGGGTGTCGATGCCATCTATTGCCTCTCGGTCAACGATGCCTTCGTGATGAAGGCCTGGGGCGAGGCACAGAACGCGCAGGCCATCACCATGCTGGCCGATGGCGATGCCAGCTGGACCCGGGCCCTGGGGCTGGAGAAAGAGACGGGAGCCTTCGGTGGTGTGCGTGCTCAGCGTTTTGCCCTGATAGCCGAAGATGGCCTGGTCACTGCGCTGAACATAGAGGCACCCGGCAAGTTCGAGGTCTCAGATGCCGACTCCTTGCTTGCACTGCTGGGATAGTTAATCAGGGCTGAGTTAGCCCTTGAAAAGCGATATCCCTCGGTTACACTGGCGCCGACGGGCCTCTTGGGCCCGTGTCCCTGTTTATGCCGTGACCGTCATGGCGCCCTGAAGCTCAACCCGATTGGAAAGAATACGTATGACCCTGGCTTTTGTTGCCCTGATTGCCGGACTGGCCCTGCTGGTCTGGAGTGCGGATAAATTTGTCGATGGTGCCGCCGCCACCGCCCGTTATGCGGGCATGCCACCCCTGCTCATCGGTATGGTTATCATCGGTTTTGGTACCTCGGCTCCCGAGATGGTGGTCTCGGCCCTGGCATCCATGCAGGGCAACCCGGCGCTGGCGCTGGGTAATGCCTATGGCTCCAACATTACCAATATCGCTTTGATCCTGGGTCTGACCGCACTTATCAGCCCCATCGCCGTCTCCTCCCAGGTGGTGCGCAAGGAGATACCCATCCTGCTTGGCATCACCCTGCTGACTGGCGCCCTGCTGTTTGACGGCTATCTCGGCCGTGGCGATGCGCTCATTCTTGGCGTGGTCTTTGTCGTGCTGTTGGGCTGGTCCATCTGGACCGGGATCAAGAGCAAGGGCGATGCCCTGGACGCCGATGTCAATGTGGAGATAGACAGCGAGGCCATGCCCCTCAAGAAAGCCATCTTCTGGCTGATCGTGGGTCTGGTTCTGCTGGTCGGCGCTTCCCGCCTGCTGGTGTGGGGCGCCGTCACCATCGCCCAGGCCTTTGGCATCAGCGATCTCGTCATCGGCCTGACCATAGTGGCAGTGGGTACTTCTCTGCCCGAGCTGGCTTCCTCCTTGATGGCCATCAAGAAGAAGGAGCATGACTTGGCCCTCGGCAACGTGCTGGGTTCCAACCTGTTCAACACCTTGGCCGTGGTGGGTATCGCCGCTGGCATAGCGCCCCTGGACGTGGATCCGGCCGTGTTGACCCGTGACTGGAGCCTGATGATGGGGCTGACCCTGCTGCTGCTGGTGATGTGTCTGGGCCGCAAGGGCCAGGGCCGCATCAACCGGGTGGAAGGGGGGATCTTGCTCTGCATCTTCTTCGGTTATACCGGTTGGCTGCTGACCAGCCAGTTCTGATGACGCTGGCGTGACAATGCAAACAAGAGGGGGAGCCAATGGCTCCCCCTCTCTATGTCGGCGTCATGGTCATGCCCTTCAGGCGACGGCGACCAGCTTCTGGCTCTGCTGGCTGCTATCGAGGATCAGGATATTGGCCTTGGGGAAGAAGTTGAAGGTCGAGGCCGAGGCCCAGGTATAGGCCCCCATCACTTTCCCTATCACCAGCTCACCAATCTCCAGATCCGGCAGCATGATGCCGTCACGGATCACATCCACGCTGTCGCAGGTCGGGCCGGAGAGTACGGCGTTGTGCAACTCGCCACCGGCATAGGGGGTACTGACCGGGTAGGTGACGTGGTCATAGAGCTGACCGTTGTAGCTGCCATAGAGGCCGTCATCCAGGTAGTACCAGATCTTGTCACCACGGTGGGCCTTGCCCATCACGCTGGATACCGAGGTCATGGCTGGGGCGCTGATGAAACGACCCGGTTCGGCAATTTTCTGCACTGTGGCGGGCAGCTTGGCGAGCGCGGATCGGATCGGGGCACAGAAGCCATCGATATCGAACTCGCCTCCCTCATAGTCGACCGGGAAGCCGCCACCGATGTCGAGTACCCAGGGCTTGAGCCCCAGATCCCAGGCCTGTTCCATGATCTCGCGGCAGGCGTCGATAGCCTGGACATGGCGCTCGCTGTTGGGCACCTGGGAGCCGACATGGAAGGAGAGCCCCCTCACCTTGAGCCCTTTGGCCTGGGCCAGTTGCAGCAGGGGCAGCGCCTGCTCCGGGGTACAGCCAAATTTCTTGGAGAGATCGACCTTGGTGTTGGGATTGGGGAAACTGACGCGCAGCAGCAGTGTCACTTCATCCTTGTAGGGCAGGAACTTGTCCAGCTCCAGAGGGTTGTCATAGACAAAGACGGTGCAGCCATATTCCAGCGCATAGCGAATGTCACTGTCGCGCTTGATGGGATGGGTATGGATGCAGCGACCCGGCCGCACCCCTTGCGAGCGCACCAGATCCACTTCGCCATTGGTGGCCAGATCGAAGCAGGCTCCCTCTTCCTTGAGCACAGCGACCACCGCCTCATGGGGCAGGGGCTTGAGCGCATAGTGCAGGCGCACCTCGGGCAGGGCGGCAGACAGAGCCCGATATTGGCGGCGCACGGCAGCCTTGTCGAGCAGCAACAGGGGAGAGCCAAATTGTTCAACCAGCTGACGGTAATCTTGTGCCACAAGGGTCTCTTTCATTGTCTTTTGATCATCCTTAGGGGGCGGAGTTGCCCTAGCCTTGGTTTGTTGAGACGGCAACGGCCGGCTCAGGCGAGCGGTCCGGAAGGGACCTATCCAGCAAGCTGCATAACTTTCATGGTTACTGCTTGGATATGCGCGCAATTATCTGTTTATTGATTTGTCATGCAAGCTTTTTGATTGACTATGTTGGCAAGATTTTCTGGTCGAGACGAAAGGGGAAATTGATATCCAGTGCAAAAAGGCGTATCCGGATGCAAGAAGGGCCTCCTGGCCAGTGGCGGGCTAACCAATTGATAGTTAACAATCTATTTACTTTCAGGTGGCGCCGGGGACTCAGGAAGAAAAACGGGGATTGTTGCGAGACAGATCACATTATTTTGGACTAATATGCCCGTCCTAATCCAAAACTAGTTCGGATGAAGGTAGCAGGAGAGCGATGGGGGACCATCCACCGAAGAAGTAAATCTTTCAGGTACCGGGCAACCGGTGTGGACTGCTACTGGACGATACTCTGGAGAGACCCGTTTAATCGGGCGCCGAAGGAGCAAGGCACCATGACGACCCGCAAGGGCTGGCTGGCGCCGGAAACTCTCAGGCAAAAGGACAGAGGGGATGGGATGGTTGTACCTGAGCTTGGAACTGTTCACGATCTGTAACGAGAGGTCGTCAGCAAGGTAAAGAGCAGCGCAGGAACCGGAGCGTATAGACATACGTGAGGATTCCGAGCAGCGCATGAGCCTTGATCACGGCCTCGCAGTAAGAGTGTGAACTCGTTCTTGGCCCGCATCCGATCACCTCTGGCGATCGCGACACCTATGGGAAGATCATCCTTCTCCTCCTTAATTGTTGTTTTTTAAGGAGGATGCATGTCATCAATTCAATCGGCCCTGACGGCCATCGATAATCTTGTCTGGGGACCTCCCCTGCTGATCCTGCTGGTCGGGACCGGTGTTTACCTCACTCTTCGCCTGGGTCTGCTGCAGCTGGTGCGGTTGCCCTTCGCCCTCAAATTGGTGTTTGGTCGCGATCAGGGCCAGGGCAAGCAGGGGGATGTCTCCAGTTTCGGGGCGCTGTGCACCGCGCTCTCGGCCACCATAGGCACGGGCAACATCGTCGGCGTCGCGACCGCCATCAAGCTAGGGGGCCCGGGTGCCCTGTTCTGGATGTGGATGGCGGCCCTGTTTGGCATGGCGACCAAGTACGCCGAGTGTCTGCTGGCGGTCAAATATCGACAGCTGGACAGCAACGGCCAGATGGCGGGCGGCCCCATGTACTATCTGGAGAAGGGGCTCGGCAGTCGCTGGCTGGCCAAACTGTTCGCCCTGTTTGGCATAGGCGTCGCCTTCTTTGGCATCGGCACCTTCCCTCAGGTCAATGCCATCTCCGACGCCATGAGCCTCTCCTTCTCGGTGCCCCGTGAAGCGACCGCCGTGGTGCTGACGCTGCTGGTCGCCCTGGTGACCCTGGGGGGGATCAAGTCCATCTCCAGCGTGGCCAGCAAGGTGGTGCCCTTCATGGCGCTCTTCTATATTGCCGCCTGTCTCGGGGTGCTGGTGAACAGTGCTGGCGCCTTGCCCGATGCGATCGCGCTGGTGGTCGGGAGCGCCTTCAGCGGCCATGCCGCGACCGGTGGCTTCGTCGGTGCCAGCATCATGCTGGCTATCCAGTCCGGGGTGGCGCGGGGGGTCTTCTCCAACGAATCGGGTTTAGGCTCAGCCCCCATCGCGGCGGCGGCGGCCAAGACGGATTCCTGCGTGGAGCAGGGACTGGTCTCCATGACCGGCACCTTCATCGACACCCTCATCATCTGCACCATGACGGGCCTGACGTTGGTGGTCACCGGGGTCTGGAGCGGCGATCTCAGCGGCGCAGCCATGACCAGCGCCGCCTTCGCCCAGGGGCTGGATGCGCACCTGGGCCAATATCTGGTGAGCATAGGCCTGCTCTTCTTCGCCTTCACCACCATCCTCGGCTGGAACTACTACGGTGAGCGCTGCACTCACTACCTGTTCGGGACTCGAGCTATCAAGCCCTACCGCTTCATCTATCTGGGGCTGGTGGCGGGCGGCGCCTTCCTCCATCTCGACATGATTTGGCTGTTGGCCGACATCGTCAATGGCCTGATGGCGGTACCCAACCTCATCGGTCTCATCGGCCTGCGCCATGTGGTGATCGCCGAGACCCGCGCTTATTTCAAGCGGGACCGCGATAGCGAAGCCGAGCCAGAGCCGCAGACCGCCTGATACCCGCGGCGCTGAAAACAGAAAAGCCACGACCCGGGTCGTGGCTTTTTCGTATCAGGCAGGCTTTGGGCGCCGGCACATCAGTTGCCGGTCAGCCGCGCCTGCAAACGCCGTCGCACCTGCGCCACCAGTTGCTCCTCGCTACCTCGCCAACCGATGCAGTGCGCCAGGGTGGTGGAGGTATCGGGCAGAAAACGCAGCTCCCCTCCCGCCAGTTCATAGAAGCGGCTCGCCATCCGGGTGCCCTCATTCACATCGCCAGCCACCAATAGCATGGCCTGAGCCAGCACGGCGCCGCCATGATCCTGACCCGGTGCCAGCCAGCGCTGGGCAGTGCCTGTTACCTTGCGACCCTCGATCACCAGATTGTACTGGCCGTCGCAAAACGAACCGGGCACGAAGTCGTAGCTCCCCTCCAGGCCATGCTCCCCCAGCAGGGCCAGCAGCGGTGCCCCCAGCAGCCGGTAGTAGTGGGCCAGATCCGCAGCGGTGCGGGGTAGCAGCAAGGAGAGATTGAGGATGCCGGAACCGTGGGGCACGGCGGTGCCGCCGCTGTCGCGCACATGGACGGGCCAGCCTTCCCTCGCAAGTTGCTCGCAGGCGGCTTGATAGCGGGGCAGACGGGTATCTTTGCGGGTGACGATGAGGCACTGGGGGGCCTGCCATAAATGGGCGCGGGGTTGGCCGTCACGGGCACAGTCCCGCAGCCAGCGCTGCTCCTCGGCCAAGGTCTGATCCGGGGTGTGGCTGGTGGGCAGAGGGGGAAGCAGGGTATAGGGCATCAAGGGCATCCTGAGCAGAGGCTGCCCTGCACAGTACCCGCGACGGAGGAGGAGGTAAAGCCCCGCACGGCGGGGCTTTACCTGTTTGTTGGCGAGAGAGTCAGGCCTGCGCGGCGGCTCGCTTGGGCAGCAACAGGTTCAGGATGATGGCGGTGAGGCCGCCGGTGGCGACGCCGTAGGAGAGCACGCTCTTGGCGAGCTCGGGCAGGTGTTGCAGCACCTCGGGCACCTGGGCGACCCCCAAGCCCATGGCCAGGGAGACAGCCAGTATCATCAGGGCGCGTCTGTCCAGCTCCTCGCGGGAGATGATGCGCACCCCGGCCGCGGCTATGGTGCCGAACATGACGATGGTGGCGCCGCCAAGCACGGGCTCCGGGATCTGCTGTACCAGGCTGGCCACCGCCGGGAACAGCCCGAGTAGAGCCAGCATGGCGGCGATGAAGAGACCCACATGACGGCTGGCTACCCCGGTCAACTGGATGACGCCATTGTTCTGGCTGAAGGTGGACATGGGGAAGGTGGAGAAGAGCGCCGCCAGCATGGAGTTGCAACCATCGGCCAGCACACCGCCCTTGATGCGGCTCATGTAGAGCGGGCCGCTGACCGGCTCGCCCGAGACATCCGAGGTGGCCGTCATGTCGCCGATGGCTTCGAGCGCCGTCACCACGAAGATGATGGCGAGCGGCACGAACAGTTGCCAGTCAAAGCCGAGCCCATAACGCAGTGGCGCCGGGATCATCAGCAGAGGTCCCTCGAAGACGGGGGGCTGCACCTTGTCCATCAGCAGGGCGACCCCATAGCCGACCAGCATGGCAATCATGATGGCGGAGAGGCGCAGCCAGGGATTGTGGCTGCGTTGCAGCAGCACAATCAATCCCAGCACCAGCAGGGAGAGGAAGAGGTTGCCGTGGCTGGCAAAACTGCCATCGGCCAGGGCGCCATAGCCACCACCCATGCTGATGAGGCCGACCTTGATCAGGGTCAGGCCGATGAGCAGCACCACTATGCCGGTCACCAGCGGGGTGATGACCCGGCTCACCAGATGCAGGCAGCGGCTGAGCACCACCATGGTCAGCGCGGCGACCAGCATGGTGCCAAACAGGGTGCCGAGCAGGTCGTCCGTGGGCATGGCGGCCTGCTTGAGGGCCAGCCCCGAGGCGATGATGGGGCCGAGGAAATTGAAGCTGGTGCCCTGCACCGACAGAAGACCAGAGCCGATGGGGCCAAAGCGACGAGTCTGGATGAAGGAGGCGATGCCGGACATGACCAGTGACATCGACACTATGTAGCGGGTCTCATCGGCGGGCAGGCCAAGGGCGTTGGCGATGATGAGGGGCGGGGTAATGATGGCGACAAACATGGCGAGCATATGCTGCAGGGCGGCGAACAGGGTCTGGGGCAGGGGAGGAACCTCGTTGATGCCGTAGACCAGATCCGGGTGGGGGCGCCGCTGTGGCTGGTCGGGAGCGCTCTTGAGAGCAGCCTGTTCCATAGATACCTCGAAATTTGATGGGAGAAGGGGGAGGAAATTTGGCGGCTATTGTAGTGATTGAAAAAGCGAGATCCAGCGGCAATTGGTCATAAACGGGTTTATTTGTCGCGAGGTTGAAACGTTTGCGTGTGACCATTATGATCCGCCGGTTTGCATCTGGGGTGTGAGCGGTAAAACCCGTCGACGTCATGGGTTTTTGCCATATGTAGGCGTAGAATGAGCCCTCTTTCACGACCTGGAGACGCTGGATGTTGAAGCTGTCGGAGTTCTGGAGTGCCCGCGCGCATTCGGAAGATTTCACCCTGACCCGCATGGGATTTATGACGGTCAGGCTGCGACTGCTTACCTGCCTGTTGATGATCGGCATTCCCGCCTGGGGGCTGGTCGACTGGTTGACCCTGAGTCAGGAGCAGTTCAGCCAGCTGCTCAAGGCGCGTGCTTTCTGCCTGTTGGCACTCTCGCCCCTGATCCCGCTCTCCTATCTCATTCACTTTCGCCGGGAGCGCATGAAGCTGGCGCTCGGCTACCTGATGACGGTGATGATGGTCTTCTCGCTGTTCTGTCTGGCCAGCTTCGACGCCGGGCAAGAGCTGCAGGCGGGCTACTGGGCCTTCCCCTATCTGTTGATCAGCCTGTTCGCCATCTTTCCGGTCCCTCTCTCGCTCAGTCTGCAGCTGGCGGCCTGCATCATGGTCGCCATGCTGGGGGGCAACTGGTTGCTGCTTGGCCAACCCCTGTGGAGCGCCGCCACCCTGGATCAGCTCTGGCTGCTTACCCTGTTCGCCCTGGCGAGTGCCTGGGTGCAGTGTGGCCAGCTCAACATGCTGCTGCAGCTCTATCGCGAATCCACCAGGGATGAGCTGACCGGCATGATGAACCGGCGGCTGTTGATGAAGCAGTTGGCGCAATCCCGAGCCCGCTTCCTTTACCAGCAAAAACCCTTTGCCCTGCTGCTGCTCGATCTCGATCGCTTCAAGCGCATCAATGACCACTACGGCCATCTGGCGGGGGATGCCGTGCTCAAGGAGGTGGCGGCCTGCCTGGCCGAGCAGCTCGAGACGGGCATGGTGCTGGGGCGTTATGGGGGGGAAGAGTTTGCCGTCCTGCTGCCCGATTGCGGCAGTGGGGAGCAGGCATCGGGGGTTGCCGAGCGGCTGCGCCTGGCGGTCGAGGCGCGCCTCATCAAGAGCCCGACCAGCGATGAGCTGCTCGAGGTGACCGTCAGCATCGGAGTGGCTCTGATGCAGTCCGCCGAATCGGCAGAGAGTCTGCTCAATCGGGCCGACGAGCGGCTCTATCAGGCCAAGGTGGCGGGCCGCAACTGTGTGGTGGGGGAGCGGGGCTCGCCAGATCGCAGCGTCGCTTGAGCGCGGCTGGCTGCCTCTTTGCCATCAGCAAAACGGGATGCCCCTGGCATCCCGTTGTTCGTCTCAACCCAGCTGGTATTTGCCCGATAGCTGGTGAGCCAAGTATTTGAACATGTTGAACACCGCCATCGTCTTGGGGGTCGGGGTGCCGTCGTCGCTCAGGAAATACTCCCCCTTGAACACCAGCACATCCCCTCGCTGCGTCACGGCGTCGGCGTGCATGCCGTGGATAAACTCGTCATGGTTGCGGATAAGCTCGTTGGCCAGGGTGAGCAGGGCCTCCTGACTCAGGGTCTCTTTTTGTGTGTGCATCGTTTCTCTCCTAACCCGGGGGTGGCATCAAGGCCCCCCACAAACAAGATGAGCACAGCATACACCCCGGGCCTTGCTCGAACTTTGATTTGCTGCAAACAGAGGTGCACTTACCGGCGCTGACTCAAGCCGCCACCAGGTTGCGCAGCCAGCGGCGACGCTGTACCCGGCGATGGACCATCAGCACCTTGCTCAACTCCTCGAGCAGCACCACGGCCACCACCCAGGAGAGAGGCCAGCCGAGCCAGCTGACCGCCAGCCAGGCCAGTGGCAGCCCGATGCACCACATGCCGACGATGTCGATGACGATGCTGTACTTCACGTCGCCCCCGGATCGCAACACCCCGACAATGCCCACCATGTTGAACACCTTGAGCAGCATGCCGAGGCAGAGAATGCCCAGCACCTGGCCGGCCTGGGGCAGCAGCTCGGCGGGCAAGTTGCCAATCCAGAGCAGCAGGGGGGCTTGCATGAACCAGACGAAGAGACCGACCAGCAAGGCCCCCAGTGGCGCCAATACCAGCAGCAGCTGGGATTGCTGCCAGGCGACCTCATACTCCTCGGCACCGAGCCGGTGGCCGAGTAGGGTGGCACAGGCCACCGCCAGTCCGAAGAAGAGGGAGATGAGGATCCCCTCCAGCGCACCCAGGGTGGTCATGATGGCCAGGGAATCGACACCGAGGTGGGCATAGAGGAAGCCATAGAGCAGCATGCCGAAGGCCCAGAGGCCATCGTGCAGCAGCAGTGGCAGGGCGATCAGCACGAAGCGGCGCACCTCTTTGCCCGAGAGGGCCAGCAACCAGTCGGGGCGGCGTGGCAGCAGGCGAGCCTCCTTGTGCATCACATAGCCGATGAGCAGGGCCGTTTGCAGCAGGCGCGACAGCGTGGTTCCCCAGGCCGAGCCTTCAACCCCCATGGCGTCGAAGCCGAAGTGGCCGAAGATGAGGGCGTAGTTGAGCAGCACGTTGGCAAGGATGGCGATGATGCCGATATGGGTGGCGGCAGCGGCATTGCCCACCGAGCGCAGCGCCGCCTCCAGCGGCACCACCAGTGCGGTGCAGAGAATGGTGGCGCCGGTGATCATCAGGTATTGATCCGCCAGGGGGCGCAGCACGGGATCCTGACTGGCAAAGCCAAGCACGCTGCCCGGGGCAAAGGTATAGAGCAGGGCGAAGGGCAGGCTCACCAGCAGGGCGCTGAGCAGAGCCAGGGCCAAGGCACGGCGCACTCCGCTCAGGTCGTTGCGGCCATAGTATTGCGCCGCCAGCACAGAAACGCCGCCAGAAAGACCGGCGACCACCAGCAGATTGAAGAAGAAGACCCGGTTTCCCAAGCCGACGGCGGCAACCTCAGTCGCCCCCAGCTGGCTCACCATCATGATGTCGATGAGACCCAGCAGGGAGAACATCATGGATTGCAGGGAGACTGGCAGGGCCAGTCGCCACAGTTTGCCCATGAACTCCTTGTCGGTGGTTTGTTTGAAAATCGCTTGCCAATAGTTCATTGCTGTTAACCGGGTCATGGAAACTTGAGGTTGATAGCCGATATCATAAGCGCGGGGCCAGATGTGCCCGCTGTGAATGGCTATCGTCTTTCTTGTTCAAAACTATCTATTACCGATTAACAGGAGGCCGGGTGTTCGAGAGGGAGTGTCTGGAGATAGCGCAGAGTTGCGAGGAGCGGATGCTGGGGCGGGAGGGACTGCCCTTGCTCGGCGAGGCGGGGGTCTTTCTGACCGGTCTGTCGGTGCTGCGCGACCATTACCTTATCCAGCGCAACAGGCCCGCTTTTCATATCTTGCTGCTCAGCCACAGCGAGGGTGGCATGTTGCTGACCGGGCAGGGGGAGACGCCCATCCCGGCCGGGGCCTTGGTCTTTCTACCGGCCGCTCTGCCAGGTGGTCTGCGGCTGGCGGGGGAAAACTGGCACACCAGCTGGATCCTGCTCGATGACGTGCCGCGCTGGCAGCATCTGCACCGGCTTGGCCATCGTTGCTGGGTCAGTCGCGAGGAGGAGTCGCTGCATCATCTATTGCAGCTGATGCACACAGAGGGCAGCCGTTCTGCCCTGCAGCCCCAACTGCTCTCTTTGCTGCTGACGCTGTTGGCCCGGGTGCTGCGCGGCGAGGCGAGGGGCACGCCCCTTGACCGGTTGCAAGGTTTGCAGCGTCTGGTGGAGGGGCGGCTCGATGAACCCTGGACAGTCCCCCGACTGGCCAGTCTGATGGCCTGCTCGGCGCCGCACTTGCACCGGCTCTGCCAGCAGGCGTTTGGTATGGGCCCCATGACCTGGCTGACGGGGCTGCGCATGGAGAAAGCGCGCCAGTTGCTGCTCTATACCGATTGGCCGCTCGGCGAGCTGGCCGGTCGGGTCGGCTACAGCGATGGCGCCAACTTTGCGAACCGTTTTCGCCGTGCGACTGGTCAGACCCCAGGTGAGTTTCGCCGGCTCGGTCGCAGACCCGTGGCGACCGGGGTTGCCCAGACGCACACCGATGGCTAAATCCTTTGAAATTGTTGGCCTAAGCCCATAGGATCCAGAGGCCACATCGTCAAGGTACCCAACCATGTTTGAAGATAATAATCAGAAACGTCCTCTCTACATTCCCTACGCCGGCCCCGCTCTATTAGAGACGCCACTGCTTAACAAGGGCAGCGCCTTCACCAGTGAAGAGCGCAGCAACTTCAACCTGGAAGGTCTGCTGCCCCAGAACATCGAAACCATCGAGGAGCAGGTGGAACGTGCCTATCGCCAGTTCATGGCCTTTGGCAACGACATGGACAAGCATATCTACCTGCGCAATATCCAGGATACCAACGAGACCTTGTTCTACCGTCTCATTCGGGATCACCTGACCGAGATCATGCCGATCATCTATACCCCGACCGTGGGCAAGGCATGTGAAGAGTTCTCCAACATCTATCGCCGCGCCCGTGGCCTCTTCATCTCCTACTCCGACAAGGACAGGATCGATGACATGCTGCAAAACGCCACCAAGCAGAACGTCAAGGTCATCGTCGTGACCGATGGCGAGCGCATCCTGGGTCTGGGGGATCAGGGCATAGGCGGCATGGGGATCCCCATCGGCAAGCTCTCTCTCTATACCGCCTGTGGCGGCATCTCCCCGGCCTATACCCTGCCGGTGGTGCTGGATGTGGGTACCAACAACCAGCAACTGCTCAACGATCCCTTCTACATGGGCTGGCGTCATCCGCGCATCTCGGGGGAGGAGTATTACGACTTCGTCGACGCCTTCATTCAGGCGGTCAAACGCCGCTGGCCCGACATCCTGCTCCAGTTCGAAGACTTTGCCCAGAGCAATGCCATGCCGCTGCTCAACCGTTACAAGGATGAGCTGTGCTGCTTCAACGATGATATCCAAGGCACGGCCGCCGTGACCCTGGGCAGCCTGATCGCCGCCTGCAAGGCCTCGGGGGCCAAGCTCTCCGAGAAGCGGGTCGCCTTCCTCGGTGCCGGCAGTGCCGGGTGCGGCATCGCCGAGCAGATAGTGGCGCAGATGAAGGCCGAAGGCCTGAGCGATGCGCAGGCCCGTGGCCGGGTATTCATGGTGGACAGATTCGGCCTCATCACCGACAAGATCCCCAACCAGCTCGACTTCCAGCGTCGCCTCTCCCAGCCGGTAGAGCAGATCAAAGAGTGGCCGGTGGGAGACAACATCTCCTTGCTGGAGGTGATGGAGCACGGTCGCCCGGATATCCTGATCGGGGTCTCTGGCCAGCCCGGCCTCTTCACCGAAGAGGTGGTCAAGACCATGCACAAACACTGTGCTCGCCCCATCATCTTCCCGCTCTCCAACCCCACCTCCAGGGTGGAAGCGACCCCGGCGGATCTCATTCGCTGGACCGACGGCCAGGCGCTGGTAGCCACTGGCAGCCCCTTTGCACCGGTCGAGTACAAGGGCAAGCGTTATGTCATCGCCCAGTGCAACAACTCCTTCATCTTCCCGGGGATAGGCCTTGGGGTGATTGCGTCGGGAGCCAAGCGGGTGACGGATGCCATGCTGATGTCGGCCAGCCGTGCCCTGGCGGAGTGCTCTCCCATGGTAAAAGGCGAGGATGGCTCACTGTTGCCGGATCTGGCAGATATCCACGAGGTGTCCCGTTACATCGCCAAGATGGTCGCCAAGACCGCCATGCTGCAAGGCAAGGCGGTACAGACCCCGGACGAGGTGATCGACAAGGCCATCGAGGCTAACTTCTGGCGCCCTCTGTATCGACGTTATCGCCGTACCTCCTTCTAACGAAAGAGGCTGAAATAAAGAAGGGATGCCGCGGCATCCCTTTTTTATTTGCACAACGGAGGTGAGGGTTGTCAGGCCTTGGCGGGCTCGCTATCCATGGGCTCAGTGGCGGGCTGAGCGTCCACGGGCTGGGGCGTTTGCTCGGTCTGAGTGCCAGTGACCTTGACCTCTACCCGGCGATCCGGTGCCAGGCAGTTGATCAGTTCAGACTTGGGACTGATGCCATCACACTGGCTGCCGGTCACCGGATTGCTCTCACCCAGACCCTGGATGGAGACCTTGTCCGCGGGTAGACCCAGCCCTATCAGGGTATCGGCCACCGTCTGGGCACGGGCTTCGGACAGGGATTGGTTGTAGCCATCGGAACCGAGCCTATCTGTGTAGCCCATGACGGTTACCTGACCATCCTTGGGATTGACCGCCACTATCTGCTGGTAAAGATCTTCCAGTGCACTGCTGCCTTCGGCCCTGAGGGCTGACTTGTTGAACTCGAACAAGACATCGGAGCTCAGGGAGAAGCTCTTGTCGACCATGACGGGGGCGACGGCGGCGACCATGGGAGCGGCTACCGGCGCCACATAGGCATGGCGATTCGGATGAAATACCAGCTCCAGGGTCGCGACGCTCACGTCGGTGACCCAGCGATCCGTGCCGCTGCCCAGCTTGCCATTGTCGGGGTCATCACCGACCCGGAACATATAGCGGTAGCGGGCCTGAAGGTCGAGCCAGTCGGTCAACTGAGCCCCCATGCCCAGTCCCAGCAGAGGGGCATAGTCATTGTCCGAGCCATTGATGGTATCAACCTGATAGATATAGGCCCCCCCCTCGGCAAAGAGAGAGAAGATATCCCCAAGGGGCAGGCGACCTATGGCTGACAGGGTCGCGCCCTGGCTGCTGAACTGTTCATCATCGACGCTCCAGTCACCCGTGTTGAGGTAACCCAGCTCGGCGCCAAAGTTTTCGGTAAAGTTGTAGCCGGCAAACAGGCTCCAGGCGGTGTCATTCTTGTCGACGTCATCGCCAAGATCGTCCAGATCATGACCAATGGCGACACCGCCACCGCCACCGAGATACCAGTCATTGGCCTGAGCTGGAAGGCTTGCAGCTGATGCGAATGCCACGGCAATCAGTGCAGATAACAGGCTTGGTTTCATCGCTTATCCTCTTTTTTGTTGTGCAAGAGTTGTTACGCACCATCTAGTTATAGCCATCGTCCATGATTTTGCTTGGCTGAACACAGACTTAGAGTGTCTGGGCTGTGAGCGGGATCCCAAGAAAGCGGCGGTGGCAAACCCTAAAGTGCGGTTGGGTCATACACGGCATGAGTGGTTTCAATTGAATGCTAAATATAAACGAAAAGAGGAGGCCATGGCCTCCTCTTTTCATCAACGGTATTTAGCCTGCTAGCAGGGCTTCACACTGTCATCATTACTGTTGCTGCTGCACTTCTTGTACGCCGGTCACACGCACTTCGACGCGGCGATCCGGTGCCAGGCAGGCGATCAGCTGAGCCTTGGCGTGGATGCCGTCGCACTGATTGCCAGTCACTGGGTTGGCTTCGCCTTGCCCTTCGATGGCAACCTTGCCAGCGGGGAGACCCTTGCCAACCAGGAAGTCGGCCACGGTGCGGGCACGGGCTTCTGACAGTTTCTGGTTAGAGGCGTCGGAACCGATACGGTCGGTGTAACCGACGACCACGGCGCTGCCATCTTTCGGCTGAACGTCGACGATCTGCTGATACAGACCGTTCAGGGCATCGATCCCTTCCGGCTTGAGGCTGGATTTGCCAAAGGCAAACAGCACGTCAGAGCTCATGGCGAAGTTCTTCTCGACGATGACCGGCTCGGGATCGGCCACCACTGGCGCGGCGACCGGGGCCACATAGGAGGTGCGATTCGGGTGCAGAACCAGTTCCAGCGTGGCCACACTCATGTCGGTCTCCCAGATCATGTTGTTGCCAGTCTTGTTCTCGTCACCCACGTCCCACATGTAGCGGTAGCGAGCTTGCACGTCGATCAGATCAGACAGCTTGGCCGTCAGGCCAACACCCGCCAGCGGGGCTATGCCGTTGTCGCCGTCGTTGTTGCCTTTAGCGTGGAACACGTAGGCACCACCTTCAGCGAATACGGAGAAGATGTCGCCCAAAGGCAGGCGGCCGATCCCGGACAGGGTTGCGCCCTGAGTGGAGAAATCCACGCCATTGATGCCCGCTTTACCGGCGTAGAGGTAGCCAGCTTCGGCACCGAAGTTTTCGGTGAAGTTATAACCACCGAACAGACTCAGTGCGGTGGCGTCCTTGTCCACATCGGCATTCTTGCCAAAGTCTTCCAGGTCGTGGGTATAGGCCCAGCCGGCGGCGATACCGGTGTACCAGTCGTTATCAGCAGCCTGGGCTGCGGTGCTGCCTGCGGCCGCAAGGGCCAGGGCAATCAGGGTCGGTGCCACTTTCATTTTCATCGTTATATCCTCGTTGAGTTTGCCGCGTCATGGGCGAGCACTCTTAGTCATATGCAACGCATCCGGGAACCCGGATGGCATATCTCCGTGCTGTAGCACGGGCAGTATGAATGAATATGAAGGACTCTTGGCTACTCACGGCCGTAACGGCTTCCGTGGACAACTAACCGGTAGAGGCGCTTTTAATAATTCATCCAATACCTTACAAGCGTGATAACTGTATTCTTTTGGCTCACGTTGATCAAGTTACTGAACGAATATGCAGCATTTTGAGAGGGCCAGGCTGGCTGAGGAGATAAATGCGGGGGAGGGGTCGGACAGGGGTTGTCGTCAGGGTGTCAGATAAACGAAAGGGGATGCGATGCATCCCCTTCTTGCAGTCAGAATCTCGGAGAGATTACTGCTGAACTTCTTGCACGCCAGCAACGCGGACTTCAACACGACGGTCCGGGGCCAGGCAAGTGATCAGGTCAGCTTTAGCTTTGATACCGTCACACTGGTTGCCAGTGACCGGGTTGGCTTCGCCTTGACCTTCGATGGACACTTTACCAGCGGCCATGCCTTTACCGACCAGGAAGTCAGCTACGGTACGAGCACGAGCTTCGGACAGCTTCTGGTTGAAAGCGTCGGAACCGATGCGGTCGGAGTAACCAACAACTACGGCGCTACCGTCTTTCGGCTGAGCGTCGATGATTTGCTGGTACAGACCGTTCAGTGCATCAACACCTTCAGGCTTCAGAGTGGATTTGCCGAAGGCAAACAGCACGTCGGAGCTCATGGTGAAGTTCTTCTCAACGACGACCGGAGCAGGCGCTTCTTCAACGACAGGAGCGGCAACCGGCTCAACGTAGGAAGTACGGAACGGGTGGTAAACCACTTCCATAGTCGCAACGCTCTGGTTGGACTTGTAGTTGTCATCAGAGGTGTTGTAGGCAGCAGTGGACAGGTCAGAGACATTCCACATGTAGCGATAACGAGCCTGCAGATCCAGGGCGTCGTTCAGCTTGTAGGTCAGACCCAGGCCAGCCAGCGGGGAAACGCGAGTATCGCCAGTTTCCAGACCGTCGGTGTGAGCCCAGTAGGCGCCGCCTTCAGCGAAGATGGACAGGTCCTTGGCAACCGGCAGACGAGCGATACCAGACAGGGTGGCACCCTGGTTCTCGTAACGGGAGCCTTCGGTGTTACCACGGCCAGCGTACTGGTAGCCCAGTTCGGTACCGAAGTTCTCGGTGAAGTTGTAACCAACGAAAGCGTTAGCAGCGGCTGCATCTTCGGTGCCATCGTCAACACCGTTGACGTTGTTCAGACCGTTGAAGTGAGCAGCACCAACACCGGCACCGAAGTAGATATCGTCAGCGGCGTTAGCAGCAGTAGCACCCAGAGTAGCCATGGCGATGGCAATCAGGGAAGGGGCCATTTTCATCATAAATATATCCTCGTTGAGATGGCACGTTGATCACGTGCTTCGCACTTTTTGATTTATGTAAGCTGCAGGCTCTGCCAACGATGGCAAGGAGTCTGACAGGGATCCCGTGTTAACCGGGATCTCTCTCATCCATGAAGAGGGGGTCTGTGTTTGCACACTTTTCACCCACCAAAAAAGGGTGTCAATCCGATGACGATGCGCACTGTATTCCCATTTCAAACCATGATCAAGTTCACAAAAGAGACCTGAGCCAATTTATGTCGCTGCCGCAAGCTGGGGTTCAGCATTGTAGTTCAGTGGTCTAAGTAGGTCCTATGCAACCGCTTTTCAAGCTTCATATAGACCTCAACCCAGTCTGGTCGCGGGGTGGCGATGTCCTGGCGTGCCGCCAGCACGGCGAGCAAATCTTGTTCGGTAGCCGAATCGAGCAGGGGAGTGAAACTGAGTAAAAAATGTTTGGCCAGATAGGGATCGAGAGGCCAGATATTGAGGATGGCGCGCGCGACAGGTTGCACGGCGGCGGGGCAGATGAAGTGGCGATGACCGGCTTCGAGCCAGAGGCCCATCTCCCGCAGACCCGATTCGGGGACCAGCTGACCTTGCCCGGGCTCCTGGGCCAGTTGAATATGCTGTCCATTATAGAGGGTGAGAGCGCCATCATCTTGCAAGGCGCCGTCATGGCCACGCAGTGCCAACCCGGCTTGCTCCTGGGCCAGATAGAGGCTGATGCGCTCAGGCAGGGCCGGGTGTATCTCGGTGGCCAGCGCCATCATGGCTTCAGGTAACAAGAAGGCTTCCGCTCGATAATGCTGGCCTTGTTGCAGTTGCAGGGCGAGATCCTGCGGGACGGGGCTCGGATGCAGACGGGATATTATTCCAGGAAACGCCATTTTTGTTACTCGTTATAGATGGTCAATCGATTATACGGAGGATTCAACGGGCCTCCATAAAGGTTTCTCTTCGAGACTGTTTACCTTGGGCGATTGAGCGATTACCATCCCCGAGGTTTTTTAAGGGTTGTCGCCAAAAGGCGTTTATAAGATAGAGGCTCGACCATAACGAGTCCGTTCAAAACTGATACACTTGACTACGAGTCGTCGCGAAAAATAAGGCGGAGTCAATCCGCCATACGGAGTATGGAACCATTATGAATTCAAACATTGACACTGTTGGCAAGAAGATCCGCCAGATCCGCGAAGCCGTCGGCCTGAGCCGTCCCAAGTTTGCCGATCTGCTGGGTGTTCCCCCCACCACCCTGAAAAACTACGAACTCGGCTACCGTGAAGTCGGTGGCGCCTTCCTGGTTGCCCTGGCCCATCACCCGGAACTGCACAAGTTCACTCTCTGGCTGCTCGCCGACAAGAAAGTCGCCGAGATTGGTCAGATAGGTCCGGACGATCTCGCCAAAGGCTGAGCCTGAGATTGCGCCCATGAAAATGCCGCCCAAGGGCGGCATTTTTTTATCTTTTTTCCCCGCCAGCACGCTGCAACTTCTCTCTCCTTGTCGCCCCATTCGCGCAGTTTGTCGCAGGATCGCCATCCCCTGATTTCCCCCTAAAATTCCAGTAACACAACATCAGGGTGAGAGATGAGCATGACAAGCACTCAGGTTCGAGATGGCTTTACCAGCAAGTTTGGCGTGCTGGCCGCGACGCTGGGTTCGGCGGTCGGCCTTGGCAATATCTGGAAATTTCCCTACCTGACGGGGGAAAATGGTGGGGCCAGTTTCCTGCTGGTCTACCTGATTGCCACCTTGCTGGTCGGTTTGCCGGTGATGATCACCGAGATGATGCTGGGCCGCAGAGGAAAAGCCGATGCGGTCAGCACCCTGATCAAGCTGGCACCCAAGGGACAGGCCTGGTGGCTGGTTGCCCTGATGGGGGTGGGGGCCGCCTTCCTTATCATGTCTTTTTACTCCGAGGTCGCGGCCTGGGTGTTTGCCTATATCTTCAAGGGGATTGGCGGCACCATCCTCTCTACGGATCCTGCCGTGACGGGGGCCGCCTTCAATGCACTCATCAAGGATCCGCTGCAGAGCCTGCTCTGGCAGTGGCTGGTATTGGCGCTGATGGGGGGCATATTGCTGATGGGGGTCTCAAGGGGCATAGAGGCGGTGACCAAGAAGTTGATGCCGCTGCTATTCATCCTGCTGCTGGTGATAGGGGCTCGCAGCCTGACGCTGCCCGGGGCGAGGGAGGGATTGATTTTCTTGTTTTCACCGGACTTTTCCAAATTAAGTGCCGGGGTGGTGCTCACCGCCATGGGCTTGGCGTTTTTCAAGCTATCCATTGGCATGGGCTGCATGATGACTTACGGTAGCTATTTTCGGGACGATCAGCACATACCGGCGACAGCATGTCGAGTGATGTGCGCCGATCTCTTCGTCTCCATGCTGGCGGGGATAGCCATCTTCCCGGCGGTATTTGCCTTTGGATTTGAGCCAAGTGCAGGCCCCGCTCTGCTGTTCATTACCATCCCTGCGGTGTTTGCCAGCATCCCCTTTGGTCAGGTATTCATGGTGCTTTTCTTCGTACTCAGTGCCATCGCGGCCACCGGGGCCATGCTCTCCATCCTGGAGGTGCCGGTCTCCGTGTTGTCGGAGCGATTTGGCCTGAGCCGCCCCAGAGCCACCCTCATCAATCTGCTGCTCCTGGCCTTGATTGGGTCGAGCTGTGCGCTCTCCAACAGCACCCTGGCCGGGGTGACGGTGGCGGGCAAGAGCTTCTTCGATCTGTTCGACTTTATCTCCTCCAATGTGTTGATGCCGCTCGGTGGCATTCTGCTCTGCCTGTTCGTGGGCTGGGTATGGGGATTCGAGCGGATGAAGGAGGCGCTGACCAATGGCGGGACCCTGCACTTAAGGATCCTCAAACCCCTGTTTTTCGTGGTGCGTTATGTATCGCCCCTCTTGATCCTGATCGTCATGCTCAAAGGATTGGGGCTCTTCTAGGCCGGGAGGCCGCCGTAAAAAGAGCGCCTCGGGGCGCTCTTTTTATTTAGCGGGGATGCGGGCTTAGAGCGAGGGCTCGGGGGCGGTAGCGAGCAGGCCGAGCCGGGTCAGCTCCTCTTTGAGCTGATGGGCGTTACGCTCGACGCAGGCCTCGCCTTCCTCAATGGCTTCCCCTGCCCGGTGAAAATCCATGATGGAGAGATTGCCAAGGCGGGGGCAGAGCTGGATCTCCGGCGGATCCCCCGCCATGCGCGCCCGGGTGATCCGCTCCTGCATGATATTGAGGGTGCTGCTCATCACATTCCACATGCCGGGCGGCGTCGGGTTGCCGTTGCCACCCCGGTTGAACCACTGACCGAACAGTCCGCTCTGGGGCTCGACCACCTCATCCGGCTCATGACTCCAGGGCTGGTGCAGATCGGTGTTGAGGTTGACGGCGATCACCACCTCGGCCCCCATGGCGCGGGCCAGCGAGATGGGAACTGGATTGACCACGGCGCCATCGACCAGCCACTGCTCATTGAGCAAGGTGGGCGTCAACAGGCCTGGCATGCCACAGGAGGCGCGTACACACTGGCGCAAGGGCCCTTCTTTGAGCCAGATCTCGCGGCCGGTATCGAGTTCGGTGGCGATGCAGGAAAATGGCATGGGCAGGTCTTCTATGTTGGGCTCCCCCAGGTGGCCACCGGCGATGCCAAACACCTTCTCGCCGCGAAACAGACCGCCGGAGAGGGCGGGATCCAGCATGCTGACCACCTGCAACCGGGTAAAGCCACGCACCCACTCCTCCAGGTTGTCGAGGGCACCTGCCGCGTAGGCGGCACCGACGAAGCTGCCAATGGAACAACCGGCCACCAGATCGGGTTTGACCCCAAGCCGCTCCAGGCCCCGTATTATACCTATGTGCGACCAGCCTTTGGCGGCGCCGCTGCCAAGGGCGAGTCCCAGTCTGGGTCTTCGTGCCACTGTGTTACTCCTTGATGATGGTGAATTGCCGCATGAGGGACCGGGCAAGAGGTGCATTCGGGAGGCGGGGCGGTTAATGCTTGTGCTGCGCCTGTTACCTTTTGTCACACTTATACATAGTCACGGCAAGAACTGGGGCTAGAATGGCCCTCTATTGTGAAATTCATACCCTTGTTTGCTGGATCCATCAATGAAAATGCGTAGCTGGCTGTTTCTCACGGTGCTCACCCTGCTGGTTATCGGGGCCTGGTATTACCGCTCTGGCGCGCCTGTTGCCAAGGGCGCGCCTCACCCTGTCAATATTCGAACCCAGACCGTCAGTCAGACCCTGACCGAACCCATGCTCAAGCTGGTCGGCAAGCTGGTCGCCAACCGCGCCGTGGTGGTGAGCCCGGAAGTGACGGGGCGTATCGTCCGCATCGCGGTCCATTCTGGCCAGCAGGTGAAGGCCGGGGATCTGCTGATCCAGCTCGATATCGGCAAACAGCAGGCCGAACTGGCCGAGCAGGGGGCGAGTGTTCGCGACGAGGAGCGCAAGCTGCGCGACATGAAGCGTCTGGTGGCCCGTGGCGCCGTGACCAGCTCCGAACTCGAGGGCCAGGAGGCCACCGTCGCCATGGCCCAGGCCAGGTTGGCGGCGGCTCGCTATGAGCTGAGCCTGCGTGAGCTGCGCGCGCCCTTCAATGGCACCGTCAGCCTGATCGATCTCAGCGAAGGGGCCCTGGTCAGCAATGGCGACAGCCTGCTGCATCTGGACGAGCTTGCCAAGCTGCGTCTGGATTTGGCCGTGCCCGAGCGTTATCTCTCCTTGCTGCGCCCCGGCATGACGGTCACCGCGACCAGCTCCGCCTGGCCGGATCAAGGGTTCCGCGGCACCCTGGAGACGGTCGATAGCCGGGTTTCCGACAGTAGCCAGAACATCAAGGCCAGGGTCATTTTCCCCAACGACTCCGGTCAGCTGCGCCCCGGCATGCTGCTCAGTGTCTCCCTGGCGTTGCCCGCCCAGCAGATGACGCTGATCCCGGCCCAGTCGGTGGAGTACCTCGGTGAGCAGCGCTTCGTCTATCGCCTCGAAGCCGATGGCCGGGTCAAGCGCCTGCCGGTGATCCTGGGTGAAACCCAAGGGGAGCAAGTCTGGGTGACTGAGGGGCTCAAGGCGGGGGATCGCATCGTGGTGGAGGGGCTGGTCAACCTGCGGGATGGCTTGCTGGTCAAGGACTTGGCGAAGGTGAACGGCTGATGTGGCTCTCCGATATATCAGTACGCCGCCCCTTGGTGGCGGTGGTGATCAGTGCCCTGCTCACCGTATTTGGCCTGGTCGCGTTCAGCAAATTGACGGTGCGCGAGATGCCCGATGTGCAGACGCCGTCGGTCTCCATCACCACGACCTATGAGGGGGCGGCCCCCGAGGTGATGGAGACTCAGGTCACCAAGCCTATCGAGGACCAGCTCTCGGGGATCAGCGGCATAGAGAACATCAACTCCTCGACCCGCAAGGGGCGCTCCAGCATCACGGTGGAGTTCAAGCTCGGCTGGAACATGGTCGAGGGGGTATCGGATGTGCGCGATGCCATCTCCCGCGCGCGCACCAAGCTGCCCGATGATGTGGATGAACCCCTGATCACCAAGGACAGCGGCAATGGCGATGTCGCCATCTGGCTCAACTTCAGCAGCAGCCAGATGGACAGAACCGCCATGACGGATTATGCCAACCGGGTGTTGGTGGATCCCCTGAGCCTGGTGGACGGAGTGAGCGAGGTGATGCTGTCGGGAGATCTGGAGCGGGTCATGTATGTGCGACTGCGCCCGGTTGACATGGCAGCGCGCGGCATCAGCGTCACTGACGTTGAGGACGCCCTGACCCGGGAGAACATAGAGCTGCCCGGCGGCGAGATCCGCAACAACAGCATGACGGTGGCGGTGCAGATAGAGCGGCTCTACAACACGGCCGCCGATTTTCGTCGTTTGCAGATCACCACGGCCGCCAATGGTCAGCCGGTCTATCTTGCCGATATTGCCGACGTGGACGTGGGGGCCAAGAACGAAGACAGCGCCTACCAGCGCAATGGCAAGGAGAGCCTGGGGATAGGCATCATCCCCCAGTCCACGGCCAATCCGCTGGCGGTGGCCGAGGGTATCTCCCAGAAGATGACGGCCATGCAGCGCTTCTTGCCGGAAGGGGCCAGCCTGGAGGTCGATTATGACTCCACCATCTTCATCAAGCAGTCCATCGACGAGGTCTACCACACCCTCGCCATCAGCGCCGTGCTGGTGGTGGCCGTACTCTATCTCTTCCTGGGGCAGGGGCGCACGACGCTGATCCCGGCCATCACTGTGCCTGTGTCGCTCGTCTCCGCCTTTATCGGCGCCTGGTATCTCGGTTTCTCCATCAATCTCATCACGTTGTTGGCGCTCATCCTTGCCATCGGCCTGGTGGTGGATGACGCCATCGTGGTGGTGGAGAACATTCACCACCATCTGCAACGGGGCGAGCCGCCGCTATTGGCGGCCTGGCACGGTACCCGCGAGGTGGGCTTTGCCGTGGTAGCCACCACCGCCGTGCTGGTGATGGTGTTTGTGCCCATCGCCTTCATGGATGGCATGGTGGGCAGGCTCTTTACCGAATTTGCCATCTTGCTCTCCCTGGCGGTGATCTGCTCCTCCCTGGTCGCCCTGACCCTGACCCCCGCCATGGGCTCCTGGCTGATGCGGGCCAAGGAGACCTCCAACCCGCTGACCGCGGCCCTGGATCGCGGTTTGGGCAAGGTTGAAGAGCACTATCGCCGCCTGCTCGGCTGGCTGTTGCCCCGCTCGGGCTGGGCGCTGCTGATGTTGCTGCTCTGTCTGGTCGGCAGTGTCGGTCTCATCAAGCTGCTGCCCGCCAACCTGACCCCGACCGAAGACAGAGGGGTGGTCTATGTGTTCGTCAAGGGGGCAGAGGGCACCAGCATCGAGCGGATGAAACGCAATATGCAACAGGTCGAAGCCGCCATCATGCCCCTGCTCGGCCAGGGGGTGGTGCAGGCCATGAGTTTCAGCACCCCGGCCTTCGGGCGGGGAGGCGATCAGACCGGCATGACCATCATTCAGCTCACCGATTGGGCCAAGCGGGACCAGAATGCCACCGCCTTCACCAAGGAGCTGGCGACCCTGCTCTCCGATATCCCGGATGTGACCATCAGACCCTTCCAGCCCGGTTTCAGGCGCGGCTCGACCGCCCCGGTGCAGTTCGTGTTGCAGGGGGGGGATTTTGGCGAGCTCAACCAGGTGGGCAATCAGCTCAAGGCGCTGGCTCAGCAGAGCGGCTTGATGACCAATCCGGATCTCGATTATGCCGAGAAGACCCCCGAGCTGCGGGTGACCATAGACCGCGACAGGGCCAGCGAGCTGGGGATCCCGGTGTCGACGGTGGCCAACAGTCTGCAAACCTTGCTCGGCGGCAGTACCAAGACCACCTATGTGGACAGGGGCGAGGAGTATGACGTCTATCTGCGCGCCGATCAGACCAAGCTTAATGGCGCCTCGGATCTCAGCCGCATCTATCTCAAGGCGGCCACCGGCGAGATGGTGAGCCTCTCGACCCTGGCCAGTTTCAAGCAGGTGGCCAGTCCAAACCGGCTCAACCACTATCAGCGCCAGAAGGCGGTGACCCTGACTGCGGACCTGGCGCCGGGCCACACCCTGGGCGAGGCCCTGGATATGCTCGATGGCTGGGCCAACGACAATCTGCCGGCGGGCATGACAGTAGATTACGCCGGAGACTCGAAAGATTATCGCGATAACCAGGGAGAGATGGCACTGGTGTTCGGTCTGGCGCTGCTGGTGGTCTATCTGGTGCTGGTGGCCCAGTTCGAGAGCCTGATCACCCCGGCCGTGGTGATGATGACGGTGCCGCTCGGCATCTTCGGCGGCCTGCTCGGCCTCTGGCTGACGGGGCAGGAGATGAACATCTACAGCCAGATCGGCCTGATCATGCTGATCGGCATGGTGACCAAGAACGGCATCCTGATCGTGGAGTTCATCAACCAGCTGCGCCAGCGTGGTGAAGCCTTCGAGGCGGCCATCATTGCCGGGGCTGTGCGTCGGTTGCGGCCTATTCTGATGACCTCGCTCACCGCCGTGATGGGGGCCGTGCCGCTGATGCTCTCCATGGGGGCCGGCTATGAGAGCCGGATGACGGTGGGGACTGTGGTCTTCTTCGGACTCTCCTTGGCGACCCTGGTGACTCTGCTGCTGATCCCCGCCTGTTATCACCTGCTCGCCAAGCGGGCCGGCATGACGGGTCAGCGCAGTCTGCAAGTGGACGAGGCCATCGGCACCGCGCCCCGAGTATGACGAGGCCCACCATATGGTGCTAGCCGGGAACCCTATGACGCAACACCGCTAGCCGTTGACTATATTGAGTTCATGGTCTACCGGAGATGCCCATCTTGATCTTGTCACGTCGTGAAGCAGCGCCTCTGCTCTGCCTGTGTTGCGGACTCCTGCTAGTAGGGGTGAGCGAACCGGGGAGGCTGCTGCTTGCCGGCCTGTCCGTCTATCTCATTGGCGGTCTGGTCTGGTATCAACTCAGCCAGCCACGCAGCCATGGCAGGCGCAAGCAAGCGTGGCCGCTCTGGCTCTACGAGAGCCGCCCCTTCGTCATGATCCTGCTGGGGTTGCTGATGCTGCGCGAGGCGACCCACCCCCTGTTCCTGCTGCCTGCGCTGTTCTGGTTGCTGCTCGGCGGTTATCAGCTCTGGCTGCGCCATCAGCACAGATTCTGGCGCCGCCGCGCCCCTGCCTTGCGTCCCCTCTAAGGCCATCCTCCGTGATGGCCTTATCCCTTGCCTTAACAGGGATAAAAAGCCATCGCCCCCGCTGGGCTCTGCCGGTATAATGCGCGACCCGAATTGTTCCAGGTGTTCAAAATGCAGCCGGTTACCAACTTGTTTTCCTATCCCCGTTACTGGGCAGAGTGCTACGGCACCGCCCCCTTCCTACCCATGTCCCGGGCGGAGATGGATAAACTCGGCTGGGACAGTTGCGACATCATCCTGGTCACGGGGGATGCCTATGTGGATCACCCCAGCTTCGGCATGGCGGTCATCGGCCGCATGCTCGAATCCCAGGGCTTTCGGGTTGGCATCATCGCCCAGCCGGACTGGTCATCGAAGGAAGATTTCATGCGCCTGGGCAAGCCGAATATCTTCTTCGGGGTGACGGCGGGCAACATGGACTCGATGATCAACCGCTACACCTCCGACAAGAAGCTGCGTCACGATGATGCTTACACCCCGGGGGATGTGGGTGGCAAGCGGCCGGATCGGGCAACTCTGGTCTATACCCAGCGCTGCAAGGAGGCCTTCAAGGAGG
Organism: Aeromonas sp. BIGb0405; assembly: GCF_024807335.1. NCBI lineage: Bacteria > Pseudomonadati > Pseudomonadota > Gammaproteobacteria > Aeromonadales > Aeromonadaceae > Aeromonas > Aeromonas sp. BIGb0405. Next base: position 405,479 of record NZ_JANUEP010000002.1, read on the forward strand.
TCCCCGTGGTCATCGGCGGCATCGAGGCGTCCTTACGCCGTATAGCCCACTACGACTACTGGTCCGAGACCATACGTCGCTCCATTTTGCTCGATGCCAAGGCCGACATCCTCATCTACGGCAACGCCGAGCGGCCGCTGATCGAAGTGGCCCATCGCCTGGCGGCGGGAGAGACCATCGCCACCATGCAGGACATTCGCGGCACCGCCGTGATCCGCAAGGAGCCGCTGCCCGAGTGGCGCGGCGTGGATTCCAGCAAGTTGGACCGCATCGGTCGCATCGATCCCATCATGAATCCCTATATGGAAGGGGCGCCCTGCAGCGATGACGAGGGTACGGCTCCCATGGAGCAGGAGGCCAAGCCGGTATTGGTGCAGCCTCCCAAGCAGAAGCCCTGGGAGAAGACCTATGTCAAGCTGCCGGCCTTTGAGCGGGTGAAGGAAGACAAGGTGCTCTACGCCCACGCGTCGCGCATCCTGCACCACGAGACCAACCCCGGCTGTGCCCGGGCGCTCGCCCAATCCCACGGCGATCGCATCATCTGGGTCAACCCGCCCGCCTTCCCCCTCGAAACCGACGAGATGGATGGGGTGTTCGGCCTGCCTTATCAGCGGGTGCCGCACCCGGCCTATGGCAAAGAGAAGATCCCGGCCTACGAGATGATCAAGACCTCGGTCAACATCATGCGCGGCTGCTTCGGAGGCTGCTCCTTCTGCTCCATCACCGAGCACGAGGGGCGCATCATCCAGAGCCGTTCGGAAGAGTCGATCTTGAAAGAAATTGAAGAGATCCGCGACAAGGTGCCGGGCTTCACCGGCGTCATCTCGGATCTTGGCGGCCCCACCGCCAACATGTACAAGTTGCGTTGCAAGAGCCCTAAGGCCGAGCAGACCTGCCGGCGCGCCTCCTGCGTCTGGCCGACCATCTGCCCGCACATGGACACCGACCATACCCCGACCATCGATCTCTACCGCAAGGCGCGCGACATCAAGGGGATCAAGAAGATACTGATCGCCTCCGGGGTGCGTTACGACATCGCCGTGGAAGATCCGCGCTACATCCGCGAGCTGGCCAAACACCACGTCGGTGGCTACCTGAAGATTGCCCCCGAACACACCGAGGAGGGGCCGCTCTCCAAGATGATGAAGCCGGGCATGGGCAGCTACTACCAGTTCAAGGAGCTGTTCGACAAGTACTCGAAAGAGGCGGGCAAGGAGCAGTACCTGATCCCCTACTTCATCTCGGCCCACCCGGGCACCACGGATGAAGACATGGTGAACATGGCGCTCTGGATCAAGGAGAACCGCTTCAAGCTCGATCAGGTGCAGAACTTCTACCCGTCGCCGCTCGCCAACGCGACCACCATGTATTACACCGAGAAAAACCCCCTCGGCAAGATCAGCCGCCAGAGTGAGGACGTGTTCGTGGTCAAGGGCGAGCGTCGTCGTCGCCTGCACAAGGCGCTGCTGCGCTATCACGATCCGGCCGGCTGGCCCATGATCCGCGAAGCCCTGCTGGAGATGGGCAAGGGCCACCTGATCGGCAACGGCCCGAGCTGCCTGGTGCCGCCGGAAGGTCGCGGCGAGGTCAAGGCCGAGCGCAGCATCAACAAGGGCCTCAAGCCAGCCCTGACCCGCCACAGCAATATCGTCCATCAGCGGGGCAATGGGGCGGGCAACAAGGCTGCGGCTAAAGGCGCTGCTGCGGGCAATGCGCCTGCGGTTGCCAAAAACGGCAAGGCGGGCAACGGCAAGCCAACTCCCCAAGGCGCAGGTCAGGGCAAACCAGCAGGGCAGGGCAACGCCGCCCACAAGGGGAAGACCCCGACCCGCGCAGGATCAGCCAAACCGGGTGCCAAACCCGCCACTCAGAGCGGCAAGCCCGCGGCCAAAGGTAATGCAGCCAAGCGACCGGCTCGCTGATATTTGCTGATTGGGAAAGCGATAGAAATAAAAAGGCGACCAGATGGTCGCCTTTTTATTTCTATGAGGCATGACTCATTAAAATGTTGCATGTTACGATTAATAGCATTAAATAGTTAATTTATTTTTTTGATAAATACACATATTATGCTACTTAACAATAGGGTTGATATGATAAAGAATATTTTTGAGAGAGAGGGATTATTAATTGCAATACTTACTTTCATGCTATATGCAGCAGTATATTTTTATGAGAGAGGAGTTGCTATAGCACTAAATATACCTTTAGACGCTATTTCTATTAACGTGGCGATAATAAGTGATGACTTTATAGGTTTTTATCTTTTTTTGTTACCGGTAATGCTGATATCAGCATGTCTATTGTTATGGGGAAAGGGAAGTAAATTCAAACAATCAATATCTTTTTTAGGTGTAATTATTACATACATATTTTCATTATATTATATGGGTGAAAGAAATAGCTGGATGGTTATTTTGATAAATGCAGGAGTTATTTTACATTTTTTAAATCAGTGGATGCCATTGGATACGCAAATAGGTCAAGAAAATAAGATAGAAAACAAGATAAGGGAATGTGGTCTCAAGATAATTAATATAGGTGCTTTTTTATTTCTTTTTGCATTCACATTTGTCATTCTTGGTCATGGCTCAATTAATAAGGATGAATATAAAACATTTATAAAAAGTGGGAAAGAGTACGCTGTTGTTAGAATTTATGGTGAGAATGTGTTCGCTTGTTTAGTGAGTCAAGGTAAAATAAGAAAAGAAGAACTTACTTATTTTAGAGTGGAGAGCATATCGGGGGTAGTATTAAAAAATAAAAGGTTATAGATGGTGTTATTCGTGGAAAAATCAGGCCCCCCATATTTTGCCAAACCGCCCTAATCAGGGTAATGCCTGCGGCCAAAGGGAATAGTGCCAAGCGATCGGCTCGGTGAGTTTCCTGATTGGAAAGCGATAGAAATAAAAAGGCGACCGGATGGTCGCCCTTGCTGTGCCGAATATTGTAATAATAAATAGGTAAAACAACGTTTTTTAAGAAGCGAATATCAGCTTGTCATAGTAGTGCTGCGATATTTTCACTTTCTCAGTTTACAGTGAACATATTGAGTTTTTCACAGAACATTGGGAGCAGTCTCTCCCTGTCTACGCTGTATTCCCAGAGTGATTGACTGAGGCGAGTGATATTATCAGTCTCATTAATTGCTTTGTATTCAGCATCAGTGAGTATTGAGAATCTAACCCAGTCCATTATCCTTATTAAATTTCGCTCATTACTTTCATTGTTTATAAATTGCAGCTCAGTCTCACTGATAAGTTCAGTATAGGATATTCTACCTAGTAGAATCTTGCTGAAAACACTTGGTTTGACAACTTTCACGGTACTAATAAATGTGATTATTGGGACGAGTCTCAGCTGGTTTTTTGCTGACGTACTGTAAATTATTGCTAGATTCGTAAATACCTTTTCTAGCTGTCTGAGAGAAAGATTGAAATGGCGGCCTAGAGAGCTAAGGCAATCTTGTATAAGCCTATTATCACCCCAAGTTTCTAGTTCATGTAAATGGAGTAGCCGTGCTATATAAGCATCCAAGTCATTACTGTGACGATCTGTGACTCGTTTTGGAATCGTGGCTTCAATATTAATAAATTTCTGAAGATAGGTATGTGCATCTATGTTACTGCCATATACACATCGGATAGCTTCTTCTAGTTGTTCTTTGTGCATAACAAGAACAAAAACAACATTCTTCACGGAGAAAAGGTGCTTGATTTTTTCAAGAACTTCCACCGCAAATGATGGCCTACATCTATCCAATTCATCAATAATCACAACGAGACGACCACTTTTATTATCTGTTATTGTCTCGGGAACCCCTGATAATGACTCTCTAAATGATTGAATAATCTCATTTTCTTTGGAATGTGTACTTAGCCTATCTTGGACCAGTGTCGCAACGGTTTCAGACGTATCGGTAGCAATGTCATCACCTATTTCAGACAATGCCTCGATATCAGACTCTTTGATAATTCCTAGCGTGGCAGTCTTGATTCCTATCTTTGCACTCCATGAAAGTAATCGAATACCGACTTTTTTCGCTTTATCTGAAAACTCCGAACTCTTTTCAGCTTGAATGGCATGCTGGCCTACATAGGCAGTAATTGCGCTGGCAATTGAAATGAAGGCATCTTCCGTATAGTCATTCTGAAAGGCATCAATGTAGATACTAGGTACTCCTTTTTCCTTCAGAAGTCCTTGCCACATTTTGACAAAAGTTGTTTTACCTTCCCCCCATTTTCCGTCAAGAGATATTACAAGCTCGTCAGATGTTCGAGTTACCAAATTTGATAACGCTTCACCAAATGATTTACGCTGAAGCGCGTCATTTTTAAAGCCATCGACATCTTCAACGACAAGGGTGGGGGTGACAAGTTTCATATGTTCCTCACTGTTATATATCTCGAATCTTATATCAGCCAATTCAGAAAGGGCTAGAAAACTCCACGCTACCGCCCGTGGATGACAGCGTCCAATATGCTCCTTTGACCGACGAGGGTAGCAACCCATCGCGGTTCAACGGGTTCTGGATGGCCATGGTAAGCCAAATGAAGCCTCCCAAGCGAGCAGCAAAAGCGAGGCAACTATCAGAGAATTCTCGTTTTTTGAGCCCTGTCATCAAAGCGTGGCGGCAGAGGCGATAAAAGCAGTCAGGCGGGGGCGGCTTTGCTATCTTGTGCGGCCAGGTTCCATTGATAGGGGGAGGCATGATGGCCACCCCCGATAAAGCATCCCCCTGCACAGGAGTAGTCAGATGACGGTCAGAGTCAAATCCAAGCTTGAGAAGATAGGCAGTGGCACCGGGCTGCTGCTGGGGATCATCGGCTTCAATCTGCTGGCCCCGCTGCTGTTTGAGAAGAGGGAGGGGTTTGATCCTATCCAGATGGTGTTTGCCATCGCCAGCGCCGTGATCTGTTCGGAATTGGGTGCCCGTCTGGGCAGACTGGTCGATGAGCGGGGCAAGTCCAAAAACTGAAATACTGATAGCGGGCCTCTTGGCCCGCTTTTTCGTTGACGCTGGCGCCGTTTGTTTCGTTAACGCAGCGCCACTTGTGTCGTTAAATCTGGGGCAGTAGCGCCGCCTGGCAGGGGATGCGGGTGATCTCTCCCCCTTGCAGGCGGAACAAGGCATCTTGCGGCAGCTCCTGCTGCCAGAGCGCCTCGTGGCTCAATCCCGCATAGAGGCCGCGCAGCATGATGCCGGACAAGCCGTGGGCGATGGCGATGCGCCGGGAACCCAGGCTCTGGTCATGGAGCCAGTCGTGGCAGCGCGCCTGCAGGCTGGCCAACCCCTCGCCATTTGGCGCTTGCAAGTACCAGTCCGGCTCGCCAGTTTGCAGGGCAAAACAGAGGGGGCGTATCTCGTCCAGGCGGCGCTCCTCCCACTCCCCCAGGCCCAGCTCCTTGAGCCGCTCATCGACCCGGATCTGCCCATGGTCAAGGCCCAGCTCGTCGCAGACGAGGCGGGCGGTCTGCATGGCCCGTCCCAGCGGGCTGGTATAGATCGTCCAGGTTGCGGGGTTGTCCAGCTGCTGGCGAAGGGTGGCTCCCATGGCGCGGGCTTGTTGTTCCCCCAAGGGGGTGAGGGGGGAGTTGCAGTGGCCCTGCAGGCGTTGCTGGGCATTGAAGCGGGTCTGGCCGTGGCGCAGCAGATAGAGAGTCGGCGTCATCTTGGTCGGGGCTTGGAAAAAGGGAGTCCACGCTAGCCCATCCCTTCATAACATACAAGAGGATGGGGTAAGCTGGGCGCAGTCTTGAGGGAGAGAGAACACCATGCGTATTGCCATGATTGGGTTGGGTGATATCGCCCAAAAAGCCTATTTGCCACTGCTGGCCAGCGATGAGCGGGTGACGCCGGTGCTTTGCACCCGGAGTCCAGCTGTGCTCGACAAGCTGGCCCGCCAATATCGGGTGGCCGAGTGTTTCACCGACGTGGATGCGCTGCTAGGGAGTCGCCCCGATGGGGTGATGATCCATGCCGCCACGGCGGTGCATCAGGAGCTGGCCCGCAAGAGTCTGCTGGCAGGCATTCCCACCTTCGTCGACAAGCCGTTGTGCGACAGTGCCGTTGCGGTAGAGGCCTTGTGCCAGCTTGCGTTGCAGCAAGATTGCCCGCTGTTTGTAGGTTTCAATCGCCGCTACCTGCCTGCGCTGTCGGCTGGGCGGGCGCAGCCGGTGACCGAGCTGCATTGGCAAAAGCACCGCCATGGCTTGCCCGGACTGCCCCGCCAGTTCCTGTTCGATGATTTCATTCATGTGCTCGATAGCCTCTGCCACTATGGCGGCCTGCCAAGTGGCGCCTTGCACCGGGTATTTAGACCCAGCGCGCAGGACCCGGCCATGCTGGCCGGGGTCAGTGTCAGCTGGCAGAGCGGGCAGGCGGCAGTCAGTGGCAGCATGAATCGCAGCGCCGGGGTCGCGGAGGAGCGCATCAGCCTCTATGGCGACAATCTGTCGCTCCAGGTCGAGAACTGCACCCAGGGCACGCTGGCGCGAGACAAGGTGGTGCAGACCCTGGCCATCGACGACTGGCAACCCGTGCTGGTGCGCCGTGGCTTTGCCGCCATGCTGGATCACTGGTATGAACAAATAGCAGGGGGCCGGGCCGACAAGGCCCTCATCGACAGCTATCTGCGTAGTCATCAGTTGACCGAGCAGCTGGTCACAGAGGCGGAGCAACTGCTGGCGGGCGACCCGTCTCGCTAACGGGGTCCCCGCCTGCCGGTCAATATCAGGCGCTGATGCGCACAACCAGCGCAACAAAAGCAGAGGAGCCATGGCTCCTCTGCTGTTTTATGGGGGGATTTTATCGTGGGATGAGGTGGGCTTAACCGAAGCGGTAGCTGCCCATATAGAGGCTGCCATAGTCCCAGCTATCATGCAGCCGGAGCGGTTTGTCTGCCCCTGCTGCGCCGAGGGCCACGAACAGCGGCCTCAGGTGATCGTCATGGGGGTGGGATTGCACCGCCCCCGGAGCCTGGTCGCGATAATCGAGCAGGGCCGCCTTGTCCTGCTTGTCCATCTTCTCCTCCAGCCAGTGGGCGAACGCCTGGGCCCAGGCGGGGGGCGGGGAGCCATCGGGGCCGAGCGCCCTCAGATTGTGGGTGATGGCGCCGGAGGCCAGAATGCCAATGCCCTGTTGGCGCAACGGGGCCAGGGCTTCTCCCAGCCGCCACAACTCGGCCGGACTCATGCCCGCCGGGATGGAGATCTGCACCAGGGGGATCTCGCTGTTGGCATCGAGCAGGGAGAGCGGTGACCAGACCCCGTGATCCAGTTCGCGCAGGACGGGGTTGGCGACCAGTCCTCCTTGCAGCAAGGTCTCCTGCACGGCCTGTTGCAACCACGCTGGGCTGCTGGCGGGCCAGCGCCCGCGGTAGAGGGCGTCGGGGAAGCCATGGAAGTCATACATGAGCGCCGGGTTGTGCGCCGAGTTGATCTCCAGCTCGCGGCTGAACCAGTGGGCCGAGATGACGACCAGCCCCTTGAGCGGCCCCAGGCTGAGATCCTTCATGAAACGAGTGGCGGGCTCGTCGCGCAGCACCAGATCCGGTGCGCCGTGGGAGATAAACCAGACAGGGGACATCTTAGTGCTCCATCAGAGGGGGCCTTGGCAGGCGATGAGGTCATTATCCGCCCCCTTTTTGTGGTGAACAATTAGGCTATATGTGTAATCACTCTTCACTCAGGGTTGATAATTGCTTGGGCAGGCAGGTTGACTGGTGGGGGGAGATCAAGCAGAGAGGGAGGCAATGCCTCCCTCTTTGACAGTGCGCTCATGACGGCGCTCATCATGGGCTGACCGAATTGCGTCAGTCGATGGCGAGCAGCTCCACTTCGAAGATAAGCAGGGAGCCGGGCAGGATCTTGCCGGTGGCGCGGTTGCCGTAGCCCAACCTGGACGGGATAAAGAAGCGGGCCTTCTCGCCGACCGTCATCAGCTGTACCCCTTCGGTCCAGCCCGGGATCACCTGATTGAGACCAAATTCGATGGGCTCGCCACGGGCGATGGAGCTGTCGAAGACGGTGCCATCGAGCAACTTGCCCTCGTAGTGCACCTTGACCTTGCTGCTGGCGCTGGGGTGCATGCCGCCTTCGCCTTCGGCCAGTACCTGATATTGCAGGCCGGACTCGGTGGTCACTATGCCCGGCTTGGCCTTGTTCTCGGCGAGGAAGAGATCGCCGGCGCGGATATTCTCCTCGGCCAGCTTCTTGTTGTTATTGCTTGAGTAGAAATAGAAGACCGCCAGAGCGATCAGGATGGCGATCAGCACAAATTTCATCACTAAATCCTTGTAAGACAATGAGATGAATATCTTATCCCAGTGGGTCGAACTGGGGTAGCAAAAGGGCGCTAATAGCGCCCTTCCTTGCCGAGTGAATCGACTCAGTTAAGCCTAGGGGCCGGTTATTTTGCCAGGGCCATCATCAGCGCAGGCAGGGCGAAGAAGAGGCCGCCCACATAGCCCAGTGCCAGCAACTTGTTCTCGCTGCCGACTCTTGCCAGCCACTCGGCGGCCAGGATGGGCAGTTCGCGCAGGAAGGGCAGCCCATAGATAAGCACCACGGCGAAGACGTTGAACAGCACATGCACCAGGGCGATGGTCAGCGCCAGTTCGGCACCGCTGCCGCCGATGGCGGTGGCCGCTAGCAGGGCCGTGATGGTGGTACCTATGTTGGCGCCCAGGGTGAAGGGGTAGAGCTGGCGAGTGGTGAACACGCCGCCGCCGGCCAGAGGGATCATCAGGCTGGTGGTGGTGGAGGAGGATTGCACCATGATGGTCACCAGGGTGCCCGAGGCGATACCGGTGAGGGGGCCACGGCCCAGGGCCTTGTGCAGCAGCCCCTTGGCGCGACCGACCAGCACCTTTTGCAACACCTTGCCCAGATAGGTGACCGAGCCCAGGATCAGCAGGATACCGATGGCGATGGTGGCCAGGGCGGGGCCTTTACCGGGCAAGAAGGCGACGGCGGCATCGATGAGCTGCATGGCGGGGGCGGTGAGCGGCTTCATGAAGTCCATGCCCTTCATCGACATGTCGCTCGAGCCGACCAGCAGATGGGCCAGGAACTCGGCACTGTGCTGCAAGACACCGAAGGCGAGCTCCAGGGGCAGGAAGATGAACACGGCCATCAGGTTGAAGAAGTCATGGACAGTGGCGGCGGCAAAGGCGCGGCGAAACTCGGTTCTGTCGCGGATATGACCCATGGAGACGATGGTGTTGGTGATGGTGGTGCCGAGGTTGGCACCCATCACCATGGGAATGGCCATGGCCAGCGGCAGGCCACCGGCGACCAGACCGACGATGACCGAGGTCACGGTGCTGGATGATTGCACCAGGGCCGTGGCCAGGATGCCGAGCAGCAGGGCGACGAAGGGGTTGTTGGCGAAGGCAAAGATTTCGGCCGCACCCTCGGCGCCGCCGGAGAACAATTTGAAGCCGTGGGAGACGGCTCCCACCGCTACCAGTATCAGGTAGACCAGCGCTATGACAGTTATCCAGTGGAACAGCGCACGATGGGAGGAGACGTGCTGCTGTGGCAAGGAGTCAGGGTTGTGCATAAAGCCTCTTGGGACGGCGCTGGCCGTCTGCTGATGAATTTGACCGGCGCATTACAGCAAGGCTTGATGACACTTTTATGACAAAGTGACGTTTTGATGATGATTTGATGACAGCGTGCGCACCGTGGCGGTGTCACCTTCAGAGGAAGGAAAAACGGTCTGCCTATCCTCTTGCCGACGCCTCGGCCAACGGGCGCGTTTGGCCGCAGCCTGGCGTTAGACGTTGACTGACATAAGTGACTGATGTGTCATTAATGCTTGTCCTCTCTGCTCAGGCCGTTAGACTAGGCGGTCGTTTTTCAGCTATCGCGAGTCTGTCATGAAGCATTGGTCTCTCTTTCTATTTCCCCTGATCCTGGTCTCCCTCTCTGCTCAGGCTGACGTTCTTCCCTCTGGTTGCAGTGCCGGACAGGTGGCGGTGGGGTCGGCCGTCAATGGCACTACGGGTATCAATAGCCGCTGTTCTGCGGCCAGCGCCAAGCAGCGGGTCGACAATGTCGTGGACAATCCTGCTGACTACGCCAAGCGCAAGGCGGCCCAGGCGACCGGGGTGGATGATGCCTATTACAAGGCGCGCAATACCAAGCAGCGAGTCGAGAATGCGGTGGATGACCCGGCTGGCTACGCCAAGCGCAAGGCGGCCCAGGCGAGCGGGGTGGATGATGCCTATTACAAGGCGCGCAACACCAAGCAGCGAGTCGAGAATGCGGTGGATGACCCGGCTGACTATGCCAAGCGCAAGGCGGCCCAGGCGACCGGGGTGGATGATGCCTATTACAAGGCGCGCAACACCAGGCAGCGAGTCGAGAATGTCGTGGATGACCCCGGCCGGGCGGCAGCCAGAAGATTGATACGCTAAGCACCGCGCGCTGGGGCAAGCACTCTGCGCCAGGTTGCGACAACCCAAGACGTCTCGATGAGAGTGGGACTGGCTCCCTGATAGGGGGCGTGGTGGCCATTGAACCGGGTCTGCTCGGGCCACAGGCTCTCTGGGCCGGGCCTGTCTCACCCTATGACGCCAGTCACCCGCTCAAGGGGGCTGAATGGATGCATCTTGCTCCCTGCACACATCTCCCTACACTGGGAGATATTCATTCGTCATCAAAAGTGAGTCTGTCATGAAAAAACTGCTGCTCTGTCTCTCCCTCTGCCTGATCACCCTGGGTGCCCAGGCGGGTGTCATCAACCCGGATTGTACCCCTGAGAAAGCGGTCAAGGGCGCGGCCATGAAGGCCACCGTCGGGGTGGGCGGGCGTTGCTCCGCCGCCGAAACGGCCAAAGACTCGGTCGGCCTGGATGACAAGAAGGGCGCATTGAACGACGCCAAGGGTTCGGTGGGCGATGCCAAGGGCAAGGTCGAAAATGCCGTCGATGATCCTGCAAAAGCGGCCACCAAGGCATTGATCAAATAAGGCTCGACGCGCCCAGGGGATCACAGCCAGAGCTGCTAACAAAGGGGAGTCCATGACTCCTTTTTGTGTATCTGGCGTTTGCGGGCGTATCTCCATAGCCGAAGGATGCCGGATGGTGAATGATAAAAGGGGAGCTAATGGCTCCCCTTTTTGCTTGCTGTGAACGGCGTGGCTTATTGCAGCTCGGCCTCTTCGTACTCCCGCAGGGGCGCCTGGGAGAGCTTGATGCGCAGCACCAGGTAGACCAGACCCAGGCCGGCCCAGATGAGGCCCAGATAGAGGGAGCTCAGCTCCAGGTTGAGCCAGAGCAGGCCTATGGTCGCGGCGCCACACAGGGGCAGCAGCAGGAAGCAGACCGTATCCTTGAGGGTCTTGTTACGCTGTTCGCGCACATAGAACTGGGCGATCACCGACAGGTTGACGAAGGTGAAGGCGACCAGGGCGCCGAAGTTGACCAGCGCCAGGGCGATGTCCAGATCGAAGGAGACGGCGGAGAGCGCCAGGGCACCGACCAGCAGCACGTTGATGGCCGGGGTACGCCAGGTGGGGTGCACATAGCTGAACACCTTCTCGGGCAGGACGCCATCGCGGCCCATCACGTAGAGGATCCGTGACACGCCAGCGTGGGCCGCCATGCCCGAGGCCAGTACGGCGACCGTGGTGCTGACCAGCACTATGCTCTGGAACAGCTTGCCACCGACGTAAAGGGCTATCTCCGGCAGCACGGCATCGGGCTCCTTGAAGCGGCTGATGTCCGGGAAATAGAGCTGCAGGAAGTAGGAGACCAGCACGAAGATGATGCCGCCGATGAGGGCGGTCAGCAGGATGGCCCGGGGGATCACCTTGCCGGCGTTGGGGGTCTCTTCACTGAGCGAACTCAGGCCATCGAAGCCCAGGAATGAGAAGCAGAGGATGGTGGCGCCGGTAAAGAGCGGCAGCAAGGCGGTGTGCTCCGAATAGAAGGGACGGCTGCTCAGCACACTCCCTTCTCCCTCGCCGAAGTAGACCGCATGGGCCATCAGGGCGAGGAATACCAGTATGATGGCGACCTGCACCAGCACGATCAGGCCATTGAAGTTGGCCACCAGATTGATGCCGCGCAGGTTGAGCAGGGTCATCACGCTCACCAGTCCGAAGATAAAGATCCAGGGTTCGACCCCGGGGAACATGGCGGTCAGGTAAATCTTGGCCAGCAGCATGTTGATCATCGGCATGAAGAGGTAGTCGAGCAGGGACGACCAGCCCACCATGAAGCCCACATAGGGATGGAAGGTCTTCTGGGTGTAGGTGTAGGCCGAGCCGGCGGAGGGATACTTGCGCACCAGATGACCATAGCTGATGGCGGTGAACAGTATCCCGGCCAGGGCCAGCAGGTAGGAGGTGGCGACGTGGCCGCTGGTGATGTCGGAGACCATGGCGAAGGTGTCGAACACCGCCATGGGGGTCAGGTAGGCGAGGCCGATGACCACGACTTGCCATAATTTGAGGGTTTTTTTGAGGCGAACCGGTGCATCAGACATCAGCGAACCTCCTGCATTGCCGCCAGGGCATGGTCATGGCGAGACGCCAGGGGACTGAACAGACGCACACTCGACAGAGTGGTGCAGAGGTCGTTGGCAATCGCGTTGCCAAGGCTGACTCCGGCGAGCGGAGACGAAGTATAAGAGAGCCCCATCTTGTTCCTCATAGCGGCATAAATCATGGGTGGGTTCGCGCCATCTATGAGTGCGACCCCGGATATCATTTCCGGGAAAAGGCCCGGCCTCGGTTTGGTGGTAAACAACAAAATGAAAATAACCGACTTGGCAACCAAGTCGGTTATTTTAGCGGCGCGCATTTTGCCCCAGATGGACGGGGATGACAACCCATGGCAGCCCGGTGGAGTGCAAATATTTGGTGCAAGTTCAGGGGCTTGTTCTGGGGTAAAGACTCAGCCCGGGTACAGGGCCCGGGCTGAGGTTGCCGGTATCGGCCCTAGGCGAGGGCGGCGGTCAGGGCCCGCTCCAGTTTGTCCAGCCCCTCGTCTACCAGCGTCGGTGCGGCGGTGAGCGGCGCCAGGAAGCGGATGACGTTGGCCCGCACGCCGCAGGAGAGCAATACCAGCCCCTGTTTGCCCGCCTCGGCCACCAGACGCTTGGTGAGATCGGCGTCCGGTTGGCGGGCATCGCGGCCCTTGACCAGCTCCATGGCTACCATGGCGCCCGGGCCACGGATATCGCCGATGCAGTCGAAACGCTCGGCAAGCTGGTGCAAGCGGGCTTTGAGCTGCTCGCCCTGGGCCTGGGCGCGCCGATTGAGTTGCTCCTCCTCAATGACGTCGAGCACCGCCAGGGCGGCGGCGCAGGCGATGGGGGAGCCCGCATAGGTGCCCCCCAGGCCACCGGGTTTGGCGGCGTTCATGATAGCCGCCTTGCCGACCACGGCCGAGAGCGGGAAGCCACCGGCCAGGCTCTTGGCCAGGGTCATGATGTCCGGCTCTATGCCGCTGTATTCGGTGGCGAAGGTCTTGCCGGTGCGGCAGAAACCGCTCTGGATCTCGTCGCAGATGAGCACGATACCGTGCTGATCGCAGACGTTGCGCAAACTCTGCATGAAGCCGGAGGAGGCTGGGTAGAAGCCCCCTTCGCCCTGTACCGGCTCGATGATGATGGCCGCGACCCGGGTCGGTTCTATGTCGGCACTGAAGCAGAGATCCAGTGCGGCCAAGGCATCGGCCTCACTCACCCCCAGATAATCGGCGGGGAAGGGCAGGTGATAGACCTCTCCCGGCAGGGGGCCGAACCCTGTCTTGTAGGGCACCACTTTGCCGGTGAGCGCCATGCCCATCATGGTGCGGCCATGGAAGCCCCCCTTGAAGGCGATGGTGCCGCTGCGACCGGTATGGGCGCGGGCTATCTTGATGGCGTTCTCCACCGCCTCGGCACCGGTGGAGAGAAACAGGGTACGCTTGGGGGTCGATCCCGGTACCAGGGCATTGAGTTTCTCGGCAAGCTCGATGTAGCCGGGGTAGGGGGTAACCTGGAAGCAGGTGTGGCTGAATTTTTCCAGTTGCTCGCGCACGGCGGCCACCACCTTGGGGTGGTTGTGGCCGGTGTTGAGCACGGCGATGCCCGAGGCAAAGTCGATGTAGCGGTTGCCCTCCACATCCCACAGCTCGGCATTCTGGGCCCTGTCGATAAAGACCGGCATCAGGGTGCCCACGCCGTTGACCACGGCGGCTTCGCGGCGCGCTTGCCAGGATTGATTACTCATCTTGATTCTCCCATCAGGGGCAAGCCCCTCACTGTATGTTGATGAGTCGGCAGCCTGGCTGTCGCTCCCCATCCTTAGGTTGTCCATCACAGGGGGCCTGGTTGTCCTGCGCCCCACTACTGGTGAATAAAATATCCATTAATTTGTTTTATTATGCAATGGAGCCGAAGCAGAGATATTTGGTTTCCAGATACTCATCGAGTCCCTCGGCGGCGCCTTCCCGGCCCAGGCCTGACTCCTTGATGCCGCCAAAGGGCGCCAGTTCGGTAGAGATGATCCCTTCGTTGATGCCCACCATGCCGTACTCGAGACGTTCGGCGACCCGCCACACCCGAGCGATGTCACGGCCATAGAAGTAAGCGGCCAGGCCGTAAGGGGTGTCGTTGGCGATGGCGATGGCCTCGGCTTCGGTCTCAAAGCGCACCAAGGGCGCGACGGGGCCGAAGATCTCCTCCTGCAAAATGGGGTTATCGGCCTGGACGTTGGTCAATATGGTCGGGCTGTAGAAGAGGGGGCCGGCAACGTGGATCTTGCCACCGACCAGCACCTGGGCGCCGGCAGCCTGAGCCTGCTCTACCAGGGTGGCGACCTTGTCGGCGGCGGCCTGGTTGATGAGGGGGCCAATCTGGCTGCCTTCACCAAGGCCATCTCCCACCTTGAAGGCGCGAACCGCGGCGGCCAGCTTCTCGGCGAAGGCGTCATAGACGCTGGCCTGCACCAATATGCGGTTGGCGCAGACGCAGGTCTGGCCCGCATTGCGGTATTTGGAGGCGAGGGCCCCGGTCACGGCGGCGTCCAAGTCCGCATCGTCGAACACGATGAAGGGGGCGTTACCGCCCAGCTCCAGGGAGACGCGCTTCATGGTGTCGGCGCATTGGCGCATCAACAGCTTGCCGATGCGGGTCGAGCCGGTGAAGGAGAGCTTGCGCACCAGGGGGTTGGCACAGAGCTCATCCCCGACGATGGCGGCCTGATGGGAAGTGACTATGTTGATCACCCCGGCCGGAATAGCGGCCTGCTCGGCCAGTGCAGCCAGGGCCAGGGCGCACAGGGGAGTTTCGGCGGCGGGCTTGATGACGATGGTGCAACCGGCGGCCAGGGCCGGGCCTGCCTTGCGGGTGATCATGGCGATGGGGAAGTTCCAGGGGGTGATGGCGGCCACGACCCCGACCGGCTGCTTGATGGTGGCCAGGCGCCTGTCGCCACTGAATCCCGGTATGGTGCGGCCGTAGGCGCGCTTGCCCTCTTCCGCGAACCACTGGATAAAGCTGGCACCGTAGACGACTTCCCCCTTGGCCTCGGCCAGGGGCTTGCCCTGCTCCCGGGTCATCAGCCGCGCCAGGGCATCCTGGTTCGCCATGATGAGTTCATACCAGCGCATCAGTCTGGCACTGCGCTCCTTGGCGGTGAGTGCCGCCCAGGCAGGCTGAGCAGCATGGGCGGCTTCGATGGCGGCCTGGGTATCGGCACCATCCATGTCCGGCACCCGGGTGATGAGTTCACCCGTGGCCGGGTTGGTCACCTCGAACTGGCGACCGCTGTGGGCCTGGCACCAGCGGCCATCTATATAGGCAAGGGAGTGAGTCAGGGGTTCGAGCTGCGCTGTCAGTGACATGGGGGCCTCGGCGGTAGATTCAGGGCGTTCTGGATGGGATGACATGGCATTATCCGGCACGCTTGCTGTATAGAATAATAAGCACTGGATGACCATAATGGCCGCCACTTTGTTTTTCAAGTGTTAAATGCGGTTGCCCAGGGCGGTATTGGCGTGCTAGAAGTGGTGTCATTGACAGATTTGCGGTCATGGGTGTGCAAAATAATGAACGGAAGGCGCAATCCGTTCGATGCACAAGCCACCCAGTCCCGCCCCCGAAAAGGGACCAGGCAAGGCCCCATTTCAGCCATTATTGAGCGCAATCTTGTGAGGAACGAGGGATCATGACCGAACATGTGAAGAGCTACTACGCCGCCAGTGCCAATACCCATGCGCCTTTCCCCAGTCTGGATGAACAGCTTGAGTGCGATGTCTGCATCATAGGGGCCGGCTATACCGGCCTGTCCAGTGCCCTGCATCTGGTGGAGAAGGGCTATTCGGTGGTGGTGCTGGAGGCGGCCAGGGTCGGTTTCGGCGCCAGCGGTCGCAACGGTGGCCAGATAGTCAACTCCTACAGCCGCGACATCGACAACATAGAGGCGAGCTGCCCGCCGGATCAGGCCAGGCTGCTCGGCAGCATGTTGTTTGAGGGGGGTGACATCATTCGCGAGCGCATCAAACGCTACGACATTCAATGTGACTTGCAGCAGGGTGGCGTCTTTGCCGCCGATACCGAGCGTCAGCTGCACGAGCTCAAGGCCCAGCAACTGCGCTGGCGCAAATGGGGCAACGATCAGCTGGAGCTGCTGGATAAAGAGGGGATACGCCAGGTGGTGGGTAGCGATCGCTACGTCGGCGGCCTGCTCGACAAGCGCGGTGGCCATATCCATCCCCTCAATCTGGCGCTGGGGGAGGCCGAGGCCATTCGCAGTCTGGGTGGGCGCATCTTCGAGCAGTCAGCGGTCACCAGCATAGAGCCGGGTCAACCGGCGCTGGTGCGCACCGCCAAGGGGGCGGTCAAGGCACGCTTCGTGGTGGTGGCGGGTAATGCCTATCTGGGGGATCTGGTGCCGGAATTGGCGGGCAAGAGCATGCCCTGTGGCACCCAGGTAGTGACCACCGAGGTGATAGGCGAGGAGCGTGCCCGGCAACTGCTGCCGCAGAACTACTGCATGGAAGATTGCAACTACCTGCTCGACTACTACCGCACCACAGGGGATCACCGCCTGATCTACGGCGGCGGTGTCGTCTATGGCGCCCGGGATCCCGCTGACATCGAGCGGCTCATCATCCCCAAGATGCTCAAGACCTTCCCTCAGCTGGCCGACGTCAAAGTGGAATACACCTGGACCGGCAATTTTCTGCTGACCATGTCGCGCCTGCCGCAGTTTGGCCGCATCGGCCCCAACATCTATTACATGCAGGGCTACAGTGGCCACGGCGTCACTTGCACCCATCTGGCGGGCAAGCTGCTCTCCGAGGTGTTGAGCGGCCAGGCGGAGCGCTTCGACGCCTTCGCCAAGCTCCCCCACTACCCCTTCCCGGGCGGCCGTCTGTTCCGCATCCCCTTCACCGCCGCCGGCGCCGCCTGGTACAGCCTGCGGGATCGGTTGGGAGTGTGAGCGATGGCAGTCGTCCAATGACAAGAGACCGCCTGAGGGCGGTCTCTTTCATGCAGTCCTGGTCATTGCGCCAGGCATTTGAGTTGCTGGCCGCTGGGAGGGTTGTGCCAGTCGATGGGGCCGTGGGTGAAACGGTATTGCAGGCGGGGCAGCACGACGTCCAACCATTCATGGCGAAAGTAGTCGTAGCCCTCATCCCAGTCCGGATCATTGGCCCAACCGGTCTGCAGCAGATGGAGGCGGGTGCCCTGGTCTTCGGGCACGAAACGCAGGCTGACCTGGGTCTTCTGCTGGCGCACATGGGGCAGGTGGGGGGGGAAATTCCAGCTGAAACTGAGCAAGTCATGGGGCATGACGGCCATGACCCGGCACCCCTCGCTGCCCCGCTCGCCATGGGGAGCATCGGGGCGGAAGTAGATCTCGAACGGGCCATTGGGTTCGGCCACCATCAGGCACTCCGGGGCGAGAAAGCTGCGTAGCCCGCTCTCCGTCGTCCAGGCGTGCCAGACATCATCTAGGTG
This sequence comes from Aeromonas sp. BIGb0405, assembly GCF_024807335.1. Taxonomy (NCBI): domain Bacteria; kingdom Pseudomonadati; phylum Pseudomonadota; class Gammaproteobacteria; order Aeromonadales; family Aeromonadaceae; genus Aeromonas; species Aeromonas sp. BIGb0405. The sequence continues at coordinate 423,445 of NZ_JANUEP010000002.1, forward strand.
GGCAGGAATAAAAATGTTACCTTCAAGTTGCTTGTTATCCATGGTCGGCAAACCTCACACATCCGTAGGCGGGACCCGGGCAGTATAGCCCCTCACCTGTTCAAATTAACAGCAGCTCGCCTGCTTGTGAACCGGATCCTGCCACCCATCTGGGGTAAGCTGATAGCCAATAGAGTGCTCGAACCGGGCCATGCAAGGGAGAGAGGCTGATGATCAGAGCCATGACAGAGGCGGATGTGGCACCATTATCCCGTCTGTTTCAAAAAGGGCGTCGCCAGACGTTTCATTGGGTAGAGCCTTCGCTGTTTGCCCTTGACGATTTTTCCGAACAGATCAGTGGTGAACAGATCTGGGTCGCAGAGCAGGGCGGCACTCCCTGCGGCTTTATCGCCATCTGGGCGCCAGACAGTTTCGTTCATCATCTCTATGTTTCTGCCGATTGGCATGGTCAGGGGGTGGGGCGCGCCTTGCTCGATAAAGCCCTGTCCGAACTGCCCAGACCGGCGTCCCTCAAGGTGGCCATCAATAATACCGCCGCCCTTGCCTTCTATCGGCGTCTCGGCTGGGAGCCGACCGAGGAGACGGGATTATGCGAGGTCACCGGGCCCTGGCGCCGACTCTGCCTCTATTGAGCCATACGGGCCGGTGAGCTCATCGACCATTCATGATCAGTCAAGGCTTCAACAAGGAAGAAGGGCTGCCCTGAGGCAGCCCTTCTCGTATCTTGATGGCGCCAATGAGCTGGCCCCAGGGGGAGCTCAGAGGGTTTCACCGTTGCTCTTTATTACCTCTTGGTACCAATGGAAGCTCTGTTTCTTGCTGCGCGCCTGGCTGCCGCTGCCATCGTCGTGCTTGTCCACATAGATGAAGCCATAGCGTTTGCGGTACTCCCCCGTGGTGAAGGAGACGCAATCGATGCAGCCCCAGGGGGTGTAGCCCATCAGCTCGACCCCATCCTCAATCACCGCTTTCTTCATCTGTGCGATGTGGGCGCTGAGGTATTCGATGCGGTAGTCATCTTGTACCTCACCGTTTTCACCCGGCTTGTCCAGGGCGCCGAAGCCGTTCTCGACGATGAACAGCGGCTTGTTGTAGCGCTCGTAGAGAATATTGAGGCTGTAACGCAGGCCGACCGGATCTATCTGCCAACCCCAGTCCGAAGCCTTGAGGTGCGGGTTGGGCACCCCGCCCTCGAAGCCTGACAGGGCGGTGCCGCTGCCCTGATGGTGGGCACGTACCACATTGCTCATGTAGTAGCTCAGGCCGATGTAGTCGACGCAACCCTCGCGCAGTATCTGTTCGTCACCAGGCTCCATGACTATCTGGTAGCCCTTGCGCTGCCACTCCTTGCGGATATAGCTCGGATAGGCGCCACGGACATGGACATCGCTGAACAAGAAACGCTCGCGCATCGCCTCCTGGGCATACATCACATCGTCCGGATGGCAGGAGTAGGGATAGAGGGGCACCATGGCTATCATGCAGCCGATCTGGAACTCAGGGTTGATCTCGTGGCCAAGTTTGACCACCTGGGCGCTGGCCACAAACTGGTGGTGCAGTACCTGATACATGCACTCTTCCGGGTTCGGTTCCTGGTTGTAGATAACGCCGGAGCAGCAGTAGCCAAACAGGGGAGAGCGCCAGTTACGCTGGTTGTTGATCTCATTGAAGGTCATCCAGTATTTGACCTTGTGCTGATAGCGGCGCAGCACTGTCTCGCTAAAGCGCACGAAGAACTCGACCAGCTTGCGGTGCTTCCAGCCACCGTACTCCTTGACCAGGTGCCAGGGCATCTCGAAATGGGAGAGGGTAATGACGGGCTCTATGCCATGTTTGAGCAGTTCATCGAACAGGTCGTCATAAAATTGCAGGCCCTGCTCGTTGGGAACCAGCTCGTCCCCCTTGGGGAAGATGCGCGACCAGGCGATGGAGGTGCGAAAGCACTTGAAGCCCATTTCGGCCAGCAGGGCTATGTCCTGCTGGTAGTGGTGATAAAAATCCACCGCCTCATGGTTGCCATAGTGATAGCCGGGCAGTACGCCGTCGGTGATGACCCTGTCGACCCCATGGGCGCCACTCGATAGCACGTCCACTATGCTGGGCCCTTTACCGCCCTGATCCCAGGCCCCTTCTACCTGATGGGCCGCGACTGCGCCGCCCCACAGAAAGTCTTTTGGTAATCCTTGCTGTTTCATTGGCTTCTCTCTCATCAAGGCCCGAATAAGGGCATGGCATGGGTGATCCTCGCCGAGCAATCGGTAAGAGCCCCATGATTGGGCGCGGTTCAGGGCGAGGTGTGATGGGCTGATGTTAGCAAAGCAAATAACAAAGTCACGATATAACGAAATAGGTTATTCGTGACTTGTCACAATCAAAAAACAAGCTGTTTTCAGGCCGGAGGATTGGCCGTCAGTCGGCGGCCTATGGTCTCGATGATATAAACAACGGGCACTTGGGTCGTGATATTATGGTTTTGGCCAACCATGAACTGCGGCATGTGGTAGGAGAGATTGAAGTCTGCCAGTTTAGCCAGCGAACAGGTCTCGCTATTAGTAATGCTGATTATTTTACATTTATGGAAACTGAATTTTTGCGCCAACTTTAACATGTCCTGAGTTTCACCAGAGACCGAGAGAATAATGGCGACGGCATTATGAAAGGTGTCGGTGCTAATAGGGTAATAGGGGTCGTCGATATGGTTGCTGAACTTGCCGACGTTGGAGAAGAATCTGGCTCCATATTTGCCGAGGGAGCCCGAGGTGCCGACTCCGACGAACAGGACACGCTCGGCATCCGAGATCAGGGCGGCGGCTTGATCGATCAGGGTCTCGAACTCGGGGTTGTTGATGCTCTTGAAGAAACTCATCAACTCATTGACCCCGAAGCGGGCAACCGATGCCGTGTCTTGCTCCAATGAGAGCTTGAAGCGGATCCGAAACTCGGAAAAACCCGTGCAGCCCAGCTTCTTGCAAAAACGCAGTACTGTGGTGGTCGACACCCCGGCCGCCTGTGCCAGCTCACGGATCCGCATGTAGGGGATCTGCTCCCTGTGCTTGATGACATAGTGATACACCATCAGCTCTAGTTCGTTGAAGGTGGAGAGGGAGAGGTGATCGAACATGATGGGAGCCGCCGGGTCGCTATCAGTAGTGCCAGAAAGAGCCATGATGGCAACGATACCACGGCTTGTAAATTGGAACCTGCCTGGATATGAGTACTTTTAGAATGCGGGTTGACTTAATGGCTATTAACGATGCCATCGACCTAGTATTAAAAAGCATGCTTCAATATATATGATTTTTGGATGAAAGTAATAAGCTATATATTTATGGGTTTTTGAAAAGCTTTTAAATTAAAAGAAATCATATCAACTTTATTTAAATGTTGTTTTAATTCAAAGCGTTTAATAACTGAGGTAGCCATCAGTTGGTTATTTTAATGAAGGTGTTTTCCAGTGGCTGGCAGTCTGATTTTGGGATTTAACAGGCAAGCATCCATGATGGCAGATAGTAAACAAGAGCAGACTTACCCAATAAAACAAAGGACTACCCTCTGATGAGGCTAGTCCTTTGACTTGGCTGGTGCCGGTAACAGGAGTCGAACCTGCGACCTTCGCATTACGAATGCGCTGCTCTACCAGCTGAGCTATACCGGCTTGACGCTAGATTCCGAAAAACGGATTGGCAAGTCAATCGAGGAATGTCCGTTTTTCAAGCCCGCTCATGGTGTTAGCCGATGGTGACTGACTGCTTGTTCAGAGATCGGCAAATTCCGGTATGTGGGCCCGGCCACGACTCTCGAGGAAACTGAGCAGAGCACGAGGGGAGCGCGCCAGGATCCGCTCCTCGGGGAAGCCCGTTTCGGTCACCAGGCGCTGGCAATGCTCAAAGTCGCCGACGCTGAAGGCGACATGGGAGTCGGAGCCGAAGGTGAGATAGGCTCCCAGATCCCGCGCGGCCTCTACGATGGCGCGACAGTTATCTTCACTGCCAGCCCGGGAGTGGCTAAAGGAGGAGTTGTTGACCTCCAGCGCGACCCTGTATTCGGCGGCGGCCTTTACCACGGCCTGGATGTCGATGGGGAAAGCGGGGTTGCCCGGGTGGCTTATCATGTCGACCCGACCGCTCTTGATGGCATTGATCATCGCCTGGGTATGGGTCGCCCGATCGCACGGGGGAAACACGGGCTCATGGAAGCCGGCCATGATCATGTCGAGTCGGGATTCGTAGCGCTCGGGGAAATCTATCTCTCCGTCCAGATTCTTGATGTTGGCCTCTATGCCTCTCAGTATGCCGACTCCGTCTACGACCCGTGGTAACACATGCAGGTTCACGAAGTGCCAGAAGTGAGGGGCATCGGCCATATCCGGGCCATGATCCGTGGTGGCGAACAGCTTGATCCCCTTGGCCTTGGCAATGGGCAGGTAATCGTGAATGGTGCTGTAGGCGTGGGTGCTGGCGACCGTGTGGGTATGGGTGTCGACTGTGTACTTCATGGCGTTCCCCTCGATGTTCAGAGCCGGGTGGTGGAGCGCCAGCATAGCAAAAAGAGCGGTATGGGGCCACGATGGGGGCCTGTCATACTTTGTCACAAATGCTTGTCACTCTGACAAAGTTTGCCCAAGACTATTGGGTAGCATGTGACCATCGATGTGCAGCCTGAACTTCCATCGATGGGTTGGGTCAGGACGACGCAACCTCCCTTTCCCCACCGTCGCTCTGCGGCGGTTTTTTTTATCTTTTTTTCCCTTTCAAGCCAGTCGTTGCCACTGAACCATGGGCTGCACCATAAAAAAATGCCCAATCAGCACGGGGCTGGTTGGGCGAGACTTAATGTTTAATTGCAGTGGCATAGATATAGAGTGCGTTCTTTGGTCAAAGTTCAAAGTTTTTTAATAAAACATTTCCCTAACCTCCATTCACATTCTCTTGACACCTCAGTCCGTGAAACGTACTTTTTAAACATTCGTTTAAGTGAGGTGTGCTGTGAGCAAGATTGATACCAAGAACCGTATTCTCGATGCTGCCGAGGTGTTGTTTGCCGAGCGGGGATTCGCTGATACCTCTTTGCGTCTGATCACCAGTGAGGCCGACGTCAATCTGGCCTCGGTGAACTATCACTTCGGCTCCAAGAAGGAGCTGATCCAGGCAGTGCTGGACCGCTATCTCTCCCTGTTCATGCCAGAGCTGGATGCCAAGCTGAGAGCCCTCATTGAACAGGATGAGCTCACCCTGCTGCCGGTGTTTGAGAGCTTCGTCAGTCCCTTGATGAAGCTGGTTGCGGTACGTCCTCAGGGGCCGGCGATTTTCATGCAGTTGTTGGGCCGTGGCTATATCGATAGCCAGGGTCACCTTCGCCGCTTCATCACCACTCACTATGGCGACGTGCTGCAAAGGATCACCCTGGCGATTTCAAAGGCCAATCCCGAGCTGACCCCGGCAGACTTGTTCTGGCGACTGCACTTCACCCTGGGCACAGTGGTCTTCACCATGGCCTCTGCCGATGCCCTGCGCGACATAGCTCAGGCCGATTTTGGTCAGCGCCTCGATGTGGAAGCGCTGGTGCGCAACGTTATTCCTTACCTGGCTGCCGGTGTCGGTGCGCCCGTGGAGTCGACCAGGTTATCCCTGGCTGTCTAATCAAAACAATAAGTTAACGGAACTGTGAAAGAGAGGGAACTGAACCATGATCACATTGCTTGTCCTGCTGCTGGTGGCCGTTGCGGTAGTGCTCGGCGTCCCGGCTATCCGTAAGAAGCTGGTGACCCGTCCGGTCTTTGGCATCTTCAAGAAGATATTACCGCCGCTGTCGGCCACCGAACGCGAGGCCATGGAAGCGGGCTCCGTCTGGTGGGATGGCGAGTTGTTTCGTGGCAACCCGGACTGGAAGAAACTGCATGGCTACGGCAAGCCGACCCTGAATGCCGATGAGCAGAGCTTCATCGACAATCAGGTCGAGACCCTGCTCGCCATGATTGACGACTTCAAGATAGTCAACGAAACCAAGGATCTGCCCGAAGCGGTCTGGGATTATCTGAAGAAGGAGGGGTTCTTCGCGCTCATCATCCCAAGATCCTACGGCGGTCGCGAGTTTTCGGCCATTGCCAACTCCACCATAGTCACCCGTATCGCCACCAAGAGCCTGAGCGTGGCGGTCACCGTCATGGTGCCCAACTCCCTGGGGCCGGGCGAGCTGTTGATGCACTACGGCACCCAGGCCCAGAAGGACTTCTGGCTGCCGAGTCTGGCCAATGGCAAAGACGTGCCCTGCTTCGCCCTGACCGGACCGGAAGCCGGCTCCGATGCCGGTGCCATCCCGGACAAGGGGATCATCTGCAAGGGGCTCTACAAGGGTGAGGAAGTGCTCGGTATTCGCCTCAACTGGAACAAGCGTTACATCACACTGGCGCCGCGCGCCACCGTGCTGGGGCTGGCGTTCAAGCTCTACGATCCGGAAAAACTGCTGGGTGACAAAGAAGAGCTGGGCATCACCTGCGCCCTGATCCCGACCAGTCATCCCGGGGTGCGAGTCGGCGATCGCCACTACCCCATGGGGCTGGCGTTCCTCAATGGCCCCACCTTCGGCAAAGATGTGTTCATCCCCATTGACTGGATCATCGGCGGGCCGGATTACGCGGGCCGCGGCTGGCGCATGCTGGTCGAGTGTCTCTCCGCCGGGCGTGGTATCTCCTTGCCTGCCCTGGGCACCGCCTGCGGTCACATGGCGAGCCGCACCGTCAGTGCCTACGCCTATGTGCGCAAGCAGTTCGGCATGTCCATCGGCAAGTTCGAAGGGGTACAAGAGGCCATGGCGCGCATCGGCGGCCTGACCTATCAACTGGAAGGGGCCCGTCGCATGACCGCCGGTTCACTGGATCTGGGGCAGGCTCCGGCCATCGTCACCGCCATTTCCAAGTACCACATGACGGAGATGGCGCGTCAGATCATGGATGACTCCATGGACATCCATGCCGGCCGTGCCATCCAGCTCGGTCCGAAGAACTACACGGGTTACGCCTACATGGGCATACCGGTCGCCATCACGGTGGAGGGGGCCAACATACTGACCCGCAACCTGATGATCTTCGGTCAGGGCGCCACGCGCTGCCACCCCTATGTCTTCGGCGAGATGGAAGCGGCGGCGGATCCAGATAGCGAACGGGGTCTCGAGAAATTCGATGGCCTGCTGATGAAGCATCTGGCCTTCGGGGCGGGCAACTTCTTCGGTGCCCTCGGTCAGGGGTTGACCCTGGGTCGCTTCAACAGTGCTCCCGTGGGTGGCGAGACGGCGCGCTATTATCAGCAGCTGTCGCGCATGAGCAAGGGGCTGGCCCTGTGTGCCGACATCTCCATGTTGATGCTGGGTGGCGATCTCAAGCGCAAGGAGATGATCTCGGCCCGCCTGGGGGATGTGTTGAGCCACCTCTACCTGGCCTCCTCGACCCTCAAGCACTATGAGGATCAGGGGCGCATGGTATCGGATCTGCCCTTCGTCCAGTATGCCCTGGAGCGTAACTTGCACCTTATCGGCAAGGCATTTGATGGCTTCTTCCAGAACTTCCCGAACAAGGTCGTCGGCGCTCTGCTCAAGCGGGTGGTCTTCCCGTTCGGCATTCATTATCAGATGCCCGCCGATGACCGTTGTCACTCAATCTGCCAGGCCATGATGAAGCCGGGCGAGTTCCGGGATCGCCTCACCGCCTTGTGCTACGTAGGCAAGGATGAGCAGGATGCCGTCGGTCAGATGGAGCGTGCCTTCCTGGCCATGGTAGCGGTACAACCTCTGGAGAAGAAGATCGCCCAGGCTCAGAAAGAGAAGCGTCTGCCCCGCAAGCTGGCGATTGCCGATCTGGTGAGTTCGGCCCTGGCCCAGTCCATTCTGACCCAGGCGGAGGCAGACCAACTGCTGGCCGCCGATGCCCTGCGTTACGAGGCCATCCAGGTTGACAACTTTGCCCCCGGTGAACTCGAGTCCATGGGGCAGGCAGCCCGGGTCGACGACGCGGCATAAGATCTTTTCCTACTGTTTCAACCGGCCTTGATGGCCGGTTTTTTTGTTGGTATTTCGAGCATTTACAATTAATTGGATTTCCAGTTTAATGATTTGCCCCCTAACCCTTGGGGCAGGAAGCAGGCCCGCGGAGCGGGTCGATAACAACAAAATCAGGGAAGATGAAATGAATCTCGCCAAGACGGCGATCGAACGCCCCATTTGGGTGGCGGTCTCGGTCGTGCTCATCTTTTTGGCAGGACTGCTCAGTATTCGCAGCCTGCCGGTACAGCTATTTCCCGACATAGACAGGCCCCATCTCAACATCTCTGTCTCCTGGCGCTCGGCCTCGCCCCAGGAGATGGAGTCCGAGATAACCGATCCCATCGAGCAGGAGCTGCAAGGGGTGCAGGGCCTCAAGAGCCTGACCAGCAACAGTTACCCCGGTTTCGTCGAGATGGATCTGGAGTTTGCCATCGGCACCGACATGCAGCGGGTTCAGCTGGAGATCATCTCCCGCCTGAACCGGGTCTCCAGTCTGCCGGACAACATAGATGGCCCCTATCTCAACAACTACAGCAGCAACGACACCCTCACCTTCTTCTTCATTCAGCAACTGCCGGGGGCCAAGGGAACCATCGATGATCAGCAGCCGCTGATCGAATCCAGGGTCAAGCCCGAGCTGGAGCGTATCCCCGGGGTCTCTACCGTGGAGATAGACGGCATCAATGCCCGCCAGCTCCAGATCCGCTTCGACCCCTATCGCGCCGCCGAGCTGGGGGTGGAGATCCCCGTGCTGGCGAGCCGGGCAGCGACCGGCTGGGACGTCTCCGCCGGTACCCTGGACATAGGGCGCTGGGAATACAAGCTGCGCTTCGCGGGTCGCTACGATGTCGAGACCCTGGGGGACAAGGTGGTGGACTGGCGCGATGGCCTGCCCATTTATCTGCGCGATGTGGCCGAGGTGCGGCTGACCCGGGAGGCGTCCCCCGTGCTGCGGATCCAGAATGGCAACCAGGCTATTTCAGCCCAGATCTTCAAGGAGAATGGTGCCAATGCCCTGGCGGCCCTTGAGGCGATCAAGGCCAGGGTGGCGGATCTCAACCGCGAGGTGCTCGAACCCGCCGGACTGCACATGGAGCAATCATTCGATGCCTCCCTCTATATCAATCGCGCCATCCACATGGTCACCGCCAACCTGGGGCTGGGGGTGCTGCTCTCCTGCGCCATCCTCTGGGTCTTTCTGCGCCAGCTCAAGGCGACCCTGATGATAGCCCTCGCCATTCCCATCAGCATCATGTTGACCCTCTGCCTGCTCAAGCTGATGGACAGGACCCTCAACGTCATCTCTCTGGCCGGGATAGCCTTCGCGGTGGGCATGGTGCTCGATGCCGCCATTGTGGTGCTGGAGAGTATCTACCGGCGCCATGAGCGGGGGGACATCGACAAGGCGGGAGCAGCGTTGGCGGGCACCCGCCAGGTGTGGGCGGCGCTGGTGGCCTCGACCCTGACCACAGTCGCCATCTTCCTGCCGGTTTTGCTGCTCAATGATGTCGAAGGCCAGCTGTTTGCGGATCTGGCGCTGACCATTGCCTGCGCCGTGACCGTCTCCATGCTGGTGGCGGTCTCCGTGCTGCCGGCCGTGGCTTCGCGCTGGATGGGGCAAGATCGATTGACAGATCCCTATGCAGGCCATTGGCACAGGGCCACGATGCGCATCATCCACTGGACGCGCACCCCGGCGCGGCGCTGGGCCATCATCCTTACCATGATGAGCCTGCCTGTGCTGGCGACCTGGGCCCTGCTGCCCAAGATGAACTACCTGCCGGATGTAAAGCGTGACGCCATCGATGTCTGGATGAGTTTTACCCCCGGCGTCAATCTCAAGGCCCAGCGCGAGGAGGTGATCGATACCCTGATCGCCCGTCTCGACCCTTACATGAGAGGAGTCAAGGAACCGGCGCTCAAGAACTACTACATCATGCGCTACCCGGGTGGGGCCCAGATTGGGGTGCGGGCCAGGGACGATGATCGCATCAAGGAGCTGGAAACCCTGCTGATGAAGGATCTGCTGCAGGGCATTCCCGATACCCGGGCCTTCGGTGGCCAGGGCTCGCTGTTTGGCGGCTTCGACAGCGAGAACGGGGTCGAGCTGTTGCTCCAGGGCGGATCCCTGCCTGCACTCTATCGGGCGGCGCGCACGGCCATGGAGATAGTCAAACAAGACTTGCCGGGCGCCCAGGTGCGACCCGAGCCCTCCCTGGATTTCACGGCCCCCGAGCTGCGGCTGGTGCCGCAAGACCGGCGCCTCGCCGAGGTGGGCTGGGATCGCGGCCCCATGCCGACCATCATCCAGACCTTCGGAGATGGCCTGCGGGTCGGCGAGTATTTTGATGGGGATGAGCGTTTCGACATCCTGCTGATGGGGCAGACCTCGGGCAATCCGGACGATCTGAAAGCGGTGCCCCTGGCCACCCCCAGGGGGGGCATAGTCCCCTTGGGGGAGCTGCTGAAGGTCGACCATGACATGGGTCCCTCCGGCATCTTTCGTGCCGACGGTCGTCGTAGCCTGAGCCTGCATATCACCCCACCTGAGGGGATGAGCATGGAGCAGGTGCTCGATACCCTCAAGGGCAAGAGCTTCGCCCGTATCCGGCCCGAGCTGCCGGCCGGGGGCGAGCTGCGGGTAGTGGGCAATGCCGACAGCCTGCAACAGGCCCTCGGCAACCTGGGCAGCATCTTTCTGTTTGCGCTGGTGATACTGCTGGTGCTGCTCTGGGGGCTGTTTGCCTCGGTCAGGGATGCTTTGCTGGTGCTGCTGACCCTGCCGCTCGCCACCGTCGGTGGCGTGGTGACCCTCAAGCTGAGCGGGTTGGTGGTACCGTTGCCCATGGATCTGCTCACCCTCATCGGCTTCGTCATCCTGCTGGGGCTGGTGGTCAACAATGCCATCTTGCTGGTGCACCAGACCCGCACGGCCGAGCGTGAGGGATTGGATCGCGGTGCGGCGGTGGCGGATGCGCTGCAGAGCCGGATGCGCCCTATCGCCATGACCAGCCTGACCAGCATCTTCGGCATGTTGCCCCTGATGCTGAGCCCGAGTGCGGGCAGTGAAATTTATCGGGGGCTGGCCACCGTCATCGTCGGCGGCATGAGCTGCAGTACCTTGTTTACGTTGATATTGCTGCCTGCCTTCCTGCGACTGGGAGAGCAGACGCCGGTCAGGGTTGCGCTGCGTCAGCGGGCCTGATGCGAGGTTGGACATGATGAGACTCGGATCCATGGATAAGGAGAGGAATGTGAACAAGATCATTGCCGGGCTGGCCCTGATGGCCAGCCTGCCACTCTGGGCAAAGTCGGTCACCCTGGCCGAGGTGACACAAGGGGAGGCCGGAGCCAGTCTCTGGGTCAGCGGCACTGTCGCGAGTCGTCAGCAGGCGGAACTCAGCGCCGAGTTCAGTGGTCGGGTCGAGTGGATAGCCGACTTTGGCAGCCGGGTCGAGGCAGGGCAGGAGTTGCTGCGCCTCGACGCCGCGGCGCTGCGTCTCTCCCTCGAGCAGGCCCGCGCCGAGCAGGCCAAGTGGGCCAGCAGCCTGCGTTTTGCCAAGGCGGAGTTCGAGCGCCAAGACAAGCTGCGCAAGCAGAACAATGCCTCCCTCAGCCAGTTCGACAAGGCGCGACTCGAGGTGGAACAGGCCAATTTGGCGTTGCAGCTGGCGAGCATAGCGGCGCGCCAGATAGAGGAGCAGATCCGCCGCAGCCATATCTATGCCCCCTTTGCCGGGGTGGTCAACAGTCACTTCATTCAGCCAGGTGAGCACGTGGATGCGGGGGAGAGGGCGCTGGAGCTGGTCAACCCGGATGCCCCGGATATCCGGTTGCAGGCCCCCATCGACTGGGCCCTGCGTCTGGCGCCCCAGACGACGCTCAAGGTCGAGGGAGGGTCGCTGCGGGGCGAGGCGACCTATTACCAGCGGGCGGCGAGCGCCGATCCCAGCTCCCGGCTCATCGAGCTGCGGCTCAAGCCGAGTCAGGGCCACTACATCATAGGGGCGCCGGTACGGGTCGCGCTGCCCATGGGGGAGCAGCAGACCATGTTGCTGCCCCGGGATGCCCTGGTGCTCAATACCCAGGGCAGCGTGGTCTATCGGGTCTTGGGGGAGGGGGATGCCCTGACGGTGAGTCGGGTGCCGGTCACCATTTTGTTTGGCGACGAGCACCAGGTCGCCATCAGTGGCGATCTTAAACAGGGGGACAGGGTCGTGGTGCGCGGTGCCGGGACCCTGAGCGATGGCGACAAGGTCGAACTCTATCGCGGCAGTTGAGGTGCTCTCTTTTGAGGTCTCGGTTTGCTGGCTGGCAGCCACAAAAACGGCTCCCTCGGGAGCCGTTTTTCATCATGATGGCGGCAATTATTCGACCATCATCACCTTGCAGGTGTTGGTACTGCCCACGGTTTCCATCTTGTCGCCATGGGTCAGCAACACCATGTCGCCGCTCTTGAGCAGTCCCTTGGCCTTGAGCACTTCCAGGGCCTCGCGGCACACCTCGTAGACGGGGCGGCTCTCATCGGCATCGAACAGTACCGGGGTGACGCCGCGGTAGAGATTGGTCCAGGAGAGAGTCTTGGCGTGGGGAGACATGGCGAAGATCGGCAGGCCGGAGCTGATGCGCGACATCAGCAGCGGCGTGGTGCCCGATTCGGTCAGCGCGACGATGGCCTGCACCCCTTCCAGGTGGTTGGCGGCATACATGGTCGACATGGCCACCGCCTCTTCCACCGAGGTGAAGGTGTAGTTCATGCGATGGTTGGAGACATTGATGCTGGGATGCTTCTCGGCGCCCACGCAGACGCTGGCCATGGAGGTGACCGTCTCGATGGGGAACTGGCCGGCGGCGGTCTCGGCGGAGAGCATGACGGCATCTGTGCCATCGAGCACGGCGTTGGCCACGTCCATCACCTCGGCGCGGGTCGGCAGCGGGGCGTTGATCATGGACTCCATCATCTGGGTGGCGGTGATGACGATGCGATTGAGGCGACGGGAGTGACGGATCAGCTTCTTCTGTACTCCGACCAGCTCGGGATCGCCAATCTCGACCCCGAGATCGCCCCGCGCTACCATGACGGCGTCGGAGCCGAGGATGATGTCTTCCATCGCCTCATCGGTGGCGACGGTTTCGGCGCGCTCGACCTTGGCGACTATCTTGGCGTTGGAGCCGGCTTCACGGGCCAGTTCGCGGGCATAGCGCAGGTCATCGCCGCAGCGGGGGAAGGAGACGGCCAGGTAGTCGACGTTCATGCGGGCGGCGGTCTTGATGTCTTCCTTGTCTTTGTCGGTCAGGGCCGGGGCCGAGAGGCCACCTCCCTGCTTGTTGATGCCCTTGTTGTTGGAGAGCGGGCCGGCCACGGTGACCGTGGTGTGGATGCGGCTGCCTGCCACGCGCTCAACCTTGAGCTGTACCCGACCATCGTCGAGCAGCAATACATCGCCTGCCACCACGTCATCGGGCAGGCTCTTGTAGTCGATACCAACCTGCTCCTGGCAACCATCACCCTTGCCGAGGGCGGCATCCAGGATGAAGCTGTCGCCGATGGCCAGGTAGATCTTGCCATCTTTAAAGGTGGAGACACGGATCTTGGGTCCCTGCAGATCCCCCATGATGGCGACATGGCGGCCCAGCTTGGCGGCGATGGCGCGTACTTGTTCGGCCCGCTGGATATGGTCTTCTGCACTGCCGTGAGAGAAATTCATTCGCACCATGTCGGCACCGGCGCGGATGATCCCCTCGAGGATGCCTTCGCGGTCGGTAGCAGGACCGAGTGTGGTCACAATCTTTGTACGTCTTGGCATGAAAGACTCCAGTTTGAAGTTGATATGACTTGAAATACTGTCCCGGCGGGCAGAGGCCCAAACGCCATCTGAGGGGATATTGTTGCTAAATGACAATACTACAGAATGGCGGCGGGTACACCTAGTGGGGGCGCAGGGCCCCCATCGACTCAGGCAGAGTGCGGTGTATCAAAGCGGGATTCGCGAAGACCTTCTTTGACCTTCTTCAGGTTTTCGCGAAATTTCATGCCACGGCGCAGGGTAAAACCGGTAGCCAGCACATCGACCAGGGCGAGCTGGGCAATGCGCGATGCCATGGGCATGTAGACGTCGGTGTCTTCCGGCACATCCATGGAGAGCACCAGGTTGCACTCCCGGGCCAGTGGAGAGTCCTTGGCGGTCATGCCGATGACGGTGGCGTCATTCTCGCGGGCCAGGGCGGCGATCTCGACCAGGGCCTTGGTGCGGCCGGTGTGGGAGATGAGCACCACCACATCCCCTTCGCTGCTGTTGATGCAGCTCATGCGCATCATGACGATGTCATCGAAGCTCACCACCGGGATATTGAAGCGGAAAAACTTGTTCTGGGCATCCCGGGCCACGGCGGAGGAGGCCCCCAGGCCGAAGAAACTGATCTTCTTGGATTGGGTCAGGATATCGACGCAGCGATTGATGGCGGAGATATCCAGGCTGTTCTTGGCCGCATCCAGACAGGCCATGGTGGACTCGAAGATCTTGGCGGTGTAAATCTCGGGGCCATCTTCGGCCTCCACGTGGCGATTCACATAGGGGGTGCCATTGGCCAGGCTCTGGGCCAAGTGCAGCTTGAAGTCCGGGAAACCCTTGGTATCGAGACGACGACAGAAGCGGTTGACCGTGGGCTCGCTGACATCGGCCAGCTTGGCGAGGGCGGCGATGCTGGAGTGAATGGCCGTCTGGGGAGAGGCGAGGATCACCTCGGCGACTTTGCGCTCCGACTTACTGAAACTTTCCAGATTGTTCGTAATCTTATCGAGGGTATTCATCATTACCACCAGGCTTTCTTGTAATTTAGCTTCAGTGTCTTTGCACTAAATAGAGGGCTAAAAAGGTTTCCAATTACGCCAAGGACTATACAAGACAAGCGCTTATCGGCACTAATCTCGGCCCTGTAAAGTATGACTCATGTCTAATTATTTCGTTATTTTGGTTACAAATTTCCAGAACCCCTTTGAAACCGCTTACAAATGTTGCAAAGCAACAACACTGTGAGCCCGCGCACGTTTGTGGTGTCCAACTCCCCTCGCAAAGGAGCGCCTCGGGTAGAATCCCAGCCAAATAATAAGCTCGGGTGTCAGCACTGCCGGGCCCTTAACGAAGGAACGAAGGAGTGATTATGCAGCATACCCATGCCCTGGTTGGCGATGTGGGCGGCACCAACGCCAGGCTTGCCTTGTGTGAATTGAGCTCGGGCGCCATCACCTTGCCCAAGACCTATTCCGGATTGGAGCACCCCTCCCTCGAGGCGGTGATCCGCCTCTATCTCGCCGAACATCAGGTGCAGGTGAGCGAGGCGTGCATCGCCATCGCCTGCCCGGTCAATAGCGACTGGGTGGCCATGACCAACCACAGTTGGGAGTTCTCCATTGCCCAGATGCAGGCCGATCTGGGTCTGGCTCGTCTGCTGGTGATCAATGACTTCACCGCCGTCTCCATGGCCGTGCCGGTGCTTGGCGAAGATGACAGGATCCAGCTCGGTGGCGGCCAGGCTCAGACTGGCAAGCCGGTGGCCATCTATGGTGCGGGCACCGGCCTTGGGGTCGCGCATCTTGTGCAGGCGGCGGGACTGTGGTTGAGCCTGCCGGGAGAGGGGGGACACACGGACTTTGCCGCCAACACGGAAGAAGAGGATGCGGTGTTGCAGGTGATGCGCGCCGAGCTGGGTCATGTCTCGGCCGAGCGCTTCCTCTCAGGTCCCGGGCTGGTGAACCTCTACCGCGGCCTGGTCAAGTCCGATGGTCGCGAGCCTGCCGAGTTGGCGCCAAAAGACATCACAGAGCGGGCGCTGGCGGGTGACTGCCTCGATTGCCGCCGCACCCTGAGCCTGTTCTGCGTCTTGATGGGGCGTTTCGCGGGCAATCTGGCGCTCAATATGGGCACATTCGGCGGCATCTATATTGCCGGCGGCATAGTGCCGCGCTTCCAGGCGTTCTTCCTCGCCTCGGGTTTTCGGGTGGCCTTCGAAGACAAGGGGCGGTTCAAGCCCTATCTCAAGGAGATCCCGGTCTTCCTCATCACCCATCAGGGACCGGGTCTGCTCGGGGCGGGGGCCTATCTGCGTCAGGCCATGGGGATCGCGCTCTGATTCAGCCCCAATTAAGCCTGGCCGGCTTATAGTGAACCCACGCATTCAAGACCCGTGAGGTCCGCAGGACGCGGAGTAGCGAGTCATCCGCTGAGTGTGTTTGTCACCTGACAAAGCCTGAACTGTATTTACCGGCCTTATGGCCGGTTTTTTTTATGTCTGCCATTTATGTCTGCAAATGGAAGGGGTGAGGCTTAGAAGCCGCTCTCCCGTAGCAGCACCGAGGCGAGCTGGGTCGCCGCCTCGCCGAGCAGGCTGCGCTCGCTGCCGCTCAGCACCACCTTGCCCCGGGTTTCGCGCAAGCTGGCGGGGGCCTGATTGAGCTGGACGCGCACCAGGAACAGGGTCTGAGTGGGCACCAGATCCTGCCCCTGATTGTTGGTGGCGATGGGGCCGCCGAAGTGGGAGCTGAGCATGGGATACTTGATCTTGCCAGCCCGGGTGGGGGCTATGTCGACCAGGGTGCCCAAGAGGGGGGTGGGGACACCGTCCGGGTAGAAGCGCACCGGGCTGCCCAGTTGCAGGCGGGCCACATCGTCGGCGGCCACATACGCATCGAGCTGCCAGTGGTCGGGATCGATCAGTATGCCGACCGCCTGCTCGCTATTGAGCCACTGGCCCGGCTGCCATTGGGGATCCACATCCAGCCAGAGGCCATCGAAGGGCGCCTGCAACTTGAGCCGGGCAATTTCGGCGCGGGTGGCACTCGCCTCCCGGTATTGCACCCGCAGCCGCTCTTTCGTCGCCGTCTGCTCATTGAGTCCCAGGGGATCATCCACCATGCCGCCCAGGCGAGCGCCGTAGCTCTGTATGCTCTGCTCATTGCTTTGCACCTTCCAGGCCAGATCAGGATCCACCAGTTGCAGCAGCGGCTCCCCCGCCTTGACCGGGCCTGTGGGTCGCAGGGCGTCCAGCTGGGCGGGGAAAGGGGTAAATACCGGCAGCTGCCGCTCGGCACGGGCCACGCCGCTGCCCTTGATCTCGCTGTGCCAGGGCAGGGCCAGCAGGGTGAACAGGGTGATCAGGATAAGGCCGAGCCAGAGCCGACGAGGCCGGGCGACCTTGGCCCGCTCCTGCCACCAATGTTTGAGCTCCCGCCAGACGGGCAGGAGGATGAACCAGCTGATTTCGACGCAGAACAAGAGGATCCCGAGCAGCTTGAAGAAGAGTAAATAGACGGCGACGGCGATACCGAGGAAGAGCACCAGTCGATAGAGCCAGGTCACCATGGCGAACATGATCAGCAGGCGGCGTTTGGATGCGGGGAAGGGCTCGGGCCAGGGTTCCATCAGGCCGAGCAGACGGCGGCGCATGGCGACCCGGGCCAGGGCCGAGGCCCGTTCATGCAGGTTCGGGAAGTTGAGCAGATCCGAAAGGATGAAATAACCATCGAAGCGCATGAAGGGGCTGGCGTTGAGGGCGAGGGACAGTATCCAGCTGGTGGTGGCGAGATAGAGCAGACCATTGCGCAACGCCCCGTCTGCGCACAGGGCCCAGCCCAGGGTGGCGAGTCCGGCAAGGGCCAGCTCGGTCAGTATGCCGGCACTGGCGATGGCCAGTCGCTGACGGGAGTGCGCCAGCTTCCAGCTCTCGCTGGTGTCGGTATAGAGCATGGGCCAGAGCACCACGAAGGCTATTCCCATGTGGGCAACCCTGACCCCCTGGCGCGTCGCCACCAGGGCGTGGCCCATCTCATGGAGCGTCTTGGCCAGGGCCAGCGCCAGGGCGAAGCTCAGCAGTCCATCGAGGGAGAACGACTCCACCACCGCATGGCTGAACTGATCCCACTGCTGCAATACCAGCAGTATGCCAAGCAGACTGGCGCCCACTACCAGCCAGCCGGTGAGGGGGTGGAACAGCCAGCCGAGCCGGCTAGCCAGCGCTTGCAGCCGGGCCTGGGGGCGCAGCAGCGGCACCCGGAAGAAGAGGTAGTGGTGCAGCCACCAGCGGCCGGTGAGCCAGGCTTTGCCCTCGCTCGCCAGGCGCAGTCGCTCCACGGCTTGGGGGCTGGGGCGCAGCAGCTGGTGGCGCTCTAGGAACTGGCAAAAACCCAATATCTGTTCCACCTCGGGGTGCAGGGCCGTCTCGGCGGCGATGGCCTGCTGCAAGCGGCGGGGGGTCTGTCCGGCCCAGCGAACCAGGCATTCGAACTCAAACCAGCCGATACGGTAGAAGCGATTGACGACCTTGTCCTGGATCAGCCAGGCCGGTTCCCCATCCGGGTTGCGGCCGGTTGGACAGAGCTGCAGATCGTCACGCAGGGCTGGCAGGGGGAAGTCGGCGGGATCCAGCATCAGAGCCCGCTCCAGGCCCGCAGGGCGGCCAGGGGGCGGCGCAGCAGATAGTAGCCGAGCAGCACGCGCTCGCCATAGAGCTTGGCGGTGCCGTGCAGACCAAGCCGGGCGTGGGCGGGGGCTTCCTCTATGCTGGCCAGCAGGCGATAGGCAACCACCCCTTCGGCGTTGGTCTGCGCCTGATAGCTGGTCTCCAATATCTTGCCGCGCAGGGGCTGCAAGGGGTAAGCCGTGAGGAAGAGCGCCACCTCGGCGCCGGGCTCAAGGGCGATGGCATCGGCCACCGGCAGCTGGATGCGCATGGCGGGGCGGGCGGGATCTGCCAACTGCATGATGCGCTCCCCGGTCACCACCGGCTTGCCGAGCCAGTCATTGGCATCGCTGAACACGGCGACCCCGGCGGCGGGGGCCACGACCTGGCTGCGACCGAGCTGCAACTGGACGCCGTTGAGCTCGGCCCGCTTCTGCTGGGCGCGGCCGCTGAGCAGGGTCAGCTCGCGCCGACTCTGGGGATTGTCGAAGGCGCGCTGGCTGGCGGCAAGCAGCTCGGCGTCGGCGACGGCGACCTCCTGGGTCAGCACCTCGGCGCGGTTGCGAAGGGTGGTCTCATCGAGTCGAAACAGCGGCGTACCGGCACTGACTGCCTGGTTGGGACGCACCGCCACCTCGGCGATGACCCCCGCCAGCGGGCTGCTGATCACCTGACTCTGGCGCGACACTATCTCGGCCGGTGCCAGGGCGCTCTGTCTCACCGGGATGAGCAGCATGAGCCCGGCCACCAGGGCCAGCAGCAGCAGTTGGCGTCGACTCGGGCGCCAACCCAGCAGGCGTGGCTTGTGAGTCAGGCTATGCCAGCAGTAGGCCCAGGTCTGCCAGACCCCCTGCATCAGGGTCAGCAGGGCTTCGGGCGGCTCAGCCTCGAGCAGCAGACAGACCAGGCCGAGCCTGGTCCCCTCTGCCTGCTGGATAGGGATGCACAAGACACCGTCCGGCCACCATTCACTCCAACCATCGGCCAGCGATTCGGGCAGGTCGAGCGCCTCCCTCGCCAGCCAGCGCGGTGCGCTGTCGACCAGCTGCGCATTGATCCAGCGGCTCGCCTGCTCCAGCCAGATAAGGTAGGGCGAGTCCTCGCTCGGGCGGGCCAAACCCGAGACGCAGAGCAGCTCCTGGGCCTGGCCGTGGTGGGCGAAGACCAAGGCCTGATGGAAGGGCAACAACTGATAGAGGTCGTTGGCCATGGAGAAGGCGAGGGCGTTGAGACTGGTCGCCGCCATGGCCCTGTCCCGCAGCGCGGTCAGGGCCAGCAGCAGCTGGGGAGAGGGGAGGCGTTCCGTCATTGGGTCAGGCGGGCGACGCCACTCATGCCGGCGACCAGCTCGGGATAGGATGCCTCCAATTTGGCCTCCAGCTCGACGGTCTGGGCCACGGCATCGACCCTGGCATTGATCCGGCTCACCTTGGCCGGGTAGGCTTTGCCCGTCTCGAGCACGCTGACCTCGAGGGATTGGCCCTCCTTGAGGGTGGGTAGCAGGCGGGAGGGCACGTTGAGCCTTACCTTGAGCGGGCCATCACTGACCAGGTCGAACAGCGGAGTGCCGGCGCTCATGGTCTGATAGGGCTTGGCCTGTACCTGGGCGATGCGGCCAGCAAAGGGCGCCTTGACGTCGCAATAGCTGCTGCGGGTACGGGCCAGGGCATCGGCCCCCTCGGCCCGCTGTACCCCGGTGGCGGCGATGGCGACTTCGAGATCGCCCACCGCATCAAGCTTGCGCAGGCTCTTTTTTGCACTGAGATCCTGGCGAGCCATCTGCAATTCGGCGCGGGCGACCCTGGCCTGCGCCTCTCCCTCCCGGCAGTCGAAACGGGCCAGGGTGGCCCCCTTCTTCACCGTTTGGCCGAGCCGCCCCTGGAGTTCGCCCAGGGTGCCGCTCATCTGGCTGGAGAGGGTGGCCTCCAGCTCGGCGGCGAGCAGGATGCGGATCGCATTGGGATCATCCTGGGCCGCGCCCAGGTTGAGGGGCGGTGTTGTGGCCGGGGTGGGACTCTCGGCCTGGGCCGTCAGGGGCAGCATGATCGCCAACCACAGCCAGGGCCCGAATGGGCGCCCGGGCTTAGCGTGCAAGGGCATAGGGAACTCCTCTATTGGTACCAATCAGTTCCTGGCTTGCCTGGCGCTTCATGGTCACTTCGATGGCATGAGACAGGGTCTTGATGTCGTTCTGGGCGATCTCGTCCGGTTGCACATCCAGGCCGACCGAGTTGTAGAGACGGCCCCAGGCCGCCTGGGCTTGGGAGTAGGCGGCCTCGCGCTGATAGCGCGACAGCAGGTAACGCCCCTCGGCCCGGATCACCTCGAGTTCGGAACCCTGACGGCTGGTACTGGCGGCCTGGGCATAGCTGAGCAGGCTCTCATCGACCCGCAGGCTCTCGTCGGCGAAGGCGACCTCCTGGGAGGCCAGGTTATAGCGCAGCACCCCGACCCTGACCTGGGTCAGCACCGCCATGGAGAGGGCGACCCGGCGTGCATCATCGGTGGCTTCCTGCGACTCTTCCATGCCCCAGATGGCGGGCAGTTGCAGGAACTTGAGCAGGTTGAGGGAGACCTGCAGCCCCGCCTCGGACCAGTGGTTGTTGTAGAGATATTTGTTTGAGTCGTAGTTGTAACCCCAGTTCAGCCCCACGTTGGGCCACAGCTCCGCCTTGGCGATCTTGATGTCTTGCTGGTTGGCGCGCTTGCGATACCACTCTTCCATGATTTCGGGGCGGTTCTCCAGGGCCATCTGCTCCAGATTATCAACCCGTTGGGTCAGGACCGGCAGATTGGGCTCGGGGTCATCGGCCAGCACCATCTCGCTGCCGGGGGGCAGGGACATGAGGGCGGAGAGCTCGGCGCGGGCGAACTCCAGATCCTGACGACGCTGGTTGAGCAGGGAGACTGAGTCGATCAGTGCTCGTTGGTAAGCCAATGCCTCTTGCCGTGGCATCAACCCCTGGGTTTCGGCCTGACGGGCCGAATCGAGGGCCATCTGGGTGCGGGTCATCAGCTTGTCGACCTGAGGCAGCAACCGCTGGGCGCCGAGGGCGCGCCAGTAGGCACTGCGCACATCCTGCAGCACGTTCTGGGAGACCTTGCGACGACGCTCTTCGGCCATCATCACCTGATCCCCCTTCTGCTGACTGCGGTAGTAGGCCACGCCAAAATCGAGCAGGCTCCAGCTCAGCCCCAAACCACTCAGGTCGCGGTAGCGCTCCTGAGAGGTTGAGGCCCGCAGACTCTCTTCCCCGTCCTCGATGCCGATCGAGGTGCCGCCGGACTCATTGCTGCGGCTGGCGTAACCGGCCGAGGCGACCACTCGGGGCAGCATCTCATAGCTGGAGAGGTCATGGAGATCCGAGGCCAGCGCGCCTTCCATCAGCTTGAGGCGATAGTCCAGGTTGTATTTGAGCGCCCGGGCCGCCGCCTCGTAGAAGGTGATGGGATGAGTGACAGGTTCCTGCTGGCCATACATGAGTTTTCGGTCCAGGCGGATCCTGTCTTGTTTATCCTGCTGGGTATAAACCTCCGGCGGCAGGGCGCTACAAGCGCCCAGCAGCAGGGTGGAGGCGAGGGTAAGTGGTCGAAGAGCGTGTCTTGGCATCATCTGTCCTTAGAATCAAACGCCTGAATTGGTCACAAAGGGTTGATTGTCCCCTTTGGGCTGGGCGGAACGCCCGGCGGCTTCTTGTAGTTGTCTGGTAAAGCTGTTGGCTTTGGTCGGCCGCTCGCCCTGGGACGAGGGGGCCTTCATGTCTTGTGGCGTCAGGGCAAACACCGATTCGTCACTGAGCAAGCCATCGGCATTGAGATCGACCCGGCCATGGCGGCCGAGGAAGCTG
Source organism: Aeromonas sp. BIGb0405 (assembly GCF_024807335.1). Taxonomy (NCBI): domain Bacteria; kingdom Pseudomonadati; phylum Pseudomonadota; class Gammaproteobacteria; order Aeromonadales; family Aeromonadaceae; genus Aeromonas; species Aeromonas sp. BIGb0405. The sequence continues at coordinate 445,782 of NZ_JANUEP010000002.1, forward strand.
GCAAGATCCAGCTCCTGCGCCATGGCGCTCTCCTGCACGCTCTGACCGACGAAGGTACCCTCTATCTGGCCAAGGCCCTGACCGATGCTCTGGCTGCGGATCTCGGGGGGCATGCCGAAGAACAGCTGGCTGCCGTCGGAGCGATCGCCGCTGGCATCGAGCCCCAGTCCGACCCGTTGCACCACTGGGGTGATGAAGATGGCTGGCGTGATATCGGGTAGCCCCGTCTGCCGATCATTGTCTATCTCCCTGTCGAGCCGATGGGGGCCAACCCCTCCTTTTTCGGGAGGCGGCACGTAGGGCGCGGAGATGTCCAGATGGATCACCAGCTGGGCCAGGTCGGTGGCATCGCTGCCATCAATCAGGGTGTAAGTGAACACATCCTGCAGCACCTGTCCCAAACCTGCGGCGGCCAGCACTTCCCTGTTGGTCAGGTCAATGGTGTAGCTGTAACTGCCATCCCCATTGAGGGTGAGCCAGCCGTAGCGACCGGCCAGGGGTTGGCCGAGTTGACCTGCCTGGCCACTGCCGCTCTCGGTGCCACTGCGCACCCCTGTGACCCGCAGGGGATCATTGGCATCGACATCGCTGTCGTTGGGCAGCACATTGCCGGAGGTATGAGGGGGTTGAACCTGATCATTGGCGAGCGAGCTGTCATCCTGGGCGACGGGATTGTCATTGGCACCCTGGATGACGACGGTCAGCCGCGCTTCCGAGAAGGCCCCTGCCTGGTCACGCATCCGGTAGCTGAATACTTCGGTGAGGGTCTGGTTGGCCGAGCGCAGCGCCTCTACCTCGGGATTGTCATTGTCGACCAGATACTGATAGCTGCCGTCGCTATTGAGGATCAGCTGACCATAGCGCCCCTGCAGAGTCTGGCCCGCATTGACGCTGACACCGGCGGCGCTGGTGACGGTGAGCACCGCCTTGGTTTCTCCATTGGCCTGGCTGTCCACGTCGGTATCGTTATCCAGCACATTGCCACCGGGATCCAGACCGGCGCCTGTGTTGTGAACGCCACCGGTTTCAATGGCGGTGGTGGTGTCATCGACGGCGATGGGGGTGTCGTTGCTGCCGCGAATGGTCAGGGTCAGAGTGCTGGCGCTGCCGACCCCCCAGATATCTTCAATCTGATAGCTGAAGACCTCGACCAGGGTCTGATTGGGGCCGCGCAGAGCCTGCACCTCGGCCAGGCTGTTATCCAGGCTGTAGTGCCAGCTGCCATCGGCATTCATCACCAGATCCCCATAGCGACCATGCAATACGGTGCCGAGACTTGCCCCCTGGCCACTGCTGTTCTGGACCCCGGTCACCGTCAGGGCATCCCCTTCCAGATCGGTATCGTTGCCAAGCACGTTGCCACTGGGATCAAGACCCGGCTGGCCGTTATTGAGCCCACCTGCCTCTATCACCTGAGCCTGATCCGGGTTGGCGACGGGGGCATCGTTGCGTCCCCGTATGATGATGCTGAGCTGGGCCAGGTCGACGCCGCCAGCGAGATCCTGTGCCTGATAGGTGAAGTTGTCTCTCAGGGTCTGCAGGGGGGCCAGGCCTTGCACATCGCCATTGTTGATATCCAGCACATATTGGTAGTGGCCGTCGAGGTAGAGCGTCAGGGTGCCGTACTGGCCGGTCAAGACCAGAGGGGAGCCTTGAGTGACGGGGGCCAGGCTGCCACCGGCCTGCTCTTCACCGGTGCGGCCTGCCGTCAGGGTCAGGCTGTCCCCCTGATCGACATCTCTGTCATTGGTAAGCAGATTGCCACTGGGGTTGCTGACATTGCCTGCGCCATTGTCGGCCACGGCGATACCGATATTGTTCTGGGCCAGGGGGGCATCGTTGGCCCCTTCGATGCGGATGGTCAGATTGGCCGCGCTGGTGACACCACTGGCATCGCCCATGCTGTAGCTGAAACGGTCTATCAGGATATCGGCGCTGGTACGCAGGGCTTGCACCGCCGCCAGGCTGTTGTCGATCACATAGGTGTAGCTGCCGTTGGCGTTGAGGGTGAGCCAGCCATAGGTGCCTCTGAGCTGGTTGCCCAGCGTTCCCGTGGTGCCCGCGCCCGTGGTGGTACCGGTACGTACTGTATTGACAGTTTTCGTCTCGCTGCCATTGGCCGAATCGGGGTCAGTGTCGTTGTCCAGCACATTGCCGGTGGCATTGTTGCCTGGGGTGGTGTTGTTGACACCCCCCGCCTCGACGGCTGTGCCGGTATCATTGGCTGCCACCGGTGTGTCATTGCGGCCCTGAATGGTGATGGTCAGAGTCGACGCGCTGACCAAGCCAGCCAGATCCCTCATCTGATAGTCGAATACCTCGCTGAGCGTCTCCCCTGGCCGCAGCTTTTGCACATCGGCATTGCTGTTGTCGAGTACATAGCTGTAACTGCCATCCGCGTTGAGGGTAAGGGTGCCATAGAGCCCGTTGAGGGCCGTGCCGGGGGCGGCGTTGTTGCCAGTGAAACTGACGCCGGTGACGGTGGGTTGCTCACCGTAGCGATCCGGATCCGTGTCGTTGCTGAGCACATTGCCGGTTGGGTTGCTACCTGCGGTACCATTGTTGAGGCCACCGGCCTCGATGGCGGTGCCTGCATCGGCGACGGCAGTGGGGGCATCATTGGCCCCCTGAATGGTGATGGTGATGTTGGCCGAACTGCTGGCGCCATTGGCATCAACCATGGTGTAGCTAAAGCCGTCACTCAGGGTATTGCCCGACAGGCGCAGGGCCTGCACCGTCGCCAGGCTGTTATCGACCTCATAGGTGTAGTTGCCATCACTGTTGAGGGTGAGCCAGCCGTAGGTGCCCCTGAGCGGACTGCCCAGGGTGCCCGCGGTGCCACTGCCGGTGCTCACTGTCGTGACACTCTGACGCTCATCGACGTTGGCGGACTCGGGGTCGGTGTCGTTGCCCAGCACATTGCCGGTGGCATTGCTGCCCAGGGTGGCGTTATTGACGCCTCCCGCCTCGACTGCTGTGCCGGTATCATTGACTGCTACCGGGCTGTCATTACGCCCTTCAATGGTGATGGTCAGGGTCGAGGCGCTGATCTGGCCGCCCAGATCCGTTATCTGGTAGTCGAAGAGCTCGGTGAGGGTTTCCCCTGGCAGCAGCTTTTGTACGTCGGCATTGCTGTTGTCGAGTACATAGCGATAACTGCCATCCGCGTTGAGGGTGAGGGTGCCATAGAGCCCGTTGAGGGCTGTGCCGGGGGCGGCGTTGCTGGCACCGAAACTGGCGCCGGTCACGGTGAGCTGCTCACCATTTTGATCCGGATCCGTGTCGTTGCCGAGCACATTGCCGACTGGATTGGTGCCAGCGATGCCGTTGTTGAGGCCGCCCGCCTCGATGGCGGTGCCTGCATCGGCGACGGCCGTGGGGGCATCGTTGGCCCCCTGAAGGGTGATGGTGATGTTGGCCTGGCTGGTGGCGCCTGCGGCATCGATCAAGGTATAGGTAAAGCTGTCTGTCAGGGTATTGCCCAACAGGCGCAGAGCCTGCACCGCCGCCAGGCTGTTATCTATCTCATAGTCATAACTGCCGTTGGCATTGAGGGTGAGCCAGCCATAGGTGCCCTTGAGCGGGTTGCCCAGGGTGCCAGCGGTGCCCGTGCCGCTGGTAGTACCGGTGCGCACCGCGCTGACGGTTTGGGTCTCGTTGAGGTTGCTTGCATCCGGGTCTGTGTCATTGTCGAGCACATTGCCGCTGGCATCGCTGCCCGGCGTGGCATTGTTGATCCCTCCCGCCTCGACGGCCGACCCCGTATCATCCACCGCCACGGGGGCATCGTTGGTGCCATTGATGGTGATGACCAGGGCGGCGATATCATTGAGGTTGCCAAGATCCGTGGCTCTGTAGCTGAAGGTCTCGGTGAGGGTGTCTCCTGCCCGCAGTGCCTGGACGGTGGCATTGCTGTTGTCAATCACGTAGCGATAGCTGCCATCGGCACCCAGGGTCAGGGTGCCGTACAGACCGATGATCACGGCGCCATTGGCGCTGGTGCTGCCTGCTGGCACGTCGGTTATCTGGCTGAGATTGGTGTCCGGCCCCAGAGCCACCTTGCTGACGTGGCTGCTGTCCCCGCTATCGATGTCGCTGTCGTTGCCCAGCACATTGCCGGTGGCATTGGTGCCTGCCTGGCCGACTCCCTGCTCGGTGGCACTGCCGATGTCATCGCTGGCCACAGGGGCATCGTTGGCCCCCTGGATGGTGATGATGAGACTGGCCTGGCTGCTGGCACCGTCGATATCCAGCAGTTGATAATCGAACTGCTCGGTCAGGGTGTCGCCACTGAGCCGCAGGGCCTCCACCTCTGGATTGCTGTTGTCGACCACATAACGGTAACCGCCCCCGGTCAACAGATAGAGGGTGCCGTATTTGCCCTCAACAGTGACGGGATTATCGACCGAGTTTGGGGTGGCACTGTTGCCGGTGGCCACACTGGCAACCAGTCCCAGGTGCAAGATGTCGCCATTGGTGGCGATATCCACATCGGTGTCATTGCTGATCAGGTTTCCCTGAGGGTCATTGCCAGGCACTGTGTTGGCCGTACCACCGGCCTCGATGGCGGTGGCGCTGTCGTTGTTGGCAACGGGGGTGTCATTGACCGGATTGATGGTGATGAGGATGCTGGTGGTGGCAGTCAGGGCATCCTCGGCGTTGCCGGGAGTGCCGTCACCATCGAGCTTGTCACCAAACTGGCCATTGTCATTGACCAGGACAGAGAGGGTATCAGTGCCGTTGAAATCCTGATTGCCACGGTAGTTGAGGGTCAGCAGGGCGGCATTGAGGGCGGCCAAATTGCCGGTCAGCACCAGCTGGGCGCCGCCATTATTGGTGACGACATTCAGGCCAGTCGCACTGCCCAGAGAAAGCACCCCATGACCCACTGTCAGGGTGAGGGTCAGGGCGCCGCTGCCCGCATCTATGTCGGCGACCGAGAGGCCAACCAGCGCCAGGTCGAGATCCTCATCCACGCTCTGGGCAGGGGTGGTGTTGCCCAGGGTGGGGGCATCGTTGAGTTCCACATAACCGATATTGGCCCCATCTTCATACTGGCCAGTGTTTATCCCTGATTCGGTGAGCGCTATGCCAACCTGACCCAGGTCGCCACCATCGCTGTCGATGCGGACCTGCAAGGTGCCCGCGCTGGCATCGGTGATGGTGGTGCCAGCCGGTCCGTCGAGGCGATAGACGCCCGAAGGCAGTATGCCGAATGAGAAGTGGCCGCTGCCATCCGTAGTGGTGACAAAGCTCTGGTTATCACCAGTGGTGGTCAAGTCGTTATCCAAGCCGCCCCAGACCAGGGTCACCGTCTGATTGGCAAGCCCCGGGCCATCGGGGCTGGTGCTGGCGGTGGCGCTGGCAGTGTCATTCCAGAGGGTGCCGCTGATGATCCCGAGCCCGGCTGCGCTGGTGAGCACGTAGTTGTTGAGGGTATTGCCCTGACCATCCTGGCCGGTACGCTCGCCGCCGGCGGTACCGTCAACGCCAACGTTGTCGCCACCCCAGGTTGTGAAGCTGTCCGGCAGGCTGGACCAGCTCAGGCTGGCATCGGTGCCGGCAATGGTCGCGCCGTTTGGCAAGTCGACCTGATAGACCAGGGTCACCTTGGCCCCTGCATCCAACTGAGAGAAGTCGACGGCAAAACTGCCCCCTTGGGTGACACTGATGATGACGCCGGGTGGCAGACCAAAGTTGTTGCCGCTGTCGCTGCTGTCATAGGTATACGTTGTACCGCCCAGCTCTATGATCAGGCTGTTGAGGGCATAGTTGCTGCCACCGGGGAAACCATCGGTCAGGCGAGGCTCGAAGGCGGTCATGCCCCCATTCTGCTCGAAGCTTATCTGCACCACGGCGCTGCCGGTATTGCCTGCCGGGTTGGGGTTAAAGGCGATCACCTCTTTGTCGAGGTTGGCAAAACCAGGCTCAATGATGTCCTGATAGACCACTTGGCTGATACCGCGCTGCACCAGGTTGTCGGGATCGACACCAATATAATCCTTGGCGCTGACCTCAAGCTGGGTACCAGCCTGGTTGCCCAGGCTGTTATCGACCCGCACGTTGAACTCGATGGCGATCCCTTCCTGATCGAGATCGGCATCGAGGTTACTGATGTCGCCCAACCGGAAGATAATGGTCTGGTTGCCATCGGCATCGGTCACTATCTCTATCTGGCCAGCGGCCAGCAGCCCGGTTAACTCGTTGGCCAGGGTGGAGGAGATAGCCTGGGCGGCGCTGCTGGTCTCGTCGCCAGTGACATCGGCACCCGTGATGGCGGTGCCGCTCAAGCTGCTGGTCAGACCGCCATTGGAGATGAGGGCGAGGCGCACCTGATCCTTGTCGATGAAGCTGAGCCCCTTGGGCAGGCTTATCCGCAATTCATAGTTGTCATTCTCCCCTTGCGGGAGCAGGGCCACCACCTTGTAGCGGATGATCTCGCCGACCGTGACCTGTTCATGGCTGGCATTGGTGGCACCACCGCCGGTTTCGGTGACACCACCCACCCGGGAGATAAAGATGCCGCTGGCGATGGGGATCAGCCCCTGGCTGACGGCTCGATAGTCATTGAGCACGTCACTACCCGGTACACCATCGGCGCCGGTGCGCTCACCGGCGGGGTCGGCGCTGGTGCCGACACTGCCATCGAGGCTGGTCCATTGGACTTCGACCTGGTTGGGAAGCTGGGCCAAGTTGGTGGCGCTGGCATTGACTACCCCGCTGATCACCAGGGTCAGTTGCTTGCCCACGGCGATATCGAGATTGGCATTGGCCTTGGTCTGCAATTGGCCGCCCACTATCTCGAACTGGCTGCTGACATCGACGCCATCATAGATGACCGAGTCCAGGCTGTAGTTGCTGAGCTGGCTGGGCAGCAGATCGCTCAAGCGGATGTCGAAGGCATCCAGAGGCCCATTGTTGCTGATCACTATCTTGACACTGACGTCATCCCCTTGCTGGAAGCCATAGGGCGGCGGCGTGATCAGCAGGTCCTGGCTGACGGTGAGCTTGGGCTCCTGAATAATGGCATTGGGGGCCGGGGTCGCAGTGATGTCTCGCACCAGTGCCGCACCACCGGCTAGGTCGCCATCGGGATCCTGATAGTGCAGGACGGCGCCATTGCTGAGGGTGGTGCCGTCCTGATTGCTGAGCACGTTATCGGCGATGAGCCTGACCCTGATGGTGAAGCTGTTGTTCCCTGCGTTGTCATCGGCATTGGCGCCGCTGACACTGAAGCTGAAACGGGCATCGACACCGTTGCTGCCGATAGTCCCCCCTATTCCACTGAGGAGAGGGTCACTGACCGAGCCGCCAAATCCGGTGAGGATCAGGTCATAACCCTTGCCGCCGTTGTAGCTGGTATCGAGCTTGAAGCCGGGCGGAATGAGGTTGTCAATGTTGAGCTGCTGGGTGCTGCCCTCGGGCAGGGTCACCACTATGTCGTAACCCATGCTCTCGCCAATCACCAGATTGGCGCCCGAGGTATGGCCCGCGCTGGAGGCGTTGCCTGCATTGCCGCCGGTGAAATCGATGCTGATGGTGGGGGCGGCGACTTGCTCGCTTGCCGTCTCCGTCAAGTCGGTGGGGGTGAAGTCATCACCGTTATCAATGCTGGCATAGTTGCTCAGCACAGCGCTGGTCTCCAGGGTGCTGCTGGCATTGATGTTGTCGGCAACCGTCACATCGTAAGTGATGATCACCAGGTTGCTGCCAGCCAGGTCGGCAGCGGTGCCATCGCGTCCTGCCAGCAAGGTGGCTTGCCCCCCCGCATCGAGGAAGCTGATGGTGTTGCCGTTCACCTGATAATCGGTACCCAGTACAAGCAGGCTGCCATCTCCACGGTAGATCTTCAGATTGGCATCGGCCAGGGTGCCATTCAGGAAGGAGAGGCCGGCGGGCAGATTGATGCTGGTGACGACATCGAAGGCGCCGCCACCACCGCGGTTTTCAATGGCGGTCGCCAGGCGCAGGGCATCACCGCCATCTATGCCACTGACATTGCCATTCACCGCATTGATATCGGTGACTGTGCCAGTGAAGGGCATGCCGCCACTGCCCGGTTGATGCCAGCTACCCGTGGTACCGCTCACCGTGCCGTTGTTCGATGAGACGACACCGTGGCCGATGGCGAGATCCGGTTCGGCGATGGAGGTAATGACGGTGACGTCCGAACTGCTGAGCTGGGTCTTGTCGAGGGTGGTCACCTGACTCGACTGGGCCAGCACATCGAGCTCGCGCTGGTCGGCAAAGGGTTGATCGCCAACGGTGAGGGTGAACTGTATTTCGATGCGGGTGCCGTTCAGATCACTGGTGTCATAGCTACCGAAGTCGAAGATGAGCGAGTTGCCCGGCCCATTGGTGACACTGATGATATTGCCCAGGTTGGTGTCACCGCTGCCGAAGTGCCATTGGCCGACGCCGCTGCCTTCGGACCAGTTGATGCCGCTGAGATCGAACAGGGGCAGGGGCAGATAGGCGGTGAGTTTGAACTGTTCATAGTCCCCGGTCACCAGATCGTAACTGAGCTGGAAGGTGACCTCGTCGCCGGGGTGCAGCTCGACGGCGCCTCCGGGATTCGCGCCCCCATTGATATCGACCAGATCGATGACAACCTGGCTGGTGGGGATGCGGGTGGTGGTCTGGGAGCTGTCGGACTCGCTACCGCCGGTCAGGTTGATGCTGCTTTCGACTATGGTGGCGGTGACGCTGGCGCTGTTGCCAATGGCATCCCCCTCATTGATCTCGCTCTGGGGATTACCGGCCGGGGGGGTATAGCGTTGGCTGATCAGGGCGCTGTAGCTCAGCAGCGCCAGGGTGGCACCCTGCTGCTGACTGTCATTCAGGGCAAGATCGCCGGCCAGCCAGCTGATGAGTTGATTGGCATTGGCCAGGGACTGGCCGATGTCGAAGGTGATGCTGGTGGTGCCATCGGCATTGAGGGTGGCAGTGTAGACCAGGGTGATGGTCTCGCCTGTGGCGCTGCCATTGCGAAACAGGGTCAGGGTCGGGACACCGGTCAGGGTCTGACCATCACTCAGGGTGTCGGTGACCACAAACTGACCTTCGCCGAAGGTGGTTTTGCCAAAGGCAAAGTAATCAGACAGTGCCATATTGACCCTGTAATCCAGGGTATCTCCCGGACTGATGCCCGCCTTGCCGCCATCGACGCTCAAGGTGACATCTTTTTGCAGGGTGATGGAGCGGGCAGTGAAGGTCACTGTGTCACCTTGGCCTGCAAAATCGATGCTGGTGGCCGGTGCCGTGACATCCCGGCCATCGAGAGGCACCCACTCACCCTTGCCAGTGGGAGCGTCGATCACTATCTGCACCGCATCGCCGCTGTTGGGGTCTATCACCTGCTCACCATTGGCATCGGTATCGGGCACGTAGAACTTGACCTGCGTGTCGGTCGCCATTGTCAGCGTGCTGTATTCGACCGTGAAGGCGCTGATAAAGAGGCTGTCACTATTGATGGCGGCATCCATCAGGGCCGGGTTGGTGATGACGCGACCATCGGAGAGGGTGATGGAGGTCAGGGTGCCATTGGCACCAGGGATGATGGCAGTCACCTGCATATTAGGCGGCAGAGTCTGGCTGATAACCACATTGCTCAAGGGCTGGCCATCGGCCGGGATGGCGGTCAGGGTCAGGGTATGGTTGAAGTTGGGCCCGGTGGCGGTCTCTCCTTCGCGCATATCAAGGCTCTGCTCGAAGCTGATAACCGTCGGGTTGACCACAAAGGTATGAATGCTGCTCTCGACCAGGCTGGGGTCAGCCTGGGGGTTGTTGAGGGAGTCATTGCCGAACTGGAAGCCACTGCGCGTCCCTATGGTCAGGGCTGGCGAGCCATTGGAGTAGCTGGTATCGGCCAGATTGCTCAGACGCGCCGTGACATCGATGGCGATGTCCGGCTGCCCCTGGCTCAGGCTGCCAAAGGGGATCTCCAGCACTATCATGGTATCCCCGGCCCTGAGCCCGACATCGCTGGCCCTGATGATGAGCGGATTACCATTGTTGTCGACCGCGAGGGGATGAGTCGCGTTGCCCGAGGCATCGAAGGTGACCTGATGGAACTTCAGGGTCTGATCCAGGTAGGTTGCCTTGACGAAACTGATGCCATCGTCGCCATCCTTGCCGGTGCTGGGCAGATAGAGATCCACATAGGGGGCATAGCCTACCTGGCTGGATCCGTTGCTGAGGTTAACGGTGAATTCGAAGCTGTCACCGAGCAGCACATCCGAACTGCCCTGGCTCAGGCTGGTCTCGGGACTGGCATTGGCAAGCAGGCTGTCAAAAGCTTGTACGGCCTCCCGGCTGAGGGCCAGGGGTTGTTCGATGAGGCCGCTACGCACCTCCAGATCCCAATCGCCACCCTTCTCCCTGGCGCCGGTATCATCGCTGGAGGCCGCTACATCGGCACCGGTCCACTTGGCCAGGGCGCTGACCAAGGCCTGACCCGCATCGCCCGCACCGACTCTGCAACCGTACAGCTGAATATCTGCATCATCGCTCAGATGGCTTTGCCAGCCTTGCAACTGTTGGGAGACGCTGGTCAGGCTATCGGCCGTGAGGGTGCGATCCCCCAGAGTGAACTGTCCGGCGGCGCCGTGGGAGAGGATCTGGATGGCATCGACCTGGCCCAGCTCGGCCAGTTTGGCGCCTATGGCACTCAGGGCGTCGGTGTTGCTGTCGATGACAAGCAGGCTGACGTTGCTGCCGAGGTGCTTGGTCAGCTCGCTGGCCTGCTCGATACGGGCATCGACGACCAGCAACTGGCGGGGTTGGCCGCTTTGATTCGGCTCGGCGTGATCAGGCGCTGTCTGGGATGCGTCCTGATTATCCTGGCTCTGATGGTCAACGGCGACGGCGGCTGCGCCATCGAACAGAATGCGTGGCTCCAGGGCCAGCATCTGTTGATGGGGTCTGAGAATTGCAGATGAAAAGGGCTTGGCCATGGCTATCGCTTCCGTGCGGCAGAGAATGGCTCTAGTTATGTCACATATAGGGTACATTTTCCACGCTCCACATGGAGCAATTTTGCATAAGATTGTGGCTTAACGCCTTGTTTTCAGGTCATAAAATCTTCAAATGTGAATCATTGAGGCAGTTTCAGCTGAAATCTGGCCCCGCCGAGGGGGGATTCATCCACCCGGATTTCGCCGCCATAGCTGTGCACTATCTCGGTGACCACGGCCAAGCCAATGCCCTGACCCGGCGAGGTGTCGGCGCGCACCCCTCGTTGGAATATCTGCTGCGACTTGCTCGGCTCTATGCCTGGGCCATCATCCTCGACCTCGATCAGCAAGCCATTGTCCTGACGGCGCACCTGGACCCGGATCTCGCTGATGGCGAACTTGCAGGCGTTATCGAGCAGGTTGCCCATCAGCTCCATCAGATCCCCCTGTTCCCCATGGAAGAAGACGTCGTCGTCAAACAGGAAACGGGTCTGCAGCTTCTTGTGGCGGTACACCTTGGCGAGGCTGGCCAGCAGTTTTTCGATGAGCGGCACGGGTTCTGTCCCCTTGCCAGCGAGGCGTTTTCGGCCAGTCACGGCTCGGCGCAGCTGATACTGGACCATCTGATCCATGGTTAAAATTTGTTCATTGATGTTTTCGTGCAACTCCTTGCTCATTGCGACATCTTGCGTCGTCATCTGTATGAGCGCTAATCGGGTCTTCAAACTGTGGGCGAGATCATTGAGGGCATGCTGGTAGCGCAGGGTCTGCTGGCGTTCGTTCTCCAGCAGCTGATTGACGGAGCCGGTGAGGGGAGCCAGCTCGCGCTCGTAATCTTGTGACAGGGCATCCCGTTTGCCTGCGCGGATTTCATCGAGCTGGCGCGCCATGGCGCGCAGTGAGGAGAGGCTCCAGAAACTGGTGAGTAGCAGCAGGGCACCGAGCAGGGCATAGGCGAGCAGTGCCTGACGCATGCACTGGTAGAGGTAATCTTGTACCTGCTGTTGATACGAGGTGGCCGAATCAATCATCACCACGTAATAGGTGACGGGGCCCTGGCCATGGTTGCGCATGAAACGCAGGCTGTAGATGAAGTAGCTGTTGCCGCTCTTGATGGTGATCAGCTTGAAGAAGTAGTCATGATCCATCTTGCCGAGGTAGTTCATCAGATCCTGACACAGGGTCGGTTTGGCCTCGAGCACCTCGGGATTGTGCAGACTGGCCCAGCTTATCTGACCATCTGCGCGGCAGATCATGGTGTCTAGTCTCGGATCGGCAGCATTCTTGTCCAGGGTATCGAACCCGGCCTGGCCCTGATTATCGGGCAGTTTGGAAGAGAACAGCTTGGAGAGGTTCTCCTGCATCTGGGTGCTGGTTTGTTTGACGAGCTCTTCCTGTTTGGCCAGGTAGAGGGCATAGACGGCAAAGGCCAGAATGAGCGCGATGACCAGCATGGTGCTCAACATCAGCTTGGCCAGCAGAGAGCGGCGGATCAACGGCATGGGCTGGCCTCGGTGAGAGTCTGGGGATGGGCTCGCGATGCCAGGGGCTCACCTGGTTGGACAGTGAGAGACAAGGCGAGAGCCATCTTAGCTGCAGGAGAGATTGAAGATGTAACCCTGGCGACGGATGGTGGAGATGGGTTGTATCTCGCCATCAGGATCCAGCTTCTTGCGCAGCCGACTCACCATCACCTCTATGGTATTGGGGTCACCTTCCCCATCGCCATAGAGCTGGTCGAGCAGCTGCTGCTTGGAGACCACCTGGCGGGCATTGCGCATCAGGTATTCCAGGATCAGATATTCAAAGCTGGTCAGCACCACCACCTCCCCGGCGATGGTCAGCTCCTTGCGCGACAGATCCAGTTCGTAATCCCCCCCTTGCACCTTGGGCGAGATAAAACCGGCGCTGCGCCGCACCAGGGCATTGAGCCGGGCCAGCAGTTCATCTTTCTGGAAGGGTTTGACCAGATAGTCGTCGGCCCCCGCCTCGAGCCCCTCGACCTTGTCTTGCCAGTTGCCGCGGGCGGTCAACACTATGATGGGGAAGGCGATCTGCCGCTCTCTGAGGGTGCGGATCAACTGCAGACCATCCATGTCCGGCAGGCCGAGATCGATGATGGCCACATCGATGGGGTAATCCTCGGCATAGTGTAACGCCACCTGGGCGCTGTCGGTGCCATGCACCTGATTCTGCGCCTCGCCGAGCAGGGTAGTGAGATGATGATTGAGCAGCTTGTCGTCTTCGACTAACAGAATTTTCATAAGATGTTCGTGCATGAGATCCGAGACGCCAATTAGAGGGGTTTAAGCTGGGAGAGTCAATTCAGATGGTAGCGGATAGGGCCTGTATTGAGACTGAATCGGCACTAATTGTGAACTGGATAACAGGGACAGGGGGCAGTATTCAGACCCCTGAGCGCACGGTCTGATTGCCCGGACTCTCACCATCTGGCACGCCAGCGCCTTCGGTCGGTCAATCTGCTATTGATCCGGCTCGGATTTTCGCCTCTTCCCGCTTCCCTCCGTCAGGCGGGCCGTTATGATAGCCATTTGGTAACCAATGTTCGGGCATGAGGTTGTCCGTTGGCATGGCCAATACGCATCATGACGCCAATCATGCAAAACGTGAGACAGGCCATAAAAAAATCGACACGTGGTTATAAATAATGCCCACGACATGGTTTATGACATGTCCGGGGAATGTATTGCTAGACAGATCCTTGAAATATATGCACTGTTTTGTATGTAGATGAGTGATATTTATTTTCTCAGGGCAACTGAAATCTGATTGGCGTTCATGGAGGCATGATTGAATCATTTAATCGTTTTTACCGGAGGGCCAGGGTCAGGAAAAACAACGACTATTGATTGCTTGAAGGCTCTCGGTTACCAGTGCGTGGATGAAGTGGGTCGCAAGGTCATCTTGCAACAACTTGCGATAGATGGGTGTGCGTTACCCTGGATGGATAAGGTCGCCTTTCGCGATGAGATGATACGAGAAGAGTTGGAATGTTTCAGCCACCATCAAGGCAACCAAGGCCTGGTATTCTTTGATAGAGGTATTATCGACTCATATGCCTATTCAAAACTCGAAGGGCTGCCGATACCCAGTGCATTGTTGAACACATGCCATCTTGCTAGATATCACATTGATGTGTTTATCTTCCCGCCGTGGGAGTCCATCTATTCTAATGATTCAGAGCGTAAGCAGAGTTATGCCGAAGCTGTTGATACTTACCTGGAAATGGTCGCTGCATACCAGACTTTTGGTTACTCGTTAATTGAAGTGCCAAAGGCCTCGGTACCCGAGCGTGTGGAGTTTATTTTACAGTCACTGGCGGCAACCTAACGGTGGTTAAGTCAAGGCGGCATCATACAGATGAAATATTGCATCCTTGTTAACGACAAGCAGTGGTGCAGGAATATACAATATAATAGCCGGAGACTGCATGCGAGAAAGCTTGAAAAGAAAATTCGTTGAGGTATGCGACAAGAAAATTGCCAGCAAGGGACCAGGGGTGGGTCTGTCATTCTATGCTTTCTTCGCAAACAGGAATGATGATCCCGAATTACTTATGGAGGCGGCCACCTGGTGGATAATGACGCATCGGCTCGATCATTTTGAAAAGGCAACGAAGATAAAAGACCTGGTTCTGTCCAGTAAATAGCGCCAATATCTCTGACCTGCTCTCAGGGGGTCAAGGAAGAATATTTAAAATAAGCGTATGATAGAAAGGCGCTATACGCTATAAGCACACTATGACAGCTAGTTATTTGATGTGGCAGGATGCTTATGAATTCAGATATCCAGGAGAAATTTGATGGCTACCCGACAGAGGCAAGGCAGCAGCTTGAGCGCGTTCGTCAGCTTATTCTGGACTCTGCGATTGAAAACCAGTTAGGGGAGGTTGAAGAGTGCCTCAAGTGGGGGGAGGCGAGTTACCTCGTCAGAGGGGGGACGACCATTCGAATCGATTGGCAGCCAAAGGATCCGCATGTCATCAAAGTATTTTTTCACTGCCAAACACGGCTGATTGAAACCTTCAGAGAAATTTATCCAGGCATCTTCTGCTTTGAGGGAAAGAGAGCCATTATAGTGCCGCTGACTACCAATATTGAGCAGATACCATTAAGGCATTGCATTGTATTGGCGCTCAAATATCACAGCCTTAAGGGGCTTCCTCTTCTGGGGGCCTGATCTGACTGTGCCTCTATTATATCAATGTCATTTAACATCGAGGTCTCAATGGATATTCCAAAACAGTCAATAATTCAGGGTTATATGGAAAACGCATATTTCTGCGACACCCATACGACTGAAATAGATTATAAAAATCAATCGGCATTGGATATTTATCATGCTGTTGCAAAAGGCACCCCAGCCTGGATTGATTGGTTAATGTCATTGAGGAATTCGACGGTATCATTCTTTGGTTTGAAAGAACTTGGGGGCATGACGAGTGTCGACGCCGGCAAAGCCAGCAGCGAATACAAATATGGTGATGTTGTCGGGATTTTTAGTATATTGCAAAACACTCAACATGAAGTCATTCTGGAAGACCGTGACAAACACCTGGATGTAAAGGTGTCGTTTCTTGTCACTCCAAATGGCGACAAGGCAACAGTACATGTGACTACGGTCGTTCATATAAACAATACCTTAGGTAAAGTTTATATGTTCTTTGTCACGCCCATGCATAAAATAATTGTGCCTCACTCATTGAAGAGTCTGTCGTTGGCTTAGTGAACCAGCTGTTTAAATTACATTGGCTGCTGTTATCGTAAAGTCATTCTTTGCTGTACGGTTCCTATGTGGCGCACTGAGAATACGGTCAGCCCTGAGGTATTTGTCACCATGTTGAAAGTGATTGCACAAGATTTTATACACCTGGACCACATCGATGATGTCATGCCACTCTATCGAGAGTTGATAGAAAAAACGCGACAAGAACCGCGCTGTATCTCTTACGAGCTGTGTATTAACCAGAAGGATCCCGGACATTTCATCTTCATGGAGGAGTGGCCAGATAGAGCGGCCCTGGATGCTCATTGCAATACCGAGCACTTCAAGCGGTTGGTGCCGATGATCAATCAACATCAGCGACAGGCGGAAAGTTTCATTCTGATGGATCCATTCAAGTAAGAAGGCGCAATCTTGGGCCTGCTGCCGACTCAATCACTGTGTCGTCCATCTGGACAATTAACGGGGCACAACGTCGGGTGATGATCCTTCCCCTGTTCGAGGCGGCCATGCAGAGAGACAAAAGAGCCAGTCAGTGTTCGCTGACTGGCTCTTGATTGATGCCTGGTTTACAGGTGTTTGGGGCTGGGATCAGCCTACCAGACTGGCCCAGAGGTCATATTCGTCCGCTTCATCGATGCGGACCTTGACCATGTCGCCCGCTTTGAGGCCGGTTTCACCATTGAGATAGACCAGGCCGTCGATCTCGGGGGCGTCGGCGAAGGAGCGGCCGGTGGCCCCCTCTTCGTCCACTTCGTCGATGAGCACCGTCATCTCCTGGCCGACCTTGCGGGCCAGCTTGCGGATGGAGACCTGCTGTTGCAGCTCCATGAAGCGCACGAAGCGCTCTTCCTGGATATCTGCCGGCACCGGATCCGGCAGCTCGTTGGCCTTGGCGCCATCAACCGGGCTGTATTTGAAGCAGCCGACCCGGTCCAGCTCCGCCTTGTCGATGAAGTCCAGCAGCATCTGGAACTCTTCTTCGGTCTCGCCGGGGAAGCCGACGATGAAGGTGGAGCGCAGGGTGATCTCGGGGCAGATCTCGCGCCACTTCTGGATACGCTCCAGGGTGCGCTCGACGGTACCCGGGCGTTTCATCAGCTTCAGGATGCGCGGGCTGGCGTGTTGCAGCGGGATGTCCAGGTAGGGCAGTACCTTGCCGTCGCGCATCAGCGGGATGACGTCGTCCACGTGGGGGTAGGGGTAGACGTAGTGCAGGCGTACCCAGATGTCGAGCTTGGCCAGCTCTTCACACAGGGCCACCATGCTGGTCTTGACCGGCATGCCATCAAAGAAACCGGTGCGGTGCTTGACGTCCACGCCGTAGGCGGAGGTGTCCTGGGAGATCACCAGCAGCTCCTTGACGCCAGCCTCTTTCAGACGCTTGGCCTCGGCCAGCACGTCGCCGATGGGACGGCTCACCAGATCCCCGCGCATGGAGGGGATGATGCAGAAGGTGCAGCGGTGGTTGCAGCCTTCGGAGATCTTGAGATAGGCGTAGTGACGCGGAGTCAGCTTGACGCCGTGGGCCGGCACCAGGCTGGTGAAGGGGTTGTGGGTCGGCTTGGCCACGTATTTGTGGACATGACCGAGCACCTCTTCATAGGCATGAGGGCCGGTGATCTCGAGCACCTTGGGGTGGATCTCGCGGATCTGATCCACCTTGGCGCCGAGGCAACCGGTGACGATGACCTTGCCGTTCTCGGCCAGGGCCTCACCGATCGCTTCGAGGGATTCTTGTACCGCGCTGTCGATGAAACCGCAGGTGTTGACTACTACCAGCTCGGCATCGTCATAGCTGGGCACCACATCGTACCCTTCGGTACGCAGCTGGGTCAGGATGCGCTCGGAATCGACCAGATTTTTGGGGCAACCCAATGATAAAAAACCAATCTTAGGCATTTTTTTGTACTATCACATTGCTGAAGGTCGCAGAGTATACAACATGACACAAATGTACAGCTACATCCGGTGGTCATCAGATCGCCAAGAATTGGGAACAACCCTGCAACGGCAGATGGCAGGAGCTAAAGAATTTGCCATCCAGCAAGGCTTAGAGCTTGTCGAGGTTATCGAGGCTGGGGTGAGTGCCTTCAAAGGCAAAAACGCCACTGATGGGAAACTAGGGGACTTCATTGCGGCCGTCGAGGCCAAGGCGATCCCTTCTGATAGCTGGCTTTATGTTGAGAACCTTGACCGCCTCACAAGGCAGGATGTGACCACCGCTCAAGAACTGTTCCTGAAGCTGCTCCGGCTTGGCTTAACCGTCGTCACAGGTATGGATAAACGAGTGTATACAAGTGAGTCTGTAAACCAGAACCCCACAGACTTAATGCTTAGTATCCTGTTGTTCAGTCGAGCGAATGAAGAGAGTAAGACCAAACAGGCCCGCACCATCGGGAACATGGAAGCCCTGATCGAACGCCATAAGAAGGGTGAGCCTGTGAACATCAAGAGTGCAGGGAAACACCCCTTCTGGGTCGATGATAGCGGTTCTCAGTATGAGGCAATCAAACCCCATCCTAAGTATTGGCAGATTGCCCGTGAAGCATTGGATATGTTCTTAGAAGGGCATGGGATATACAAAGTAAAACGCTACCTTGATGATCAGTATCCAAATGAACTGAATGGAAAAGAATGGGACTATCAAGTAATCAAGCGTATGCGAGAAAGCAGAGCATTGATCGGGGAGCGAACGCTAAACGTCCAAAAAAGAACTTACATACTAGAAAACTACTATCCAGCACTGTGTAAAAGTGAAAGTGAATTCTTGAGACTACAGGAATTAAGAGTTCAAAATGGACACAAGTCTAAAAGGGATCCAAACAAAGACAACATAAAGTTAATGTCAGGTTTGAGTATCCTACGTTGTGCTAGGTGCAAGGGAACTATGCATGGATATCTCAACAAAGGAAAACCAAGATATATATGTGTTAACGGCAAACACAAACAAAAAGGTTGTTCGGCATGGTCGGTAACTGCACCACTAGTTGAACAATGTATAATCATATGTTTGCTTATGGAATACTTAGATTCATCTAGGGATACATCACAAAATGTATCTGACATTGAAAGTGCAATAGAATCTAAACAGAACCTTTTAGAGACATGTTCCAATAAGGTAAAGAATCTAGTGTCTTTAGTTGAGAATGGTGTTGGTAACATATCAGAACTTTCTGAAAGATTGATTGAACTAGGAAAGGAAAGGGATGGTTTGATCAAACAGATATCAAACTTGAGTGATAAGAAGATTCTCATGAAAGGTAAAGGATCCTTTGAAGATACAATGATTGACTTCATTGGGATGATCCGCTGGGATACCTTCAATGATATTACTGATGAATCAAGAAATAAAATCAGAAATAACATAAGTTCAATAATTGAAACTGCATTTCTTGATAAGATTGATGGTTGTCTAAGTATCAAAGTGAAATGCATAGGTTCAGATATTCTTTATGTGTTTACTGGGGATATGATGAAACCTCAATGGAAGTTCTACACAGAACATTATGTTGATGGTGAAAGTTCTTTGGTTAGTACTAATGATGATTTACTTAGTCATGAAAAAATGAAAACTATCATTAATACAGAAAAAGAAATTCAAAACACCTATCAAAAATACTTAAAAACAGTAATGGGATTACTTTCTACAGTTGGGTATCCTGAAATAAATGGTTCTGCATTTTGGCCTAACAGATAGGACATGTAAATATCATTCATTTTGATGCCAAAACCAATGGAAATATAAATTAAAGCTTGATTAATATTAAAATATAGATGAAGTTGGTGAAGTAAACCAATATATAAAAGAACCCTTTTGGATCCTTCTGTGCGGGTGTTCTTCTTGGTCGTAGAGTATGCACTCCGTGGAGCCTTCCTAATTGAAGCCGTTATTATGTAGATCCTGAGCCTCTGATGGGCTTGATCGCCCATTTGTCGTATGCAGTAGCACTAATAACACCAAAGGCATTTTTGGATCTAGTTATTAAGTATTTTTCATTAAATAACAATAAGTTATGAATACATAAAAAGAAAATAAAAAGCCGTAACTGCTTGCAGTACGGCTTTTTACCACGTAGTCACGAGTCCACGAGTGACTACTGGTGTACATATGTATAAGTAGGTATCTGTAGAATTTCTGTATTAAAAACGTACTGATACAGACATTTGACAGTAGTCAATCGAACTCGCTGCACTCGTTACTCATGACTACATGGGAAGAACTCCTAACCGCAAGCGGTAGCGGCGTTCTTCATTGCTTATACCTAAAAGGTGGGAATAAATCCCTATAGTATATAAGGTATTAAATCCCACTTTTCCTTGAATCCATTAGGCAGCCTTCCTCAGTCCGGCTGTAGACTGATGCTTCTCGTACCTCTCCATGAAGATCTTCCGTTCCCAGTCAGTACAGCTAGCATTGGCTCCTTTGAACATCCACTCCCTGAACTCTTTCAAGGTTGGATTCTTTTGGAGCTTCCTTCTACAGCGTTCAGAAGCGGCGGCGTCCAGCTTGAACTGCTTCACAGGTGCACCGACAGGTTTCTTGTCTGGGTTATCTGATTGGAGCTGTAGGTCAATGTGCTTTATGTTTGTCCCTAGTGCTTCTGCTTGCTCGCGGTCGAGAACATAGACTCGTTGAATCTGGGTTGAACTGTAGTCTCTACTGCACCCCCTCAGTACGAATTGGTGCATGGTCTCGTGTTCTCTAGAGCTAATGAACTCGCTGTAGGTAATACCGAATAAATGCTCAATGTGAGCGGCCTCACTTGGGCTTGGCTTGAGAGTCGCGAGCCAAACACAAGTGTCGTGTTCTCTGAAATCATTCGAACCACGGGCTTCTACGCTGATTTTATCTCCTGACAGCTTGTATGACTCACCGCGAGTGTTCTTGCGTTTTTCGTCAGATTTATTGTGGGTGTAGTAGTAATTGGCACCTAAGGAAATGATTAAATAGTCATAAATTTTAGTTAAACAATCGCCACTATCATTCTTCCAAGTTGCTGATGCCCGAGTGTGTTCCAGAAAGTAGAAGATTTCTAGGCGATCATCCAAAGGGACAGATCTTTCCTGTATGTTAGGCAATGTAATTGGCCTGAATAAATGCTTATGTGCCTTATATATCATGGAGTTAGTAAAGTTCGCTCCAATGAATGTCATGTCTAGACCCGCATCTATATACTTCTGTAAATCTCGCCAAGCAGTGATGTTCAATTGGGACTTTGAACTGTCATAAAACCAGCTCGAATCCATGAAAAACTGGTCATTATCTTGAATAATATCGAGGGTTTTACTCACTGTTGTGGTTATGTCCCCCGAAAAATCACGCTTTGTTCCTATGCAGTACTGCTCGCTGGATTGTCCCTTTTTCGCTTTCTTACTGGTGGAGATGTCATAGGGGGTCAGCTTCAACAACTCATCTTGGACTAGTAGCTTTGCTGCCGGTGTGGCGTCGTTGAGAGTGATATGAGAGCTGAAAGTTACAACGTCATCTAGATAGATTTTGAATTTTCTCAGTAGCTTAGGATCTAATTTAAAGAAGATTTTATCGCTAATTATCAGTGCTTTGTGGCTGATCTGGGGGGCTCGTAGGTAGTTCAGAGCTGCTTGTAGAATGTCACTACAGTAGTTCTGCGAGTCCTTGTCACTGACCCACACCAGAGAACCATTGATCTGTGATGCCACATACTCCTGCATCTTGTTAGTACCGAAAGCCAAGATGAAGAACTGATCGTATTTTGAGCTGTTTACTTCTTGAATCAGGGCGGTAGTTTTACCAGCCCCACATCCATAGGCGGCAAACTTAAGCTTATGAAGTTGTGGAAACAGTAGGTTGTGATTGAACAAAGTAGGGCGGATTATTGTTTTTATTTTCATATACTTCCTTTTTATATATCCCAGTAACTCATTGTTTACTGGCGATTTTCCAAATAAAATGCATACAAAAAAGCCCTAGGGCCAGGGGCGTCTAGAGTCTGGGGCTGCATAATTTTGGATGTATCTATTATAGCACGAATGGTGCTTTTTTTTCAGAAATTGAGGTGAAATTCAATATGTCAATTTTTATTTTATAAAAGTATCAAGTGTTACTTTCTTAGCCTAGCTGACTGGCCTTCAAACCCGAAAATTATCAGAACCCAGTACCGTCATCGTTCTTTGAGGAAATTGAAGGAATCTCATACTCAGAACAGAAATAAGCCTGTTTTTATCTGCACGAGTCAAAAATCATCTGAGCCACTGGAATAATATTTAATGTGGCATTATCGAAAAATGTCAAGATATATTTTATCTTTTCGTGATTACCCACGAGCCTCAGCTTATTGGGTGTATACGTGCCAACGGACATTCCGCAGGGGTATTCACTCGCCTCAGATGTTAATTAGTAAGATGGCTCAGTGGTTCGCGGGTAAGGTGAATCGGCCGGGGGAAAGCAGTCTTGAAACTCAGCATATATGCCAGCCATTTTACCGGCCTCTGCTGGTACGCCAGCCAGGATCAAAAGCAGATTACCTGCAATCCCCAGCAGCCCATTCGAGTGTCGGATTTGCATCAGAACCAGCTCCGGCGGGAAGCCTCTGCCATGACGATTCACTGCATGGATGCCACCGTGCACAAAAGAGCTCAGAGGCCGCCACGAGTAATGTTTGAACTCCTTGAGATGAACCACTGGTGCATGTGGTGCCTTCTCCTCGATTGCTTCTAGCATTTGGCTGAGCATCGGAATTTTGTTGGCTTGCTTAGCAGTATCCTGCGTGAGCTCAGCAAGCATCAATTCAGCTTGGCTGTCCGTCGCAACGTAAAGCACCCAAAGGGAACGAACCAGCGACTCATACTGCACGCGAAGTAGGGCTGCGGCAGATGTATGTAGGCCTGCTGCCACTAGATACTTCAAGCTTTGAGCATGTTCAAAGCTAAGGCTAGCAAGTGCCCTCGTAGCCTGTAGACGACAGGAATCATTTACCAGCGGTAACGAAAAGAAGTCAGCTAGTCGCTCCTCCAATACCGCAGAACGTGCAAGCAACTGATTAAAGAGCATATGGGCCTACCTAAAACAACTTTTAACAGGGCATTCACAGATTTAAGGCTATCCCAACTCTCAACAGCAGAAAAGCGTTTCGTGATAACCCATCAAACTCAACCATCCTGAGTAAACGGCAATTACTGATTCGATAGAGTGCGATCCGGGTTGAAAAAGACACTAGAGGAAAATCTCTTTTGAGTACTCCCCAGTGATACCGCTCCGCCGAGTCTCGTTTAGTATCATTTAGATGTTGAAATAACCTATATGATACAGTATCATTGATTCAATCTAAACGATACTTGATGGCAGGTAGGGGTAAGGAAATGATTTTTGGGTACGCAAGAGTCTCGACAAAAGATCAAAGCCTTGAACGTCAGTTGGCGGTACTGGAACCTGTTTGCGATAAGATCATTTCTGAGAAGGAATCAGGGAAATCCACTAGTGAAAGGCCAGAACTGCTGAACCTGCTTTCACACCTCCGCGAAGGCGATACCCTAGTAGCCCATTCTATTGACCGTCTTGCACGTAACACCCGCGACTTACTGGAAATGATAGATAGCCTTGTTGAACGGGGTATCGTTGTTCGCTTCCTGGCTAACGGCATGAGCTTTGACAACTCCCCGCAAAGTCGTCTGATCCTAACCATGATGGGGGCAGTCGCTGAGTTTGAGAGAGGCATGATCGCATCAAGACGTAATGAAGGCATAGCCATTGCTAAAGATGCTGGCCGATACAAGGGGAAGCAGAAGAACAAGGAACTTCATAGCAAGATCACTGAAATGCTCTTAGCTGGGAAGAATACGCCAGATGAGATCGCGAAGCTGTGCGACTGCGGTAGGGCAACAGTGTTTCGTGTCAAAAAAGAAATGATGAGTACTTAGTAAACCAAAGAGCTCTCTAGTATTTTAGGTATACGGAAACGCATTCTTTTAATAAGGGCTTTCTTCTTGCGAAAGCCCTTATTATATGTTTTTACATTTACATTTACATTTTTTTAAATTTCGTCATCTCTTTTTATCAACGAGTAATTGATATGTTTTGGTAGGATTCCGCTTCAAACTTCTCTTCCGGTTGATCAGAGCCTTGTTTGTATATATCAATTTTTAGTAATGTATTTTTTGAGCCGTTGCTAATGCTAACGTTGAAATGCTTAGGAGTGTACAATACGCTTTCACCATTAAAATCAATCCAAGCAGGCCCGTTTGAAAGAGAATATGATATATTTTTCTGTTTGTTATTCGAGCCATTTAATGTCATAAAATTAGGAGTCATGCATTGCTTGATATTCAGTTGTGTTTTAGCTTTTGTATTAGCAGTACATGATATTTTTAAACGATAACCATCATAGTTTTCACGCCTAAACTTAATGTTATCTAATATTTCAATCTTCTCAGAAAACCATGGGGAATGCTCTACCAATATACGACCATACTCTAGTTCTTTGATTGTTGCATGTTCATTTTTGAATATATAGTCGTTGGCCAAAATATATCTAGCATAATAAACACCCTTACTTGCTGCATATGCTAAAAACAATCTAGCTTTATCCGTGTTTTTCTCTACGCCGTGATATCCGTAAAGATAATACACGCCAAGAAAATTATATAATTCAGGCTCTATTTTTCTATTATCAATAATGCCGATAGCTGTAAAGTATCTAACTGCTTCAGCATCATTTCGACTACTGTATATATTAATTAAATCAGAATATTTATACTGTTTTTGCGTATATTCATACTTAGTTGTTGGTGTACTACTGAAACTCTTTAAATCGTTATAAATTTCTTTTGCAATTCTTTTTCTAGTCTCTATATTCATGCCTGCGGATAAAAAACCAGCCTCATTACTTGAAGAGAATTCCTCTAAGCTATCGTAAAATGACGTAGTGTTTTTTGTTGGCGAAATGCCGGCCGATATTACAGCCTTGGGGGAGGGAGGGACTTGAGTATGGTTCACTGCTTGGGACTGTAATAGCTCTTCATCTCCATGTAGTAAAAAATTAAGGTCATTAATCCGTGCTATATATGCCTCTTTAAGTTCCTGAGTGTTGGTTGCCTTATTACGTATACTTTTCAACCACCACAATTGTGCTTTCTTCATGAGGCCAGCATTTTCGGGATCGGCATGTATAATTTCTTTATATATTTTACTCAGATCCTCATCTAAAGTAGATAATTCAGGTGTGGAGCAGATGGTTTTTTCAATAAAACCATGAGCCTTATTGCAATCAAACGAGGCTGCTATTGCAGTTGAACTTAGCGGCATGAATAATATCATAAGAGCAACATAATATATCATATGCACAATATATCCTTTTAAGTTGATTTTGATAATAGATATCCTTGAGAACATTTGGTGATTATACTCCTTTCCATTTATAACAAGTATTATAATCGCCACCATTTCTTTGCACGCATTGTAGACTCTCAGGGAAGTATTCTGCGTCCATAACTTTAGGTTTTGAATCAGCTCTAGAAAGGTGAGGGATATTTTGCATAAGTGGGAATATACATTGCATAAAGATATTCTCCACCTTAGTTTTGTTTTTGAGGTACTCAA
The DNA here is from genome assembly GCF_024807335.1 of Aeromonas sp. BIGb0405. Taxonomy (NCBI): domain Bacteria; kingdom Pseudomonadati; phylum Pseudomonadota; class Gammaproteobacteria; order Aeromonadales; family Aeromonadaceae; genus Aeromonas; species Aeromonas sp. BIGb0405. Next base: position 471,057 of record NZ_JANUEP010000002.1, read on the forward strand.
CATTAGCAAGATCTCTCTGATACATTTCCTGCTTCACCATATAATCAGGATATTCAGCGAAGGGCCTCCAATTTTTAGATTGGGCATCAAACAATGCTTTATATGGAGCTAGGTTTGACTTCATCTCCTGTCGGCAGTTAGAGTCATCAATTGCTTTCATATACTCTTTATGACTGACACCATCGTCTATATATGTCCTTTCAGCACTAGTTCGTTCCATAGAGAGTTTATCATACGCTGCTATTTCGTTTAGTATTTGCTGTGTTAAGCCAGGGTGTTCTTTAAGATCTTTAATAATTAATTTTTTTACTTGCTCTCTTTTTTCTACATCAAATAGTTGCACAGCAGCTTCTATTTTTGTTGCTCGTTCTTCCTCAGCTTTCACTACAACCCTTCTTTCTTCATCAGCTTTATTTTTTTCTTCTTTTTCTACCAAGTATTTTGAATATTCATTTTTATCAAAAATTTTATGCATCTTGGCATCTGAAAACTCTGCTTCAGATAGAAATCCCAATTCTTTACCTTGCATTGCACTTGCAGAAGATCCCAGTGTATTCGAGATACTTACCAAAAGGATTAATAAACAAGGTACAGTGTAGTTGTTTATAAATTTGTACTTTGGTTTTGGTAATAGCTTATTTCTAATCCGGTCAATGGAAAGAATTGCCCAGGATAAGGCTAACAAAGCTACTAATGTCATCAAAGTGGCAGATATAACAGTCAGAGTGCCAGACCAGAAACCCATCCCCGGCTCGTAGATTTCTTTATAAGCACTTAGTCCAAAGATTAGAGTGATTAATCCCCACAAACTATATACTAACACTTGCATTCTTTTTTTCATGATATCTGTAGTTCCATTACGGTTAAAAAATCAGATGAGATTCATTCGTTGCTAACGTTCGATGATACATATCTTTCCGGCCAAATGGTATGGGTAGCAACGCCTATATAGTCAGCAATGATCTGCTCACCTTTAGGCCAGTGTCGTTCAAGTGCGTTATAGAGAGTTCTCTCATGTAATCCGTTATCTCTTGAAAGCTGTGCTAGTGTTCCTCCCTTCTTCTTAATGGCTGCAAGTATGTCTGCCCTGTGCCAGTTCTTAGTACTGGCATCCCGCTCCTTTTTCTGCGATTCTTCAGGATTATGAATACTCATAATGACCACTCGTTACTTACATTAAGCATATGATTGATCATTATATGGAACATGTCAAACCAGAATAAGGAACATCTATTCCTTTTATTGTGGTGTTAGGTGACACTATGACTGACAAGAAAGAGAGCATTTTCCAATTCAGCGAGAGGCTTAAATCAATTGTTCCGGCAGGCTCTGGCCGCGAGTTCGCTAAGAGGGCGGGGATTGGGTACAGTACCGTCCACAACTACTTGCAGGGCGTTTCTAGCCCAACTCTAGAGAACCTTGTTTCGCTCGCTAAGGCTGGGAACGTCTCAGTGGAATGGCTGGCTACAGGTGAAGAGTTTAGAGGGGCGGCTCTGGCGGTAGCTCAGGAAGCAGAAAATGGCAGAGTGCTAAAAATTCCTTTTATAGATAGTAATGAATTCCTTTTTTTGGATTCTAAAGCCTTCCCGACTCTCCAGGAGAATGCTGGCCGTCTTGTAGCCCTACTAGTAGACAGTGATGTGATGGTGCCTACGTTTGGCGTGGGGAGTGTTCTAGTCATAGACCAGGGCCAAAAAGAGCTCAGAGATAGTAAAGTAGTTGTTATGCGTAAGGCGGGAAGCTACTTATACAAGAGAGTGCAGATAGTTTCTGAGGGATACAGTTTAACCAGCGACAATAAGAAGTATAACGAAGTGACTGTTACGGATGAGTCTCTATGTAATTTCGAAGTTGTGGGGATTGGAGTGCTAGTTCTTAACCCATTTGACTAAGTGATGTAAGTCATGGCATTGTTGAATTGGGAAGGGATAACACAACCTCCCAATGAAGTTCAGAAGGCCCCCTTAGTTGGGGGCTTTCTTACTTAAAATAAAAACACTTTTTAAATTTTTACTTTTAATCTCAGCTTGCTTTTTATACTTTCAGTGGGAACCTTTATTGCAATTCCTCCGATCGGCCCAATATGTATTGTCTTTGGCCCTACAAGTTCTTGTGTAGCAAACGCGAAGCGATATTCACTCTGGTATTTGTAACAATGTCTCTTTCTAAACACGGCTTCTAATTCATTAACACTTCCATTGAAACTGTCAGAGTCGAAATAAGTAATTGGTTTATGGCGGCATTGATAATTTCTTTCCTTTGCGGCACTTTCAACTTTCTCGATGAAATCGTTAACACTATGGATAATAACTGCATATTTTCCAAGAGATAGAACTTCATCATCCAAGGTTGTTCTTTCAGCAAGCATAGAGTTTATTTTTTCAGACACAAGCAATTTTTCTTCTTCAGTTGTGTAAGACTCGTTAAACTCTGGAATTATTACTGCATACATACAGTAAAGATTTAAATGATTATATTTGTTGAGTTGAGTGATGATTGGGCCGGCTAGGTCTGAGGGCATTAGTGGTATTTTGTGCTCAACACCTGCATCATCTTTATATGATATAATTAGAGAAACCTGATCTGGTTGATACCAACTAGATACTGCTTCATAGGTATCACCTCTAACTCCGGCATCTTCTATTTTTTTAAAACTTTCTAAAGTTTGACAAAATATCTCACCATTGTTGAGGAATGCATCCGCATACTCTTCTTTATCGAAAATCTTAATTAAAAGCATTATCCTTGAATCCATTTGAAGAAGTTCCTAAATGTGTAATTTCATCAATGATGCATAGAAGCATATAAAACCAACTAGATTCAACCAGAATAAAGATAGAGCCCTTCTTTTATAGGGCCAGAACAGGCTACCTGTCATCACCCGAAGAAAAAATAATTCTAGGTATGGTTGTAATATATAGCATTGACCAATCAAAGAATATTATCGTTATCTTTGTTGTCCCAACAGTATCCTTACCACCCATTTCAGAGTAAAGGGTCTGTAGCAGTTCCTTAGCCTCTTCTCGCGATAATAAGGCAATATCAGTTGATGCCGTGGTGTATACAACCTCTAGCGTCTTACCCTGGGAAAAGTCATAGGGAGGCCAATAGGCATTTTTAGCCGGGAGCTCTAAAGGTGCAGCAGGCTGACGAGCTGCGGAAGCTCAGGCCGCTGATGCTTGAACTCCAACAATGATAGTTCCAGACCCTATGATAACTCCACCACAATCAACACCACCACCAGTGATAGCCAGAGGCAAGAGCTGTTGAGGAACCAGAAGCAATGGCTCTTGGATGGTGGAGATTGTTTGGCTTGTCATGAGGAACTAGGGGATCGCCAACTCGGGCAACGGGGATTCCATCTTTGAACACATCGGGCGACCCTGCGGTGATGGCTGTAGGGTGAAAGCCATCATGATCTGTCCCAATATCTCCTATCTTGGCTGCTTTTTTGCTCAAAGCAAGAATTCCTTGTACATGTGTGGTAAATGGCTGACACCCTAACAAATTGCACCAATTGAGACCATTGACACGGCCTTACCCAATCAAATTCAGAAGAATATCAATCTAGTTATTGGTTGTTAGGGCAACCCAAGGAGACGAATCCTACTTTGGGGGCCTGTTTTGTGTTGGACATCGCTCAATCGCTCTTAGGTGGCTCTCTTATAAGGGCGCGGATTTTACCGGAATGGCTAACCAAAAACTATACAGCTGGACGCGTTGACGGGAACAATTTATGTCAAATGCCTGGGCCGCAGGTGCCAGATACACGAGGAGGCGGGCATTACCAGCCGGGAGAGCCGCACCAGTACTGGCTTTTGGAGGATGGACAGCGGTAACGGGGCAGATGCCAGGGGTGAGCAGAACGCTCAGATGGGGGCAGATGGCGCCTCAGCGCAACTGCATATCAAGGGCAGGGCCGAGGGGGAGTCCATCAGGGCAAGATGAGAGGGCCGCGCGGGGCGGCTCTGATGGTCAGCGCAGCAGCAACAGCGTGCAGGGCAGGGCGCGCAGCATGGCGCTGGTGTGGCTGCCGAGCACGAACTGGCGCACTCGGGAGTGGCCGTAGGCCCCCATCACCAGCAGGGCTATCTGCTGCTGCGCCAGATATTGAGTCAGGGTGGGGATGAGTTCCCCCTGGCGCAGACTGGGGATCACCTGCCAACCCCCCTGGCGCAGCATGGCGGCGGCATCCTCGAGCTGAGCGCTGTGCTCGGCGCCGGGGTCGGCCACCATCACCAGATGACAGGGCAAGCCCTTGAGCAAGGTACTGCCTGCCAGCTGCTGCAAGGCCCGCTGCGCCGTCTCGCTGCCATCAAAGGCAAACAGCAGGCTGGTGGGGGCGGTGAAGTGGCGCTGCACGACCAGCGCCGGGGTGCGCTGGGTGCGCAGCAAGCTCTCGAGCTGGCTGCCGACCACGGCATCTTCCCCCTCGTGCCGGGCGCCGCATTTGCCGAGTACCAGCAAGCGAGTCTGCTCGGTAAACTCGCTCAGGGTCTCGAGCAAGTCGCCATGGCGCTGCAGGCGATTGGCCTGGATGCCGTGTTCCGCCAGCTGATGGACGGCGGCGTCCAGCTGCACCTTGCCTTGCTGGCGAGCCAGCTGGCTACGCTGCTGGTCGAGTTCGGCCAGCTCGGCCTGCAAGGTCTCCCGGCTCCCCAGACCAATGGTGCCGCTCAAGTCGGGCAGCACGTTTTGGTGGCGCTCCAACACATGCAGCAGGGTGACAGCATCACCGGTGATGGTAGCGGCCCAGGCGGAGGCATCGCAGATGGCCCCTTGGCTGGCTACCCCATCGAGGCAGGCGAGGATATGGGTCATGGTCGCTCCTTAGTGGTTGGCCAGCAGCTTCTCTATCTCTTCGGGCTTGTCCTGTACTCCAAATCGGTCGACCAGGGTCGCGCTCGCCTCGTTCAAACCGATCACGTCGACCTGGGTCCCCTCGCGGCGGAACTTGAGCACCACCTTGTCCAGGGCGGTCACCGCCGTGATGTCCCAGAAGTGGGCCTGGCTAAGATCTATGGTCACCCGGCTGAGCACCTCTTTGAAGTCGAAGGCGGCGATGAACTGTTCGGCAGAGGCGAAGAACACCTGGCCTCGTACCTGATAATGGCGCTCATCCCCCGCTTTGCTGCTCTCGCTCTTGACCAGCATGAAGCGGGCCACCTTGGCGGCGAAGAAGAGGGAGGCGAGCAGTACTCCGACAAATACCCCAAGGGCAAGGTTATGGGTAGCGACCACGACGGCAACCGTGGCCACCATCACGATATTGGTGGAGAGCGGGTGGCTGCGCAGGTTGCGGATGGAGTCCCAGGAGAAGGTACCGATAGAGACCATGATCATCACGGCGACCAGGGCGGCCATGGGGATCTGGCGGATCCACTCATCCATGAAGACCACCATCAGGATCAGCAGGGTGCCTGCCACAAAGGTGGAGAGACGGCCGCGGCCGCCAGATTTGATGTTGATGATCGACTGGCCAATCATGGCGCAACCCGCCATGCCGCCCATCAGGCCGGCGCCTAGGTTGGCGATCCCCTGGCCCTTGCACTCGCGGTTGCGATCGCTCTTGGTGTCGGTCAGATCGTCGACGATGGCCGCCGTCATCAGCGACTCAAGCAGACCGACCACGGCCAGCGCCGCAGAGTAGGGGAAGATGATGACCAGTGTCTCCAGATTGAGCGGCACATCCGGCCAGAGGAAGATGGGCAGGGTATCGGGCAGTTCGCCCATGTCGCCCACGGTGCGAATATCTATCCCCATGGTGATGGCCACCGCCGTCAGGATGACGATGCACAGCAGCGGGGAGGGCACCAGCTTGCCCACCACGGGAATGAGCGGGAACAAATAGATGATGGCAAGGCCGGCGGCCGTCATGGCATAGACCTGCCAGGTGACGTTGGTGAGCTCGGGCAACTGGGCCATGAAGATCAAGATGGCCAGGGCGTTGACGAAGCCAGTCACCACAGAGCGGGAGACAAAGCGCATCAGGCTGCCGAGCTTGAGATAGCCAGCCCCTATCTGGAAGATCCCGGTGAGCAGGGTCGCCGCCAGCAGGTATTGCAGGCCGTGATCCTTGACCAGGGTGACCATCAGCAGCGCCATGGCACCGGTGGCGGCGGAGATCATGCCGGGGCGGCCGCCGACGAAGGCGATGATGACGGCGATGCAGAAGGAGGCATAGAGGCCCACCTTGGGATCGACGCCAGCGATGATGGAGAAGGCGATCGCCTCCGGGATCAGGGCCAGGGCGACCACGGTGCCGGCGAGCAGGTCACCACGCACATTGGCGAACCACTCTTGTTGTAGGCGTTGACGCATGTCGATTCTCTCGCTCGTTGTCGCTCACCGCCTTGTCCCTTGGCGGGATCGAGGGGGAGTCATTGTGATGGGGGTCGGTGATAGCCGGTCTCGCTGGAAGCTGGTCTGCATCCTGCAGCGACGATGTCCGGGCCGCTGATTATTTGGCCGCGCAGGGTAGCAAAGCAGGGGCGGGAGGAAAAGTCATCTGGCTGGATTGATCATTTCAATAACTCTTGTATAGTTGAACTAACTGAGTGAATAAGGTGTGGATCATGGTCGAAATGAACAAGACAGTCGCCAGCAAGTTGTTCGAGTCTCTCGCCTCCGGGGTGCGACTCGATGTGTGGCGGCTACTGGTCAAGGCGGGTCTGGAGGGACGGGTGGCGGGTCAGCTCGCCAGCGAGCTGGACATCGCCCCCAACGCCCTGTCGTTTCATCTGAAGGCCATGCTGCATGCGGGTCTGCTCTCGGTGGAGCAAGAGGGGCGCTACCTGCGTTATCGCGCCAACATCGCGCTGATGCAGAGCCTGATTGGCTACCTGACCGAGGAGTGCTGCGCCGGTCACCCGGAGGCCTGCGGCATCATGCCCGGTGAGTCCTGCTGCTGAACTCATGGGCAGCCAGTCATACGCAGGGGGGCGCGACCAAGAGTTGCGGCTGCGTCCCAAGGCGCTGACCCTGGCCCCTCACGTCAATTACCTTATCCTGTTGGCGGCGCTGATCTCTGTCGGTTTGCCCCGCCATCAGCCGCCTGTTTCATCCTCTCAGGGAGTCTCTTGATGAGTATCAATGCCTGCTGCGATCTGCCCGTCAGCAAAAAAATGAGTTTTCTCGACCGCAATCTGACCCTCTGGATCTTTGTTGCCATGGGCATAGGGGTCGGGATTGGCTATCTGTTCCCCCAGGTGGCCCAGTGGAATGAGGCGATGTCGGTCGGCACCACCAATATCCCGCTGGCCATAGGCCTCATCCTGATGATGTATCCGCCGCTCGCCAAGGTGAACTACGCCACCATGGGCACCATGACCCGGGATCGCCGCGCCATCACCCTCTCCCTGGTAATGAACTGGTTGGTTGGCCCCATCCTGATGTTCGTGATAGCCCTGGTGTTTTTGCATGATCAGCCGGGCTACATGGCGGGCCTCATCCTGATCGGCTTGGCGCGCTGCATCGCCATGGTGCTGGTGTGGAACGATCTCGGCGGCGGCAGCAAGGAGTACGGTGCGGGTCTGGTAGCGCTCAACAGCGGTTTCCAGATCCTCACCTACAGCTTCATGGCCTGGCTGTTCATTACAGTGCTGCCGCCCCTGTTCGGTCTGCAAGGCTTCGCGGTGGACATCACCATGCTGGATATCGCCGAGAGTGTGCTGATCTATCTGGGTATTCCCTTCCTGGCAGGTTTTCTGAGCCGCCATTATCTGGTCAAGGCCAAGGGGGAGAAGTGGTATAGCGAGCGCTTCATTCCGGCCATCTCCCCCATCACCCTCATCGCCCTGTTGGCCACCATAGTGCTGATGTTCAGCCTCAAGGGGGAGATGATCGTCGAGCTGCCCATGGATGTGCTGCGGGTCGCCGTGCCCTTGGTGATCTACTTTGTGCTGATGTTCTTCACCAGCTTCTTGGTGGGCAAGAGGCTGGGTATTCCCTATGACAAGAACGCCTCCATCGCCTTTACCGCCACCGGCAACAACTTCGAGCTGGCCATCGCGGTCTCCATTGCCGTGTTCGGGCTGAGCTCGGATCAGGCCTTCGCCGGCGTCATAGGCCCATTGGTGGAAGTGCCCGTGCTGATCGCCCTGGTCAACGTGGCCCTGCGCATGAAACGCAACTATTTGAAAGAAGAGGCTTTATCATGAATGACACCCTGATCACCATCTACCACAATCCGGCCTGCGGCACCTCGCGCAATACGTTGGCACTTGTCCGCAACTCAGGTGTGGAGCCGACCGTCATCCACTATCTGGAGACGCCGCCGAGCCGCGAAACCCTGGTCGCACTCATTGCCGCCATGGGGATATCGGTGCGCGACCTGCTGCGCCAGAATGTTCCCCCCTACGAGGCGCTGGGGCTGGCCGGGGAGGGATTCAGCGATGATGAGTTGATTGACGCCATGCTGTCCCATCCCATCCTGATCAACCGCCCCATAGTGGTCACCCCGCTTGGCACCAGGCTGTGCCGTCCGTCAGAAGTGGTGCTGGATATCCTGCCGAGCCCCCAGCAAGGGGCCTTCAGCAAGGAAGACGGGGAGCAGGTGGTGGATGCACAGGGACGACGTTTCAGTTCATCGCCATGATGGATATTGGTCCACACAGGGGGAGCCTTGGCTCCCTCTTCTTATCCCCATGACCATGTCTGCATCCCGGCTGACGAGCCCCTCCAGGTTGGGATGCCATTGCGGATCCTGCTTCTCTTCTCAACAGGATGCCCTGCTAACTGCCCGGATAACAGACACTTGCTACTCTCCAGGGCTGTGGCGACGCCCCTGGCGGTGTATGCTAAAGGAAACGCAGTTTCTCGCCCCTGGTGGGCATTTGATATGGAGATAGTCATGAAGATGCGAACTCTGCCCCTGCTCATGGTGGCGCTGGTGGCCATGCCCGGTCATGCGGATTGGGACAAGCTCAAGAGTGCAGCCTCCGACCTCGGTGACGCGGTGAGTGAGACCAGCAAAGAGGCGTGGCGTGATGTCAGCGACTTCTCCAAACAGACTTGGGATTCTGCCTCCCAGTGGGGAGAAGAGGCATTCAACACCGCGGGGGAGTGGACCGACAAGAGCATGGCGACCAGCAAGGAGTGGTTGACGGTTGCAGACAAGAAGCTCGATGAGATGGTCGAGCCCAAGACGGCCGAGCAGGCACGTACCGCCCTCGATACCATGGCCGATACCGCCCTGGTGCGGCTATTCAACGAGCAGCCCTCCGCCAAGTTGCTGTTTGACCAGGCCTATGGCTATGCGGTCTTTGATTCTCGCAAGTTCTCCCTGATGCTCAGCACCAATCAGGGCGCCGGGGTGGCGGTCAGCCGCCAGAATAACAGTCGCACCTACATGAAGATGTTTGGCGGCGGCCTCTCTGCCGGTATGGGCGGAAAATTCTATCAGCAGGTGATCCTGTTCGAGAACAAAGCCAAGTTTGATGGATTTGTCCACCAGGGTTGGGAAGCAACCTCCGAGGTGGGGGCAGTGGCTGGCAAAGAGAGCGCCGAACTGACCGCCAAATACAATGGCGGCATGGCTATCTACCAGATCGGTGAGAAAGGGCTCTTGCTCGACGCCAGTGTGGCGGGTTCCAAGTACTGGCTGGATGACGATCTGAACAAGTCATGATCACCCGCTGTTCAGCAAGGAGTTTTTCTGGTTTTGTGTTGAAATTCTGGCTGTTTAAATAGCGAGTTTTCCAGTAAAAAGAGGGCCTTGTGCCCTCTTTTTCTATGGGCATCCCAAAATAGCATCGCGAGACAAGGAGTGCAGTATGGCGCAGGAACCGGATCAGGCAGCACGGGATGCGACTCAGGGCCAACAACGGGAGTGGGACAGACAGAGTATCTATCTGCGCCTTCCCCAAGAGAGGCCCATGGCCTTCTGGGTCTGGGGGGATCGGGTTGATCCTCTCTCGCCTCGTCCTGAACTGTTTGATTATGATGGTGATTTCGGTTGGGGCCAGGAGAGTGACGGCTGCATGGCGCTGGCGGTTGCCATCGTCGCCAAGCTGGTCGAGGTGGGTCTGGTGGCCCCCGAGCTGGCCACTGCCAAGAGCCGCTATCTCCATGATGAGGTCTTGGTCAAATTGCCCGCCGATGAGCACAGGGATCTGCACCTGAGTTATCTCCGATTGTTGCTGGGCTAAGGTAGCCCGGGCTCGGGCGCCGGCGCTTATCCGTCGGTGCCCGCTTGCCCATTTCTCCCTCGATATCCCGGATTGGCACCCTAATTGCTTATCTTCTGCCAGCGTCAATGATTTGTCTGGGGAAGAGTGATGGAAATAAGTGCAAGCAGCCTGATGCAAGAGATGCAGGCCCTCAAGGTGGAAGCGGGTATTCCTGCCGTCAGCCAGCCAAGCGGCCACGTCAGCTCGGATTTCGGCCAGCTGCTGCAGCAGGCCCTCGGCAATGTGAACGGTTTGCAGGGCACTGCCAACGATCTGCGTACCCGGCTCGACATGGGTGACAAGTCGGTGGATCTCTCCGATGTGATGATCGCCGGTCAGAAAGCCTCCATCGCCTTCGAGGCGACGGTGCAGGTGCGTAACAAGATGGTCGATGCCTACAAGACCATCATGAACATGCCGGTGTAAGGGGTTGATTTTGCTATTTGGCCAGGTACTGGAGAGCGCATTTTCCCTCCTCGCTATTCCCCTCTTTCATGAACCTCATGAACCTCATGAACCTCATGAACCTCATGAACCTCATGAACCAGACCAGAAGATAAGGATCTGACCCGTGGCGAACGATCAAAATGGCGATCTGCTGATCAACCATGAAGGGGCGAGTGCCCTCGACGAGAATGAACAGAAGAGCTCGGCGCTGGGGTTTCTCTCCAACAGCGATGTGCTGCGCCAGATCACCCTGATCCTGGGGCTGGCCATCTGTCTGGCCATCGCCGTCTTCATCTTGCTGTGGGGCAAGGAGCCGGAGATGCGGCCCCTTGGCACCTATAGCACCGAGGAGCTGGTCTCCACCCTGGATTATCTGGATCAGCAGAAGATCCCCTATCAGGTCGATGGCAAGAGCGTGCTGGTCAGCGCCGAGAACTATGGGGATATCCGACTGCGATTGACCCGGGCAGGGCTCGGCACCAACAGCGTCAGCAGCAACGATGGCGAGGCTATCTTGCTCAAGGACTCCAGCTTCGGGGTGAGCCAGCGCATGGAAGCCGAGCGCCTCAAGCTCAGCCGCGAGCGCCAGCTCGCCAGCGCCATCGAACAGTTCCAGAACGTGGCCAAGGCCCAGGTGCTGCTGGCCATTCCCAAAGACAACGTGTTCGCCCGCAACGAGCGCAAACCGAGCGCCACCGTGGTGTTGAGCCTCAAGGGCTCGGCCCTGGGTCAGGGGGAGGTGGACTCCATCGTCGACATGGTTGCCTCCGCGGTCCATGGCCTGGAACCGACCCGGGTCACTGTCACCGATCAGAGTGGTCGCCTGCTCAACTCAGGCTCCCAGGATCCGGTCTCCGCCCAGACCCGCAAAGAATTTGCCATGCAGCAGAAGCAGGAGCTGGAGTACAAACAGAAAATTGACGCCATCCTGATCCCCGTGCTCGGCATGGACAACTACACCGCCGAAGTGGATCTTGCCCTGGACTTCTCCCAGCAGGAGCAGACCCGCAAGACCTACAACCCGGACCTGCCTGCGGTGCGCTCGGAGATGACCCTGGAAGAGAACAGTGCCAGCGGGGCCAATGGCGGTGTGCCTGGCGCCCTCTCCAACCAGCCACCCGCCGCCTCGGGGATCCCGGAGAAGGTGGAAGGGGGCGAGAGCAGCACCAGCGCCGGTCGCTCGCGCAAGGAGGCCACCCGCAACTATGAACTCGATACCACCGTCAGTCATACCCGGCGTCAGATGGGCGGCATTCGCCGCATGACGGTCTCGGTGGCGGTGGATTACAAGTCGATCACCGGGGCCGATGGCGCCGTTACCCGCGAGCCGCGCAGCCAGACCGAGATTGATACCCTGCGTCGGCTCATCAGCGGCGGCCTGGGGTTCGATGTGACCCGAGGAGACAGCCTGGAAGTGGTCGCCATCCCCTTCAACCGCCCCGAGCTGGATGTGATGCCGGACCTGCCCATCTACGAGCAGCCCTGGTTCTGGCGCGCGGTGCGCATCGCCGCCTCTGTGCTGGTCATCATAGTGCTGATAGTGACTGTGGTGCGGCCCATGCTCAAGCGTCTGCTCTACCCGGATGTCAGACCCGATGGCGAACTGGATCTGGACAACAGCATAGTGCTGGGCGGCGACGACGAACTGAGTCTGCTGGCGGCCCAGGCCGAGGCAGAACCCATCTTCGGGGTGCGCGATGGCCACCTCAAGCTGCCGGATCTCCATCGTGATGAAGACCTGCTCAAGGCGGTGCGTGCCCTGGTGGCGAATGAACCGGACTTGGCCGCGCAGGTCATTAAAGAGTGGGTAACCAAAGATGCCTGAAGAAAATAAGAATCAAGTGACCGGCAACGACATCAGCGATGGTCAGCGCCAGATCCTCGAGCAGATGACGGGGATAGAGATGGCCGCGGTGCTGATGCTCAGCCTCAACGAAGAGGATGCGGCCCAGATCTTCCGCCACCTCGAGCCCAAGCAGGTGCAGCGGCTCGGCATGTCCATGGCCTCCATGTCCGATTTCAGTCACGACCGGGTGGCGGCGGTGCATCGTCAATTTATCGACGATATCCAGAAGTACACCAACATCGGCATCGGCAGCGAAGATTTCGTGCGCAAAGCCTTGGTGGCGGCCCTGGGTGAAGACAAGGCCAGCAACCTGGTGGATCAGATCATCCTGGGATCCGGCGCCCGGGGTCTGGATTCCCTCAAGTGGATGGATGCCCGCCAGGTGGCCAGCATCATCCAGAACGAACACCCGCAGATCCAGACCATAGTGCTCTCTTACCTGGAGCCGGAGCAGTCTGCCGAGATCCTGAGCCAGTTCCCGGAGCAGGTACGCCTGGATCTGGTGATGCGCATCGCCAACCTCGAAGAGGTACAACCGGCGGCGCTGCAAGAGCTCAACGACATCATGGAGAAGCAGTTTGCCGGTGCGGCAGGTGCTCAGGCAGCCAAGATGGGCGGCATGAAGGCGGCGGCCAACATCATGAACTACCTGGACACCAACGTCGAAGGTCAGCTGATGGACGCCATCCGCGACTCCGACGAGGAGATGAGCCAGCAGATCCAGGACTTGATGTTCGTGTTCGAGAACCTGATCGACGTGGACGATCGCGGCATCCAGACCATGTTGCGGGAAGTGCCGGGGGATCTGCTGCAACGGGCCCTCAAGGGGTCGGACGATCAGATGCGCGAGAAGATTTTCAAGAACATGTCCAAGCGCGCCGCCGAGATGCTGGCGGACGATCTGGAGGCCATGGGGCCGATCCGGGTCTCAGAGGTGGAAGCGGCCCAGAAGGAGATCCTCTCCATCGCCCGTCGCCTGGCCGATGCCGGCGAGATCATGCTGGGCGCCGGTGGCGGCGACGAGTTCCTCTAAACCATGCATCATAAGCGGCGCGGCGGCGCCGGGCCGCTAGTGACGAGGAGTGCCTCTCAACCATGAACAACAGCAAGCTGCGCGGATATGTGAGACCCGACACGACCGGTACCCAGATAGAGACCTGGGGCTGGCCGGAGATGGAAGTCGAGTCCGAGATAGAGACCAATGCCCTGGGCCTGCCCCAGGATTGGTATAGTCAGTCGGAGCTGCCACCTGAGCCGGAGCCGGCCGAGGAACCCGCCCCCAGCATCACGGCCGAGGAGCTGGAAGCCATTCGCCAGGCTGCCTGGGAAGAGGGCATGGCCGAGGGGCAGGCCGCAGGTTTTGCCAAGGGGTTGGAGGAGGGCAAGCTAGAGGGTCTCAAGCAGGGGCACGATGCCGGTCTTAGCCAAGGCAAGGAGGAGGGCTTGGCCCTCGGGCGCGAGTTGGTCGAGCAGGAGCAGGGCCATTGGCGCCTGCTGGCCTCCCGCCTGGCCGACCCCCTGGCCGAGCAGGATGCCGACGTGGAGCAACAGCTCATCGCCCTGGTGATGCAGCTGACCCGGGCCCTGATCAAGCAGGAGGCCGTGACCTCACCCGCCTTGCTGCTCGGTGCCTTGAAGGAGGGGCTGGCCCTGCTGCCCGCGTCCAATCAAGGGGTGACGCTCTCCCTGCATCCGGATGATATTGCCCGGGTGGTGGCGGCATTCGGGGAGGAGGAGTGCGAGCGGCGCCACTGGCGGCTAGAGAGCGATCCGACCCTGTTGCCCGGCGATATTCAGCTGGCCACTGAACTCTCCAGTGTGGACTTGACCCTCTCGGGGCGCATCGACCAGCTGTTGCGCAACTTCTTGCGCGACAACCAGCGCGATTGACGCCAGGGTTTCCCTTCTCAATTCCCAGCCTCAGGATCCCATTATGAGCAACAGCCTTTGCCAGCGACTGCAACGTTACCGGGTCGGAGAGATAGCCCCCAAGACCCCGGTCGCCGGAAAGTTGACGCGGGTGGTGGGATTGACCCTGGAGGCCGTGGGGTGCCGGGCCGCCATCGGCGCCCTGTGCCGCATCGATACCCAGGATGGCACCCTGGAGGCAGAGGTGGTCGGCTTTAGCGGCGATCGCCTGTTCCTGATGCCGAGTGAACAGCTCAAGGGGGTGATCCCCGGCGCCCGCGTGGTGCCCATTACCGAGGCCTATGGCATACCGGTCGGCATGAATCTGCTCGGCCGTGTCATCGATGGCATCGGCCAGCCCCTGGATGGACTCGGCCCCATTATCGCGGCCCAGACGGTGCAATTTGCCCAGACCCGCATCAACCCGCTCGCCCGTCGTCCCATCCACAAGCCGATGGACGTAGGGGTGCGTGCCATCAATGCGGTGCTCACCGTCGGTCAGGGCCAGCGGATGGGGCTCTTTGCTGGCTCCGGGGTCGGCAAGTCCGTGTTGCTGGGCATGATGACCCGGGGCTCGGTGGCGGATGTGGTGGTGGTCGGCCTCATCGGCGAGCGGGGCCGGGAGGTCAAAGAGTTTATCGAAGATATTCTGGGGGCAGAGGGGCGCGAGCGGGCCGTGGTGGTGGCCGCCCCGGCGGATGCCTCGCCGCTGATGCGGCTCAAGGGCTGCGAAACGGCGCTGGCCATCGCCGAGTATTTTCGCGATCAGGGCCTCAATGTGCTGCTGCTGATGGATTCCCTCACCCGCTATGCCCAGGCCCAGCGGGAAATCGCCCTGGCCGTGGGAGAGCCGCCCGCGACCAAGGGCTACCCGCCGTCGGTGTTCGCCAAGCTGCCTGCCCTGGTGGAGCGGGCGGGCAATGGCAGCGATGGTCAGGGGTCGATCACCGCCTTTTTCACGGTACTGACCGAAGGGGATGACCTGCAAGACCCCATCGCCGATGCGGCCCGGGCCATTCTCGATGGCCACATAGTGTTGTCCCGCGAACTCGCGGATTCGGGCCACTACCCAGCCATCGACATCGAAAAATCCATCAGCCGGGTCATGCCTCAGGTCACCTCGGCCGAGCATCAGGGGCTGGCACGGGCCCTCAAGCAGTATTACTCCCTCTATCAGCAGAACCGGGATCTGATCACCATAGGCGCCTACAGCCAGGGGGCGGATCCGCGCATCGACAGGGCCATCAGCCAAAAGCCGTATCTGGATCGCTTCTTGCAGCAAAAAATGCGTGAGGTCGTCCACTATGATGATGGCCTGCAGGCACTGCAACTGGTGGCCATGCCCCTGATGCAGTGATCCCGCGTGCGGGGCGAACATCCCCCTTCATCCAGCCAGCGAGAGGTAGTCAATGAGCAAGGGACTGGTGTTATTAGCGGAAAGGTTGCTGGTGGCTGAGCAGCAGGCTGCCCTGGCGCTGGCCAAGGCGCAGCAGGACTTGAAGCTGTACCAGCAGCAGCAAGATGCCCTCAACCAATATCGTCAGGTCTATCACCAGCAGTGGACAGACCGGGGCCTGCAGGGCATACCCGCGCAGCAGAACGCCCAGTATCACGCCTTCATCAGCAAGTTGGAGCAGGCTGCGACCCAGCAGTTTGAGGGGGTGTTGCAGATCCGCGAGGTGCTCAGCCAGCGCCGGGAAGAGTGGCTGGGAGCCCAGCAACGGCGCAAGGCGGTGGCACTGCTGCTCGACAAGCAGGCCGTTCGCGCCCAGCAGCAAGCCCAGCGGCAAGAGCAGAAGATGTTGGATGAATTCTCCCTGCGTAGCCGAACTCAACATTCTGGCCTGTAACTTGCTTTCTAATTGCTCATGACGCACCAAGGGGTGCCCCTATTCCAATTCAGGCCTTATCGGCGCCCAGACCCGGAATCCAGGATGATGCAGACATTGTTGACCCCCATTACGCCACCCGTTAGCGGTGAGACGAGCGTCCTGACAAGCCAGGCTCGGCGCGATGATGCCCCTGTGCCTGGGGAGGAGAAGGCTGGGTTTGCCGATCTGATGACCCAGTACCAGCAAGGGGAGCAGGTTGCGCCGTCCAGGGGAGACCGGGCTGAGGGCGTGGCCAGGACGGATGGCGCTGATAAGAGCTTGCAGCCGCAGATGGAACAGGCCGGGGCAGAGATGGCCGCCGGTTTGGCATCTGCAGGGCGTCAAGAGAGTGACGCCAAGCCAGGCAAAGCCGTCGCTCATGGGCAAGATGGCGAGGAGGCTGTCAAGGGGGACGCCCTTGACGATGGTGCCCTGGCGCTCAACGCCCTTGCCGGTCACCCCTTCCTCGCCCATCTGCAAGATTCCCTCAAACAAGATACCCGCCTGGTTTCGCCATCAGGCAGCAGCGCGCCTGGGGAAGGCAATATGTTGCCGCCTGCTCCCGGCCTTGAAGAGACGAGCGCAGCATCGACATCCGACACGCCGGGCGCGCCACTTGCGGCCCACAGGGGTCAGCATGATGCCGCCGATGAGGCACAGGCAGAGGCGGGAGAGGGCGACAGCAAGCTGGTTGCGGCCCTGATGGAGAGAGGTGCCGAGCAGGGCCGCAAGATACTGCCTGCCGGGGCCTTGCCCAGTATGGATGAGGCCCTGCAAGGGGATGAGGGCACCACGCCGGTCACCGAGCCTGCGCGCAAGCCCGATGCCAGCACGCCGGCCCAGGCCTTTGCGGTCGGCAGCCAGCTCGCCCAGCAAGGGGGGCCGTTGCCGGGCAGCGTGCCGCCAGATGTATCAGGCCGTGGCCAGCCGGCTGACAAGCCGCAAGACCGGACGCCATCAGCGGTGGACGCAGACGGGAGCGTCAGTCAGGGCGCTGCGGCCAAGGCCGGTGGTGACTCGCAGACTACCCTAACCCAGAGCGCGCCAGGGCAGGCTGCGAGCAGCACGCCAGTGGCGCCGACCTTAGTGGTGCCTCAGCAAGTGCTGGCTCAGGCGCAATCTCAGGGGAGTCAGGCACCTGTCACCAGTTTGCCTCAAGGGGCCTCTGCCGCGACCATCGAGGGGGCCGCCGCGTCAGTGAAAAATGAGCCTGTCACCAAGGGTAAACTGGCGGCTCTTGAGCGCAGTGGATCTCTGGTCACCAGCGGTCAGAAGGGGGAGAGCGACCCTGCGCCTCCCAGCCCACATCAGGGCCCGCAAGCACTGGCCGAGGCCAGGGTCAGCCAGACTGCCCTGAGCCAGCCCCGCGCCGACGCCCCCGCTTTACCCCATTTGAAATTGGCCGGTCAGGATGCCCCGGCCGAATTGCAGCAACGGGTCAATGTCATGCTGGCAGACAAGCTGCAACAGGCGGAGATCCAGCTCGACCCTCTGGGCCTTGGCAAGATGAAAATCCAGATCCAGCTGGGCCAGGACAGCCAGGCCAGCGTCAGTTTCGTGGTGCAGCATGGCCAGACCCGGGAGATGCTGGAGCAGGCCATGCCCAGGCTCAGGGAGATGCTGGCGGGGCAGGGGATCCAGCTTGGCCAGACGTCGGTGCAACAACAGACCCAACAGCAGGCTCAGCAGCAGTCGCAACAGCAGACCCAGGGTTTCGCGGGACAGGGGGGCCATGGTCAGCCTGGTCGGGAGGGCGGTCATGGCGCTCAACATGAGGCCGAAAACGGCGTCACTCGACTCAGTTTGTCCATGGATGCGGCAAACGAGAGCGGAATTGATTTCTATGCTTGATGCGCCCCAAGTTAAGTTTATGATAACGAACAAGTTTGATACCAGGGTGGACAAGGGATGGCGGACGATAGCGAACTGACGCTCAAAGACCCGGCGACGGCCAGCAAAAAAAAGCTGATCATCATGGCCGTCATAGTGCTGCTTGTGTTGATGGGGGGCGGCGTTGCCGCCTGGTTGCTGCTCTCGGGGAGTGACGAGGCCGCCAAGGCCGAGGCCAGCGCCCAGGCGGATGGTCAGGCTCAAGACCCCGCGACCCTGCCGGCGCTCTATGTCGGCATGCCGCGTCCCTTCGTATTCAACGTGGCGGGCCAGAGCCGGGACAGGCTGGTGCAGATCAAGGTGCAGCTGATGGTGCGCGGCGCCCCGAGCGAGGCCCTTGCCAAGCAGCATGTACCGCTTATCGAGGGGACGCTGCTGCGGGTCTTCAGCGCCGCCAGCGCCGAGCAACTGGTCACCTTCGAGGGCAAGGAAAAGTTGCGAAATGACTCACTGGAAGAGTGCCGTCGGGTCCTGAAAGACCTGACCTCTTCCCCCGTAATCGAACAAGTGCTGTTTACCGGCTTTGTAATGCAGTAGGTGAAGCGTGAGCGATCTGTTAAGTCAGGACGAAATTGATGCCCTCTTGCACGGGGTCGACGATGTCGAAGAGGAGGAGTTAGGGGCGGCCGGCGATCCCGGCATAGCCCAGTTTGATTTTTCCTCCCAGGATCGCATCGTCCGTGGCCGCATGCCGACCCTGGAGCTGGTGAACGAGCGTTTTGCCCGTCACATGCGCATCAGCCTGTTCAACATGATGCGGCGCACCGCCGAGGTGTCGATCAACGGTGTGCAGATGCTCAAGTTCGGCGAATATGTACATACCCTGTTCGTGCCAACCAGCCTGAACATGGTGCGTTTCCGTCCCCTCAAGGGGACGGCGCTGATCACCATGGAGGCGCGTCTGGTCTTCATCCTGGTGGAGAACTTCTTCGGTGGCGATGGCCGTTACCATGCCAAGATCGAGGGACGGGAATTCACCCCCACCGAGCGGCGTATCATCCAGATGCTGCTCAAGCTGGTGTTCGAGGATTACAAGGATGCCTGGGCGCCGGTGATGGATGTGGGCTTCGAGTACCTCGACTCCGAAGTGAACCCGGCCATGGCAAACATCGTCAGCCCGACCGAGGTGATAGTGGTCAGCTCCTTCCACATCGAACTCGATGGCGGTGGCGGCGACTTCCACGTGGCCATGCCTTACTCCATGCTCGAACCCATCCGCGAGTTGCTCGATGCCGGGGTGCAGAGCGACAAGGGGGACACCGACGTGCGCTGGAGCAAGGCGCTGCGCGACGAGATCATGGATGTCAAGGTGGAGCTCAAGGCGAAATTGCTGGAGACCGAGCTCACCCTGCGCGACCTCATGGAGCTGAAACCCGGCGACATCATCCCGGTGGAGATGCCGGAGAACCTGCTGGTCTATGTGGAGGACTTGCCGACCTTCCACGCCAAGATGGGCCGCACAAAAGAGAACGTGGCGCTCAAGATTGTCGACAAACTCAAGCGTCCGGACGGGGTCAAGACCGAGATGCACCTGGTCACCCGGGGCGGCGTGCGTATCGATGGCGAGGCCGAGCTGGAAGAGCTCGAGCGCAGCATCGAAAATCCCCACCGATAACAGGCCCGGAACCCGCCTAATCATGAACAGTAAGGAAGTAAGATGAGCACACCCGAAGACGAGCAGGATCTGATGGCCGATGCCTGGGCTGCAGCCCTCGAAGAGCAGGTCACGACGGAAGTCAAACCGGCTCCCCTCGAAGAGCTGAAGGACGATGCGCCCATCAGTGCCGAGGAGCGCCGCAAGCTTGACACCATACTCGACATCCCGGTGACCATCGCCATGGAAGTGGGCCGCAGCCAGATCAGCATCCGCAACCTGCTCCAGCTCAACCAGGGATCTGTGGTGGAGCTGGACAGGGTGGCCGGTGAGCCCCTGGATGTATTGGTCAACGGCACCCTGATCGCCCACGGCGAGGTGGTGGTGGTCAATGACAAATTCGGGATCCGGCTGACCGATGTGATCAGCCAGATTGAACGGATCAAGAAATTAAAATGATGCGGGCCGCCCTCTTGTTGCTGCTGTTGCCGCTGCCTGCCTTGGCACAGACAACCGCCACGCTGCCGAGCCTCACCTCCTGGCTGCTGTCGAGCCTGATGGTCATCGGCCTCATCCTGGTGCTGGGGTTTCTGCTCAAGAAGAGCAAGCTCACTCAGGCGATAGGGGGCGGCCAGATGAAGGTGATCGCCAGTTTGCCCCTCGGCTACAAGGAAAAACTGCTGGTGGTCAAGGTGGGGGAGCAGCAGTTCTTGCTCGGCGTTACCCCCCAGCAGGTCACCTTTCTCCATCGGCTTGAGCAGCCCCTGGATGAGCGTCAACCCCAGGCCTTCGCCCAGCAGCTCAGCAAGCTGATGGCGCGCAATGACAAAGAATAACGGGATGAGAAATCTATTGATGAAGCGTCACTGGGGCTGGCTGTTGCTGTTGCTCTGCTCGCCGCTGGTACTGGCCCAGGATGGCATGTCGGCGGTGACCATCAAGACCATGGCGGATGGCAGTCAGGAGTACAGCCTGACCCTGCAGGTGCTGGCGCTGATGACGGCCCTCTCCTTCCTGCCGGCCGTGGTCATCATGATGACCTCCTTCACCCGCATCATAGTGGTGCTCGGCATCCTGCGTCAGGCCATCGGTCTGCAGCAGAGCCCCTCAAACCAGGTGCTGGTCGGCATCGCCCTGTTCATGTCCTTCTTCATCATGTCCCCGGTGCTGGATCGCATCAACGAGGAGGCCTTGCAGCCCTATCTGGCCGAAACCATCACCACCCAGGAGGCGCTGGAGAAGGCCCAGTTGCCCCTGCACCAGTTCATGCTGGCCCAGACCCGGATCAAGGATCTCAATACTTTCATGGAGATCGCCAACGTGCAGGTGGACAAGCCCGCCGATGTGCCGTTGTGGGTGCTGATCCCGGCCTTCGTCACCAGCGAGCTCAAGACCGCCTTCCAGATAGGTTTCATGCTGTTTCTGCCCTTCCTGGTCATCGATCTGGTGGTCGCCAGCATCCTGATGGCCATGGGGATGATGATGCTCTCTCCCATGCTGGTATCGCTGCCCTTCAAGCTGATGCTGTTCGTCATGGTCGATGGCTGGAACCTCATTCTGGGCTCCCTGGCGACCAGCTTTGGTTTGGGGAGCGGGGGATGATGCTGGGCGCTTCCTGCCTCGGTCATGTGGGTCACCCGCGTCGGCCCGGATGCCGGTGGCCAATGGAAAGGAGTCGGTAACATGAGTCCGGAAACCTTTGTCGACGTATTTCGCGAGGCGCTCTGGCTGGTCACCATCATGGTGTGTGCCGTCATACTGCCGAGCCTGTTCGTCGGTCTGCTGGTGGCCATCTTCCAGGCGGCCACCTCCATCAACGAACAGACCCTGAGCTTCCTGCCCCGGCTGGTGGTGACCCTGCTGGCCCTGGGGGCCGGTGCGCATTGGGGCCTGCAGAGCCTGATGGACTTCTTCCAGCTGATGGTGAGCCAGATCCCCGAGGTGGTGGGGTGAGTCGCACAACCCCGGGGCGAGCAGCGTGACCTTCTCCAGCCAGCTCATTCTGGAGTGGCTCGCCGCCGTGCTCTGGCCCCTGGCCCGGGTCAGCAGCCTGCTGATGGTGATGGCGGTGTTTGGCAGCAAGCTGGCCCCCATGAATGTGCGCATGGGGCTCTCTTTGGCCATCACCTTCCTGATCGTACCCCTGTTGCCGCCCATGCCCTCGGTGGAGCTCTTCTCCCTCGGCAGCTTTCTTATTCTCGGTCAGCAGATCCTGATAGGTGCCGCCCTCGGCCTGATGACCCAGTTTCTGATGGAGAGCTTCGTGCTGGCCGGTCAGGTCATCTCGATGCAGACAAGCCTGGGTTTTGCCTCTCTGGTGGATCCCATGAACGGCCAGTCCGCCCCCGTGGTGGGCCAGTTCTACCTGATGCTGGCGACCCTGGTATTCCTCGCCCTCGACGGTCACCTCATCATGCTGCGCATGGTTATCTTGAGTTTCGATACTTTGCCGGTGGGCACAGTGGGCCTCTCGGTTGGGTCTTTGCGCACCCTGGCAGGTTTTATCGGGGTCATGTTCCAGGCCGCTCTGGTGATGTCCCTCTCCGCCATCGTCGCCCTGCTGCTCATCAACTTCGCGTTCGGGGTCATGACCCGGGCGGCCCCTCAACTCAACATCTTCAGCATCGGGTTTGCGGTCAGCATGATGTCGGGACTCTTCATTCTCTGGCTCACTATCGGCGGCTTCATGGGGCACTTCGATGCCCTCTGGGAGCGGGTGCAGGAGACGAGCTGCCAGCTGATCGATACCCAGTGTCTGGGAGGTGCCCATGGTTGATGGGGGTTGGCTGAGCCAGGGGTGCTTGCCAGGTCGCGACCGCAATGTGCCCATAGTTAATGGGGGTTGGCTGAGCCAGGGGGGCTTGCCAGGTTGCGACCGCAACGTGCCCATAGTTAATGGGGGTTGGCTGAGCCAGGGGTGCTTGCCAGATCGCGACCGCAACGCGCCCATAGTTGATGGGATCTGGTTGAGGTGGGGCAGTCTGCCCCCGGGTTTCTGCGGAGCCGGCCCCCATGGCTGATTCCGATCAGGAACGCAGTGAACAGGCGACCGGCAAGCGACTGCAACAGGCCCGTGAGAAGGGGCAGATCGCCCGGTCCAAGGAGTTGGGTACCGCCAGCGTGCTGTTGGCCGCCGTGTTCGGGCTGCTGATGATCAAGGGACAGCTGGCCACCGCCATGATCAAGGTGATGACCATGGGATTCACCCTGGAGCGGGAGCAGGCATTCGATCCCAATGCCATGGGGGCCATGGTGCCGACCCTGCTCGGCGAGGTGCTGGCCCCGCTGGGGTTGCTGTTCGCCCTGGTGGCGCTGGCGGCCTTTGTTGGCAATACCCTGCTCGGTGGCCTCAACTTTTCTACCCAGGCCATGATGCCCAAGTGGAGCAAGCTTAGCCCGCTCGCCGGTCTCAAGCGCATGTTCGGGGTGCAATCCTGGGTGGAGCTTGTCAAGTCCATCGCCAAGGTGGTCTTCATCAGCCTGTTCGCCTGGTGGACCCTGTCGAGTCAGTTCAACCACCTGCTCAATCTCTCCCTTGAGGCCTTTCCGGGGGGCATCATCGATGCCCTAGAGCTGTTTCTGTGGATGTTGATCATCCTGTGCTGCGCCTTGCTGCCCATCGTTGCCATCGACATTCCCTTCCAGAGCTGGAACCATGCTCGTCAGCTCAAGATGACCAAGCAGGAGGTCAAGGACGAGTACAAGGATTCCGAGGGCAAGCCCGAGGTCAAGGGGCGGATCCGCCGTTTGCAGATGGAGATGGCTGCGCGGCGCATGATGGGAGATGTGCCCAAGGCGGACGTCATCATCACCAACCCGACCCACTACTCGGTGGCGCTGCAATATGATCAGAGCAAGCCGGGGGCCGCGCCCAAGGTGCTGGCCAAGGGGGTGGACGAGATAGCGCTAAAAATTCGCGAGATAGGTCGCGAGTACGAGATCCCCATACTGCCATCCCCAGGGCTGACCCGCGCCATCTACCACAGCGCCGAGATTGGCCAGGAGATCCCCGAAGGGCTGTTCGCCGCCGTGGCCCAGGTGCTGGCCTACGTCTATCAGCTCAAGAAATTCCGCCGTGGCCGGGGTCGCCGCCCTCAGCCCCTTGGCAAGGATCTGCCCATTCCCCCGGAATACCGCAAATAAGCAAATAACGCTGGGCACCGGAGGCTGATGCCCTCAGCCTAACGCTGGGCACCCGAGGCCAAGGATCTGGCCATTCCCTGCGTAATACCGCAAATACCGCCGACGATGACAAACTTCTGACGCAGTCAAATTAAAATCATTTAAAATCAACGAATTGCTTTGTTGGCTCGATGTTTGCTTTAATCTGCCCATCTGGGGTTAAGAACTGAGAGTCGTCATGACAGTGCGGGCATCATTGGGCCGGTTGAAAGAGTACCGTGGACTGCTGGGCAAGGGGTTGGGTACACCGCTACTGGTGCTGGCCTCCCTCGGCATGGTGGTGCTGCCCATACCGCCGCTGATGCTGGACACCCTGTTCTCCTTCAACATCGCCCTCTCCATCGTGGTCTTGCTGGTGGCAGTCTACACCCGCCGTCCCCTCGAATTTGCCGCCTTCCCGACCGTGCTCTTGATAGCGACCCTGCTGCGTCTGGCGCTCAACGTCGCCTCGACCCGGGTGGTACTGCTCGAGGGCCACAATGGTGGCGACGCCGCGGGTCATGTGATCGAAGCCTTCGGCAACGTGGTGATCGGCGGCAACTATGCGGTGGGCATCATCGTCTTCCTCATCCTGGTCATCATCAACTTCGTGGTGGTTACCAAGGGTGCGGGGCGGATCTCGGAAGTCAGCGCCCGCTTCACCCTCGATGCCATGCCCGGCAAGCAGATGGCGATAGATGCCGATCTCAATGCGGGTCTCATCAATCAGGAAGATGCGCGCAAGCGCCGCGCCGAGGTGACCCAGGAGGCTGACTTCTACGGCTCGATGGACGGTGCCTCCAAATTCGTCAAGGGGGATGCCATCGCGGGCATCATGATCCTCTTCATCAACATCATCGGCGGCTTCATCATCGGCATGATGCAGCACGATCTCAGCTTCGGCGAGGCGGCCGAGATCTATACCCTGCTTGCCATAGGTGACGGCCTGGTTGCCCAGATACCCTCGCTGCTGCTCTCCATCGCCGCCGCCATCATAGTGACGCGCCAGAACACGGATCAGGACATGGGCACCGCCATGCTGAGCCAGTTGTTCGACAACCCCAAGGCCCTGGTCATCTCCGCCACTATTTTGCTGATGATGGGGCTGGTACCGGGCATGCCGCACCTGGCCTTCCTGAGTCTGGGGGCCGTGGCGGCACTCGGCGCCTGGTGGTTGCTGCGCCGCGAGAAACAGAACAAGGCCAGGGTGGCGAGCGGTGAACTCTTGCCGGCCAATGGCGATGCACCGGTCGAGCAGAAAGACCTGAGCTGGGATGACGTCATGCCGGTGGACATCATCGGCCTCGAGGTCGGCTACCAGCTGATCCCCCTGGTGGACAAGAGCCAGGGGGGTGAGCTGCTCAACCGCATCAAGGGGGTGCGCAAGAAGCTCTCCCAGGAGCTCGGTTTTCTGGTGCCGGCGGTACACATCCGCGACAATCTGGATCTGGCGCCGAACCAGTACCGCATCACCCTGATGGGGGTGAGCACGGGGGAGGCGAACGTCTATCACGACAAGGAGATGGCCATCAACCCGGGCCAGGTGTTTGGCCAGATCCAGGGTATCCCGACCCAGGATCCCGCCTTCGGGCTGGAGGCGGTCTGGGTCGCCAAGGATCAGGTCTCCCAGGCGCAGACCCTGGGGTATACGGTGGTGGATGCCGCGACGGTAGTGGCAACTCACATGAGCCAGATCCTCTCCAATCAGGCGGCGCTGCTGCTCGGTCACGATGAAGTGCAACAGCTGCTCGACATGATAGGAAGGCATCAGAGCAAGCTGGTGGAAGGGCTGGTTCCCGAGGTGATCAGCATGGGTAACCTGGTCA
This sequence comes from Aeromonas sp. BIGb0405, assembly GCF_024807335.1. Lineage (NCBI taxonomy): Bacteria > Pseudomonadati > Pseudomonadota > Gammaproteobacteria > Aeromonadales > Aeromonadaceae > Aeromonas > Aeromonas sp. BIGb0405. Next base: position 496,769 of record NZ_JANUEP010000002.1, read on the forward strand.
AGGTGTTGCAGAATCTCCTCAATGAAGGCGTGCCTATTCGCGACATGCGCACCATACTGCAGACCCTGGTGGAATATGGCCCCCGCAGCCCGGATCCCGAGGTGCTGACCGCGGCCTGCCGTATCGCCCTGCGCCGTTTGATCGTGCAGGAGATAGCGGGCCCGGATCCCGAGTTGCCTGTCATCACCTTGGCACCAGAGTTGGAACGCATATTGCATCAGTCTTTGCAGGCGGGTGGGGGCGAAGGAGCCGGTATCGAGCCGGGCCTGGCGGAGCGGATGCAACGCTCCCTGCTCGAGGCCACCCAGCGACAAGAATTGGAAGGTCAACCGGCGGTGCTTCTGACATCGGGGATTTTACGCAATACCCTGGCCAAGTTTGTCAAGAATGCCATTCCAGGATTGCGCGTCCTGTCCTATCAGGAAGTACCGGATGACAAGCAGATCCGTATTGTCAGCGCGGTAGGACAGAACTAGTTAACGGAGATGACGGGTGAAGATTAAGCGGTTTTTTGCCAAGGATATGCGCACGGCCCTGGCCGAAGTCAAAGAGACTCTCGGGCCGGACGCCGTCATCATGTCCAACAAAAAGGTCACCGGCGGCGTCGAGATCGTCGCCGCGATCGACTATCAGTCCCAGGTCGTTGTGCCCAGGGATGTGCCGGTTCGCCGTCAGTTAAACGAAGAGAGCGTCAATATTTCGTCTGCGGCGCGTCAGGCCGTGCGTCCGACCAGCCAGCTTTCCGGCGCGGGTCTGGCCCAGGAGCCGGCCAGGGGCGGGCAGAGCAGGAACGAGCAGTATGCCGATACCCTGGCCGCCCTGCTGGCGCGTCAACAGCAGCTGACTCCCAGCCAGAGCGGATTGGGCGGGGGACGCGCGGCCTCCCAGCCAGCGCAGGCGCCCCGAACCCTGGCCGAACAGAGCAACTGGGCAGCCCCGGAAGCACCCAAGCCCAAGCCGCGCCCCGCCGCCCAGCGTGCGCCGCAACCGGCTCAGCGCGATCAGGAGATGGAGGGCATGCGCCATGAGATGGCCTCCATTCGCAAGCTGCTCGAGCACCAGATCTCCGGTCTGATGTGGCAGGAGGTGGAGCGCCGCGAGCCGATGCGAGCCCTGCTTATCAAGGAGCTCAAGAAGATTGGTTTCGATGATGCGTTCGCCGATCAGTTGGCGGGCCTCATACCGGAAGATGTGTCCGTCCATCAGGCGTTGGCCCAGTTGGCCGAGGTGCTGACGGCGCAGCTCAAGGTGAGCGAGGACGATATCTTGCGTCAGGGTGGCGCCGTGGCGCTGCTCGGACCGACCGGGGTGGGCAAGACCACCACCATCGCCAAGCTGGCGGCCCGTTTTGCCATGAAGTATGGCGCCGAGCAGGTGGCCTTGATCACCACAGACAATTATCGGATAGGTGCCCACGAGCAGTTGCAGACCTATGGGCGTATCATGGGCTGCCCGGTACGCCAGGTGCGGGATGCCGAGGAGCTGTCGGCCGCCCTCTATCAGTTCCGCCACCGTCGGTTGGTGCTGATTGACACTGCCGGTATGGGGCAACGGGATATCAGGCTGACCGAACAACTCGATACCCTGGTCAAGAGTTCCAAGGTGCAGATCCGCAGTTATCTGGTGATGTCCGCGACCTCCCAGCGCCGGGTCATGCAAGAGGCCATGGATCACTTTCGCCGCATACCGCTCTCCGGCTGCATTCTTACCAAGCTGGATGAGAGCCTCAATCTGGGGGAAGTGATCAACGTGTGCATCCAGAATGCGCTGCCCATCAGCTATATCACCGATGGTCAGCGGGTTCCGGAAGATATTCAGATTGCCAACGCAGCCCAGCTCGTCGGCGCGGCCATGGGGTCGCTGGACCGAGGGAGTGAAGAGCCCTATTTCTGGGGTGCGGGGTTTGGTGAGGGCGAGGATTCAGAATCTTATGAGTAACATACCTATGGATCAGGCGAGTGGTCTGCGCAAAATGCGTACAAATAATCGAGTAAAAGTGATCGCTGTCTCCGGTGGTAAGGGGGGCGTCGGCAAGACCAACGTCACCCTGAACGTGGCCGGGGCCATGGCGGCGCAAGGCAAGCGGGTCATGGTGCTGGATGCCGACTTGGGGCTGGCCAACGTTGACGTCATGCTGGGCCTGCGGGTACACCGCAATCTCTCCCATGTGTTGGCGGGGGAGTGCACCCTGGACGACATCATCGTCGAGGGACCCTACGGCATGATGATAGTGCCGGCCACCTCGGGCACCCAGTCCATGGTCGAGCTCTCACCTGCCCAGCACGTGGGGCTGATCCGCGCCTTCAGCGAGATGAAGACCCAGGTCGACATCCTGCTGGTGGACACCGCCGCCGGTATCTCCGACATGGTGCTGAGCTTCACCCGCGCCGCGCAAGACATCATGGTGGTGGTGTGCGACGAGCCGACCTCCATCACGGATGCCTATGCCCTGATCAAGATCTTGTCCAAGGATCACGGGGTGTTCCGCTTCAAGGTGGTGGCGAACATGGTGCGCTCCCTGCGCGAAGGCCAGGAGCTCTATGCAAAATTGACCCGGGTGACCGATCGTTTCCTCGATACATCCCTGGAATTGGTCGCCTGTATTCCTTATGACACCAACTTGCGGGCCGCGGTGCGCAAGCAGAAGTTGATCATCGAAGCCTTCCCCAAGTCGCCGGCCGCGTTGGCGTTCCGTGCCCTGGGCAACAAGGCCGCCAGTTGGCCCATCCCGCATCAGCCCGGTGGTCACCTGGAGTTCTTCCTGGAAAATCTGCTGCAAAAAACGGCAATCACAGAGGAAGGTACTCGTGAATAAAGCCCAAGCGTACTTGCGTCATCAGGATTCCTATGTGCTGGTGGAGCGCCACGCTCCGTTGGTGAAACGGATCGCCCAGCATCTGTTGGCTCGTCTGCCGAGCAGTGTCTTGCTGGATGACCTGATCCAGGCAGGTATGATTGGGTTGCTCGAAGCCTCCCGCAACTTTGACGGTAGCAAGGGCGCCAGTTTCGAGACCTATGCCGGCATCCGTATTCGCGGATCCATGCTCGACGAGATCCGCCGTGGTGACTGGGTGCCCCGTTCGGTGCACCGCAACAGCCGCACCATCGCCGATGCCATCGAGAATGTGGAGCAGGCCCATGGCCGTGATGCGCGCGATACCGAGGTGGCCGCCTATATGGGGGTGGGCCTCGGGGAGTATCACACCATGTTGCAGGATGTCTCCTGCGGCAAGATCATCGGCATCGAGGATCTGGGGATCAGCGAGGATGTGATAGGTGGGCCCGATACGGGCAATAACCTGGGCTTCGACGAACTGGCGGCCGAGCGCTTCCAGAGCGCCCTGGCCGAGCACATAGGCCGCTTGCCGGAGCGTGAAGCCCTGGTGCTTTCCCTCTATTACGACGAAGAGTTGAACTTGCGCGAGATTGGCGAAGTATTGAACGTAAGTGAGTCTCGGGTGAGCCAGATCCACAGCCAGGCGATGCACAGATTGCGTGCCCGCCTGCGAGATTGGCACGCATAAGCGTGTCATGGCTACACTGGCCCCCGACTCTCAGGCATAATCCGCACCCTGAAACCTGCGCTATTGCATCATGTAAGTAAGCCGCCACGACGGCTCTCTAGGAGGAAAATTTGGACAAGAACATGAAAATCCTCATCGTCGACGACTTCTCGACGATGCGCCGGATTATCAAGAACTTGCTGCGCGATCTCGGCTTCAATAACACCCATGAAGCGGACGATGGCAATACGGCACTGCCCATGCTCAAGAATGGAGACTACCAGTTTGTGGTCACCGACTGGAACATGCCCGGCATGCAAGGCATCGACCTGCTCAGGGCCATTCGCCTCGACGACAAACTCAAGCACCTGCCGGTGTTGATGGTGACCGCCGAAGCCAAGCGCGAACAGATCATCGAAGCGGCCCAGGCTGGCGTCAACGGTTACATCGTCAAGCCGTTCACCGCCGCCACTCTCAAAGAGAAACTCGACAAGATCTTCGAGCGGATCGGCTAAGGGGCCCGCCATGACGGCCAAAACGAGTGCCATGATCTCCCTCGAGCAGGCGAGAATGCTGGTCACCCATCTGGAGCAGCAGGAGTTTGAGTCGGCTGACTCACTGCTCGCCGATGTCTGCGCCCCCAATGCGGCCATGCTGTTTGACAAGGTTGGCCAGCTGACTCGCCAACTGCACGATTCACTGCGCGATTTCCAACTCGACCCCAGACTGCCCTCCCTCGCCAATGAGGAGATCCCGGATGCGCGCGAGCGGCTCAGCTATGTCATCGACATGACCGACAAGGCCGCCAACCGCACCATGGATGCCGTCGAGGCCAGTCTGCCCATTGCCGATCGCCTCAATGACAATATCCAGTTGGTGCTGCCGAACTGGCAGGCACTGATGTCCCGGGAGCTCAGCCTGGGCCAATTCAAGGCGTTGTGTCATCAACTGGATGATTTTATTAAGGCTTCGGAATCCGATGCCGATAAATTACGACAATTGCTGACAGATATCCTGATGGCTCAGGATTTCCAGGACCTGACCGGACAAATGATCCGGCGGGTGATCACCCTGGTGCAGGAAGTTGAAACCAAATTGATCGACATGCTGACCATGTTTGGCGACGCACCGACTGAGCCTGTCCCTCCCAAACCCCCCGTGAGCGGGATAGAGGCGGAAGGGCCCATCATGAACCCTCATACCCGAAGTGACGTGGTGAACGGTCAGGATGATGTGGACGATCTGCTGTCCAGCCTCGGATTCTAGATGATCTGCCGGACGGTCTGCTGTCCTGCCTCGGATGCCGAATGAGACTTGGGTTATCCCCTGTCCTGTCTCGGGTGCCAGATGATGTGGACGATCTGTTGTTCAACCCCGGATTCTAATGGAGTGACGAATGGCCTTCGAAGTTGATGAAGACATACTGCAAGACTTTCTGGTCGAAGCATCCGAAATATTGGAGCAGTTGTCTGAACAACTGGTCGAACTCGAGAAGCGCCCAGACGACAAGAACCTGCTCAACGCCATCTTTCGCGGTTTTCATACCGTCAAGGGGGGCGCCGGCTTCCTGTCACTGACCGAATTGGTCGATGTCTGCCATGGGGCCGAGAACCTGTTCGACATGCTGCGCAATGGCAAGCGGACCCTCAGTGCCGAGCTGATGGACGTGATCCTGCAGGCCCTCGACGCCATCAATGTCATGTTCGCCCAGGTGCAAAATCGTGAGCCGACCAGCGCCGCCGCCCCCGAGCTACTGCACAATCTCCATGAGCTGTGCAAGCCGCAAGGGGAAGAGCGACTGCTGAATGCCGCCATGGCCCCGGCACCCGTTACCCTGCCCGAGCCTGCCCCTGACGCGGCGCCAGTCCTGGCCGGACAGGGTGGCGGTTCCATCGATGAGATCTCCGACGACGAGTTTGAGCGTCTGCTCGATGAGTTGCACGGGGCGGGTGCCTCACCGACGGCTCAGACTGCCCCCTCAGTGGCACCCTCCGCGGCCCCTTCCGCCAGCGGTGATATCACGGACGACGAATTCGAAGCCCTGCTCGATCAACTCCACGGTCATGGCCAGCATCTGGGTGCCCCGGCCCCCAATCCGTTGCAATCGGTACAGAGCGAAGTGGATGCCCTGATCGATGACGACGAGTTCGAACGCCTGCTCGATGAGCTCCATGGCCGTGGTCAGGGCCCCGCCGTCACCATGAAATCGGCCGCGCCAGTGGCTGCCACACCCAGCACGCCAGTGGTGCCAGCAACTCCGCCAGCCCCCGTCGTGGCCAAGGCCGCGACTCCACTTGCCCCTAACGCGACAGTGGGCAACAGCGCCGCGCCTGCGCCCGTCGCCGCGGCCCCCAAGGCCCCGGCCAAGCCTGCGGCTCCCGAGAGCAATGGGGTACAAAACGACAGCACGGTGCGGGTCGATACCAAGACCCTGGATGTCATCATGAACATGGTGGGCGAGCTGGTGCTGGTGCGTAACCGCCTGGTGAGCCTTGGCATCAACAGCAATGACGAAGAGATGTCCAAGGCGGTTGCCAACCTGGATGTGGTCACCGCGGATCTGCAAGGGGCGGTGATGAAGACCCGCATGCAGCCAATCAAGAAGGTGTTTGGCCGCTTCCCGCGGGTGGTGCGCGACTTGGCCCGCAGCCTGAAGAAAGAGATTGAACTCATCATGGTCGGGGAAGAGACCGACCTTGATAAAAACCTGGTGGAGGCCCTGGCCGACCCGCTGGTTCACCTGGTGCGCAACTCCTGTGACCATGGTGTCGAGATGCCGGACGTGCGGGAGCAGGCGGGTAAGCCCCGCCAGGGTACCATTACCCTGAGTGCCTCCCAGCAGGGGGACCATATCTTGCTCTGCATCGAAGATGACGGTGCCGGTATGGATCCCGAAAAGCTCAAGTCCATCGCCATCAGCCGTGGGGTGCTCGACGCCGACAGCGCGGCCCGCATGAGCGATACCGATGCGTACAACCTGATCTTCGCCCCCGGCTTCTCCACCAAGTCGGAGATCTCCGACATCTCGGGTCGTGGGGTCGGCATGGACGTGGTCAAGACCAGCATAGTGAGCCTGAACGGCTCGGTGCACATCGACTCTACCTTCGGCAAGGGTACCCGTCTCGAGATCAAGGTGCCGCTCACCCTGGCAATATTGCCGACCCTGATGGTCGAGGTGGGGGAGCAGACGTTTGCGTTGCCACTGGGCTGCGTCAACGAGATCTTCCACCTGGATCTGAAGAAGGCCAATGTGGTGGATGGCCAACTGACCATCATAGTGCGCGACAAGGCAATCCCGCTCTTCTATCTGCGCAAGTGGTTGATCCGTGGCGGCAATCGTCATGGCAACCAGGAGACGGGGCACGTGGTGATCGTGCAGATTGGTACCCAGCAGGTCGGCTTCGTGGTCGACAATCTCATCGGGCAGGAAGAGGTGGTGATCAAGCCGCTGGACACTCTGCTGCAAGGCACCCCGGGCATGGCGGGTGCGACCATCACCAGCGATGGCGGCATTGCGCTTATTCTCGATGTTCCCAGTCTGCTCAAGGCCTATGCGCGTAGACAATAATCCTTCGGGTCCAAGGAGTTAGAAAAATAACAATGGCAGTCAAGGTATTAGTCGTCGACGACTCGAGCTTCTTTCGCCGCAGGGTCAGCGAGATCATCAATCAGGATCCTCAGCTGACCGTGATAGACACGGCCCAAAATGGCCGTGAGGCAGTGGACAAGGCCATCGCCCTGCGCCCCGATGTCATCACCATGGACATAGAGATGCCGGTGCTTGATGGCATCAGTGCGGTGCGTGAAATCATGGCCAAGTGCCCCACTCCCATACTGATGTTCTCCTCCCTGACCCACGAGGGGGCTCGCTCCACCCTGGACGCCCTGGATGCCGGGGCCCTGGATTTTCTGCCCAAAAAGTTTGAAGACATCGCCCGCGACAAGGATGAAGCGGTACGCCTGCTGCAGCAGAGGGTCAAAGAGATCTCGCGCAAGCGCTTCCTGATGTCGGCCCGCCCGCAACCGGTGGCGGCACCTGCGGCCAGACCGGCGCTGGGCACGTCCCCCCTGCGGGAGCGCCCAGGGTTGGCCGAGCGCGCGCTCGGTACTGAGCGCACCGCGCCCGCCGCCAGCTTCAAGCGCAGCGGCAAGAGTTATCAGTTGGTGGCCATCGGCACCTCGACGGGCGGCCCGGTCGCCTTGCAGAATGTGCTGACCAAACTGCCGCTGGATTTTCCCCATCCGATCCTGCTTATCCAGCACATGCCGGCCACCTTCACCGCCGCCTTTGCCGCTCGCCTCAATGGCCTGTGTCAGATAGGGGTGAAAGAGGCGCAGGATGGCGATGTGCTCAAGCCTGGTCATGCCTATCTGGCGCCGGGGGGCAAACAGATGCTGCTCGAGGGGCGTGGCACCGGTGCCCGGCTGCGCATCATAGAGGGCAATGACAAGGTCAATTACAAACCATGCGTCGACATCACCTTCGCCTCCGCTGCCAAGACGTATGGGGACAAGGTGCTGGCCATAGTGCTGACCGGCATGGGTGCCGATGGCCGGGATGGCGCGCGTCTGCTCAAGGAGCAGGGTTCCACCATCTGGGCTCAGGACGAGGCATCTTGCGTCGTCTACGGCATGCCGCAAGCGGTCGCCAAGGCGGGGATCGCTTCCGAATCCCTGCCCCTGGACAGGGTCGCCCAGCGCATCCTGGTCGAGCTGGGCCGCTAAATGGCGCTGCTTGGGTTAGTGCTGGCGCTGGCGGCCATTGCCATAGCCCAATGGTGGCACGGTGGTAGCCTGCTGACCCTGCTCGACGGCCCCGCTTTTCTGATCGTGGTGGGCGGCACCCTGGGCGCCGTCATACTGCAGACCCCGCGCCAGTATTTGCTGCAAGCCTTTGCCCAGCTTGGCTGGGTGCTGAACCCGCCAGCCTGGAACCTCGCCCAGCAGAGTGAACGACTCAAGCGCTGGGCCCTGTTTGCCCGCCAGCAGGGGTTGCTGGCCCTGGAAGAGGCGGCCGAGGGTGAAGAAGATCCCTTCACCCATCAGGGGCTCACCATGCTGGTGGACGGGGTATCGGTCGAACAGATGCGTCAGCTGCTCGAGGCCGACATCGATATCAGCCAGGAGCGCAATGAGCATGCGGCCCGGGTGTTTGAATCCATGGGCGGCTATAGCCCGACCATCGGCATCATTGGTGCCGTGCTGGGGCTTATCCAGGCCATGTTTCACCTGGAAGACCCGGCGGCGCTTGGCGCCGGTATTGCCGTGGCCTTCGTGGCGACTATCTATGGGGTCGGCTTTGCCAACCTCGTCTATTTGCCCCTGGCCAACCGGCTGCGTGCCTTCCACTACCACTACGGCCTCTATCAGGAGATGACCCTGGAGGGGCTGCTGGCCATCGCCCATGGCGAGAACGGCCTGCAGCTGGAGCGCCGGCTCAGGGTCTACCTCAAGGGGGAGTGAACATGCGCAAGCGCTATCGTCTTCACCTGCGGGGCCATGAGCAGCTGGATCGCTGGCTGGTCTCCTACGCCGATTACATGACCCTGATCTTCGCCCTGTTCGTGGTGCTCTATTCGGTGGCCATGGTCGACAAGGAGAAGTTTCGGGCGGTGATCGAAGGCGTGACCCAGGCCTTCGAGGCGCGCCCTCTGCACGGAGAGGGGTTGCTGGAGCGGGAGGGATCCGCCATCGTGCCCCCGGGCTCTGCGCCAGACAAGATAATATCCGCCCCCTCGCAGGTGCAGGCAATTGCCCTGGCCCCCATCTCCGGGGTACCCATGACCCAGCAGGGAGAACCGCTTCCCACCCTGGATGCCGAGCTGCGCAAGGCGATGGCCCCCCTGCTCGAGGCCGGTCTGGTCGATATCCAGCAGGACAAGGAGTGGCTCAACATTGCCCTCGATTCGGCCCTGCTTTTTTCGAGCGGCAGCGCCTTTATGGGCCCGAATGCATCGCCACTGCTCAATAGCCTCTCAAGTATTCTCAAACCGGTCGATAACTATGTGAGGATTCGGGGCTATACCGATAACCAGCAGATCCACAATGAGATTTTTAGCTCCAACTGGGCGCTCTCTGCGGCCAGGGCCGAGGCGGTGCTCACCACCCTCATCGGTCAGGGCATTGCGCCACAGCGACTCGCGTTCGAGGCCTACGGGGAGTTCTCACCCTTCGCCAGCAATGAGACCGAAGGGGGCAGGGCGAAGAATCGTCAGGTCGTGGTCGCCATCTCTCGCCTGCGCTGGGTAGCACCGGCAACGCCGACAGCACCGACAGTTCAGGTGGCCCAGGTCGAGCAAACTGCTCCCAAGGCCGATGCACAAGCCATTAGAGTCATTGCCTTACCGGGCGGCGGCATACGAATTACCACGAGACAGGATTAACACTGTGATTGTCTGGGCGGTTGCCAATCAAAAGGGTGGGGTAGGTAAAACCACCACAGTCGTCTCACTGGCCGGGATCCTCGCCCAGAAGGGGCAGCGGGTGCTATTGATCGATACCGATCCCCATGCCTCTCTGACCTCCTATTTCGGCTACGACTCCGACCGGCTCGATGGCACGCTTTATGAGCTGTTCCAGGCGGTCAAACCCAGCAGCGAGCTGGTCAACAAGGTGACCCTCAAGACGCGGTTTGACAACATCAGCCTGCTGCCGGCCTCCATCACGCTGGCGACCCTGGACAGGGTCATGGGCAACCGGGAAGGGATGGGGTTGGTGCTCAAACGGGCGCTGCTGCGCATTCAGGACAGTTATGACTATGTGTTGATCGACTGCCCTCCCGTGCTCGGGGTCATGATGGTCAACGCCCTGGCGGCCTGCGATCGCATTCTGGTGCCGGTGCAGACCGAGTTTCTGGCCTTGAAGGGGCTGGAGCGGATGATGAAGACCTTCGAGATCATGCAGCGTTCCAAGCGAGACAAGTTCCGCTTTACCGTGATCCCGACCATGTTCGACAAGCGCACCCGGGCCTCCCTGCTGACCTTGCAGTCGATCAAGGCGCAGTATGGCGAGGCGGTGTGGAATGCGGTGATCCCCATCGACACCAAGTTCAGGGATGCCAGCCTGGAGCACATGCCGCCCTCGATTTTTGCCCCCGCCAGCCGGGGCAGCTATGCCTATCAAACGTTATTGACGCACCTGGATGCCCTAGAGCGCAAACGGGTGCAGGAGGTGGTGGTATGAGCGAGGTCACCCAGACCCGGGCGATGGATGACTACTTCCATTCGCTGCTAATTGATGACCTCCTGCTGGAGGAGGAGCTCCCGCCCGAGCTGGCCCCCCAGTCCCGGGTGGCAACCCAAGCCTATCGCGCCCCCTATGTGGAGGTGGAGGATGAACGTCTGGCTCAGCTGAGCTCCCTGCTGGCCCAGGTGAGCAAGGTGCAGGTCGAGATGGAGACCCTCAGCCAGGAGACTGCGGTTGAACCCTTCGCCCTGGCGAGCCAGGTTGAGGCCTTGCCCGAGGCTGAAGTGCTGCCGGTCGCCACCGAGGCGCTGCTGGTCGAGGCGCAACCTCAGTACGAGCCTGCCCCTGTCGCCTTGCCGGTAGAAGCTGTGCAGATCGAGACGGCCACCGAGCTGGCCGAGATCCAGCCATCAGAGGCCGAGCCCTGGCAGAATATCGAGATGGGCAACGAGTTTCAGGCGCTCTTCTTCGAGGTGGCCGGCGTGACCTTCGCCGTGCCCCTGATGGAGCTGGGAGGCATTCATCAGCTGGGAGAGGTGAGCGCGTTGTTCGGCCAACCGAAGTGGTACCGTGGCATCATGACCCAGCGTGAGCAACAGATGAGTGTGGTCGATACCGCGCTCTGGGTGATGCCGGAGAAGGAGCTCGAGGTCGCTGATTACCACTATTTGATCATGCTGGGTGAGTCCAATTGGGGACTTGCTTGCCACCACTTGAGGGGGACCGAGCTGCTGCGTCGGGATCAGGTCAAGTGGCGCCATCAGGAGGGCAAACGCCCCTGGCTCGCCGGCATGGTCAAAGAGAAAATGTGCGCCCTGCTGCACGTCAGGGAGTTGCTGGTTCTGCTGGCGCGGGGCGTCAATATTACCGGGCACTGATCGCTACCCGGCTTTGGCCGGAACGAGATGTTTTCATACAAGGAACAAGACATGACACAAAAGCGCAATATTGCCCAGAATCTGGCGGAAGACGAAGTGCTGCAATGGGTCACCTTCCAGCTCGAAAACGAGACTTATGGCATCAATGTGATGCAGGTGCAGGAGGTGTTGCGCTACACCGAGATTGCCCCTGTGCCCGGTGCCCCTGACTACGTGCTCGGCATCATCAACCTGCGTGGCAACGTGGTCACCGTCATCGACACCCGCTCCCGTTTCGGTCTGCCCGGTGGTGAAGTGAGCGAGAATTCCCGCATCGTCATCATAGAGGCGGAGAAGCAGGTGATCGGCATCATGGTCGACAGCGTGGCCGAGGTGGTTTACCTTCGTTCCTCCGAGATAGACGCGGCACCTGCCGTGGGAACCGAGGAGAGCGCCAAGTTCATTCAGGGGGTCAGCAATCGCGATGGCCAACTGCTGATCCTGGTCGATCTCAACAAGTTGCTGTCAGACGAAGAGTGGGACGATATCGGCTCCCTCTAAGGCTGCGGCCAATGGATGATGCCGGTCGTCGCCGCTCCTTGGGCGTCGGCCCGGCGTGAGCAGATGAGGAAGATGAATTGATACTTGAAGCTATTGCTTTGGGGTTGTCCCTGCTGGCGTTGGCGGTTGCCCTGGCCGGATGGCGCCAGGCTCGGCGCGCCGGGCAGGAGTCCGAGGCGAAGGCGACGGCCCTGCAAGGCCAGCTCGAGAGCCTGCGCAAGCAGATGATGGAGCTGCACACCGGTGCCATCGGCATGGGTCAGCGCCTGCAAGGGGTTGAGGCCCAGGCCCAGCAGCTGGGCGATCGCCAGCAGGAGCTGACCCTGCAGGATCCGGATCGCAGGCTCTACAGCCGTGCCGCCAAGATGGTGGAGCTGGGTGCCGACCTGGACGAGGTGATGAACGAGTGTGAGTTGCCCAAGGCCGAAGCCGAGTTGTTGATCTCGCTGCGCAAGGGTCGCTCATGACCCACGGGAAGGCTGCGGCCTTCCCGTTGTCTTATCTTGCCTGCCCTGAGGCAGAGGCTCGCCACTCCGACTCCAGATCCCCGTGAGCGAGTTGCCCTCCTGGCGCAACCCCGGCCTGCGACGCAGGCGTCGGCGGGATCTCTCCCACAAAACCGCTGCCCGGTTTCTATCTTTGAAAAGACCCATTCCAATACTGTGTTAAGATGCAGGCCGCTACTTTTCATCTGAACCCGTCCCCATGCTGCTTGACGTTCACAATCTGAGCTGCGTGCGTGAAGATCGCACCCTGTTTGAGCATCTCTCCTTCTCCGTCTCCCCCGGCGATCTGCTCCAGATCGAGGGCCCCAACGGGGTGGGAAAGACCAGCTTGCTGCGCCTGATCACCGGGCTTTCCCAGCCCTTTGCCGGTGAGGTGCGCTGGCAGGGTGAAAACATCTGTCACTGCCGCGATGAATATCATGCCAACCTGCTGTATCTCGGCCATCAGCCGGGCGTCAAGGGGGGGCTGACTCCCCTCGAGAACCTCAGCTTCTATCAAAAACTGCATCAAGGCAGTGCCGCAAAGGTCGATCCCTGGCAGATCCTGGCCCAGGTTGGCCTGGCCGGTTTTGAGGATTATCCCAGTGCCCAGCTCTCGGCGGGGCAGCAGCGGCGTGTCGCCCTGGCCCGGCTCTGGCTCTGCGACAAGCCCGCATTGTGGGTGCTTGACGAACCCTTTACGGCCATCGACAAGCAGGGGGTCAAGGTGCTGGAACAGCTGATGCTGCGCCATGGGGAGCGGGGTGGCATCGTGATCCTCACCACCCATCAGGAGATGAGCCTGATGCAGGGCCGACTCAAGACGCTTTCCCTCGCACCAGGCCCCTTGGAGGTTCCATGCTGAGCGCCGTGCTGACCCTGATCCATCGTGAGCTGCTGATGGCCTTTCGCCAGCGGGCCGATATTCTCAACCCGCTCTGGTTCTTCCTCATCGTCATCACCCTGTTCCCGCTGGGCATAGGCCCCGAGCCCCAGCTGTTGGCCCGCATCGCCCCCGGTATCATCTGGGTGGCGGCGCTGCTGGCGGCCATGCTCTCCCTTGAGCGGCTGTTTCGGGATGATTTTGCCGATGGCGCCCTGGAGCAGATGATGTTGATGCCCCATCCCCTCGGGTTGTTGGCCCTGGCCAAGGTGACGGCGCATTGGTTGCTGACCGGTTTGCCGCTGCTGCTCATCTCGCCGCTCATTGCGGTGCTGCTCTCCCTGGACATCAATACCTGGCTCGCCATGGCGGCGACCCTGGCCCTTGGCACCCCCATTCTCAGCCTGCTAGGCGCCGTCGGGGTGGCACTGACCGTGGCCCTGCGCAAGGGCGGCGTGCTGCTCAGCCTGCTTATTCTGCCGCTTTATATCCCGGTGCTGATCTTCGCCACCTCGGCCATAGAGGCGGCTGGCTTGGGTCTGCCCTACAGCGGCCAGCTTGCCATGCTGGGGGCCATGCTGGTAGGCGCCCTGATCATGACGCCGTTCGCGGTCTCGGCGTCCCTGAGGGTGAGTGTGAACTGACGGATTTCATTGAATAATTACTCCGCTGCTGACTTCGTTCACTCTGGGTTAGCATTAGCTGGGCATAATGCGCCCGCTCGCTTGGCTCGCCGTTGTCATTTGTTGGCAAATAGGTTGCGATGGATCAAGGAGAGCGCCGCTTATTTCTTTCGGGGTATTTGCACGCCGGAGGCAGTGAGTAAGGTAGGCGGCGCCAACGATATTAATAACAGAAAGGTTTTGTGAGCTATGTGGAAATGGTTGCATCCCTATGCCAAACCGGAGCAAGCCTATCGGCTGGCCGGTCGGTTATTGCCCTGGTTTGCGGTGATCAGTCTGCTCGCCTTCATCATAGGCACCGTCTGGGGGCTGGCCTTCGCCCCCGCCGACTATCAGCAGGGTGACTCCTTCCGGATCATCTATCTCCACGTGCCCGCCGCCATCCTCTCCATGGGGGCTTACTCCACCATGGCCATCGCCGCCTTCATCGGCATGGTGTGGCAACTGCGCATGGCCGACATGACGGTGGCCGCCATCGCCCCGGTAGGCGCCGTGTTCACCTTTATCGCCCTCTTTACCGGCGCCGCCTGGGGCAAGCCGATGTGGGGGGCCTGGTGGGTATGGGATGCCCGTCTCACCTCGGAACTTATTCTCTTGTTCCTCTATCTCGGGGTCATCGCCCTCTACAACGCCTTCAGCGACAAGGTGGTGGCCGGTCGCGCCGCCGGTATCCTGGCCCTGGTCGGCGTCATCAATCTGCCCATCATTCACTACTCGGTGGAGTGGTGGAACACCCTGCATCAGGGGGCCAGCATCACCAAGTTTGCCAAGCCCTCCATTGCCCCCAGCATGCTGTGGCCGCTGCTGGTGATGATAGTGGCCTTCGCCACCTTCCTCGGCGCCCTTACCCTGATGCGTTTTCGCAATGAGCTGATCATGCGCGAGTGGCACAGACCCTGGGTCAAGGCCCTGGCCGAGCAGGAGAAATAACATGCACTTCTCGTCTTTGGGCGATTTTCTGGCCATGGGAGGGTACGGCTTTTATGTGTGGCTGTCGTTTGGTCTCTCCTGGCTCTGTCTGGTCGGTATCATAGTGAGCACCCGCCTCAAACGCCGCAGCCTGCTTCGCGATCTGCGCAACAAGCAGGCCCGCGAGTCGCGCCGCCTGGCGGCCCAACAGATGGAGAACACCCTGTGATCCCTCTCGTTCCCTCATCCGGCACTCTCTCGATGGAGACTCTGTTATGAACCCGCGCCGCAAGAAGCGTCTGACCATCATATTGGCCATCAGCACAGGGGTTGCCGCCGTGATTGGCCTGGTGCTCTATGCCCTCAGTCAGAATATCGATCTCTTCTACACCCCGGGTGAGCTGGTGCTGGGCAAGGGCCCGGACAAGATCAAGCCCGAGGAGGGCCAACGCCTTCGCATCGGCGGCATGGTGGTGCCGGGTTCGGTCAAGCGTGACAGTCATAGCCTGCTGGTTAATTTCGATCTGATCGATGCCAGCGGCGAGCGGGTCACCGTCACCTATGACGGCATACTGCCGGATCTGTTTCGCGAGGGGCAGGGCATAGTGGCTCAGGGCAACCTCAAGGATGCCCGCACCGTGACCGCCTTCGAGGTGCTCGCCAAGCACGATGAGAACTATATGCCGCCGGAAGTGGCCGACGCCCTCAAGGGGATGAAGCACTACAAACCGGATTACACAGAGGCGCAGCTTCAGGGGGGCAAGCCATGATGGGCTGCCACTTGCTTGAACTTTCGACGCTAGTCTCCCGCTTTTCGACTCTGAAAGGATGCCCATTATGATCCCGGAACTTGGCCGGTTTACCTTGCTCACTGGCCTGATGAGTGATGCCTCGGATATGAAAGGATGGCAACTATGATCCCGGAACCTGGTCGTTTTACCTTAACCACTGGCCTGATGACTGACTGCGCTGCGATGAAAGGATGCCCATTATGATCCCGGAACTTGGTCAGTTCGCCCTGATCCTGGCTTTTGCCACCTCCTTGCTGCTCGGCAGCTACCCGCTGCTCGGCGCCAAGTGGGGGCGGATTGGCATGATGCAAGCCGCCCGCCCGCTGGCCTATGCCCAGTTCCTGCTGCTGTTGCTGTCGTTCCTCTGCCTGACCTGGGCCTTTATCGACAACGACTTCACGGTGCAATATGTGGCGACCAACTCCAACAGCCTGTTGCCGCTGCAGTACCGGATATCGGCGGTGTGGGGCGCCCATGAGGGCTCCTTGCTGCTCTGGGTGCTGACCCTGGGAGGCTGGACCGCGGCCGTGGCCTTGTTCAGCCGTAGCCTGCCGCTCGATGCGGTGGCGCGGGTGCTGGGGGTGCTGGGCCTGATTGCCGTCGGCTTCACCGCCTTCGTGCTGTTCACCTCGGATCCTTTCACCCGCACCCTGCCGTTCTTCCCGGTGGATGGCCGCGATCTCAACCCCCTGTTGCAAGATCCGGGTCTCATCTTCCATCCTCCCATGCTCTACATGGGCTATGTGGGCTTCTCGGTGGCCTTTGCCTTTGCCATCGCCTCCCTGATGACCGGGCGTCTGGACGCCACCTGGGCGCGCTGGTCCCGTCCCTGGACCATGGCGGCCTGGGTCTTCCTGACACTCGGTATCGTGCTGGGCTCCTGGTGGGCCTATTACGAACTCGGCTGGGGTGGCTGGTGGTTCTGGGATCCGGTGGAAAATGCCTCCTTCATGCCCTGGCTGGCGGGCACTGCCCTGCTGCATTCGCTCGCGGTCAGCGAGAAGCGCGCCACCTTCAAGGCCTGGACAGTGCTGCTGGCGCTGTCGGCCTTCTCTTTGAGTCTGCTGGGTACCTTCCTGGTGCGTTCCGGCGTGCTGGTCTCGGTGCATGCGTTCGCCTCGGATCCGACCCGTGGCCTCTTCATTCTCGGCTTCCTGCTGGCGGTGATCGGCAGCTCCCTGCTGCTGTTTGCCTTCAAGGGTTCCCAGGTGAAGAGCCATGGCAAGCATGAGTTCTGGAGTCGCGAGACTCTGCTGCTTGGCAACAACATTCTGCTGATGGCCGGATTGCTGACCGTGCTGCTCGGTACCCTGCTGCCCCTGGTGCACAAGGAGCTGGGCCTGGGGAGCATCTCCATCGGTACTCCCTTCTTCAACCATATCTACAGCTGGCTCATCATCCCCTTCGCCGCCCTGCTGGGGGTCGGCCCGCTGTTCCGCTGGCGCCGCCAGGCGGTGGGCGAGCTCAAGGGCAAGGTGATCCTCGCCCTGGCATTGAGCCTGGCTGCCGCCTTGCTGCTGCCCTGGTTCTTTGCCGAGGAGTTCAAACCCTGGGCGGCCCTTGGCATAGGTCTTGGCGCCTGGATCATCATCACCAGCATCCAGGAGACCTGGGTGCGTGCCACCCACAAGCACAGCTTCGGTGTCGGTGTTCGCCGGCTTGGCAACAGCCACTGGGCCATGATCTTCGGTCATGTGGGGCTGGCGGTCAGCATCATCGGCATCGCCTGTACCCAGAACTACAGCATCGAGAAGGACTTGCGCATGCAGGCCGGCGACAGGGTGCATTTCGCCGACTACGAGTTTGTCTTCACCGGCATCAAGGAGAAGAACGGCCCCAACTACGAAGGCTTCAAGGGAGTGCTTGAGGTGCATCGTGACGGCAAGCAGGTCGCCCTGCTCAAGCCGGAGAAGCGCAACTACATCGTCAGCCGTATGCCGATGACGGAAGCCGCCATCGATGCCGGCTTCACCCGGGATCTCTATGCGGCGCTGGGCGAGCCGCTCGATAATGGCGCCTGGGCCGTGCGCATCTATTACAAGCCGTTCGTGCGCTGGATCTGGTTCGGTGGCGTCTTCATGGCCATCGGTGGCGTGCTCGCCATGCTGGACAAGCGTTATCGCTTTGGCCGTCGTGAAGAGGAGGCCAAACCATGAACAAGAAGACCTGGTTGTTTCTGCTGCCCTTCATCATCTTCCTGCTGGGGGCTGTGTTCCTGTTCAAGGGGCTCTATTCCGACCCGCGCAAGCTGGAATCCGTGATGGTCGGCAAGGAGGTGCCCGTCTTTACCCTGCAAGACTTGCACGATCTCAACAAGCAGCATGACAGCAGCCTGTTCAAGGGACGGCCCATGCTGCTCAACGTCTGGGCGACCTGGTGCCCGACCTGCTACGCCGAGCACACCTACCTCAAGGAGCTGGCGGGGCAGGGGGTGACCATAGTCGGCATGAACTACAAGGACGAGCGTGACAAGGCCCTCAAGTGGCTGGATGAGCTGGGCGATCCCTATCAGGTCAGCCTCTACGATCCCGACGGCATGCTGGGTCTGGATCTCGGTGTCTATGGCGCGCCCGAGACCTTCTTCATCGACTCCCAGGGCATCATCCGTTATCGCCACGTGGGGGACGTCAACGCCCAGGTGTGGGAATCCACCCTCAAGCCCATCTATGAGGCGATGAAATGATGCGCCGCTCTCTCTCTGCCCTCTTGCTGACCCTGGCATTGGGCACTTCCTGGTCGGCATTGGCTGCCATCGACGTCTACAGCTTTGACTCCGATGCCCAGGAGCAGACCTTTCGTGAGCTGACCCGCGAACTGCGTTGTCCCAAGTGTCAGAACCAGGACATTGCCGACTCCAATGCCGGCCTTGCCAAGGACTTGCGTGACAAGACCTACCAGATGGTGCATCAGGGCAAGGAGAAGCAGGAGATCATCGATTACATGGTGGCGCGCTATGGCAACTTCATTCTCTACGACCCGCCGATGATGGCCTCCACCCTGATCCTCTGGCTGGGGCCATTCGGGGTGATAGTGATAGGTTTCTGTGTCGTGGTGGCCCGTGCCCGCAAGCGGCCAAGGAGTGAGCCTGCACTCCAGCCGGGATTGAACGATGAGGAGAGTCGCCGTCTGGCTGCCCTGCTCAAAGAGGAAGAGAAACAATGATCGCATTCTGGATTGTCATCGTCGCCTTGCTGGCGCTGGTGAGCCTGACCCTGGCTCTGCCGTTGCTGCGTGGTGAGAGCCGTCAAACCATCAGTCGCTCGGCGCTCAACAAGCAGCTCTATCGCCAACGGGTCGTGGAGATAGGGGAGGAGCGTGATCAGGGCATTCTGGCCGAGGAGCAGGAGTCTCTGGTGGAGCTGCAACGTAGCCTGCTGGATGATATTCCTGATGTCGAACAGACCGCCAGTGCCGGTCGCAGCCTGGTCTGGATCCCGGGGGTGCTGGTCCTGGTGGTGGTGAGCCTGGCGCTCTATGCCAAGCTGGGCGCCTGGCAAGAGGTGATGCATTGGCAGTCGGTCAATGCGCGCCTGCCTGAACTCAGCAACAAGATTTTGGTTGAGCGTGATAGCGATGTGACCGAGCAGGATCTGCAGGAGTTCATGCTGGGACTGCGTACCCGCTTGGCCGAGGAGCCGGGTGATTACCGTGGCTGGCTGCTGCTCGGCCGTCTGGCGCTGGATGGCAACGATCCGGACACGGCGCTCGGCTCCCTCGAGCGGGCCTACCAGATGGCGCCGGAAAAACGCCTGGTGACGGTACCCTATGCCCAGGCGCTGATGATGAACGGTGATGAGGTGAAAGCCGACGCGCTGCTTCAGCAGGCCATCGCCAGGGATCCCCAGGATCTGGAGGCGCGCTCCACCTATGCCTTCATGGCGCTGCAAAAAGAGGACTTCAAGACGGCCCTCAGCCGTTGGCAGGCGATGTTGCCATTGATGGAGAAGGGGTCGAGCCGCTATCAGATGATAGAGCGCTCCATCGAGTACGCGGAGCAGCAACTGGCCAAGAGTGGTGGCCAGCTTGCTCCGAGTGCGGCCAGTGGCGACCCGCAAGGGGAGGTTAGCCTGGCGGTGAAGGCGGGTGAGTTCCCCATCCACATCACCCTGGCGCCAGGTATTCAGATGCCAGATGATCCTCACCTCTTCGTGTTTGCCGTGGTCCCCAATGGCCCGCCCATGCCAATCGCGGTCAAGCGGATCCGGGATCCCAAGTTGCCCGTCACCCTCTCTCTCGGTGATGGGGACGCGATGATCGAGGGCAGCAAGCTTGAAGTGAACCCCGAGCTGCAATTCAAGGCGAGGCTCTCTGCCGGTGGCAACGTCATGAACAAGGAGGGGGCCTTCGAAGGGGTATCGACAACGGTATCAACAGCGACAATTCCGACAGTGCCGATTGACATCCGTATCGATCGCGCCCTCTAATAGTCATCTTTACTCGGCCCCTCTGGGGCCGAGCCGCTTATAATAATCAAACAGTTCAAGTGACTTTCTCAAGGTAAATCAGTATGCAAGTGCGTTTAGGTGCATGGGGACTGGCATTGCTACTCGGTGGTTGTGCTGGCGGCCCACCCAAACCGGGACCCGCGAGTCTGGATGTCGGGCTCAGTAATCACAATGCCCCCGAGGCGGTCAGTACCGCCAGCGATCCCCAGGATCCCTTCCAGGGGGTGAACCGCGCCATGTGGGCGGTCAACTTCGATGTGCTCGAACCCTATGTCGCCCGCCCCGTCATTCACAGCTATGCCGATTATGTGCCGGACAGCGTCAAGGAGGGGGTAGACAACTTCGTCAACAACTTCGACGAGCCGAGCAGCATGGTCAACCACCTGATCAGCGGCGATCTGCCTGGTGCCGGCAACAATCTGGGTCGATTCACCCTCAATACCACCCTGGGTCTGTTCGGCATCTTCGACGTGGCCAAGCATGTGGGGCTGGAGCGCAACATGCTGGAGATGAGCACCCTCATCGGCCGTGCCGACATTGGCGAAGGAGGTTACTTGATGTTCCCCGTGTATGGGCCAACCACCACCCGGGATCTGATTGGCGACACCATAGATACCCTCTACTTCCCCTATGCGCTGCTGACGTTCCCGATGAAGGTGGTGCACTGGGCGCTGGATGGGGTCGGTACCCGATCCAAGCTTGTCGATCAGGAGCGGGTGGTCGATAACTCCCTCGACCCTTACGCCTTCACCAAGGGCCTCTACCTGCAGTACGATCAGAGCAAGATAGAGGGGCGCAATATGCCGTTCGGCGATGGGGCCAGACCCCAGACCGGCCGTCAGGACGAGGGTAATCTGGATGAGTATCTGGACGAGATAGACCAGTAACAGATACACATCCGCATGACATGAGAGAGGCGCCCATGGGCGCCTCTCTCATTTTGATCGCTTGGCCAGCGCGGATAAAAAAACACCCCGCAGTGCGGGGTGTTTTGGCAAGAAAGAGGCTATCAGGCAGCCAGGTTCTTGGCCACGAATTCCCAGTTGACCAGGGTCCAGAAGGTTTCCATGTACTTGGGACGCATGTTGCGGAAATCGATGTAGTAGGCGTGCTCCCACAGGTCGACGGTCAGCAGCGGCGTGGTACCGGCTTCGGTCAGCGGGCAACCGGCGTTGGAGGTGTTGACGATGGCCAGGGTGCCGTCGGCTTTTTTCACCAACCAGGTCCAGCTAGAACCGAAGTTGCCGATGGCAGACTTGGTGAAGGCATCCTTGAACTCGGCGAAGGAGCCGAATTGCTTGGTGATGGCATCGGCCAGGGCGCCAGTCGGCTCATTGCCGCCATTCGGGGAGAGGCAGTGCCAGTAGAAGGTGTGGTTCCAGATCTGGGCGGCGTTGTTGAAGATGCCACCGGTGGAGGTCTTGATGATCTCTTCCAGGGACTTGCCTTCAAACTCGGTACCCGGCACCAGGTTGTTCAAGTTGACCACATAGGTGTTGTGGTGCTTGCCGTGGTGATATTCCAGGGTTTCCTGGGAGATGTGCGGTTCCAGAGCATTGATTGCGTAGGGCAGAGCGGGAAGTTCGAAAGCCATTTTCTACTCTCCATTGGCTGGCCGTGCGAAAGCGACGGTTGCAAGACATTGCATAGGCTTTTCTTGGGCGAAAAGCATTATTTTACGTGACTGGGCGAACGTCCTGAGGTTGCCGGACGGGCGCCCAATGGGCCGAATGATTGTAACAGCATCAAAGATGGGCTCACAACTCTTGATTCTCGCCATGACGGGGATCAAGTTGCCGCGTATTGAGTCGGGTGTAAATGACGCGTTTTCGGTTTGCCGGTTTGTGGTCGGCTGACTTTGCAGTAGAATGATCGGCGAAATCGCTCTAGTGAGGCACCTATGGAAACTATTGAAAAGATTAAACAGCAGCTGGCCGAGAACCCCATCATTCTCTACATGAAGGGATCCCCCAAGCTTCCGAGCTGCGGTTTCTCTGCCCAGGCCTCCCAGGCCATGATGTCTTGTGGCGAACCCTTCGCTTATGTGGACATCTTGCAGAACCCGGACATCCGCGCCGAGCTGCCCAAGTTTGCCAACTGGCCGACCTTCCCCCAGCTGTGGGTCGATGGTGAGCTGGTCGGTGGCTGCGACATCATGATTGAGATGTTCCAGGCAGGCGAACTGCAGACCCTGGTCAAAGAGACCGCCGCCAAGTACAAGTCGGAAGACGCCGCAGAATAAGCGCTGTTACCGGTTGCGAAATACAAAGAGGGGAGCCATTGGCTCCCCTCTTTCATGGGCAATGATGCCCTGCATTTCCCTTTAGGAAATACGCTCCAGACGAGCCATATAGAAGCCATCGAAGCCGGTCTGGCTCGGGCTGACATTATGATCGTCCAGCAGGCGGAAGTGCTCGTTGGCGGCCAGGAACTTGTCTATCTGCTGACGGTTCTCGGAGGGCAGTATGGAGCAGGTTGCATAGACCAGGATGCCACCTATCTTGGTCATCTGGCTGTAGCGCTGCAATATCTCTTCTTGCAGTGCCATCAGGATCGGCAGACGCTCGGCGGTGTCGCGCCACTTGGCATCCGGATTGCGCTTGAGTACGCCCAGGCCCGAGCAGGGTACGTCCAGCAGCACACGATCTGCGCTCTCTTTGAGGCGTTTGACGGTCTTGCTGCTGGTGATGACGCGGGTCTCCACGTTGTGGGCACCGGCGCGGCGGGCACGCTGCTTGAGGTTTTCCAGCTTCCACTCTTCCACGTCCATGGCGAGCAGGCGGCCCTTGCCCTCCATCAGGGCGGAGATGTGCAGCGTCTTGCCACCGGCACCGGCGCAGGCATCGATCACCTTCATGCCCGGTTTGACGTCGAGGGCGGCCGCAACCAGCTGGGAGCCGGCATCCTGCTGTTCGAACCAGCCATCGGCAAAGGCCTTGGTGCGGAACAGGGCTGAGTCGGAGGTGACCTGCAGGGCGCTGTCGACACCCTCAACGGGGATGGTGCTCACATGCTCTTTGTTGAGCTGGGCTTGCAGCTGCGCCTTGGTGCACTTGAGGCTGTTGACGCGCAGGTAGCGCTTGGGCATCCAGGCCAGGGCGGCCCGTTCGGCAGGCCAGGCGTCGCCAAGTTGCTCGGCACCGAGTTTTTCCAGCCAGCTGGGGCAGCCATCCATCAGCACAGGGTTTTTCTTGGCTTCGGTCAGACGGCGACGAAACGCTTCTTCGTTGAAGCGATCCAAGCTGGGGTGGTTGGGCATATCAATCTTGTGGAACGCATGCCAGCTGTGCAGCAGCGGCCAGACGTTCTTGGCGGCTTGACGCACTTGAATGCCGGACAGGTTGCAGTAGAGGCTGAGGCGACGCAGCAGATCGCCGGTGACCAGGGCAATCCTTGCCTGTTCTTGGGGTTTGAGTTCGATGCCGGAAAAATGACGGGCGTAGGCACGGTCCAGGGTGAGACCCTGCGTCAGTACGTCGTCAAGAATGGCATCAACCAGATCCCCGAAACGGGGTAACAGTGGGGATTTGAGCATGAGATTAACCTTGGCCGATGAAATCCGCGCAATGATAGGGGTTAGACCAGATTGGCGCAACCGCAGCGCTCGCGCTTTCCCTTGCTGGTGACGCCATAAACGGCCATGATCCCGTAATTGATGGGGACAGGGGCGGTCAACACACCGAGAGGTCACCATACTCATTCGCGCAGCAAGCCATGATGGCCCTGAGTGGCCCGGACGATAAGGATATCCAGATGATGTCGATGCGAACACTCCTGCTATTGATCCCCCTGATGGCCAGTCAGGTTCAGGCAGAACCCGCACCACACTGGCGCACCCTGGCCGCCAGGGGTCAGGAAGAGGCTGGGCTAGCGGTGCGGGCGCGGGCCTTTCGCCAGGTCGATGATGCCAGTGCGCAGCTGACGGCACTGGCCGATGGTGCGCGCACCCTGGTGCTGCCTCTGCCCGAGGGGGGAGAGGTTGGTTTCATATTGACGCTCAACGATCTGTTGCCTGCCGCTTTGGCGGCCAAGTATCCAGGGATCCTCACTTTCAGCGGCCAGAGCCTGCAGGATGAGCGGGATACCGGCCGTTTCGAGCTGGGGCCCCTGGGTTTTCACGGCATGTTTCACTATCAGGGTCGGCTCATCTTCGTCGATCCCCTGAGGAATGGGCTGGGTTATGTGGTCTACGACCAGCGCGATGCCCTGAGTCCCCTCGAGCAGCAGGCTGACGAGGTGCTGGGTCAGCCCCTCGCCGCCGCCCGGGCCGTGCTGGTGAGTGGCAACGAGCGTCGGCGCTATGTCATCGCCATCTCGGCGTCGGGCGAGTACACCCAGTATCACACGGGGACCAAGGCCGGTGCACTGGCAGCCATCGCCACCCTGCTCAACCGGGTCAACGAGGTCTATCAGCGGGATCTCGGCGTGAACTTCCAATTGGTCGCCAACAACGATCTCGTCATCTACACCGACCCCGCCACTGACCCGTTCAGCAACGACAGCAGTGACATGGCCAAGAATCAGAGCGTGCAGGCGACGGCCCTTGGGGCGACCCCCTTTGATATAGGTCACGTGCTCAACACCGGGGGAGGGGGCCTGGCCATGCTGGGCAGCCTGTGCGTCGCCAATCTGAAATCCCAGGGGATGACCGGCTCGAGTGCTCCGGTGGGGGATGCCTTCTTCATCGATTACGTGGCCCATGAACTCGGCCATCAGCTGGGGGCCGATCACACCTTCAATGGCACCAGCGGGGACTGCGGCAGCGGCAGTCGTATCGCAGCGCAGGCCTGGGAGCCCGGCAGCGGCAGCTCCATCATGGGCTACGCCGGTTTGTGCGGCGAGGAGGATCTGCAAGATGGCAGCCTGCCATATTTCCACAGCAAGTCCATCGAGCAGATGCGCGAGCACATGGGGTTCTACCAGAGTTGCGGCACCCGGGAGGCGCTCAGCAACAATGCGCCTCAGGTCGCGGCGGGCAATGACTATGTGATCCCGGCCAATACCCCTTTCTTGCTCAATGGGGGGGGCTCGGATCTCGATGGAGACAGCCTGAGTTACAACTGGGAGCAGCTCGATCGCGGTGCCGCCTCCACCAGTCTGGCGACCATGGTCGATGATGGCAGCAGGCCCATCTTCCCCTTTGTGGCGCCCGGCACCTCGAGTCAGCGACTATTGCCCAGCCTGAGTGCATTGCAAAGTGGCACCCTCGCCAAGGGAGAGGCGTGGCCGACCACCAACCGCACCCTGAATTTTCGCCTGACGGCCCGGGATGGCAAGGGCGGGGTGGGCAGTGACGAGATGCAGGTACAGGTGGTCGATACGGGATCCCCTTTCACACTGACCTCCCCATTGAGTGGCACCCTGAGCGAGGGACAAGCGCTGGCCATTCGCTGGCAGGTGGCGGGCAGCCAGGCGGCTCCCATCTCTTGTGCCAGGGTCGATGTGGCCTTGAGCGCCAATGATGGCCATGCCTGGAGTCCGCTTGCCAGCGCCATCCCGAACAGTGGCAACGCCTCCCTGACGCTGCCGACCCTGCCCGTCACCAGCCAGGGGCGACTGAAGCTGAGTTGCAATGGCAATATCTTCTTCGCCCTGAGTCCCAGATTGAGCCTGACCGGCAGTGGCAGCACCATAGGCACGGTCAGTCCGACACCAACAGTGCCCACTGATGACTCCAGCGGAGGCGGCGGTGGCGGCAGCCTGAGCCTCTGGAGTTTGTTGTTGCTCGCGCTGGGTGGTGCCATGCGACGTCGGGGTGACAGATGAGGGCCTTGTTGGCTCTGGGACTCTTGCTGCTGGCTGGCTGCCAGGCCGATGCCAGCCCCCAGGCCGGCACCAGGGCCGCCGTTGAGATCCCTGGCGTGGCGCAGGTCCTCAGTGAGCATCTGGCTCGCGGCGATCACCGGGTGATCATCCGGGCTGGTCGTGGCCAGATGGCGCCGGGCATTGCGGCCGAGCAGCAGGGGGCGGTCAAGGGGCGCTGTGGCATGCGTTATCTGGAGGGGCTGGGGGATCTGGTGAGGCCTGGGGAGGAGGCACAACAGCAGGCGTTGACTGACTTTGCCGCAGCATATAATCGCCAGATAGTGGCGCACTGCCCACGGGATGAGGGAGCAAGATAGCGCGCCAGGCCTCGCAGGATGCAGATGGGAAAAAGGGAGGGGGGCTATGGCCTCCCTTCGCAGTTGAGGCTTGTCGCAAGGCCGGGCTAGTCGCACAATGCCAACCAGGACATGACAGCCCCGAGGCAGGTACAGAGCCTTGGCGTCTTGCGCAGTCATGGGAAAATAAAGAAGGAAAAACAAGATGATGGATGTTGCTGATCTGCGCCGTGAATACAGCAAGGGTGGCCTGCACAGAGCCGATTTGCCTGTCGAGCCCCTGGCGCTGTTCGAGAAGTGGCTGGGGCAGGCCTGCGAAGCCAAGCTGTCGGATCCTACCGCCATGGTGGTTGCCACCGTCGATGCCAGCGGCCAGCCCTGGCAGCGCACCGTGCTGCTCAAACACTATGATGCGGCAGGCATGCTGTTCTACACCAACATGGGCAGCCGCAAGGCGCTGCAACTGGCGGGCAACCCCTGCATCAGCCTGCTCTTCCCCTGGCATATGCTGGACCGCCAGGTCCATGTCACAGGGCGCGTAGAGAAGCTGAGCACCTTGGAGGTGATGCGCTATTTCCACAGCAGACCCAAGGATAGCCAGATTGCGGCCTGGGTCTCGCAGCAGTCTTCCCGTATCAGTGCCCGTGGCGTGCTGGAGTCCAAGTTCATGGAGCTGAAGCAGAAATTCGCCAATGGCGAGGTGCCGCTGCCCAGCTTCTGGGGCGGCTACCGGGTGGTGATCGACAGCGTCGAGTTCTGGCAGGGGGGGGAGCACCGGCTGCACGATCGCTTCCTCTATCAGCGAGCAGGGGAGCGTTGGCAGATAGACAGATTGGCCCCCTGACAGCAGTGATCACTCACCCCTTTGATGACTCAGGGGCCTGGTCTGCTCAGGTGGAGAGACCGGGTGCCATGGGCCTGCTGATCGACAGGGATCTGCTCCAGGCTCACTGGCTCCCTGACGTGAGCGCCTGGCAGCGCGCCGGGCACAGCTGGTGGTTGCTGGGGCGGCGAGGAGATAACAATGCATGCTGCGGTGGCGCCTGGGAGCAGGAGAGTGCATTCCGCCCGGATGGGCGGCTCGATGCATCCGCGCTGCTGGCTGACTGGCTGGCGCCTGCGGGGGGGCCAGCGCGTGCGAGTGGGGCCCAAGACCGGCAGATCTTGCTGAGCGCCTCCTCGGCCTTGCTGGTACTGGCCAAGGAGCAGGGCTTGCTGACCCTGGGGCCCAGTGGTGCAGATCACTCCCTGTCCCTTACTCAGGGGCTGGGCCCCGCCTTGACGCGCCTGCTGGCAAGGCGCCTGACGCTGCCCTGGCTGCGAGAGCCGGCTCTCTCTCCAGAAGAGGCATCTCAGTCCCGGCGAGGGGCGCGGCTAGCCGGCGCCATCTGCCTGCGTCCTCTGGTGGCGAGGGATGCATCCTGGATAGCGGCTTACTGCCAGGATGCGGCCATTGCCCGTTATACCCTCAATATTCCCCACCCCTATCCCGAGGGGGCTGCCAGCGATTGGCTCCAGCTTTGCGGGCGCAAGCAAGGGCTGGGACAGGCATGGAGCTGGGCCATCTGGCTGGAAGGGGAAGCGGAGGCTGCGCCTGTGGGCACTGTGTCCCTGAGTTGCCAGGGCTCCCTGGCCTGGTGGGTCGGTGTGCCCTGGCAAGGGCTCGGCATCGCGACCAGGGCGGCGATACTGGTGCGAGACTTTGCCTTTGCGAGCGCTCACTTACCCGAGATCAACGGCTGCCACATGGCGAGCAACCTGGCCTCTGGCCGGGTGATGGCCAAACTGGGCATGAGCGATCTGGGGATGGCGCCTCTGGTCGAGCGTCCCGATTGCGTCGTGCGGCACTGGCGCTTGGGGCGCGGTGTCCGGGGGAGATAATCCTGGTGCCCCTTGAGGCTGTGTTCAGGCAGAGGGAGAGGCGGAATAGCCTCCAAGGATGGGGCGGGCTCTGTAACGTTTTCCTGGGGGAAAGCTCCCATTTCTGGTCAAAGGTGTTCCGGCCCGGCGGGATTTCTGTGGAATAATGGCGGCAAGTTGTATCAGGAGTCTGTCTTAATGCTGAGAACCGAGCGCCCCGGCGACATGTTACCCGTCTATGAGTTGGTGAGTGCCGCCTTTGGCCGCACCGATGAGGCCGAACTGGTCAACCGCCTGCGTGAATGCGGCGCTGCCGTGGTGACCCAGGTGGAAGAGGAGGACTATGAATTCATGGGCCACCTGCTGCTCAGCCCGGTGACCATCAATGGTCTGGAAGGGCCCTGGCTTGGCCTGGCACCGGTTGCCGTGCACCCGGACTGGCAGGGACAGGGCATCGGCTCGGAGCTGATCCGCGAGGGGCTGGATACGGCGCTGGAGATGGACTGGAAGGCAGTGGTGGTGCTGGGCGATCCCGTCTACTACGCTCGTTTCGGGTTTCGTCCCGCCAGTGAATTCGGTCTGCACTGCTGCTATGAGGTGCCAAGCGAGCACTTCATGGCCATGGAGCTGCAGGCGGGTGGCCTGACCAATCTGCAAGGAGAGGTGCTCTACCACCCCTTGTTCGACGAGATCCCCGAAGAGAGTGCTGACGAAGAGTGATGCCCGGCGAGCAGTCAGCCACAGTACCCCATCAAAAAGGCGCCATCAGGCGCCTTTTTTGTCTGTTCGGTTCGCCGTTCAGTCGAAGAACCAGTAACCGCGATTGACCAGGCGGGTGAACAGGTGCAGGAAGCCTGCCTGATCCGCGAGATCCACCATGTCGGACTGGGTCACCAGATCGCGATCGCACAGCAGCTTGAGGGCGGCGCCATCGGGTTCGCCCAGGGTCCAGGCCTCGCCATCGATGTAGCAGGTCTGGTTGTCGTCGCTAAACCAGACGCAGCGCAGACCAGGCACTCGCACCGCTGGCTGGCCCTGGGTCAGCAGATCGGCCACCTCATCGCTGCTGTAATCCGGGGCGTCGTCCTGAGGCAGAGGCATGACATCCAGATCGTGCTTGGCCTCGGAGATGGTGGCGCCGAACCACTCCTTGAACAGGGTCTCGTCATCCAACGCTTGTTGCATAAGCTCGCGCAGGCGGTGCAGCTCGTGCTGCTGGATCTCGCCATGGTGGCGGCAGGGTTTGAGATCCGGGTCGGCATAGCGCTCGGTGCGGATCTCGTTGTCGATCAGGTGATCGGCAAAAGAGGTGAGCAGATCCCGGGCATCCGGGGCGCGGAACCCCACCGAGAAGTTCATGGAGGGCTCGATGGCGTAGCCTTCATGGGGGAATCCGGGCGGAATATAGAGGATGTCGCCGGGTTCCATCTCCACATCGATGATCGCCTCGAAGGGCCCGCAGTGACGCAGGGCGCGGTGCGCGGCGTACTCGGTGATCTGCTGGGCATCCCCCACCCGCCAGTGGCGCTTGCCGACCCCCTGGGTGATGAAGACATCGTACTGATCGATGTGGGGACCGACGCCGCCCCCCGGGGTGGAGAAACTCACCATGACGTCGTCGAAACGCCAGCCCGGGATGAACTGGAAGGGCACCGCCAGTTCATGGACCTCGGGAGCCCAATGGTTGCAGGCCTGGATAAGCAGGGTCCAGTCACGCTCGCCCAGCTGATCGTAATCTTCGAAGGGGCCGTGCTCGGCGGTCCACTGGTCATCTTTGCAGGTGACGAGGCGCGACTCTATCTCTTTCTCCATGGCCAGCCCGGCCAGTTCATCGGGGCTGATGGGATCCTGAAACTGCGTGAAGCCGCCCTTGATAAGCAGGGGGCGCTTTTGCCAATGATGTTCGAGGAAGTGAGCGATATCCAGATTGAGTTCGTACATGGGCTTCTCATACCTAATTAAGTGGTCAGACAGAGGTCTTGATAAGGGCAGCGGCTGCGCTTATCGGGACATCCGCCCGGCAAGGGTTTATGGCGATTCACTGTGCAATGCCAAAACAACAGGGGCCCGGCGGGCCCCTGTTGGCAAGCGGGTACTTACTTCAGCTCATCAACCAGCTGCTTGGCGGCGCCAATATAGTTGGCCGGGGTCAGCTTCTTGAGCTCCACCTTGACGTGCTCGGGCAGTGCCAGGGTGTCGATAAAGGTGCGCATGCCCTCGGCATCGACGCGGCGGCCACGGGTCAACTCTTTGAGCTTCTCGTAGGGCTTCTCGATGCCGTAGCGGCGCATCACGGTCTGAATGGGCTCGGCCAGCACTTCCCAGTTGGCATCCAGATCGGCGGCCATGGCGGCGGCGTTGGCTTCCAGCTTGGAGATGCCCTTCAGGGTCGCCTGATAGGCAATCAGGGAGTAACCCACTGCCACGCCGAGGTTGCGCAGCACGGTCGAATCGGTGAGATCTCGCTGCCAGCGGGAGATGGGCAGTTTGCTCGCCAGGTGCTGGAATACCGCATTGGCCAGACCCAGATTGCCTTCGGAGTTCTCGAAGTCGATGGGGTTGACCTTGTGGGGCATGGTGGAGGAGCCAATCTCGCCGGCGATGGTGCGCTGCTTGAAGTGACCCAGGGAGATGTAACCCCACACATCCCGGTCGAAATCGATGAGGATGGTGTTGAAGCGGGCCATGGCATCGAACAGCTCGGCGATGTAGTCATGGGGCTCGATCTGGGTGGTATAGGGGTTCCAGGACAGACCGAGAGAGGTGACGAACTCCTCGGCGAACTGGTGCCAGTTCACTTCCGGGTAGGCAGATATGTGGGCGTTGTAGTTGCCGACCGCACCGTTGATTTTGCCGAGCAGTTCGACCGCCATGATCTGCTGGTACTGACGCTCCAGGCGATAGGCGACGTTGGCCATCTCCTTGCCCATGGTGCTCGGGGTTGCCGGTTGACCGTGGGTACGTGACAGCAGCGGCATGTCGCGATACTCATGGGCCAGACGCTTGATTTCACTGATCAACTGCTCGCAATAGGGTTTGATCACCTCTTCGCGGGCGGCCTTGAGCATCAGGCCGTGGGAGTTGTTGTTGATGTCTTCCGAGGTGCAGGCGAAGTGAATGAATTCGCTGACAGCCGCCAGCTCAGGGTTCACTTCCACCTTCTCCTTGAGGAAGTACTCAACGGCCTTCACATCATGGTTGGTGGTGCGCTCAATGGCTTTGATGCGAGCCGCATCCGCCTCGCTAAAGCCGTGGACTATGGCATCGAGGGCGGCATTGGCCTGGGCACTCAGGGTCGGGACTTCCGGGATCCCGGCGTGGCTGGCCAGTTTCTGCAACCAGCGCACCTCTACCTCGACGCGAAAACGCAGCAGACCGAATTCGGAGAAGATAGGGCGCAAGGCGGCGGCCTTGTCACCGTAGCGACCATCGATCGGGGATACAGCAGTCAGCGCTGACAACTCCATGGGGTGAACTCCTGATGTGTGGGGGATTAAAATCGTTTGGCCAGTTCCACCATCTTCTTGCGAGCGAAGATGATCTGGGTACGGCTGCCGCCAAGCTGGCGCCAGAGTACGGCGGCGCGGATGCCGGCGAGCAGCAGGGCGCGCACCTTGTGTTGTACCAGCGGCTGTTGCAGGAACAGCGGCGTACCAGCGACCTGGATACGGGGCCCTATGGGGCTGATAAGATCGCTGTAGATGCTCGCCATGTTGGCCAGGATCTGCTCGTCGAGCAGATCGAAATGCTGTTGCTGGCGACCAATCTGGCTGATGCGCTCCCCCAGCATGCTGAGGATATCTTTGCGCTTGGCCAGCTTGCGCTCCAGGGCGATCAGGCTGACCACATAGCGGGTCAGCTCGGCATTCTTCTGGCTGCCATCGGCGCCGAGTTGCTCGACCAGGGCGCGGTAGCCATCGCGAATGGCGAGGTGGCTGCCAAACACTTCCAGGGGCTGCTTGGGATTGGTGACCAGCACGCTTTGCAGGCTCTCGCGCAGGGCGGCCTCGTCGCAGCTGCCGTCACGGGCCACTTTCTGCACCAGATAGGCCGCCTGGCAGATGCCGGCAAAGGCCATGGTTCTGTCTTGAAATTTATCGCTCATACATTCACGGCCCTGTTTTGTTCATTCACCGGCTGATGCCGCCGCAGACCCTGACCTGGTTCTGTCTTGAAATGTATCCTTCATATGG
The DNA here is from genome assembly GCF_024807335.1 of Aeromonas sp. BIGb0405. Classification (NCBI taxonomy): domain Bacteria; kingdom Pseudomonadati; phylum Pseudomonadota; class Gammaproteobacteria; order Aeromonadales; family Aeromonadaceae; genus Aeromonas; species Aeromonas sp. BIGb0405. Next base: position 529,225 of record NZ_JANUEP010000002.1, read on the forward strand.
TCACGGTCCTGTTTTGTTCATTCACCGGCTGATGCCGCCGCAGACCATGATCCTGCCTTGAAATGTATTGTGCATATGGTCACGGTCTTGATCTGTTCGTGCGCACCGGCTGACTGCAGCACAGTGCCAGGTTACTGACGAGGGCCGCGCATGTGCGCGGCCCTCGTGATTCATTCACACCGAATGGTTGAAACGCTGCTCGATGATGCCGCCGCCCAGGCAATTCTCTCCGTCGTAGAAGACCGCCGACTGGCCCGGGGTCACCGCAGCCTGTTTCTCGTCGAAGATGACCCGAATGGTCTCGTCATCCATGGGCTGGATGAGGCAGGGGATATCCTGCTGGCGGTAGCGGGTCTTGACGGTGCAGCGCAGCGGCGCACGAATGGGGGTACGATCCACCCAGTGCAGCTGGCTGGCGATGAGGCCATCCGAATAGAGGCGGGGGTGATCCCCCTGGGCCACGATCAGGGTGTTGCGCTCGACCTCTTTGTCGACCACATACCAGGCATCTTCCCCGGCATCCTTCATGCCGCCAATGCCCAATCCTTTACGCTGACCCAGGGTGTGATACATCAAGCCCTGATGGGTGCCGATCACCTTGCCATCCACGGTTTCGATAGGACCTGGCTGGGCGGGCAGGAACTTGGCCAGGAAGTCCTTGAACTTGCGCTCGCCGATGAAGCAGATGCCGGTGGAGTCTTTCTTCTTGGCGGTGATGAGCTCGAGCTGTTCCGCGATGCGGCGCACCTCGGGTTTTTCCAGATTGCCGACCGGGAACAGGCTCTGACCCACCTGGGCTTCGCTCAGGGTGTAGAGGAAGTAGCTCTGATCCTTGTTGGCATCCAGACCGCGCAGCAGGCGCGGGCGACCTGTGCTGTCATCCCGGCGCACATAGTGGCCGGTGGCGATGTAGGTGGCACCCAGCTCTTCGGCGGCAAACTCCAGGAACGCCTTGAACTTGATCTCCTTGTTGCAGAGGATGTCCGGGTTCGGGGTACGCCCCGCCTTGTACTCCTCGAGGAAATGTTCGAACACATTGTCCCAGTACTCGGCGGCGAAGTTGATGGTGTGCAGGTGCATGCCCAGCTTGTCGCAGACTGCCTGGGCATCAGCCAAATCCTGGGAGGCAGAGCAATACTCGTCCGTGTCGTCTTCTTCCCAGTTCTTCATGAACAAGCCTTCGACCTGGTAACCCTGCTGTTGCAGCAGGTAGGCCGAGACGGAAGAGTCCACACCGCCGGACATGCCGACGATCACCTTGATTTGGCTGTTATCTGTCATTGAGTGTCGTTACCAGTTCGTTTAAACGGGGCGTATTCTAACAGCATTTCGCGCCCTCGGTCACATATACAAATCATGATCCCGGGTTGAGCGGGGGGTGGCGAAATCGTTTGTCCCGGATTGGCGGCAGGGGCGGGCCTGGCTCTCCCGTGGCAGGCGTTGTTCGTCAGACGCCCGTCTGGGACTTGCCCTGGATGAAGGCTTGCAGGGCGCACAGGGGCAACCGGGTGCCAGCCAGGTAATCCTGGATGCATTGCCAGACCAGGGGGCTGCGCAAGGCGGCTCTGCGCTCGGCTATCTCGGCCAGGGTAAACCAGTGGCAGGCGAGCACGTCCCCATCGGGATCGGCGGGCTGATGCTGGCCCGGATCGCTGTGAAGGTCAAACACCAGGGCGGTGCGCAGGAAGGTGGCCTCGCTGTCGGCGGGTTTGAACAGATAGTTGCCGAGCCAGGCATTGGGCTCGGCCTCGAGCCCCGTCTCCTCTTTGAGCTCGCGCCGGGCCGCCTCAATCAGGGTCTCCCCCGCTTCCAGATGACCGGCGGGCTGATTGAAGCGCCGCTCACCGTGGATCGCCTCCTCGACCAGCAAGAAGCGTCCCTGCCAGTGCACCAGGGCGGCGACCGTCAGGCGGGCGGGCAGATATTCGTGATCCATAACAAGGCTCCTGGGCAGATAGGCACCGCAAGGTGCAAGGGGGCAATTCGAGCTGGCTTAGATAATCGGGGGTTCGGCCCGGCTTGTCACCCGCTCTTTGCCCGCCAGGGTGGCGGTGCTGGGGCAGCCTTGACTGAATCTCCCAGCTGGCAGGGGTAGGCGGCCGATCCTTGGGCTTGCCTGGGATGACCCTGTGATGGGGCGAGCACCACGCTCGGTGATCCCGCTCACCGCAACAGGCCCCTGGTCAGCACAAGGTCAGGCTTTACGAGCCGGACGGCGCGCGCTGGCGCGGCCGGAACCCTTGCTGCTCGCCCCCGTGCTTGCCTTGTCGGTGGCGCGTGCTGGGGGCTGGCCCCTGGCGGGCGTCGACGCGGCCATGCGGGTTGGCGCCGCTCTGGGCGCGCGGGGACGAGGGGCGGGGGAGGGCATCTCGCCGGGGGTCAGGGCACGGCTCTGGCCCGGGGCCAGCCCATCCAGGGTCCAGGCACCGATGGCGTAGCGAATGAGGCGCAGGGTCGGGTGGCCGATGTGGGCCGTCATGCGCCGCACCTGACGGTTGCGGCCCTCGACTATCTTGATCTCCAGCCAGCAGGTAGGAATGGCCTGGCGCTCGCGGATCGGTGGATTGCGCGGCCACACCTCAGGTTCCGCCATGATGCGTGCCTCGGCGGGCAGCGTCATGCCGTCATTGAGTTCAACCCCGGCGCGCAGGGCGGCCAGGGCCTCGTCACTCACCATCCCCTCAACTTGCACCCAATAGGTCTTGGGAGTCTTCTCTCCCGGCTGGGTGAGCTGGGCCTGCAACTTGCCGTCATTGGTGAGCAGCAAGAGCCCTTCGCTGTCGCGGTCCAGTCGGCCAGCGGCATAGATGCCGGGCTCCTTGACGTAATCCTTGAGGGTCTCTCGGCCCCCTTCGTCGGTGAACTGGCACAGCACCATGTAGGGCTTGTTGAGCAGCAACAAGGTGCGATCCTGCGCCGCCACGGGCGGGTTGGCGCCCCCGGTTTGAGTGCGCACCGGGGCGGCCGGGCGGGATGAGGGTCGTGGCGAGAGGAGAGGGCGGCTCGGTTTCATGGCATCTTGGCATCAATAATGGCGGGGCCACAGTGTATCACAGGCCCCCGGCGGCGGGATCTGTCCCCCTGGCGTGGGATCCGGCCGACCGGTTGATGAAGATAGTGGGCTCGCGGCAGGGATGAGGGGCTAGCTCAGCAGTCCCTCGATGACGATGGCGTGACGGGCCTGATGAGTGCTGGCGTGGAGCAGGGCATGGGTCAGGGTCTCGTCCATCATGGCCCGGGCCAGCCGGGTCAGGGGTCTGAGCTGGGCGGGGGGCAACTGCTGGGGGGCGCAGAGCAGGATGATGTTGTGCACCGCCCCCAAGCTGGAACCCCAATCGACGGGCTCTGAGCTGTGCAACATGGCGAGGGCGGGCTGGCGGACGGCGGCACTGAGCACATGGGGCATGGCGATGCCCGCCCGGATGATGGTGGCGCTGACCTGCTCGCGGGCCATAAGTTCACTGTGCAGGCCAGGACTCTCTTTGACCAGACTCTCTGGCAGGAGGCCTATCAGCTGCGCCAGCACCTGGGCCTTGGCGTGCGGGGCAGACAGGCTCGCCACCTGGGGCAAGGCAAAGTGGTAGTCGGGCTGGTGGGTGGCCAGGCGCTGCTCGGCGAGGTGCGCCGTCGCACTGCGGCCAAGGGGTTTGCCCAGCTCCACGCACCAGCAGTTGAACGCCATGTGGGCCAGTTCGGCATCCAGTCCTTCAATCAACAGCTGGCAGAGATCCCCGGGCTGGGTGGCTAAGGTGAGCAGGGCGAGCAGGCTGCTGGCCTCGGCGGTCTGGCGGCGACTGAGATTGCTCAATTGGATATGCGACTTGAACAGGCCCGCCATACGGCTCAGTTGCCGGGCCTGGCTGATGCTCAGGCCATGGCGGCAATAGAGGGTGATCTCGCGGCTCAGCATCAGGGCGCGGGGGGCGGGGCGCTGAGCACGGCGACCGCATTGAGCAGCACGGACTCCAGCGATACCTGGCGCTGGGGACAGCCGAGGAAGCGCTCTTTCTGCTCTATCTCGATGTCGGAGGCGATCAGCACCAGATCGGCGCTGGCGATATCCCGGGCGGTGAGGATATTTTCCAGCCCCATGGCGCCCTGGGTCTCGACCTTGATCTTCAACCCGAGCTGGGCGGCCGCCTTTTGCAGCGCTTCGGCGGCCATATAGGTGTGGGCAATGCCGGTGGGGCAGGCGGTAACGGCAACGACTTTCATGGGACCTCGCAAAAATGGGTAGCGCCGGGACAAGATAACGTCTGGCCTCGAAATGTCCAACGGACAGATAGGCCCGGCTAGCTTGCGGTGTGCCGCTGACAACACAAAGAGGCCCAGGAGGGCCTCTTTGTGGTTCGGGGCTTCTGTTGTTTAAGCGGGTACGGCAGCCAGCTTGCCCTTGCGCAATTTTTTCAGGGCAACGGCGACCACGCCGGTGACGATGGCACCGCAGATCATGCACAGCAGGGCCAGCAGCGGCTTGTTGACCGCGCCCAGCAGGGCCACGATGGGGCCACCGTGGGCCACGCTGTTGGTGATGCCGAACAGGAAGGCCATCACGGCGGCGGTCATGCTGCCCAGCACGTTGGCCGGAATGACCGCGAGCGGGTCACGGGCGGCAAACGGAATGGCCCCTTCGGAGATGCCCACCAGGCCCATGGCACCGGCGGCTTTGCCCGCTTCGATTTCGGAGGCATCGAACACATCCAGCTTGCGACCAATGAGGGTGGCGAAGGCCATGCCCAGTGGTGCGGCAGGAATGGCGCAGGCCATGGCGCCCATGAACTGGGTCTGGCCCGAGGCTATCATGCCCACCGAGAACAGGAAGGCGACCTTGTTGACCGGGCCCCCCATGTCAAAGCCCGCCATGCCACCCAGTACTATGCCCAGCAGCACCATGCTGCCGCCGCTCATGGAGAGCAGCATGTTGTTGAGGCCGGTCATCATGTCGGCGATGGGGGCGCCAATGATGAAGATGAACACCGCGGCAATGAACAGGGAACCGACGATGGGCGCAATCATGACCGGCACCAGGGGTTGCACCATCTTGCTGTAGTTGCGGGTCGCTATCCAGCGCACCAGGTAGCCGACCAGCAGGCCCGCGACGATGGCACCGATAAAGCCGGTGCCAGCGTCGGCGCCGTAGAAGCTGCCGTCATTGGCTATCCAGCCGCCGATAAAGCCCGGCGCCAGGGCGGGGCGGTCGGCAATGGCATAGGCGATGTAGGCCGAGAGCACGGGGATCATCAGCTTGAAGGCCACCACGCCGACGTTGAGGATCTGGTTCCACATGCTCCCTTCCGGGATCTGCATGCCGCTCGGGGTCGGGTGACCCCCTATGGCCAGTGCCAACGCAATCAGCAGGCCGCCGGTGACCACGAAGGGGATCATGTGGGAGACGCCGTTCATCAGGAAACGGTAGAGATCGCCGCTGCCGCCACCGGCGCTCTGCTCCTCGCCCTTCTTGTCCTCTTTGTCTGCCACATAGGCTGGCGCCTTGAGCGCCTGCTCGATCAGCCCCTTGCCATCCTTGATGGGGGCCTTGACCCCGGTCTTGATGAGCGGCTTGCCGTTGAAGCGGGACATGTCCACCTGCTTGTCACAGGCCACCACGATGGCGCTGGCGCGGGCAATGTCGGCCGCAGTCGGGCTGTTCTTGACGCCGATGGAGCCGTTGGTCTCCACCTTTATCTCATAACCCAGCTCCTTGGCGGCGCGCTCAAGGGACTCGGCGGCCAGATAGGTGTGGGCGATACCGGCCGGGCAGCCGGTGACACCGATGATGAAGCCTTTGTCGGCGACTGGGGCGGCTTGCTCTTCTTTCTTCTCGAGCAGCAGGGCCAGTGCCTCGGCAGAGCTCCTGGCGGCCAGCAGTTTGGCGATGAAACCCTCTTCGATCAGCTTGGCGGAGAGCTCGGCCAGCACCTCGATATGGTGGTTGGCGCCACCGGCCGGGGAGGCAATCATGAAGAACAATTTGGAGGGCTGCCCATCCTCGGCGCCGTAGTCGATGCCGGCTCGGCTGATGCCGATGGCCACCGCCGGGGTGCTCACCGCCGCGCTTTTGGCGTGGGGCAGGGCAACCCCCTCCTCGAAGCCGGTGTTGTCCAGCGCTTCCCGGGCCCACAGGTCCTTGATGAACTGCTGCTCATCGCTGACTTTTCCCTGGGCGACCAGCAAGCGGGCCATCTCGCTGAAGACCTCCTCCTTGCATGTCGCTGTTAAATCGAGATTGATCAGATGCTCGTTGATAAGGGTGGTGATCATGGCGTTCTCCCTGCTCCTGGCCGGAGCCTGTTGGCATCTCTTCCCGGATTGCCGCCCGGGACATGCAGACAAAGTTGACACTCATATTATGGTGGCATGGCGGCCACTGCCCTATCGGACAAACATGCTGTTTACTGGATTTTTGTGCGGTAAAATCCTGAGTGTGAGCCGGATCCCAAAGCGAGCTATTGGTCTAAGATAGTAAGGCGCTTGTATTTTTACACATAAAATCATGATGTTAGTTTATATCTGGTTGCGGTGCTATCGCTGTGGCCCTACCAGTCAGGACGGGAGAGAGAAGCTTCTTCTGTAAATTTGTGAGGGTAGATGATGGGGCGAGATGTGAGCCAACGCACATAAATGGCAGCCGTCAGGGGGAGGCAGGTGGAGAAGAGGGAGGGCAAGCTGGAGAAATGGGTTGAGCCGTCGGACTTGGCTATCCGCCCGCTTGGTACGGTGACCCCAGGCAGCACGTCGCCCCTTGCCGGGGTAACAGCCACTCAATACTCGAGAAAGGTCTCGCCGCAGCGCTCGCAAATCAGGTGCTTCACATGGGTGGCCTGATAGGCCAGCAGTAGACCGGAGCCGATGCTTTGCTGCTGGCGGTTGGGGGCAACGGCGATATTGAAGATCTCGGCCGTTTGCTCCTCTGCGGGATCTGCCTCCAGCAGCAGCGCCAGCGGCAGTTGACCGGGGTCCATCCGACAAACTTCATCTTTCTCTCTCTTTTATCTCGCTCTGTGCTGGTGATTGTCCGCGTAGCGCCGCCCCCGGGACCTGGTGGTCACTCAATATTCCAGAAACTTCTCGCCGCAGCGCTCACAAATCAGGTGCTTCACATGGGTGGCCTGATAGGCGAGGGTCTCGCCAAATGCCCAGTTGGTGATGCTGCTGGCGCGAAAGGCTTGCCAGAAGGCCTTGCGCGGCTCCTTGGGCATGATGTCCTGGCTGTGGTCTCGGGCAACCAGCACCACGATATGGTGAGTGCGCTCCCCGCACTGGTCGCAGCGATGGACTTCGCTCTGTGGTTCGGTCTGTGCCTGCTGTGTTGTTACCATGACATCGACTCCCGTTCTGGATGGCGCGCCCATCATAGGTTTATTCACTGGCCTCTCAACCCCCAATGTGGGGGAGTCAGCCATGGGAGGAGGGAGCCTCTTGAACTTGGTCTGCATGGCCAGGTGATGACGCGCTGGTGCCAGCGCATGGGCAGCCAGGAAGCCTTGCCTGAGCCTCAGGCCGATTCTCGTTTTTGCAGGTTGGGGGTGATGATATGGCGGTTGGGGGCGAGATCCGGTTGCTGCATCCGGGTCAGCAGCCGCTGGGCGGCCTGGCGGCCAATCTCCCGGGCCGGTGAGCTGACGAAGGTGAGGGCGGGGGAGGTGAGTTCCGCCTCCGCCACGTCGTCAAAGCCGAGCAGCGCCACTTGCTGGCCGATGTAGTTGTCCTTGCCGACGCTGCGCCCGCTCGCCTCCACCCCGTAGATGCCCCCCAGCGCCACCTCGGGATAGTGACAGAGGATGGCGGTCACCTTGGGATGCTGATGCAGCAGCTGGGCTATGGTGTCGGCGGCGCTGCGCTGGGTGCGCTCGCACTCCAATATCCACTCGGGTTTGAAGGGCAGGCCGTATTGCAGCAGGCTGGCGCAGTAGCCGCCGATCCGCTCGGCGCGGGCCAGGGAGTCGGCCCGTCCCCCCACGTAGGCGATATGGCGATGACCCTGCTCGATGAGATAGGTGGTGGCCTGCTGGGCGGCGTGGCTGTTGTCCGGGCCGATGAAGTCCACGTCATCGCGATAGTAGGAGCGGGCGGCGCACACCACCGGCAATTGCGAGTCGAGCAGGGTCTGTAGCGTCTTGGCCGCCGCGCCGCGCACCGGATTGAAGATGATGCCAGCCACCCCCTGGCGCGACAGGGACTGGATGCTCTGCTGCAACCGCTCCGGGCTGTGGCCGCACTGGGTCAGAAACAGCAGATAGCCCTGCTGCTCCAGCACCTCGCTCACCCCGGCGGTCACCTCGGTATAGAAGGGGTCGGTGATGTCGCGCAGGATCAAGCCCACCAGATTGGAGTGCTGGCTGCGCAGGTTGGCGGCGGCGCTGTTGGGCACATAATCGAGTTGCCTGATGGCCTGCTGCACCCGCTCTGCGGTGGCGGGGGAGATACGCCCCTTGCCGTTGAGCACCATGGAGACTGTGGTGACCGAGACCCCCGCCAGCTCTGCCACGTCGGTGATCTTGGCCAGTTTCGCAGCTTGCGGTCTGGGCGACATAGGATTGGATGGCATGGAGTGTGACGACATAGAGCGCGCGTGCAGCCAGGGGCAAGAGAGCAGATAGCCACAGCATAACCCCTCATATCCCCAAGTGAAACGTTACATCCCGCGGGCATGGATCTGCCTCACAGATTTGCGACAGGCTGCCATCTTTGCCCATGATTCTGTGATCTTGTCGGCACTTGTGAGTTGATAAAACGTTTTATCATCTATAAAACCTGATGGGACTCCGCCCCTGCTTGCGTTTATCAACCAGGGGGGTGAAGAAGAGCGACATCGGGACCTGACCTTCAACTCACAAGGATCCGTCACATGGCCAAGTCCCCCGCCAAATCCACGATATGGGAGTTCCTGCAGAGCCTCGGCAAGACCTTTATGCTGCCGGTGGCCCTGCTCGCCTTCTCCGGCATCCTGCTCGGGGTCGGCAGCTCCCTCACCAGCGATGCGGTGAAGCAGAGCATGCCCTTCCTCGACAACATGGTGTTGCAGCTGCTCTTCCTCTGGATGACCAAGGTGGGGCTGGTGGCCTTCATCTATCTGCCGGTGATGTTTGCGGTCGCCATTCCGCTCGGATTGGCGCGGGAAGAGAAGGGGGTGGCGGCCTTTGCCGGTTTCGTCGGTTATGCGGCGCTCAACCTCTCCATCAACTTCTACCTGACGGTGGCCAATGTGATCGGTGACGGGGCGGCGGAGAAAGCCTACGGGGTGAAATCGATCCTCGGTATCAGCTCCATCGATACCGGTATTCTGGGGGCCATCATCGTCGGGGTCATCGTCGCCAAGCTGCATGCCCGTTTCTACACCTACCGGATGCCGGATGCGCTGGCCTTCTTCGGCGGTGCCCGTTTCGTGCCCATCATCACGGCGCTGGTGCTGGGGGTAGTCGGTCTGGTGGTGCCTCTGGTCTGGCCCTGGTTCGCCGCCGGTATCAACGGCATCGGTGCCGTCATCTCCCACGCAGGCCCCTTCGGTCCCTTCCTGTTCGGTACCGGTGAGCGTCTGCTGTTGCCGCTCGGCCTGCACCACATTCTGGTGGCGCTCATTCGCTTCACCGAAGCGGGCGGCACCCAGTTGGTGTGCGGCAACGAGGTGAGCGGCGCCCTCAACATCTTCTACTCCGAGCTCTCCTGCGCCGACACCACCGGCTTCTCGGTCTCCGCCACCTCCTTCCTGTCACAGGGCAAGATGCCCGCCTTCCTCGGCGGTCTGCCGGGGGCGGCACTGGCCATGTATCACTGCGCCCGACCGGAAAATCGCGGCAAGATCAAGGCGCTGCTGGTGTCCGGGGTGGTGGCCTGCGTCATCGGTGGCATCACAGAACCGCTGGAGTTCCTGTTCCTGTTCGTGGCGCCGGTGCTCTACTTCATCCACGCCATCCTGACCGGTCTGGGTTTCATGACCATGGGGCTCCTGGGGGTCACCATCGGCAACACCGATGGCAACCTCATCGATTTTCTGGTGTTCGGGGTGCTGCAGGGCACCGCGACCAAGTGGTATCTGGTGCCCGTGGTCGCCGCGATCTGGTTTGCCGTTTACTACGGCGTGTTCCGCTTTGCCATCGTCCGCTTCAACCTCAAGACCCCGGGCCGCGAGATTGAGAGCAACGACGCCCCGCAACCGGCGGGCAAACCCGTGGGCAGCAGCGGTTACAACGGCGAGATCATCCTCAATGCCCTGGGGGGCGCCGACAACATACTGGCGCTGGACAACTGCATCACCCGGCTGCGGATGTCGGTGCAGGACATGAGCCGGGTCGATGACAAGCTGCTCAAAGCCAATGGCGCCATCGGGGTGATCAAGCTCGACGAGCACAACCTGCAGGTGGTGATAGGCCCTCAGGTGCACCTGGTGAAAAACCAGCTGCAGAGCCTGATGGGGACCTGATCGTCCGCGCTAGCAAGATAATGTCGGGGGCTGATGCCCCCTTATCCATTCTTCCTGGCCATTCGCCGCATTGATGGAGAAAGAAATAGCATGCATGAAACTTATGACTTCGAGCGCCCGGTCGATCGCCACGGCACCTACTGTACCCAGTGGGACTATGTGGCAGACCGCTTCGGCCATGCCGACTTGCTCCCCTTCACCATCTCGGACATGGATCTGGAGACAGCCCCCTGCATACGCGCGGCGCTGGCCAAGCGGCTGGAACACGGGGTGTTTGGCTACAGCCGCTGGAACCACAGTGACTTCAAGGGGGCGGTGAGCGGCTGGTTTGCCCGCCGTCATGGCGCCAGCCTCGACCCCGAGACCCTGGTCTATGGCCCCTCGGTCATCTATGTGGTCGCTCAGTTGGTGAGCCTCTGGTCGGCGCCGGGGGAGGGCGTGTTGGTGCACACCCCCGCCTATGACGCCTTCGGCAATATGCTGGCGGCCAGCGACCGTGTATTGCTTCCCTGCCCGCTGCAAAAGAGGGAGGGGCGTTATCAGATCGACTGGGTCTGTTTTGAGCAACAGGCGGCCCGCCCCGATTGCCGCATCCTGCTGCTGTGCAGCCCCCACAATCCCACAGGCCGGGTCTGGACCCGGGATGAACTGTCCCGCATGGCAGACATCTGCCAGCGCCACGGGGTCAGGGTGATCTCGGACGACATCCATATGGATATAAGCTTTACCCCCTACCTGCCCTGGAGCGAGGTGGCGCCAGATGACAGTTGGGCGCAGGTCAGCTCGGGCTCCAAATCCTTCAATATTCCGGCCCTTGGCGGCGCCTATGCCTTTATCCCTGAGGTGACGAGCCGGGAAGGGTATTTACGGCAACTCAAGGCCGCCCATGGCCTCTCCTCCCCCCCCATTCTCGGCATCCTGGCCCATATCAGCGCCTACCGGGATGGCGATGGCTGGCTCGATGCCCTGAAGCGCCACCTGCATGGCAATCTGGCGCACGTTGCCGAGCGGCTCAATGCCGCCTTCCCGGCCATCGACTACCAAGTGCCCGAGGGCACCTATCTCGCCTGGATTGATCTCAACGGACTCGGCATCGACAGGGCGGAAAAGATGGATGCCCTGCAAAGCTTGCTGGTGGAGAAATACCGGGTCGCCATCATGCGCGGCGACACCTACGGCCCCGAGGGAACAGGCTTTATCCGCCTCAATGTGGGTTGTTCACGGCAGAAGGTGGACAAGGGATTAGATGCCCTGATAGGCGCACTCACCGAGCTGGTTTGATGCTTGTATGAGTCAAGGTTGTCAATAACAAAGGGGCCTTACGGCCCCTTTGTTATGTCAGTGTTTCGCCCTGAATATGGTTTACACCTTTCCCCCGAATAAATGGAGACCCCGAAGGATGGCGAGCGCCCCGATCTGCACATCCACGCAGCAGAAGAGGGAGGGGGTGGATAAAACAAGGGCCATCTTCTGATGGCCCTTGCGCATTCAGGGGGTCATGGCCCCCCTTAGCTGCGATTGCCGGCGCGGGCGACCCGCCCCTCGGCCAGCAGATGGTAGCTGTCGGTGGCGGCGGGGACGAAGGCGGACTGGCCCTTCTCGATGCGCAGCGTCTCGTCGCCCCGCTTGAGAGTGGCGCTGCCATCGATGGCAAACAGGATCTCGGCGCTGGTGGTGATGAGCTGGTGCCCACCGGCCGGGTAGACGCTGAAGGTGAAGTCAGGTACCGGCACCTCAAAGTGCAGTACAGCACCGTCGAGGCGAGGGGCCAGCAGGATCTGATCATCCGGCTTGGCCACAAAACGGGTGCAATCGAGCAGCTCTGCCACGTCTATGTATTTCGGGGTCAGCCCTGCCCGCAGCACGTTGTCGGAGTTGGCCATGATCTCGAGGCCGGTGCCGCGCACATAGGCATGGGGGGTGCAGGCATCGAGGAACATGGCCTGACCCGGCTTGAGGGTCACCACGTTCAGCAAGAGCGGCGAGAAGAGGCCCACGTCTCCCGGATACTGGGCGGTCAGGCTGGTGATGAGGGCAAAGGTCTCCTCATCCTGATGGGCGGCGGCATAGCTCAGCAGGCCCGCCAGGGCGGCTTCTTTGCGCGCTCCCTCCAGCACCAGCAACTGGTGGAAGAAGTGCTGCAACCCGGCTTCACCCTGATCCGCTGCGTGAGCGGCGGCGAGGGCCGCTACCAGATCGGCGATAGCCGCCAGCTTGACTCGCTCGAACAGCGCCAGGATGGCGGGAATGGTGCGAAAGCCGTTCATCGCCTGATAGGGGGTGAGGGCAAACACCAGCTCCGGCTTGTGGTTCGGGTCTTTATAGTTGCGATTGCTCGCCTTGGGCGAGATGCCGGCGGCCTCTTCCTTGGCAAAGCCCGCTTCGGCCTGGGATTTGCTGGGGTGTACCTGGATGGAGAGGGCCTTCTCGGCGCAGAGTACCTTGAACAGGAACGGCAGGCTGCCGAAACGGGCGACGGTGGCCTCGCCCAGCACGGCGCTGGGGGCGGCCTCGATAACGACGGAAAGCTTCTGCGCACCGCCCGCTAGGCTCACTTCGGAGCAGCCATTGGGGTGAGCCCCCATCCACAGCTCGGCCTGAGGGTTGCCGTCCGGATTCGGGATACCAAACAGGGTGGTGAGGGCGTCACGGCTGCCCCATTCGTAGCCCTGGATCGGGTTTTTCATCAACAGAAAGGAGGGAAGATCACGACAACTCATAAGGGACGCCTCATTTAGTTTGAAGAAAGTTGTTTGAAGAAAAGGGTGGAATTGACGGTCCGGCCCGGACTATAACATGGGCGGTTGCGGCGGCCGCAACCGCTTGCCTCTCTCTTGACCGGGATCATCATGTCACTCATCTTCAGCCAACTGCTCGACGACGCCATCACTGAGCAGGCCCCCTTCGAGCGAGTCTGGTTTGCCAGTGAGCAGGGGGTGCCGCCCAGCTTCAGCTACCAGGTCAACTTTCCCCGCCTCGAGCTGGTGTTCAGCGGCGAGTATGTCAATCAGGTCTGGGACAAGGGGCAGGGTAGCCAGGAGATCCGGATATTGCCGGGGCAGGCGCTCTATATTCCGCCCAATGGCTGGAACAAGCCGCAGTGGAGCACGGATTGCTCGGTGCTGAGCCTGCTGTTCGGCAAGCGCCAGCTTGGCTTTAGCCTGGTGAGTAAACGTCGGGAAGATCCCGATTTCTTCGATGTGCAAAAACACAGCATCATGGCCCGGGCCGGTCATGTGACAGAGCATATTCTGGCGGCCCTCAACGTGTTGACCGAGGATCCCGGCCGCTCCCCCACCGACAACCATCTGCTGCTGGCGCTGCTGACCAGTGCCCAGCAACTGCTTGGCGCATCGGCGACCGAGCGGCCACGGGGTGCGGACTTGTTTCATGGCATCTGCATCTATATCCAGGAAAATTTTCACCGCCCCATCAGTCGTGACTCCATCGCCCACCGCTTCAACCTGTCGGCCAGTCATCTCTCCCACCTGTTTCGTGAGCAGGGTCATATGCGGCTGGCGGATTACATCAGCTGGGTGCGGATCGACAGAGCCAAGTTCATGCTCAAGAAGTACCGCTTCCGCCTGGAAGAGGTGGCCAATCGCTGCGGCTACGGCGATGTGAATTACTTCTGCCGGGTGTTCAAGCAAAAAACCGGATTGACCCCCTCCCAATACCGCGCCCTGAGCCAGCCTCAGGGGGAGGGCCAGCCCCTGACGGGAGCGTGAGTGGCCCAGACTGTGATGATGGAAAAGAGGAGGGGGAGAGCTGTCCGGGGCACCCCGTCGCGGGGTTGTTGGCCGCATTCCCGGTTGGCGGATGAGGCTGATATCGGGCGCCAAATGAAGGCTGCCTGCCTCGTCAGATCACCTGCGAGTCATCTGGCGAAGAGGTGGCTCGGGCTGCCATACCCGATCTCAGGTGCGCATAGAGGCCTGCTCCGGCCAAGATCCCGGCGAGCGCCAGCAGCAGCCAGATGGCCGTGCTAGGGCGAGTGCCCGCATCCCCCAGCATAAAACCGATCAGCAGGTTGCCAAACAGCGCCATGCAGCCCCCGGCGCTGGCATAGAAGCCGTAGTAGCTGGCGAGCTGGTCGGGGGGCGCATAACGGGGCAGCTGGGCGGCAAAGAGCGGGAAGCAGAGGATGGAACCCAAGGAGAGCAGGGCCACCTGGGCCAATACCCCCGCCGTCGGCCAGGGGGCCAGCAGGGGCAGGGCCAGATAGCTCAATCCCATCAGCCCTATGCCTAGCCCCATTGCCAGAGGGACGCCAAGATGGCGCTCCACCAGGCGCGACGCGGGCAGCTGGAGCAGGACGCCGATCACCGCCGAGAGGGTGAAGACGCCGCCAAGCAGCTCGGTGGCGTCCGGCAGGCTCTGGATCTGGGCAGGCAGGGCCAGATAGAGCTGGTGGAACAGGATCTGATAACTGCCCGCCAGCAGGGTGAACATCATGAAGGAGCGCTGGCGCACTATGGCACGCCACTGCTGCAAAATGGCGCCGCGCGGGCTCTGGTTGGCCACCGGGCGTTTGGGCAGCACCCGATACTGCAACACCCCGAGCAGGGCGAACAGGCTCGCCGCCAAGAGCCCGGTCAGGGCATAGCTCTGCTGGGTCAAGGTCAGGCCGACCAGGGGGCCGAGCAGCATGCCCGCCTGGCTGGCGAGGTTGTGCAGGGCGAAGGCGCGCTGTCGCTGGCTCGGGGTGCCGCATTCGCTCGCCAGATAGGCCTGGGCGCAGGGGGTGAACAGGGCCCCGGCAAAGCCGGTCAGGGCCGCCGCCAGCAGCAGTATGGGCAGGGACTCGGCCCAGCCCAGCAGCAGGAAGCCGACCGATCGCACCAGGCAACCCCAGACGATGGCGGGGTGATAGCCGATGCGATCCCCCAGCGTTCCTCCCAGCAAAAACAGCCCCTGCTGGCTGAAGACCCGCATCCCCATCACCAGGCCGCAGGCCCAGCCGGCGAGGCCAAGGCCGCTGCCCATGTGCTGGGCGAGGAAGGGCAGCATCATGTAGAAGCCGAGATTGAACGCCAGGCCATTGATGATGAGCAGGCGGGCGGCCGGGCTCATGGCCTGCCAGTCCCGCCAGTAGGAGGCGCCGTTCATGTTGCGTGCATCCGGGGGCCGGTTGCGGGCCAGGCCGCAGGCGCTGTCATGGGAAGTCTCGTCATCATTGTCTTCGCAGGGTACGAAGGAAGGGGATGCCGCTTTGATCGTGACTTATCTGTACCGGCACTTGATAGAGGCGCTCGATGAGGTCGGCATCGAGCACCCGGGCGGGGGGGCCGAACGCTTGCAAGTCGCCATCTGCCAGCACGATCAGCTGATCGGCAAACTGGGCCGCCAGGTTGAGATCGTGCAGCACCACCAGGGTGATCCACTGCTGCTCCCGGGTCTGCTGGCAGAGGTGCTCCATCAGCTGCATCTGGTGGTGAAGGTCGAGGGCGCTGACCGGCTCGTCCAGCATCATGATGCGGGGGTCGCGCAGCAGCACCTGGGCGAACAGCACCATCTGCCGCTGGCCGCCGCTTAAGGAATAGAGCGGACGATCCGCCAGATGAGCGATGCCGAGGGCCTGCAAGGCGCGGGCGGCGGCCAGGATATCCTCGTCCGCGAGGCGCATGGAGAGGCTGTCGAGGCGCCCCAGCACCACCACTTCGATGACGCTCAAGTCCAGCTCCAGCTGGATATTCTGGGGCATGTAGCCAAATTGCTGACGCCACTTGGCCTGGGTCATCTGGTGGGCGCTCTGGCCCCCCAGACGGATGTCGCCAGCGGCCGGGGTCAATTCCCCAAAGAGGGCGCGCAGCAGCGAGGTCTTGCCGGTCCCGTTCGGGCCGATGATCACATGGACCTGACCCGGGTTCAGGGTGAGGTCGAGCTCCCGCAGCAGGGTCTGCTGGCCGATGGTGAGGGAGAGTCGGGATATTTCAAGCACGTTTACGCCCCTTGCCGAGGATCAGCCAGATAAAGAAGGGCACGCCAATGAGCGCAGTGACTATGCCGATGGGAAACAGGGAACCGGGAACAATGGACTTGGAGAGCACCGAGGCCGCCGACAGCATGCAGGCGCCGCACAGGGCCGACAGCGGGATCAGGAAGCGCTGATCTTCCCCCACCAGCATGCGGGCTATGTGGGGGGCCACCAGGCCGACGAAGCCGATGATGCCGACGAAGCTGGTGGCGGTGGCGGTGAGCAGGGCCACCAGGATCAGGGTCTTGAGGCGCAGCCTGTCCACGTTGACCCCGAGACTCCGGGCACGGGCTTCCCCCAGCCGCAGGCTGGTGAGGGCCCAGGCATCCCGATAGATGAGCACGCTGCAGATCAGGGTGACGGCGGCCGTGATCAGCAAGGCATCCCAGCTGGTGCGCATCAGGCTGCCAAACAGCCAGAACATGATCTGCTGGTTGAGCTCGGGGGAGGAGAGGAACTGCAGCAGGGAGAGCAGGGACTGGAACAGGAACAGCAGGGCTATGCCCGCCAGGATCAGGGTCTGGCTGCTGATGTTGCGCATCATGGCTAGACCAAACAAGAGGCTGGCGGCAAACATGCACAAAATGAAGGCACCGGCCGGAATGGCAATCAGGGGAGGCAGCCCAAGACCGCCGGTATAGAGCGCCAGTGCGGCGCCAAGCCCGGCCGCGGCCGCGAGCCCTAGGGTGTAGGGGCTGGCCAGGGGGTTGTCCAGCAGGGTCTGCATCTGGACGCCGCCAAGGCCGAGGGAGGCGCCGACCACCAGAGCCATCAGGGCGATGGGCAGGCGCATGTCAAAGACTATGGTGCGGGTCATGGAGTCCGCCTGGGCGGGGGAGAGCAGGGCATCGATCACTTCCCCAAGGGGCAGCAGGGAGGGGCCTGTGGCGATGTCGAGCACCAGGGTAATGCACAGCACCAGGGTGAGCAGCGCCAGCCAGTGCCAGCGGCGGCGCTCTCGTTGCCGCTGGCGGGTGAGGGTCTGCTGCAGGGCAGCCAAATCATTCATGATAACCATCCTGAAACGGGCGCTCTCAAGGGGCGCCCGCAAGGGTTGAAGAGGGATGACGAAGAGGGACTTTCCCGACTCGGGTCGGAAAAGTCCGGCCCGTCAGGTTCAACCTGCCATTACTTGATACCCAGCATAAAGGTGCCCTGGGGACGAATGGGCAGATAGCTGCGGTAGAAGCCCTGATAGGTGGCCAGGGGATCGAGATCCTCGAACAAGTCGGGGTAGAGCGCCTTGGCCATGAACTCGATGAGGGCGGCATCCATGATGCTGCGGGTGGCGCCGTGATAGACGGCGTAGAGGCGACCCTGCTGCACCGCAGGCAACTCGCTCCAGCCCGGACGGGCGGCAAAGCCCTGCAGACACTGGCGCACCGTCTCGGCCGAGACGTCCTGACCAACCTGCATCGCCTCTGCGCTGCTCACGCTCTCGTAGCCCGCCATCAGGATCACCTCGGGTTTGCTCGCCAGCAGCTGCTCCGGGTGTATGGGGCCCCAGCGTTCGACGAAGGGGGCCGCGACGTTGTCACCGCCGGCCAGCAGGGCCATGGCGCCCCACATGTCCTTGCCATAGGTGTAGCTGTACTCGGCCGGGCCCTTGTCCCCCAGCTCGATGTAGACCCGGGGCGGCTGGCGCTTCGCCTGGGCAACCCGGGAAGTGATGGTGTCAATCTTGGCCTTGTATTCGTCGGCCATCTTCTGGGCACGGGCCTCCTGGCCGGTCACCTTGCCAAGCAGCAGGGTGCTCGCCATGTGGCGGGCCAGGGTCTGGGCGTTGTAGTCCACCACCACCACCGGAATGCCTGCCTGCTCGAGGCGCGGCAGATCCGGGGCGAGGGCCTCGTATTGCCACTGGGCCAGGATCACCAGATCGGGCTTGACCGCCAGGGTCTTCTCGATGGAGAAGCTCTGATCCTGCACGTTGCCAAGGTCGGGCACCTTGGCCAGTTGCGGCAGACTGGCCACATAGAGGGACCAGATGGCGGGGCGGGACTTGACGAACCAGCCACGGGACATGCCCACCAGGCGATCGGCGCCCCCTTCACCGGCCACGGCCAGGTAATCCTCGGGATAGAAACCGAGCACGATGCGGCTCGCGGGCAGGCTCAGGGAGACCTTGCGGCCCATCACATCTTCCACTTCAACGGGGGCGGCGGCCTGTGCCATCCAGCTCATCAGGACGAGCTGGCCTAACAGCAACACTCTTGCCAGGGGGTGACGAAACATCTTGTACAACCTCGGGGGGGGACACGGCTTAAAAAGAAAGTGAGAACTATTACTATTTAATGTTCAAAAAGCAATGAGGTTCTACATGGTCAGTCCTCTCTTTTTCTCCCCGGGAGGGGCGTCTGCGTGGTCTAATCCCCGCCCCCCGCGAGGGCCTGCCTTTCTCGGAACGGGCTGATTTTTGACCCCAGGGGGAGGGCGATGCAACCATGGCACCCCGGGTGTGCACTGCTGAGGAAGGGAGGGGAAAAGCCCGGACTCATCTTCTTCTTTGGGTCGGCGCAGTCGCATTGTGATCCAGTGCGCGACTATGGTCCGCGCAGTGTGCTCACCATTTGATTATGTAAAAGGATGGGCTAAGATGGCCGCGGAAACGATCAGATTGATAACAAAAGGAAGTTAGGAGATGCCGATGGAAAGCAAAGTAGTAGTCCCGACCCAGGGCCAGAAAATCACAGTAGCAGCCGATGGCAAGCTGACCGTACCGAACAATCCCATCATTCCTTTTATCGAAGGGGATGGTATCGGTGTGGACGTGACCCCTGCCATGCTGAACGTGGTCAATGCCGCGGTCGAGAAGGCTTACAAAGGCGAGCGCAAAATCGCCTGGATGGAAATCTACACCGGTGAGAAGTCGACTCACATCTATGGCGAAGGCGCCTGGCTGCCTGCCGAAACCCTGGATTTCATTCGTGAATACCATGTGGCCATCAAGGGCCCGCTGACCACCCCGGTCGGTGGCGGTATTCGCTCTCTCAACGTGGCCCTGCGTCAGGAGCTGGATCTCTACGTCTGCCTGCGCCCGGTTCGTTACTACCAGGGCACTCCTAGCCCGGTCAAACGTCCTGACTTGACCGACATGGTGATCTTCCGCGAAAACGCCGAAGACATCTACGCTGGCATCGAGTGGAAAGCGGATAGCGATGAGGCCAAAAAGGTCATCGCCTTCCTGCAAAACGAGATGGGCGTGAAGAAAATTCGCTTCCCCGAGTCTTGCGGCATCGGCATCAAGCCCATGTCCAAAGCCGGTACCGAGCGCCTGGTGCGTGCCGCCATCGAGTACGCCATCGACAACGATCGCGACTCCGTGACCCTGGTCCACAAGGGCAACATCATGAAGTTCACCGAAGGTGCCTTCAAGGATTGGGGCTATGCCCTGGCCCAGAAAGAGTACGATGCCCAGTTGATCGACGGCGGCCCCTGGTGCTCCTTCAAAAACCCGAAGACCGGCAAGGTCATCACCGTCAAAGACGTCATCGCCGACGCCTTCCTGCAACAGATCCTGCTGCGCCCGGCCGAGTATGATGTCATCGCCTGTATGAACCTCAACGGCGACTACATCTCCGACGCCCTGGCCGCTCAGGTCGGCGGCATCGGCATCGCTCCTGGCGCCAACATCGGCGACGGTGTGGCCCTGTTTGAAGCAACTCACGGCACCGCGCCCAAGTACGCAGGCCAGGACAAGGTCAACCCGGGCTCCCTCATCCTCTCCGCCGAGATGATGTTGCGCCACCTCGGCTGGGTCGAAGCGGCAGATCTGGTCGTGAAGGGGATGGAACAAGCCATCGCCAACAAGACGGTCACCTATGACTTCGAGCGACTGATGGAAGGGGCCACGCTGCGCTCTTGCTCCGAGTTCGCTCAGGACATGATCGATCAGATGTAATCTATTGATTGTTTTGATATTAAAAGGCCGCCATCAGATGATGGCGGCCTTTTTCATTGAGGCAATACCGCCAGTTGATGAACCATGGGCCAGATGTTGGCAATGACGTTGCCAGTCCAAAGGAAAGATTCCAACGACACCTGATTAATTGTCTGTAAATCAACCAAACGGACCCTGATAATTTCCTTTTCTGTACTCTTGGGAGAGGGAGGATGCTAGAATCCGAAGCTGATTTTAAGCGCCATCTGTGGGCACCTTTGACATTATTTGCCCATAGCTAATCAATAGTGTGTCAGCTCGTCTCAGAGCCCCGATGCTCCGCCTTGCAGTTCAACGTGTCACCTGAGGTCAACATCATGATCCGTGCGCACACACAATCTGGTCAAAAGCAGCAAACTGGGGGCTGTAACCCAGGGGCGGTAGCTATGGTGTTCGGTATCACCATTGCAATAAACGGCTAGTTAGATGCCCCACTTGTATCAGACAGATAGTCTCGGCCAATCTCATTTCTGCATCCATTTCTGCATTCATTCTTATTCAAGAGCATATCTATGAAAATTCTCGTTACTGGCGGGGCTGGCTTTATCGGCTCTGCTGTTGTGCGTCATATCATCAGCAATACTCAAGACTCAGTGGTCAATCTCGACAAGCTGACCTATGCGGGTAATCTGGAGTCCTTGGCCGAGGTTTCAGGCAACGATCGTTATGCGTTCGAGCAGGTAGATATCTGCAACCGCGCCGAGCTGGATCGAGTATTTGCAGTGCATCAACCCGATGCCGTGATGCATCTTGCGGCCGAGAGCCACGTTGATCGCTCCATCACAGGCCCTGCCGATTTTATCGAAACCAATATCGTCGGCACCTACATGCTGCTGGAAGCGGCCCGTGCTTACTGGAATGGGCTGAACGAGACACGCAAGTCTGCCTTCCGCTTTCATCATATATCCACCGATGAGGTATATGGTGACCTGACTCATCCGGATGAGGCTGCCCCTGGCGAGGCGTTGTCGCTCTTTACCGAAACTACCCCTTATGCCCCCAGCAGCCCCTATTCTGCTTCCAAAGCTTCGAGCGACCACCTGGTGCGCGCCTGGCGCCGTACCTACGGCCTGCCGACTGTGGTTACCAACTGCTCCAACAACTACGGCCCCTATCACTTCCCCGAGAAGCTGATCCCGCTGGTGATCCTCAATGCCCTGGATGGCAAGCCGCTGCCGGTCTATGGCAAGGGCGACCAGATCCGTGACTGGCTCTATGTGGAAGACCATGCCCGTGCCCTTTACAAGGTGGTGACAACTGGTGTGGTGGGGGAGACCTACAACATCGGTGGCCACAACGAGAAGCAGAACCTGGAAGTAGTGCACACCATCTGCGATCTGCTCGATGAGATGGTGCCCAAAACGAGCTCCTATCGCGATCAAATCACCTATGTGACCGACCGACCCGGCCATGACCGCCGTTATGCTATTGATGCCAGCAAGATGAGCAGCGAACTGAATTGGCAACCGCAAGAGACCTTCGAATCCGGTATTCGCAAGACAGTACAGTGGTATCTGGATAATCAACAGTGGGTCGGCAACGTCAAGAGCGGTGCCTACCAGACCTGGGTCGCTCAGCACTATGGGGAAGAGAAGTAATGAAAGGAATTATTCTGGCTGGCGGTTCTGGTACTCGCCTTTACCCTATCACCATGGGCGTATCCAAGCAGCTATTGCCTATTTATGACAAGCCGATGATCTACTACCCTCTGTCGGTGCTGATGTTGGCGGGAATCAGAGATATTTTGATCATTACGACACCGGAAGACCAAGCCAGTTTTCAGCGTTTACTGGGTGATGGAAGTCAGTTTGGTATCTCCCTTGACTATGCTGTACAACCTACTCCTGATGGCTTGGCCCAAGCATTTATTATTGGCGAAGAATTTATTGGCGATGACCCGGTATGCTTGGTACTGGGCGATAATATTTTTTATGGCCAAGGTTTTAGTGCCAAGTTAAAAAAAGCACTTGAAAAAGCCCAAACAGGGGTTGGTGCAACTGTGTTTGGCTATCAGGTAAAAGATCCAGAGCGTTTTGGAGTCGTCGAGTTTGATGAACAGCAAAAAGCCATCTCAATCGAAGAAAAACCTATTAATCCAAAGAGCCACTACGCGGTTACAGGCCTCTATTTTTACCCCAATGATGTAATTAAACAGGCCAAGCTGGTTAGGCCCTCTCTCCGTGGTGAATTAGAAATTACCACCTTAAATGAGATGTATCTCAACCAGAGTAATTTGCATGTTGAGATGCTTGGTCGTGGCTTTGCTTGGCTTGATACCGGTACTCATGAAAGCCTGCTAGAGGCTGCGCAATTTGTCGAAACTCTTGAAAAACGCCAAGGCTATAAAATTGCCTGCTTAGAAGAAATTGCCTACCTCCAAGATTGGCTTGATTTAAATCAATTGATTTCTCGCGGCGAATTAATGAGTAAAAATAGTTACGGTCAATATCTATTGTCCTTGGGTAAACTTTAACTCCATGTCAGATCTCGCAATTAAAACTAAAAAAGGCCTGCAATGGAGTGCCATCGAGCGTATATTAACTCAAGGCATGCAGTTGGGCATTACTCTGTTATTGGGCAGATTGCTCGGGCCAATAGCCTTTGGTCTAATCGGTATGCTGGCGGTATTTATTGCTATAGCTAATGTTTTTGTTGATAGCGGCTTTACGTCGGCATTAATTCGTAAAACAGACCGAACAAACAATGATTTGGTAACTGCTTTTTACTACAATATTGCGATATCGAGCCTCTGCTATCTCGTGTTATATTGTAGTGCGCCCTATATAGCTGACTTTTATCAGCAAGCTGAGTTGAAAAGCTTGCTACGGGTATTGGGCCTCACGGTATTAATTAATGCATTTATCCTAATACCTCGCATGCAGCTCACTGTGGCGATGGATTTTAAAACCCAAGCAAAAATATCAGTCATCAGTGTATTGGTCAGTGGTGTAACTGCCACGATGTTGGCGATTAACGGCTATGGTGTATGGGCATTAGTGGTGCAAACATTGCTCAATGCCTGTTGCAACCTCTTGTTGTTTACTCTGTTTTTTCCTTGGCTACCGCGTGGGAAAATCACTAAAACCTCGTTCACCTATCTATTTGGTTTTGGTAGCAAATTGTTGCTCTCTGGCTTGTTGGATGTCATATACAACAATCTTTACCAGATCATCATTGGTAAGAAATTCAGCCCTGCCGTTGTCGGCCAATTCACCCAAGCCAATCAACTAGCTAGCGTGCCAGCAGCAACCCTAACTGGCATTATCCAGCGGGTCACATATCCAATGTTTAGCCAGTTGCAAGACGATCCAATGAAAATGGAGAACGCCTATCGACTAACGCTAAAAATTGCTGCGGTGGTGATTTTTCCTTTGATCATCGGTTTGGGGCTTATCGCTCAACCATTATTAACCCTATTATTGGGTGCACAGTGGCAGGTTGCAGCAAGTTTACTTAGTGTACTGTGTTTTGGTTATATGTTATATCCCATTCATGCTATTAATTTAAATTTATTGCAAGTTACCGGACGCAGTGATTTGTTTTTAAAGCTGGAGGTACTGAAAAAAATAATTGGTGTGGCTGTATTACTAGTCACCATACCTTTCGGTGTCTTTATCATGTGTCTTGGGTTAAGTGTCGTTTCGTATTTAGCTCTATTTCTGAATACTTATTATACAGGAAAAATAACCCAGCTCAGTCAATGGCAACAATGTAAAGATCTATTTCCTATTTGGTTGGCTGTAATACTTTGTGCCGCATTGGCATACTCTGCTGGAGTATACTCACAAGCAGTACCTTGGTTGCAATTGTTGATAAATGTGACCGTTGCATTATTGAGCTATGCATTTTATTTGCTATTTATGCAAAAGCCTTTGCTATTGCAATTGAGAACGTTCCTGCGTAGCTAGAAAATACTTAATTATTAAATGAATTTATTGGAACCTAACATGAACAATAAAAATATCCCTGTCACTCAGCCATTTCTTCCTGAACTGAGTGAGTTTATTCCTTATCTTGAAAAAATTTGGGATAATCGTTGGCTTACTAACAACGGTCCATTTCATCAGCAATTGGAGGCAGAGCTCTGTCGCTATCTAGGTGTTGAGCATATATCCATTTTTAATAATGCCACAATTGCTTTGATCACCGCCTTGCAAGCGATGCGTATCAACGGGGAAGTGATTACTACCCCTTATTCATTTGTTGCCACTAGCCACTCGATTATGTGGAATGGTTTAGAACCGGTCTTTGTCGATATCGATCCTGAAACATTTAATCTTGATCCGGCCAAGATAGAAGCGGCTATTACCCCGCGAACCACAGCAATTATGCCGGTACATTGTTACTCTAACCCTTGTGATGTCGCAGCAATTCAGAAGATTGCTGATAGCTATGGTCTCAAGGTTATATATGATGCAGCCCATGCATTTGGAGTAAATTATAAAGGTGAAAGCCTACTTAAATGGGGTGATCTTTCTATTCTTAGTTTTCATGCTACTAAGGTGTTTAATACGTTTGAAGGCGGTGCCATTATCAGCCCAGATGCTAAAACCAAACAGCGTATTGACTGTTTGAAAAACTTTGGCATCGCCGACGAGCTGACTGTAACAGCTCCAGGTATCAACGGCAAAATGAGTGAAATCAATGCCGCCTTCGGTCTGGTGCAGCTCAAACATATTGATCAAGCTATGCAGCAACGCCAAGCTGTCGATACCAGATATCGCACTGCATTGGCCGATGTGCAGGGTATTACCATCTATCAACATCATCCTGAAGCTAACAGTAACTACTCCTACTTCCCCATTTTGGTTGAAGCTGATTACCCACTTAGCCGCGATGAATTGTATGAAAAATTAAAGGTAAATAATATTTTGTCACGTCGCTATTTCTATCCATTAATCAGCAATATGCCGATGTACCGCGGATTGCCAAGTGCGCAGATTGGCCAACTGCCCGAGGCTAACCAACTGGCGGATAAAGTGCTTTGTTTGCCAATATTCCACGAATTGAGTGCCGATGAGCAAATGCAAATTATCGAGACAATTAAAAATTGTTGACAATGATTTTTAACTAAAAATTAATGAGCTGTTAGATATGAATAAGTTGTATCTGGTTGGTGCAGGCGGATTTGCAAGAGAAATATATTCTTATATCTCAAAAAAAGAATTTATTGTAGATGGTTTTAAGCTTGAAGGATTCTTGTCTGATTATCCGTCAGATTTAAATGGATTTAATATTGGTTTCAAGATCGTCGATCAAGCAATAAGTAACAAGCTAGATGTAACTGATGCTGTTATCATTGCAGTTTCCGATTGTGATTTCAAAGAAAAACTGTATGAACACTATAAAAGTCTAGGTGTTAAGATACTGACCTATATACATGAGACTGCATTTATTGGTGAGAATGTGGCAATTGGAGAAGGCACAGTAGTCTGTCCATATGCTACGTTAACCACTGATATACAAGTTGGAGTTGCAGTGACTGTTAATGCTTACTCATCAGTTGGCCATGACGTAACATTAGGTGACTTTTGCACGCTAAGTGGTCATTGCGATGTGACTGGGCATGTTTATTTGGATAATAAAGTCTTTATGGGGTCGCACGCGTTAATTATCCCTAAAGTTAAAGTTGGTCAAGGAGCAATAATAGGCGCAGGAAGTGTTGTTATTAGTAAAGTGAAACCAGGGACAACCATGTTTGGTAATCCAGCCAAAAAAATCAAGTGAGGATTTAATGAATAAAAAAACGCAAATCTTAGAAATCATTGCTGACATTATCGAGATCGATGTAGAAAACCTTACTCTTGAAATGGAACTGCATGACGGGCTTTGGGACTCCTTGGCTGTTGTAACATTCATATCTGAGATCGACTCGAACTTTGATCAGCTAATCGCGCCAGCAGATGTAAGTTCTGTAAAGTGTGTTGCTGACTTAGTTAATTTGGTTAAATAATAAAACCTTGAGGGTTTCTGATGCTTGCTATAAAAAATGTTGCTATTAAGGGGATTTCATGTGTTGTACCAACCACGAAAATCAACAATGTTGACTTATCGCAAGTATACGGTGATAAAGAAACCCTCAAGCTTATTTCCAGTATAGGCGTTGAAAGTCGTTACGTTGTTGATGAGACAACCACATCCGCAGACCTATGCTTACAAGCAGCACGTCAATTACTATTGAATTTGAAGTGGGATGTTCAAGATATTGGTGCACTTATATTTGTATCTCAAACCCCTGATTATCAATTACCTGCAACGGCATGTATATTACAACATAAGTTAGGCTTACCAGAAACCGTCATGGCGTTTGATATAAACCTCGGTTGCTCTGGTTATGTGTATGGTTTAAATGTTGCAGCTAGCTTAGTCAATTCAGGTATTAAAAAAGTTCTACTTTTGGTTGGTGATACGATTAGTAAAATTGTTAAGCCTGGTGATAGAAGTACTGAACTACTCTTTGGTGATGCAGGTAGCGCCACTGCATTACAATATGAAGATAATAAATTATTGCAATTTGAACTAGGCAGTAATGGCTCAGGCTGGGAAAATATCGTAGCGCGAAATCAAATCAGCTCTGATGTAAACAGAGGTGCAAATAATGCATTTCTTGAAATGAATGGAGGAGAGGTTTTCACTTTTACGTTGAAGACCGTACCTGCATTAGTAAATAAATTTCTACAAGAATTAAGCTTAAGCTCAAGTGACATAGATGCTTGTATTTACCATCAAGCAAATCATTTTATGCTTAAGCACCTAGCAAAAAAATCTAATTTTTTATCTGAACAAGTTGCAATTAGCATCAATGAATATGGCAATACCAGTTGTGCGTCTATACCAGTCACTTTGTGTGCAAGAAAACGAGAAAATTATAAAAATACTCTGCTAATCGGTTTTGGTGTTGGACTTTCATGGGGAGCTGTAATGTGCGATCTGAGTGAGAGTATACTGTTGCCTGTCGAGGTTTTAATAAATGATAACTAGTATGTTGCAAGATAAAACCATTCTAGTGACCGGGGCTTCATCGGGTATCGGTCGTGCTATTGCACAGTATTTTAGTTGCCAAGGTGCAAGACTGGTAATTACAGGCCGTAATCAACAAAGGTTAAATGAAACATTAGTTTCTTTATCAGGCCACACACATACAGCACTGACTGCAAACTTGGATTCTGTGGAAGCAATACAGTTATTAATGGATTCTATATCTGATAAAGTCGGTGTGCTAGATGGAATTGTACACTGTGCTGGGATCAAAAAAACATTGCCTTTACAAGCTTTACAAGAAAAAGACTTTGATGATTGCTTTAGTGCTAACGTAAAAAGTGCTCAGTTTATCGTTAAATTTCTTAGGAAGAAAGGTCGATTTAACCCACTAGGCACTAGTGTTGTTTTTCTAAGTTCTGTTGCAGCTAGTTGTGGCGAACCAGCAAATTCAACATATGCTGCCAGTAAAGCAGCTTTAGAAGGATTAGCAAAGTCACTGGCGATGGAATTGGCGAGAATAAATATCAGGGTGAACTGTCTCGCGCCTGGAATGATTAAGACTGAAATGTTACATGACTTTTCAAAGCACATAACAGAAGAGCAACTATCAAAACTTTTGCAGAAACATCCATTAGGCTTTGGTGAGCCAGAAGATGTTGCCCATGCTGCTGGTTTTTTGAGCAGCGATTTATCTAAATGGATAACAGGCACAACATTGTTTGTTGATGGAGGTTACAGTGCGCACTGAACAAGAAACATTAAAAGCGTTTATATCTTGTGTGGCGTCATACCTTCCTGAAAATGTGCTTACAAATGAACAGCTTGCTATGGAGTATCCAGAGTGGAGCGTAGAAAAAATATACGAAAAAACTGGAATACGATCTCGGCATATAGCATCAGCAAATGAAACTTGCTCTAGCATGGCTGTAAATTCGGCAAAGAACTTATTTGACAAGAATAATGTCTTACCGGAGCAAATTGACTATATTCTTTTGTGCACGCAAAGCCCTGATTATCTTCTGCCAACTACCGCATGCATAGTTCAACATGAACTTGATATTCCGACTACGGCAGGAGCACTCGATTTTAATTTAGGTTGTTCTGGTTACGTGTATGGTTTGAGTTTAGCTAAGGCGCTCATTGAATCCAAGCAGGCTAAGAAAGTATTACTTTTGACATCAGAGCTTTACTCTCGCTATATAAACCATAATGATAAGAGTGTTCGCACTTTATTTGGTGATGCCGCTACCGCAACACTGATTGAAGGCAAACTATCACAAACTGAATATATTCATGGTTTTCAATTTGGAACAGATGGTAAGGGCGCTCGCAATCTCATCGTTCCTCATGGTGGTTCAAAGTATCCCATGTCAAATGATTCACGTCTTGAGACTGAGGATGCAAGTGGTAACAAACGCTCCTTAAGTAACCTTTATATGAATGGTGCGGAAATATTGACATTTTCATTGAAGACAGTACCTAAAAGTGTTGGGAAGATCCTTGAGTCTGCAAACCTGAAGCAAGAGAATATTGAACGAGTTATATTCCATCAAGCAAATAAATTCATGTTAGATAAGTTAAGAATTAAAACGGGCTTCACCGAAGAACAATTTTTAATATCCTATGAAGATTATGGTAATACTGTATCCTCATCCATTCCTTTAGGTATTGAAAAGGCGATCAAGCAAGGTAAATTAAAAAATGGTGATAAAGTTCTTGTTTGTGGATTTGGCGTAGGTTATTCATGGGCTGGATGTGTTGTTGAATGGTAGTTTTTTCACTTTATGAAGTCAGCCTGCATTTAATATTTTTATGCACCACTACAGGTTATTATGTAACCGTTTATCGGGTATCTTGACAATCGAATCTCACTGTGGGTTGTAGATAAATTATCTGCAACAACCAAGTGCAATGTGGGTGTGGCAGATAATCCGTCTGAATTTTGGCGTTCATACAGCTTCACGGTGAATTTCCCCCCTGCCCTGGTGAACGCTTACGTTATTATAATTATTGTTTTTGAAACTAAAATTATGTCTAACTGGCCGCTAGATTAGCAATTGGCCTAAACATATGCCAGCAGATGTTCGTTCACGTTCTGGATAGGCTGAAAGCCATCAAGAATTGGTGTAGTACTGAACAGCCTAGTGGCTGAAGGCTGCGTTGAGCCGCGTACTTAGCGCGAGTCTTTGCAGGATGAGGTTTTTCAGGCTCTTGCCCTGCAGTGCAGTTAGGTAGCATAGGTAAATGTTGCACTTCGAAATTGCACTCGCTGTTAGATCAGGTAACGCTATGTCTGTTTTTCAGTCATCCGATATATAATGTTTGGAGATAGTTTTGATTTCATTATCTTATGTATCAAATCAAATTGAAATGTTGACGTCAGAGGATGACTTAATTGCTGAATGGGAAGGCAGTGAAATATTGGTTTCAATAGTTTGTACTGCATATAACCACGAAGAATTCATATCTGATGCTCTCAATGGTTTCATTAATCAGCAGACATCCTTTCCATTTGAGATAATAATAAATGATGATTGTTCTAGTGATAAAACACTTGAAATCATTATGCTTTATAAAGAGAAATATCCAAATGTTATTAATGTTATATCACATCACAGCAATCAATTCTCCAAAGGAATATCACCATTTAAATTCGTATATAAAAAATTACGTGGTAAGTATATTGCTATATGTGAAGGGGATGATTTTTGGAGCGATAGAGAAAAATTATCAAAACAATTCGATGCGTTGGAAAATGACATTGAGTCAAATTTATGTATACACAGTGCTGCTGGCCTAAAGAATGGCCAACTTATTGAGAATACAAATTGGTGTTTTGAAAAAGATAGATATTCGCTTGATGATATTTTTCTTAACCCTGGACAATTTTCCCCAACGTCATCGTATTTTTTTAGGAAATCATTAGTTGAACACCATGATGAATTAAAATCAATGTTATTTAAGGCAGGCGTAGGTGATTTTTTTGTTGAAATTTTTGCCGCTAATAAAGGAAAAAAAATCGTTGCGCTGAATGAAGTTATGAGCACATACAGAGTTCAATCTTCTGGTTCTTGGTCTGAGGCTAATTTGAAAAATTTAAATGTTAAGTTTTCCAATACATATGCTTTTATTTCAGATATCCAACATGTTTCAGATTTATTTCTTCCGAAATATAAAAGTTTATTTGATAAAAAAATAGCCGAAGAATTACAAGACTGCATAATATTAGGTATACGGAACTATGAATACCAAGATGTGTTAATATTTGCAATGAAAAACATTAAAAAAATAAAAATATCACTTTTTATTCGTAGAGTGATAAGAAAGGTATTTTTATGAAGCTGAGTATTTTTTTTATTGGATTGTTCTGGTTTGTATCTCTAATCATTAATATATCTGGTTTTATGATGTATAAGGATTTATCACCTTACACAGTGTTTTTTTTTATATCTGCAGCATTGATATTTATACTCAGTTCGTTTCTGATTAGAGATAGAGCCGTAAATAATTATGGCACAGAATATTTTCAACATGATTTGAATTTATCGAAACTTAAAATTGTATTTTTTCATGTCATACCATTTGTTATATTGGTATTTTCTGTTTTTAAGTCAGCGATGTTAGTTACTCCATTTTCAGAGTATTTTTTGATGAGACGGGGGGGGGAGATTGATGGCGGGGGGTTAGTTTCAGGTATTGGGTTGGTTGATACATTACTAAAAATCTATGTATATCCTTCGCTAGTTAGTGTCTTTTTTGTACAGGTAGCAAGTATACACACTAAAAATGTAGTGAACTATCAGCAGATGTTTTTTGTGATTAGCCAACTATTTATCTATACATACTTGTTCCAAGTTAATTATCCTGTTTTCCTCGTTATTATTGTTTTGTTTTTTTTGTTTTTGAATAAACGGTTAGACGCATTAAGTCCAATTAACAGAAATAAGAAAAAACTTACCTTGCTTATTTTAATATTTATTGGTGTTGTGTTTTTATCAGCTGCAAATCGATTTGGTTCGTTTGATATATTTGGTATTGTAATGTATTACCCATTAAGCTACTTTAGTCTAGGTATCTCAATCTTTGACTTGAATTTTCAGAATCAATTATCATTAATTCATGATCATACATTTGGCCTAAATTTATTAGGCCATCTAACATTACCACTTAAATATTATTTCGAGATTTTTTTATCTGACCCTAAGTATTTCACACCGATTTCGATAGAAAATATTACATATCTCAATGAGAAAATTAATATAGGTAGTGGTACTCCTAAGTATGTGAACGCATTTGGAACTATTTTTTTTTCCATTTACCGTGATTTTGGTAGTGCAGGGGTGATGTTATCTCCCGTCCTATTTGTAGCGTTAATTTATTATTACCACATAAAAAACACATTGTTTTCAATTTCTTGTTATTATTTATTTCTTTTCAATGGTATTTCAGCACTTTCAGTAAGCCCATTAGATCAACCGCATTTTATGTTTGTTTTTATTTTTATTTTTTTGATGGTAAAGGATTTAAAATGGAAAAAATCGTAATAATTATTAATTCATTTATCCTAAGCGTATATTATTTTTGTGTTAATTTATTTTCTAGACGTAAGATTACCTTCAACAAGGATGGGGAGTACATCATTAGTTTGACAACATATAATAAGCGATTAAAGTATGTTTTTCTTACTATAGAAAGTCTAATTAATCAAAAATACAAAGCATCTAGAATTATTTTATGGTTAAGTGATGAGGACTTACCAGATAGGAAACTACCTAGTACTCTCAAACGGCTTCAGTCAAGAGGTATCGAGATTAACTTTAATCATGAAAACTTGCGCTCATATAAGAAACTAACTCATTTCTGTCAAAATAGAAAAAACTATAAATTTAACTATGTAGTTACTGCTGATGATGATGTTTTTTACCCTACATACTGGCTTCAAAAATTTAAAGAATCAAATGATTCAGTTCTAGGATATGTGTACTGCTACAGAGGAAAATCGATCAAATTTAACAGTGATGGAGAATCAACAGATTATAGGGAGTGGATAACTGATGTCGATATTTGTAATGAAAACGATTCATTATTAATGCCTACAGGTGTTTCAGGGATTTGCTATCCTAAGGACTCGCTTTCAGATGACATGTTTGATATTAACAATATCCTAGCGAATTGTGAGTATGCAGATGATGTCTGGTATAAATTTTGTACCATGAAAAAAGGATTTGGTTGTAAATTAGTTATGAATATAAATATACATTTTATACCAGTTTTATTTTCTTTGGGAAAAGGTTTAGAAACTAACAACGTACAGAATGGGATGAATACTATTCAATTTAATAAAGCAATGTCGCACTTTAATATGACAAGTAAAGACTTTATTAAAAACACTATTCAATAGCGAGCGATGTTTTGAAAATATTATATCTACATCAATATTTTGCAACTCCAAATTCTAGTGCTGGAACTCGATCCTATGAAATGGCAAAGCGATTTGTTAAAAATGGCCATGATGTTGAGTTTATTACTTCATCTGCTTTTATTTCATCTCAATTTCATTTTCATCAAGGGTGGAACCAATTAGAATTAGACGGTATTAAATTGAATGTTTTACACATGGCATATTCCAATAAAGACAGCTTTTTTAATAGAATTATAAAGTTTATCAACTTTTCTATTCGTGCAACAATTAAAGCTCTTACAATTAAATCAGATGTTGTATTGGCTACTAGTACTCCGCTGACGATAGCTATACCTGCTGTCATATACTCAAAAATTAAAAATATACCAATGGTTTTTGAAGTGAGAGATCTCTGGCCTGAACTACCGATTGCCATTGGTGTGCTCAAAAATCCGGTGGCTATCAAGTTAGCAAAATGGCTTGAGGTCTTTGCATACAAGAATGCCAAGCGGTTAGTTGGTCTTTCGCCAGGTATGTGTGATGGTATCATTCAAAAGGGCATTGCACCTGAGTTGGTGACTTTAGCGACGAATAGTTGTGATACATCGTTATTTGATGTTTCAAAAGATATTGGAATAGAATATAAGCTAAACAAATGGTCATTTGTTAATGGCCGCAAGCTAGTCGTTTATACAGGTACTTTTGGATTAATTAATAACATCAAGTATATGGTTGAGCTTGCACTTTCTTCGTTAAAACTTGGTAATGATATTTGTTTTGTAGCCATTGGTGATGGGATGCAAAAAAATGATGTGGTGCGTTATGCCGAAGAGATCGGTGTGCTCAATGTTAACTTTTATGTATTTGAACCTGTAGCCAAGACAGAAATAGTACGATTGTTATCCGCTGCTGACTTATCACTCTCTCTCTTTGGTCCAATTAAAGAGATGTGGCATAACTCTGCTAACAAATTATTTGATGCGCTGGCGTCGGGTACACCAATAGCCATCAATTATGGTGGCTGGCAACAAATACTTATTGAAGAAAATCAGTGCGGCGTAGTATTAAATCCTTATGATACTGAATTATCAGCATCCATTTTGCATGAATTTCTTTATGATGATGAACAATATCAGCGAGCTAAAAATGCCTGCCATCAATTAGCTTATAATGAGTATTCGCGTGATTTTATGGCGAAAAAATTGGAAGACACCTTGGTAAGGGCTTTAAATGATTAAGCGAGTATTTGATTTCTTACTAGCTTTATTTGCACTGATATTGTTCTCCCCTGTGATGGCTTTTATATGGTGGAAAATACGTAAAGAATTAGGTTCACCACCCCTTTTTTATCAAACTCGTCCCGGTTTGCATGGTAGACCATTTCGTATGGTTAAATTTCGGACTATGAAGGATGCTGTAGATATACAAGGTAATCCATTACCAGATGCGGAGCGGATGACTCCGTTTGGTAACAAATTGCGTGATGCCAGTCTTGACGAGTTACCTGAGTTATGGAATGTCTTAAAGGGGGAAATGAGCTTAGTGGGACCAAGGCCATTATTGATGCAATATCTTCCACTCTATAGCTTAGAACAGGCTCGTCGCCATGAGGTTCGTCCTGGGGTAACTGGTTGGGCTCAGATCAATGGCCGTAATGGTATTGGCTGGGATGAGAAATTCAAGCTAGATGTGTGGTATGTCGAGAATTATTCATTCTGGATCGATATTAAAATATTATTTTTAACAGTAAAAAAAGTGCTGCTCAAGGAAAATATTTCGGCAGAAGGTCATGTCACCATTGAACCGTTTAAAGGGAATAGTAATGACTAAGCTAGCTATACCAAGATGTGCCATTTTAGGTGCAAGTGGTCATGGTAAGGTGATAGCTGATATGGCCGAACTAAATGGCTTTATGAAAATTGATTTTTTTGATGACGATTGGCCACAATTAACGACTCTTTATCATTGGGCCATTTTGGGTGATTTTTCCAGTTTGCTGGAAGTTGCCCATGATTATGACTTGATAGTGGTTGCGATTGGTAACAATGCTACTCGTTTGCAAAAGATACTCTTGTTACTGAAAGCTGGAGCTATTCTTAAACCATTGATTCATCCCAATGCGGCAGTCAGCCGTTATGCCAGCTTAGGAGTAGGTACTGTTGTGATGGCGAATGCAGTAATTAATGCGTTCGCCAATGTTGGTAAGGGCTGCATTATAAATACGGCCTCGAGCATAGACCATGATTGTATTTTATCTGATGGAGTTCATATTAGTCCCGGTGCGAATTTAGCCGGATCTGTCAACGTAGGCCAGTTAAGCTGGGTTGGTATTGGTGCACAAATAAAACAATTGATTACGGTGGGTAATGAAGCGGTCGTTGGTGCTGGAGCAACAGTGATTAGAGATGTACCAAACTATAAAACTGTGGTTGGTACTCCTGCTGTTATTATTTCTCATTAATAAAATTTATTAGTAGTAAGGGACATGTCATGCTCAATACTTCTTTTTCTCCTTGGCCTTCTTTTACACAACAAGAGGCTGATGCGGTTAGTAAAGTTATCTTGTCAAATAAAGTTAATTACTGGACAGGTAATGAGTGTCGTGAGTTTGAAAAAGAGTTTTCGGCCTGGGCTGATACCGATTATGCGATTGCATTAGCTAATGGTACTTTGGCATTGGATGTAGCGCTTAAAGCTATCGGTGTTGGGGCAGGGGATGATGTTGTTGTGACACCAAGGACTTTTTTGGCCTCGGTCTCCACTGTGGTAACAGCTGGAGCAAATCCAGTATTTGCTGATGTTGATCTTAATAGTCAGAATATTACTGCTGAGACAATTAATGCTGTGCTGACTCCACATACAAAGGCAGTCATTGTTGTGCACTTGGCTGGGATGCCAGCAGATATGGATCCTATCATGGCGCTGGCAGCTGAAAAAGGTTTTTCGGTAATTGAAGATTGTGCTCAAGCACATGGTGCCAAGTATAAAGGACGCTCGGTGGGCTCTATTGGCCATGTTGGGGCTTGGTCATTTTGCCAAGATAAAATAATGACTACCGGTGGTGAGGGGGGGATGGTTACTACTAATGATAAAGCTTTGTGGCAAGCAATGTGGTCTTATAAAGATCATGGTAAAAATTTTGACTCTGTATATAGCAAGCAACATACACCAGGTTTTCGCTGGGTGCATGATAGTTTTGGTACCAATTGGCGGATGATGGAGATGCAAGCTGTTATTGGCCGAATTCAACTTAAGCGTATGGATAGTTGGACGGCAGCTCGCATTTCCAATGCGGCCCAATTGGATGCTGTCGTGGAGAAATTCCCTGTATTGCGCTTGGTTAAGGTGCCAAATAATGTGACGCATGCTGAATACAAGCATTATTTTTTTGTTAATCCAGAGAATTTGGCTGAGGGGTGGAATCGCGATCGAATTATTGATGAAATAGTGGCGCGTGGTATACCTTGCTATCAAGGGAGTTGCTCAGAGGTATATTTGGAAAAAGCGTTTGACAATACATCATGGCGCCCCAAAATCCGACTTGCTAATGCAAAGCTATTAGGAGAAACCAGTATAATGATGTTAGTACATCCCACCTTGACGGTTAATGAAATGACGCGCACCTGCCGAGCTGTGGCAGAAGTTTTGTCATTGGCATGTAAATAAGGGAATCTCTTTAGGTGATGTTGAATACTTTATTTTTCCTTATTAAAACTGTACGGTGGGATCATGTTAACTTCTTTTCTTGGTATTCCTAGATTATACAAGCGAATAATTAGTGTATTCACTGATTCAATATTGATCTCATTGGCGTTTTGGGGAGGGTATTGGGTAAGATTAGATGTAAAGATACCGTTGCAGAGTGTCATTCATTGGCAAATGTTAGCGCTGCTTCTTCCGATTACTATCATTATTTTTATGCGGTTGGGGCTATATCGGGCGGTGTTACGCTACGTTGGATTTAAAGTGTTATGGACGGTATCACTAGGGGTATTTATTTCTACAATGGTACTTGTGATGCTGGCTTTCTTCATGGAAGCATCGCTACCAAGAACTGTATCTGTTATTTATTTTTCTTTTGCTGTGTTGTTGGTGGGAGGGGTTCGCCTGTTTTTCAGGACTTTTGTCAATCGTGGAAAGCGCCAGCGTACGGCAGTATTGATCTATGGTGCAGGAGCCTCCGGACGGCAATTACAGTTGGCTTTGAATCAGGGCCAGGAGTATTTTCCCGTTGCATTTGTCGATGATGATCCGGCTTTAAAAAAAGCAGTGATTCAGGGAGTAAATGTCTATAGCCTTGAATTTATCTCTGAGTTGATTACTCGATTTGACATAAAAAAAATCCTATTGGCCATGCCTAGCGCATCACGAAGTATACGACAAGAGGTTATTCAACGCTTGGAGCATTTTCCCTGTGAAGTGCTTTCTATTCCTGGTATGGCTGATTTAGTGGCAGGTTATGCTCATATCGATGAACTAAGGACGGTATCGATTGAAGATCTCCTTGGTAGAGATCCTGTTGCTCCTATTCCTGAATTAATGAATGCCAACATCAGTGGCAAGCGAGTCATGGTTACTGGGGCTGGAGGGTCTATTGGGTCTGAGTTGTGTCGTCAAATTGTGCGATATAAACCGAGTCGGCTGGTGCTTTTCGAGATATCTGAATATGCCTTATATGCAATCGATAAGGAGCTTAAGGAAATTTGCCAGAATGCCAATATTGAATTGGAGATAGTACCCTTGCTGGGGTCGGTGCAGCGTCAAAATCGTTTAAGCACCATCATGGAGAATCTTCAGATACAAACTGTTTACCATGCTGCCGCTTACAAGCACGTTCCCTTGGTTGAATACAATGTGGTAGAAGGAGTACGCAATAATATATTTGGCACTCTTTATAGTGCTCAGGCAGCGATCAAGGCCGGAGTAGAAACTTTTGTTCTTATTTCAACCGACAAGGCGGTACGGCCAACGAATACTATGGGGGCGAGCAAGCGCTTGGCCGAACTGATATTGCAAGCATTGGCCCGAGCTCAAACTCGGACTCGTTTTTGTATGGTGCGTTTTGGTAATGTACTCGGTTCCTCAGGTTCGGTAGTTCCGCTGTTTCGTGCACAAATTAGAGACGGCGGCCCTCTAACTGTGACTCACCCTGATATCATTCGCTATTTTATGACCATTCCAGAAGCATCCCAGTTAGTGATCCAGGCAGGTGCTATGGGCCGTGGTGGCGATGTTTTTGTGCTGGATATGGGACAGCCGGTAAAAATTATCGAGTTGGCACATAGGATGATCCGACTAAGTGGGTTAACGCTGAAAAATGAGCAAAACCCTAGCGGAGATATCGAAGTGGACATCACGGGGTTACGCCCGGGTGAGAAGCTATTTGAAGAACTGCTTATTGGTGACAATGTAGAAGGGACTCGTCATTCGAGAATAATGATGGCAAATGAACATATGTTGCCTTGGCCAGAGCTGCGTATCTTGCTGACTAAAATCGATGCGGCTTGCCATGAGTTCGATCATGAACAACTCCGCCATTTATTGTTGGAGGCGCCAGTTGCCTTTACACCCACCGATGGTATTTGTGATC
This sequence comes from Aeromonas sp. BIGb0405, assembly GCF_024807335.1. Taxonomy (NCBI): domain Bacteria; kingdom Pseudomonadati; phylum Pseudomonadota; class Gammaproteobacteria; order Aeromonadales; family Aeromonadaceae; genus Aeromonas; species Aeromonas sp. BIGb0405. Next base: position 567,534 of record NZ_JANUEP010000002.1, read on the forward strand.
TGGTATGGAAGGCGCGAGCCGAGTTGAGCTCGGCTTCAGTGGCTCCCACCATCACTGATATCGAGTTTTTGAATACGGAGGCTTACCCGCCTATCCATTGACATGAACGCAGCCATTTTACACATGAGTCAGCATCTCTTATGAATCACAAGCCGTTAGGGTCTTCGCTACCACAGATCTTGCTGATGGGCAGTAGTGGGCAATTAGGTCAGACGTTGCATCGGTTGATGGGCAACGAGGTCTTGGTTCTGCTCGAACGAGCAGAGGCAGATTTTCTGAAACCGATTCGATTGACTAATGCTATCACCCGGTTCCGGCCAGAAGTCATTATCAACGCCGTTGCCTATACCTCGGTCGAGCAGGCTGAAGCTGAACCCGAACTTGCCTTTCGAGTAAACAGCCAGGCGGTAAGGGTAGTGGCGGACGCGGCAAAGCGGGTTGGGGCCTTACTGGTACATTTTTCTACTGATTACGTATTTGACGGGGGAGGAGATAGGGCTTGGAGAGAAGCGGATCTTCCCGCACCTGTGAATATCTATGGGCAAAGCAAGTGGCAAGGTGAGCAGGCCATCATGGCCAGTGGCTGCCGTCATCTGATATTCAGGACTAGCTGGTTGCACAGTCCGTATCGGCTAAATTTTTTAAAGACCATGTTGTATCAAGGACAAAAAAGCGAAGGGCTTTCTATTGTCTGCGATCAAATTGGCGCACCGACCTCTGCCACTATGTTGGCGGAGGTGACCTTGCATGCCATCGAGCAGACCTTGGTTAATCCCGCACTTGATGGGCTCTACCATGTGACTGCCGCGGGGGAGACGAGTTGGTACGACTATGCTCGTTTTATCTTTGCTGAGGCTAAAAAAAGGGGATATGAACGCCAGGTGAGCAAGCTAAATCCAGTGCCGAGCCATCTCTATCCTGTTGCTGCCACAAGGCCGCTTAATTCCCGTCTAGACACTGCAAAATTTCGTGCGACTTTTGGCATTGCCCTGCCGGACTGGCGAGAGGGGGTGAGGGAGACGCTTGGGCAGCTCATCAAGTGATTAAGCTAGCACTATGATATTGGCCTCTTCATTGGCCAAACCACCTCACGACCTCATATTGGCCACCCAGCCCTATCCTGTGACCCTGGCCATCAACAAAGGCCAGATCAGCCGATGCGCGCGCCGCTTCAGTCTGATGTTGAGCAGTATTTGCGGCATCCCGACCATCAGTACGCCGCAGGCTCTTTCTCGCTTCGAGCGCTTGCCAGGAGATGCCAGTCACTGCCGCCTTTCATCCCTATGGGGTTCGTCTCCCGCTGAATTTTTTAAAGGCAGATGATGAAGTATCAATCCCTTGCCATGCCAGAAGTCAAACTGCTTATCCCCACTCGTCACAGGGACGAGCGGGGATATTTTATGGAGACCCTACGCCAGGATGAGTTTGAGCGCCACTGTGGCAGCTATTCCCTGGTGCAGGATAATCACAGTCACTCCAAGCAGGGCACCCTGCGTGGGCTCCACTGCCAAGTGGATAAACCACAGGGTAAATTGGTCAGAGTGGTCAGCGGGGCCATCTTCGACGTGGCAGTCGATGCGCGCCGGGGCTCAGCTTCATATGGGCAGTGGGTCGGCCAGATCCTGTCCGATGAAAACGACCACCAGATGTGGATCCCCCCCGGCTTTGCCCATGGTTTCTATGTATTGAGCGGGGGGGCCGATGTCCTCTATCGATGCAGTGACTACTATTCTCCGGCGGGAGAGTGTGGTTTTCGTTGGGACTCTCCGGTACTGGCGATTAACTGGCCCATTTTGACTGGTATCCCGCTGCTCTTGTCCGACAAGGATGCTGATGCACCTCTCTTCCCGCCATTCTGAGTTAGGGTCGACTCGCAATTTTGTGACACAATTACTGATTCAAAATAAGAAACTTAATTTAATCAACAAGGTAACCCATGGTGAAAATTGCCGTAGCAGGGACCGGCTATGTCGGTCTGTCCAATGCCGTGCTGCTTGCGCAGCACAACGAAGTGGTCGCCCTCGATCTGGTGGCGGAAAAAGTTGAGTTGATCAATCAGGGCAAGTCTCCTATCGCCGATACCGAGCTGGAGCATTATCTTGCTCACGAGTCGCTCAATTTGACGGCCACTCTGGACAAGCATCAGGCCTATCAAGGGGCTGATTTTGTCATCATAGCGACCCCGACTGACTACGATGCGGACACCCACTACTTCAATACCCGCTCGGTCGAGGCGGTGATCCGGGATGTGATAGCCATCAATCCGACGGCGGTGATGGTGATCAAATCGACCGTTCCCGTGGGTTATACCAAGGCGCTCAAAGAAGAGCTTGGTTGCGATAACTTGATGTTTTCACCCGAGTTTTTGCGAGAGGGGCGGGCACTTCATGACAACCTGCATCCCTCGCGCATCATAGTGGGTGAGCGCTCCGAGCGGGCAGAGCGGTTCGCTGCCCTGCTGCAAGGCGGCGCCGTCAAGCAGGATGTGCCGGTGCTGTTGACGGACAGCACTGAGGCGGAGGCAATCAAGCTGTTTGCCAATACCTATCTCGCCATGAGGGTGGCCTACTTCAACGAGCTGGACACCTATGCCCAGGCCCATGGTCTGGACAGTCGCCAGATCATCGAAGGGGTGGGGCTGGATCCACGGATCGGCAGCCATTACAACAATCCCTCCTTTGGTTATGGCGGCTATTGCCTGCCCAAGGACACCAAGCAGCTGCTGGCCAACTACGACGATGTACCGAACAATCTGGTGCGGGCCATCGTCGATGCCAACACCACCCGCAAAGACTTCATTGCCGACTCCATCATCCGGCGTCGCCCCAAAGTGGTGGGTGTCTATCGCTTGATCATGAAATCGGGATCCGATAATTTCCGCGCCTCTGCCATTCAAGGGGTGATGAAGCGGATCAAGGCAAAAGGGATCGAGGTGGTGGTGTTTGAGCCTGCCCTCAAGGAGCAGAGCTTCTTCAACTCTCGGGTCATCACCGATCTGGCAGAGTTCAAGCAGATATCCGATGTGATACTCTCCAATCGCATGGCAAGCGAGCTGAGCGATGTCGCAGACAAGGTCTATACCCGGGACCTGTTTGGTAGCGACTAAATAGAGAACAATTATTGAGGCCCTGTCTGCACCCTCGGATGGGGCTTATCCCAAGGCTATTGAAGGTGTTCCCATGAAGTATCTGGTCACAGGCGCCGCTGGTTTTATCGGCTTTCATCTGGTGCAGCGGCTCTGCGCTGACGGCCATGAGGTGATCGGTATCGACAACCTCAATGACTACTACGAAGTGAGCCTCAAGGAGGCTCGCCTCGCGCAGTTGGCCCCTTTGCCCGGCTTTCGATTCATCCGGCTGGACTTGGCCGATCGTACCGGCATGGCTCAGCTGTTTGCCGATGGGGGCTTCGAGCGGGTGGTTCATCTGGCCGCCCAGGCGGGCGTGCGCTACTCCCTCGATAACCCCTTTGCCTACGCCGACAGCAACCTGGTGGGCCACCTGACCGTGCTGGAAGGGTGTCGCCATCATGGCATCGGCCATCTGATCTACGCCTCATCCAGCTCGGTCTATGGCCTTAACGACCAGATGCCGTTCGCCACCACGGATGGTGTGGATCACCCCATTTCGCTCTATGCGGCCAGCAAGAAGGCCAACGAGCTGATGGCGCACAGTTACTCCCATCTCTATGGCATTCCCACCACTGGTCTGCGTTTCTTCACCGTCTATGGCCCCTGGGGTCGACCCGACATGGCGCTGTTCAAGTTCACCAAGGCTATCCTGGCGGGCGAGCCCATCGATGTGTATAACCAGGGCCAGCTGTCCCGGGACTTTACCCATGTGGATGATATCGTCGAGGGGATAATACGGGTGGCGGACCATGTGCCGACTGCCAACCCTGAGTGGACCGCCAGCCAAGGGGCAAGGGATGAGAGTTCGGCCCCCTATCGTCTGTTCAACATAGGTAATGGCAGCCCGGTACGACTGCTCGATTTTATCGAGGCGTTGGAGCAGGCCATCGGCAAACCGGCCATCAAGAATATGATGGCGATGCAGCCCGGTGATGTGCATGCCACCTGGGCCGATACTCGGGGCCTGTTCGATGCCGTTGGCTATCAGCCACAGATGACGGTGGCAGCAGGTGTCAAAACCTTTATCGACTGGTATCGTGACTACTATCAGCAAGCTTGATCCCGGCAGAACCGCTGCGACCCTTGCCGTATCGATTAGCCAATCCAATTTCCAATAAGAGAAATGTGACAGCATGAGCAATCAAGAACCTACCTTGCCTACCCAGCAAACTGCGTTACCGCCAGGTTGGTCTCAAAACCGACCCAGTGATGAGATTGATTTGAGAGAGCTTGTCGTGACGCTCTGGCGCAGCAAGTTACTCATCCTCGGCATCGCGGCCCTGTTTGCGGCTGGTGGTATCGCCTATGCCATGTTGGCGCCTCAAGTCTGGGTCAGCCAGGCCGAGATCAAGCAGCCGACCCTCAAGGAGATAGAGTCCCTCGAGCTCAATATCAATCAGTTGATGAACGCCCAGGTACCGGCGACCGCCTTCACCGCCTTCGACAAGAAGGCGCTTTACAGTGACTTCGTCAATAGTTTCAATAGCTTCAATAACAAACGCCAATTCTTGATTGAGAAGGGCTATCTCGACGCAGAGGCGGCTCAATCTGAGGTCACCGAGGAGAAGGGCAAGCGCCTGCTGCTCAAGAAGATGGCCGAAGGGATAGACGCCAAGGCCCCGGACAAGCTGAGTGAAGATGTCATTATCTCCTTTGCCGCGGACACGGCCGAGCAGGCCAAGCAGCGTCTGGAGCAATATATCGCCTTTATCCAGCAACAGGAGTCTGCGGCCAAGGGCAAGGAGCTGGATACCATCTGGCAGAACCGACTCAAGACGCTGAACACTCAGTATGAGAGTGCCAGGGCCGATACCCTCAAGCAGTTGCAAGACGATATCCTTCGCACCCAATACAGCTTGCGCATCAGCCGCGCTGCCGGGATCGATGCTCCTGTTGAGAATCTCAATGCCCGTGATGGCTTCGCCATCGAATGGGGTTCCCGTGCTCTGGCAGAGAAACTCAAAGTATTAAAGGAGATCGACAACCCCGATATTCTGAACCCGGCCCTGAGCGATCTGCGCCTGCAACTGAGCAGCCTCCAGGCCATCAAGCTTGAGGAGCTGCCGTTCCAGTCGTTCGCTTATCTGGCCTCGCCCAGCGAGCCCTTGTCCCGGGACAAGCCCAAACGCTCATTGGTGGTGGTATTGGCCACCCTGCTCGGCGGCATGCTGGGGGTTGGCATAGTGCTGGTGCGTTATGCCTTCCGTGAACAAGACAGCGTCAAGTAACGCCATATCGGCATGATGAAAGAGGGCTTAGGCCCTCTTTTTTATTTTTTGAGACAAAGGGTTATGCTGGGTGAATAGACAATCTCAGGATGCTGGCCAGATGCTGGAAAAAGGATTTTTTGGACTCTTCGCACTCTATCTGTTGCTGGGCATGCATTTCTTCATGCACAACCCGGGCGGTGCAGGGCTCTACCTGCCGTTCAATGCCTGGGGCTGGGTGTTTGCCAGCCTGGCCATTGGGCTGGGGCTCTGGCAGGTCACACTGCGTCAGCGGCTAGTCTGGTCATCCTTGCAGGGCTGGCTCTGGGTGGGGGCTCTCCTGCTGCTGTTGCCCATGGCCTATCCCGGTTTTGAGCTAAAGGACTATGCCATTCCCCGCTTGTTGGGGCTCTTTGCCGGCCTGTTGTTTCTATTTTGCCTCTATCAGTGGGCGCTGGATGCAGATAGGCGTGAGCAGTTGCTTTATCTGGTATTGGCCGCGGTAGGGATTGAGGCTGTTCTCGGGTTGATAGAGTATTACCTGTTGGTGCCGGGTAACTGGCTCGGCTATGACACCCGAGCCAATCGCCCCTATGGCATCTTCCAGCAGGCCAATGTGATGGCAAGCTTCATGGCCACCGGCCTGGTACTGGCCGTCTGGCTGGAGGGAGAGGGGCGGCTGAAGAGGCGCTGGCTCCAAGGGTTACGCTATGGCCTCATGGTGGCGTGCCCCTTGTTGCTGGTCGTGCTGCAATCCCGGGTGGGTCAGCTCGGCGCCCTGCTGGGGTTGGGGCTCTTGCTGCCCATGCTCAAGAGTCGCAAGCTGCTGACCCGGGTATTGCTGCTGGTCTCGCTCGGCATCTTGCTGGGATTGCTATCCCAATACCTGATTGCCGGGGCCAAACGGGGGCTGGAGGTCTATCAGTCCGGCGGCATGAGATCCATCTACTGGCCTTATGCCATCAAGCTCATCATGCAGTCGCCCTGGAGTGGCTGGGGCTATGGCAGCTTTGAGTCGGTGTTCTTGCATCACTACATGGCCGACAAGGCGCTGCAGCCAGACATGGTGCAAATTGAGTACAACCTGGATCATCCCCACAACGAGTTTCTCTACTGGGCGGTGGAGGGGGGCATAGCCCCCATGCTGGGCATGTTGCTGATGGGGGTTGCACTGCTGTGGCGCTTGAGTCAGGCAAGATGGCGCCAGGGGCTGGCGCTGTTGGCCCTGGTGACCCCGCTCGTGCTGCACAGCCAGACCGAATATCCCTTCTACCACTCTATCGCCCACTGGTGGGTCTTGTTGTTGCTCATCTTCGTGCTCGACAGTGAGGTGGAGGAGCAAACCCCAGGGCCCGACTGGCGTGAGCATGTCTACCGTCCCTGGTTGCTGTTGCGTTTTCTGGCCATCGGCATCCCCCTGCTGGTGGTACCTTTCATGCTCACCGCCATTCACACCGCCTGGGTGGTGACCAAGTATGAGCGGGGCGGCTACAAGCAACCCACCTTGTTGCTGGATGTCGTCAATCCCCTCGCCTGGCTGACTCGGGTCGAATTCGACGTCAACTCGGTGCGCCTGCTGGTGGGCTTGCAGACCAACAATCTGCAGGAGCTGGCGGCTTACCTCGCATGGGGACAAGAGTTTGTGCGCCATACTCCCCGCGTCAACATCTACGCCAACATGGTCATAGCCCTCAATGCCCTGGGGCGAGAGGAGGAGGCCAAGGCTCTGCGCCAGCAGGCATTGCTGCTCTACCCGGCGGATCCGCTGCTGAGCGGTAAATCCACCTCTGTGGCCACCGCGCTGGAGAAGCGCCCCGCAGTCTCTGCCAGCTCCACGGCAACGCAGGCTCACTGATGCGGCGCGGCTAGCCAGCCAGTGATGGCGCCTGGTCGACAAGACTGCTGTTTGTTTCACCAAGGTCATGGCGTTATCGCAAAATCAGGGCGCCAGGCTGGACGGGGGGCTCCCGCGGGATAAGATAGGGCACTGAATGCAATATCTTGTTTATAAAGGGAGTCTGCAATGGAGTTGGTATTAGGCCCATTAGAAGCCCGGGTGATCGGCTGCCTCATCGAGAAAGAGATCAGCACGCCGGATCAATACCCACTGTCCCTCAATGCCCTGGTCAATGCCTGTAACCAGAAGAGCAATAGAGATCCGGTGCTGGAGCTCGAAGAGCTGCAGATCCGCGCCGTGGTTGACGAGCTGATCCGCAAGCGACTGGTGGTCAATACGGCCGGATTCAACGCCCGGGTGCCGCGTTATCAGCACAGGTTCTGCAATACCGAGTTTGGCGATCTCAAATTCGATGCCCAGGCGCTGGGGATCGTCTGCGAGCTGCTGCTGCGTGGCCCGCAGACGCCGGGGGAGCTGCGATCGCGTACCAACAGGCTCTGCCAGTTCGAGGATGTGACCCAGGTCGATGCCGTGTTGCATGAGCTGATGGAGCAGGGCCCCTATGTGGTCAAGCTGGCCCGTGAACCAGGCAAGCGCGAATCCCGCTTTGCCCACCTGTTCAGTGGCGAGGTGAGCGGGGTCGCGAGTGACGAGGTGAGTGCCTACGCAGGACGCGAGCCTGGCGGCAGCGGGGCGAATGCCTCCAACGCAGCCCTCGCTGAGCGCGTCGAAACCCTGGAGGAGGAAATCAGCGAGTTGCGTGGCCAGGTCGCCGCCCTGAGTGCGCGTCTGGATGAGTTGGCCTCTTAATCGTCCCTTACTCTCTGATGCACCAGGGCGCCGCCATCAAGAGGCGGCCAGCCCTGGTGCATTGTCTGTCGGCCCTGGCCGCGCCCTACTGCCCTTATCTTCACAGGCTCCGTCCTGATCCCTTCATCATCCCCACAGGCTTGCTATCTGGCTGCGCAGTCGCCTCTCAGGATGAGCGGGCATTTTGTGGCAAGCCATTTAATTTGCGTTATTTCATGGTTAAGGGTCGAGCCGAAGGCGCTTTCCCGGTAAAATTCCGCTTTTGCTCCTTCGCGTGAGTCTTGATGTCTGCACCAACCTTGTCTCCAGATTGTTATGCCTTGCTCGGCGAGCTGCAGTTGCAGCGTGCCGTGAGTACCCGCTATCTGCAAGAACAGCTGCCGCTGGGCCAGGTATTGATCGACAAGTTGACGCAACTGCACGACGAGGGACTGATCCGGTTGCGGGGCGAACAGCTCTGGAGCCTGAGTGCCGAGGGAACACTGGCGCTCATTCTGGGAGTTCGCCAGGGACGCTGTCCTATGCCTGACTGGTCGCGGGTGCCTAGCCTGACCGGCCAGGATCCCGTCCAGGCCCTGGTGCGATCCCTCTGCCTGGGGGTTGGCGGCGAGCCGCCAGCCTATCTCAATGGTGCCGATCTGCTGGCCCTGCTCGATGTGCCCGAATCCCACGCCCTGCTCTCAGGATCCAGCCCCCAGTGGCAGCGCATCCTGCTCGAGCACTTCGCCCTGCAGGCGAATCTGGATTGCCCCCCTGGCCCCTGGCCCCTGGCCGAGGCGACTGTGGTTGCCGAGTTGCAGCCCTGCTACCAGCAACTGGCCGCCCAATGGCACTGGTTGTGTGATGACGCGGATGCTGACCTTGCGGCGTTACAAGATAGTGTCCCCGATCACCCCAATGGCTGGCCCGAGCTGATGACCCTGGCGGAGCGAGGGGGGAGTGCCCCCCTGGTGGAGGCGCTGCTGAGTGCCCTCAATGGGTGGCAGGCACGTCATGGCAAGGGTCAGTATCCGCATAATTTCATGATGCTGCTCTGGCTTGGCTGGTTGCAGCAGGCGGACCCCGAACTTGCCAGCAGTCAGCGCAAGTTGTGGCAGCGCAGCCTGGGTCAGCAGCAACCCTTGCTGCAGGATCTGATCGCCCAATGGGCGGGGGATCGCCACGGTCAGGCGGTGGGGCTGTTTGATACCCTGCAACTGCCCGCCGACGAACTGCACTGGGGCTACCTCTGGCTCGACCTCTGTGCCCTGGCCCGCCACGGTGGCCAGAGCCCGCAAGTCGCCATCTTGCACAAGTGGGATCTTGACGCACTGCTCGGGGTGGCGCCTCGCCATCGTCTGATGGGGTTCTGTCAGGATCTGCTGCGGCAATTGCTCGGCCAGGCGGCCAGGCAAGGCCCCCTCGATCGCCTGAACGCTGACTTGAACGGGCAGGGGGATGAGGATGACGACGATGACAAGGGCGCCGCATCGGCCAGCTGGCTCAACTGGCTGCAGGGGCTGGGGCGTGCCAGCGGGGGGCGGAAAAACAAGGAGCAACTGGTCTGGCTGCTGCACGCAGAAGGGCCCGAGCTCGAATGCAAGATCCAGAAACAGAGCACCAAGGGGGAGTGGACCGCCGGTCGCCGGGTCGATCCTGGTCTGCTCTCCACGCAATATGCGGCCCTGCTCGATGAGGAGGATTGGGCGCTGGTGCGGCTGCTGCCGCGCAACATGAGCCGCTTGCCGGATGAACTCTGGCCCGTGCTCGCCCAGCATCCCCGTCTGCTCAACGCCAAGGGGCAGAAGCTGCAGCTTGCCCTGAGTGCCCCCTTGCTGCAGATAGTGGCAGAGGACGCCGGCATGCGCGGCGTATTGAGCCCGGCTCAGGCCAGCAAGGGGGCGCACATAGTGCCGCTGGCCCAGGATCTGTGGCAGTTGATGCTGACGCCGCCCGGCTTGCAGCCCTTGCTGCCCGCTCTGGCGTCGATCCCGCCCCTGCCGGGGGAGGGGCTGGCCGCCCTGCAACAGACACTCAACGCCATTCCTGGATTGCCCTGGCACAGCGAGGTGGCTGGGCTCCAAGGCAATGTCGAGCTCAAGTCCTGGCCCGGATTGGCGTCGGTCCAGCTCGACTGGCAGGATGGCCAGCTCGCGGTCAGGCTGGTCACTCAGCTTGACGATATGCCCGCCTTGCCCCTGGGCAAGGGGGAGGCCGTGGTGCGCCAGGGGATGAAAGAGTCACTCTACTGGTTGCGAGATCTGGCGGAAGAGAAGCGCGAGGCCCAGAGCCTGCGCAATCAGCTGCCCATCGACTTGCCCGGCACCGAATGGCTGCTGCAGGGGGAGCAGGCACTCTCTCTGGTCAATGCTTTGCCCGAGCTGGTGGAGCAGCAGATACGCATTCACTGGCATCAGGACAGCGCCCGCCTCAAGAGCCTGGATGAAGCGGCTCTGAGCCTGCGTATCGAGCGGCGCCAGGATTGGTTCCAGGTTGAGGGCAGCCTCAGTCTGGATGAACACGAAATCCTGGATCTGCGCCTCATTTTGCGCCAGTTGACCCCGGGCCAGCGAACCGTCCAGCTCGACGAGCAGACCAGTCTGGTGCTGAGTGACAAGCTGGTGGAGCGGCTCACCATGCTGGGGGCCATGCTCGACGAAGAGCAGAGGGTCAACACCCGGCTCGCCTATCCACTGACCCGCCTGCTCTCGGTGATCAGCACGCAAGGGGACAGCGCCTGGCAGGAGTTGCAGGCGGAGTGGCAACAGGAGGTTGACTGTCCGGCTGAGCTGCTCACCCCGCTGCGGGACTACCAGAAAGATGGGGTGCGCTGGCTCGCGACCCTGGCCCATCACGGCTTTGGCGCCTGCCTCGCCGATGACATGGGGCTGGGCAAGACGCTGCAGGCGCTGATCGTGTTGCGTATGCGCCAGCACCTGGGCCCCGCCCTGGTGGTGGTGCCCAAGTCAGTGGTCACCAACTGGCAAGAGGAGGTGGCGCGCTTCGCCCCCGAGCTGGAAGTGGTGACCTTCGAGCCAGGCATGGACAGGGAGGCGCAGATCGCCGAGGCCAAGCCGGGTCAGCTGGTGTTGGTCAACTACGGCATGCTGGGCGGACTGGCGTCGGCGCTCAAGGGGCGCCGCTGGGCAAGCATGGTGCTGGACGAGGCCCAACAGATCAAGAATGCCGGTACCCAGCGCGCCAAGTTGCTGTTCCAGCTCGATGGCGATTTTCGTCTGGCCCTGTCGGGCACGCCGATCGAGAACCATCTGGGGGAGTTGTGGAGTCTGTTTACCTTCATCAACCCGGGTCTGCTCGGCAGCCTGGGCGAGTTCAAGCGTCGCTTCGGCAAGGCGGTGAAGGATCCGGAACACATGGCGCTGCTGCGGGCCGTGATCAGCCCCTTCATCCTGCGTCGCCTCAAGCAGCAGGTGTTGACCGAGTTGCCGGACAAGACGGAGATAGTGCACCACATCAGTCTGTCGGCCGAGGAGCGTCAGCTCTATGAGGCGACCAGGCGCGAGGTGGTGCAGCAGGTGCAAAGCGCCGATGGCCGCGCCCTGATGCATGTGCTGAGCGGCCTGACCCGGCTGCGGCGGCTCTGCTGTTCGCCCTCTCTCATCATGCCGGAGTGGGCCCATAGCAACAGCAAGCTGGACGAAGCCATGGCCCTGCTTGGGGAGGCCATCGACAACGGTCACAGGGTGCTGGTGTTCAGCCAGTTCGTCGACCTGCTGAGCCTGCTGCGCGAGCGTATCGGCAAGCGGGGCTGGGATTACTGCTATCTGGATGGTGGCTGCTCCGCCAAGTCGCGCCAGGAGTCCATCCTGCGATTTCGCAACGAGCCGGTACCGCTGTTTTTGATCAGCCTGAAGGCCGGGGGGACGGGTCTCAACCTGACCCAGGCCGATACCGTGTTGCACCTGGATCCCTGGTGGAACCCGGCGGTGGAAGATCAGGCCAGTGACCGCGCCCACCGTATGGGTCAGACCCAGCCGGTGACCGTCTATCGCCTGGTGTGCGAACAGACGGTGGAGGAGAAGATAGTGGCCCTGCACGATGAGAAGCGCGCCCTGGCCGATGGCCTGCTCAGCGGCCAGTCCGAGGTAAGAGGGCTGGACGTGGAGAGTCTGCGTGCCCTGTTGATGGGCTGATACTCGCCTCCTTTCCTGCCGATCACGCCCCTTCTCCCAAAGAGAAGGGGCGTTTTTATTCCCCTTGTTGCCTGCCGCCGACGGTCAGTGCCTGTCTGCGGGCAGCCCACCGACTGCGCAACAGCTCTCTTCTTGCCCCTGTCACCGAACCGTACAACCTGCTGGCTCAGGCTGGCGCCGCACCCGCAGGGCCGAGCTGCGTTAGTCGAGGTGCTCATACACATAGAGATGCAGCCGATCGATGATGAGGCGCTCCCCCCCTTTGCGATCCCGCCTCGGCTGGCGCAGCTTGGGAGGATAGTGACCCAGCGGCTTGATGAGGGGAGAGTCATCGGCGCAGAGCAGCAGTGGCAGGCTCGCCTTGATCTGTTGCTTCCTCGGTTCGCGATCGCGCCACAGCAGGTTGACCATGGGGTGAGTCTTGACCGGGCGACGGATCCGCAACTCGGCCGCGGCGGGCAGGCGACGGATGTCGTATACCTCCTGATCCACCATCTGCTGCCACTGCGACGGGTTCGACAGCATGGGCACATAGTGACGGCTGCGCTCGAGCATGGTGATCACCTGCTCCCGGCCGAGGCGGCGGATGGTCTGCTTGTCCGCCCAGGTGAAGCCGAAGGAGTGGAGCTCCCCGGTCAACAGGGTGAGCTGGCGATAGATCTGCAAGGTGATGACCCCGGGCAGGGCATCGTGGACCAGCTCGAACTTCTCATCCCGTCCCCCTGCTTGCTGCACCAGCGTCTTGAAGCCTTGCTTGCAATGATTGATCTTCTCCACCAGGGGACTGAGCTGGGCCGCGCAACGGGCGGGTAATCGCAGCCAGCCGGGCAGGCGTTGAGTGGACTTGGTCGAGCAGCCGGGGCGGGCGCCATGATGTTGATAGGCGGCAATCGCCGCCTCGCGGGCGGCCTCACCACACAGCTGCACCACCGCTATCTGGCTGATGGGGTCATGCTCCTTGCCTTGCAGCACAGGGGGCAGGGGGTAGACCTGAGCCTCCAGCAGGGGCAGCTGCTCCAACTGTGCGGCCAGTTCGGCCAACAAGGTTTCCAGCTCACTCATCTGCTGGCGCAATGCGGCCTTGGGGGTAAAGGTCTCCATGGTTCATCTCTCGGTGACGTGGGGAGTGGGGCAAGCCGCCATCTGCTCGCCGCAAGATAACTGTATAAATAAACAGTCATCTTGTGTCAACTGTTACCGAACAGGGGCGCCGTGCCCTGCTGACGAGGTGCCTGGGCTTTGAGCTTGAAGGCGTAGAGCAGCAACCGGGTCTGGATCCCCATTGCCCGGTTCAACCCGGTTCAACCCGGTTCAACCCGGTTCGGTGGCGAGGACGCGAGGCGCCTGGGCCTTCAGGAAAGGGAGCAGCAACAGGGCTGAGACCCCGGCGGCCACCGAGATCACCACGAAGAAGCCGTTCCAGTGCCAGATCTCCATCACCCTGGCCAGGGGGTAGCCCGCCAGCGCCGCCCCCATGTAGGCGAACAGGCCGACGAAGCCGGTGGCGGCCCCGGCGCAATCCTTGTGGGAGCACTCCGCCGCCGCCATGCCGATCAGCATCTGGGGGCCGAACACGAAGAAGCCGATGGTGAAGAAGCAGGCCGCCTGCATCACGTAGCTGAAGAAGGGCATCAGCCACAGGGATCCCACCGCCAGCAGTATCCCCACCGCGAAGATGAGGTTCATCGGCCCCCGGTTGCCGTTGAACAGCTTGTCCGAGCCCCAGCCCGCCACCAGGGCGCCGATAAAGCCCCCCACCTCGAACATGGAGATGGCCGAGTTGGCGCTCATCAGGTTGAAGCCGCGCTGCTCGGTCATGTAGAGATTGCCCCAGTCGTTGATGGCGGTGCGCACCACATAGACCAGCACGTAGCAGCAGGCCAGCAGCCAGATGTAGGGGTTGCCGAGCACGTACTTGTGCAGGATCTGGCGCGGTGTCAGATCGGCATCCTGGGTCTGTTGGGCTATCTCCAGCGCATCGCTTCGCCACTCGCCGACCGTGGGCAGCCCCAGGGTTCTAGGGGTATCCCGCAGTCGCCAGCAGAGGATCAGCCCGACCAGTATGGCGATGAGCCCCGGCACTATCATGCCGTAGCGCCAGCCATACTGCAGGGCTATGGTGCTGACGATGAGCGGGATCAACGCCCCGCCCACGTTGTGGGCCGTGTTCCAGGCCGACCACCAGACGCCCCGTTCGCTGCGCGAATACCAGCTGGTCAGCAGCTTGGAGCAGGGGGGCCAGCCCCAGCCCTGAAAGAAGGCGTTGGCGACCCAGAGCGCCGCGAACAGCCAGAGCGACGAGGAGAGCCCGAACAAGATATTGATGACCCCGGTCGCCATCAACCCAAGCCCCATGAAGTAGCGGGGATTGGCGCGGTCGCTGATGATGCCGGAGAAGAATTTGGAGCAGCCGTAGGTGAGGTAGAACAGGGTCCACAGCATGCCGATGTCGGCCTTGCCGAGGATGCCGCTCGCCAGCATGTCCGGCATGGCGAAGTTGAAGCTCTTGCGGGTGAAGTAGAAGACCGCATAGCCCAGATACATGGTCAGCAAGATGTGGAGGCGCCAGTGACGATAACAGGCGTCTATTTCTGCCTGATCACGGATGAGCTGCTGGGGCGGCGTGCTTTTCATAAAGTTCAGCATAAGGCGACCCTCGCAAGGGGGCGGGAGAGGTTATTCATGGTGATCCTCCCGTTTGCGGCAGGGCAGGCTCAGGGTCAGTTGAGTGCCGTGAATGCAGGAGAGTTGCAGGCTGCCCCCCAGCGCCTGCACCCGCTCGCGGATGCCGAGCAGGCCATAGCCCTGGGGCGCCTGTTCGGGCAGACCGCAGCCGTCATCTTCCAGCAGCAGTTGCAAGCGCTCACCCTGCTGGTGGGCCCGGATGCGCACCGAGCTGGCGTTGGCGTGTTTGACCACGTTGTTGAGCCCCTCCTGGCAGACTCGAAACAGGGTGACCCGCTGGGCATCGGAGAGATCCTCGTCCGCCAGCCGCCATTCGAGCCGGGTGACTATGCCGTGGCGTTCCAGCTCCAGTTCCCGCAGCAACCCGCGCACCGCTTGCTCCAGGCTCATGTCGTCGAGCTGGCGGGGGCGCAGCCGGCCGAGCAGGCCGCGCACGGCGTCATAGATGCCGAGCGACAGGGTATCGATGAGGGCGCTGCTCTGGCCGACCCCTGGGTTGTCCGGCGCGAGGCGGCGCACGATGCCCGCCTGGGTGCGAATGGCGGTGATGGTCTGGCCTATGTCGTCGTGCAGCTCACGGGCCACCTCCTTGCGGATGCTCTCCTCTGTCTCCAGCAGCCGCTCGGTGAGCTGGCGGTTGTGGGCGAGCTGGCGGGTCAGTGCCTGATTGAGCTCGCGCTGGCGCTGGATGCCGGCCCCCAGCAGCAGGCCGGTCAGGCTCTGGGCCAGCAGGGAGAGCAGCAGATCCAGGGGGTGTTCGTGCCAGGCCTGGCCCGCCATCAGGGCCACCGTGTTCATCAAGGTGGCGAGCAGGGCCCCCTGCCAGCCGTAGCGCCAGGCCATGGCCATGATGGGAATGGCGAGGCAAAACGGCGTGAAGCGCACCAGGGAATCGGGCAGGCCGAGCTGCAGCCCCAGGCTCAGCACGAACAGCAGCAGATACCAGACCAGATGACGAAAGCGCCAGTCCACCGGTTGATCCACCAATGCGGGCCCCAGCGGCACCCAGGTGGCGCGGGTCAGATAGTGCCAGATCAGCATGCAGGTTGAAGTGAGGGTCAGGCCGCCGGTCAGGGTGAGCAGCAGGGCAGTGAGCCCATCTTCCCCGACCAGATGCCAGAGCAGGGATTGCAGCAGTGCCGCCACGGTGACGGTGGCGAGCAGCACCAGCAGCTGCTGCCAGTCGTTGCGTACCCGCTGGCGGCGGGCGATGAGCAGCGGCAGCAGGGTGAGCAGGCTGCCGACCTGAATGAGTGGCCAGGCTGGCAGGCCTATCTCGCTGTCGAGCCAGTAGAGCAGCAGGGATTCACTGAGCAGCAGCGGCGGCCAGTAGGGGAGCGGGCTTTGCAGCAGCAGGCCCAGTCGCAACCCGAACGGGAACAGCAACACCGCCAGCACTGGGCCACCCGCCAGATGCAGGCCGATGCTCCACAGGCAGAACCAGCCGGCGGCGAAAATGAAGCTGGCCGCCAGGGAGATGGCGACATAGCTGGTAAACCGGGAGATCACCAGCTGTCCAGCATGCGGTGGGCCAGCTCCACGTTGTTGCTGACCTTGAGCTTGTCCATCAGGTTGGCGCGGTGCACGTGCACCGTCTTGGGGGAGAGGCCGAGTTGTTCGGCGATGGCTTTCACTTCCAGCCCGCGGGCCAGCAGCTGCGCCACCTCCCGCTCCCGGTTGGTGAGGGGGTCCTGGTTGTTGCTGGCGAGCTTGTGGGCTATGTCCGGGGTGAGGTAGCAGCCGCCGTGGGCGGCGGTGCGCACCGCGGCGATCAGCTCCTCCGGGCTGCAACGCTTGGAGAGAAAACCCTTGGCACCGGCCTGCAACGCCTGCTCGATCAGCGCCGGGCTGTCGTGCACCGACAGCATCACCACGGCGAGGCCGGTGGGCAGTTGCCTGAGCAGATCCAGTCCGGATTGATCCGGCATGGAGATGTCGCACACACAGAGTTGGGCGCCGCAACCGGGCAACCCAGCCAAGGCATCCCGGGCGGAGCCAAACTCGGCCACGACCCGCAGATCGGGTTCCAGATTGAGCAGTTGGGCAAAGCCGGAGCGGACTATCTGGTGATCGTCGATGAGGGCAATCTTGATCATGGGGCCCGCCTCCTGGTGGGGGTTGTGATAGCGAATGGCTACCAAAGACGTGCCCTACCCGGCAGGGATAACAGCCAAGGCGCCCCCGAAAGGGGCGCCTTGGCATCTGGATCACGGCGATGAGCAGGCATGTCTGGTCAGGGGGCATTAAACACTAGCGGCGCCCGGTGACCAAGTGCTCAGTGAGGAGCTGCCTGGTTGTGTGCTGCTCAGACGGATTGGGCAGCCAGGGTGGCGGCTTTCAGTTCCCGTTTGATGCGGCGGATTTTGCGCTCCTCGGCCACGGCCACGCAGGCCATCAGCACCAGGCAGGCGGCGGCGGCCATGTCCAGCGCCGCGAAGGTGCCGGTCCAGCCGGTCAGGCCGAAGATGGGGGTGCCATCGGCTATCATGCCCAGACCCAGCTTGGCGAAGCTGTCACCGATGAGGTAGGCGAAGGTGCCCTTGACCCCGTCGGCCACGCTGATGCCCTGTTTCGGCACGAAGCCCACGGCGGCCACGCCGATCAGCAGTTGCGGACCGAATACCAGGAAGCCCAGCAGGAAGAGGGAGCCCAGGAACATGAACTGGGTGGTGGCGTGCTGGTAGAGCCCCAGGGTGGCGATGATGAGCGCCAGTGCCACGCAGGCCACCAGACCACGGCGACCGTTCGCCAGATCCGAGAGGTAGCCCCACATCAGGGTGCCGACCAGGGCGCCCACTTCGAAGAAGGTGAAGCCCTGGATGGCGACTTCCTTGGAGAAGCCGAGCTCCTGGTGGGCGTAGACGGTGGACCACTGGTCGATGCCGATGCGCACCACGTAGAGGAAGATGTTGGCGAAGCAGAGCAGCCAGATCACCTTGTTCATCAGCACGTACTTCACGAAGATCTGACCCTTGGTCAGCTTCTGCTCTTCGGTGGCGATGTCCTCTTCGCTCGCGACTTCGTCAAACAGCTCCTCTACCTTGCCCAGACCATAGGCTTCCGGCGAGTCGCTGCCAAAACGCAGGCCGACGAAGCCGACGATGAGGGCGATGATGGAGGGGAAGATAAACATGCCGAGCACGTTGCCATCGAACAGGTAGTTGGCACCGAACAGCGCCACACCGGCCGCACCGGCGCCGCCCACGTTGTGGGAGAGGTTCCACATGCCCAGATAGGTGCCGCGCTTGTTGCGGGGGGTCCACTTGGTGATGGTGGAGTAGCTGCAGGAGCCGCCACAGCTCTGGAAGAAGCCGCTCAGGGCATAGAAGAAGATCATGAAGTAGAGGCTAAAACCCGTGCCGCCCATGCTGGCGCTGAAGCCCAGCATGCAGAGGGCGGAGAGGATCAGCATCAGCGGCAGGAACTGCTTGGTGTTCTTGCCGTCGGCATAGTAGGAGACGACCGTCTTGCCCACCCCGTAGGTGATGGAGAAGCCAAGGCCTATCATGCCGAGCTCGGTCATGGAGAGACCGTACTCCTGGATCATGTCGTTCTGGGCGATGTTGAAGTTCTTGCGGATCAGATACATGGTCAGATAGCCAATGAATACAACCAGATAAGATTGCATGAATGGCTTGAACCAGAGCTTGCGCCGGGCTTCGACCGGCAGTTCCAGGGTCGGGACCCGGACCTGTTGGAGAAATTTCAACATCTTCGTTCATCCTCTGCGAGATAGACGGTATTTCCGCTGGGCCTCCCATTGGTTGATGGGTTGTTAGAGGTCACGCCACGGAAAGGGCAACAGCAAGCGGGTCGCACTGTGCACCTCGCTCTCCTGTCGATTGAACCCATGCCCAAACCTGCGCCTTGGCGAGCGTCGGGGAATTGCATCAGGTGAGCCGACTGTAATGAGGCGCGGCGCAAATGGCGTGAGAGCCATCCCTAGGGGAGTTAGGAAAATGTCCTAGTTTGGCGGTCAGTGGGCGGGAATCGTGAGGTGAGTCACATGGGGGCGTTGGGGGTCATGTTGGGATCTTGTCCCTATGAGTCTTGGCCATGGCGAATAAATGGAGTGAGAATATGAGGAGGGTGGCCATGTAATGAAATTGTTCATTTGTTATTTTTGGAAACATCCCGTTATCACCCATGGATCATTTCATCGGGATGAGGGAAATAGGCAAACTGTTCGCCATGACGAGCATTGCATAAGCTCAAATATAAAGTGAATAGTTAACCTGGCGTTTAAAAGAACAATCTGCTGTTTGCATTGAAATAGACTTTTGTTTTTTAATTTTTACTTATTAATCATTGTCTTGGTGATTTTTCTTGCCGGATTTCTTATATTACTTTTACTAATGTGTTGTATCAAAATTCGTCAATTGAGACATGGGTGGACAACTCCTAAGCTTGCGGCAACTAATTAAGAGGAGCCGCACCATGGCCAACATGACTTATACCCAAGCCGGTTATCAGCAGTCCAGCGAACTGAATCTGATGGTTCGTGCCAAACAGACCTTCCTGACCTGGTTGGAGCGTAGCCGTAGTCGTCGCCAGCTCTCCGAGCTGCCTGCCTATCTGCTCAAAGATATCGGCCTGAACGAATCTGATCGTTATCAGGAAACCACCAAGCCGTTCTGGCGTGGTTGATTGACCGGGCACGGATGCCTCGTTTTTTTTCGCTGGCCGATAGTGCCAACCATAGTCTCTCTGCCATACCGCCGATCTCTACTAGTGCCATCTTCCTTCTTTGCGTCATCTGCTCAGCATGAGCCCTCATTGTCACCTCTGCATCCTTTCCTGTTCCCCTTGCATTGTTATGCTAATGGTTGAATTTGTTTAAAAAATTGTTTTTAAGCCAGAGCGCTACCGTATAATCGGCGCCATCGACAGTGACAAGATGGTGAAACGGATGATCCCTCAACATGATTTCCTGGCGCTGACCCGCCGTCACGAATGGCAGCTCGATCCCTTCTCTTTTTCCCTGGCCGATGGCGCGCAGGCGCAGGTGTGGGACACCGGGGTGCTCTGCATCGAACCGGCCAGCCAGCTGCGCGCCGAGCCCCTCAAGGAGATAGTGCTCTCCTGCGGCATCCATGGTAACGAGACGGCCCCCATCGAGATCTGCAACCAGCTGCTTGGCAAGCTGCTCAGCGGTGAGTTGAGCGCCCGCCATCGGGTGCTGTTCCTGTTTGGCAATCCGGCGGCCATGAACCTGGGGGTGCGCGAGCTGGAAGAGAACATGAACCGGCTGTTTAGCGGCGCCCACAGCAAGGGGGAGGGGCTGTGCAACAGAGAGCGGATCCGCGCTATGCGTCTCGAGCAATATGTGTCCCGCTTCTACTCAACGCCCGGGGCCGAACGCCTGCATTATGACTTGCACACCGCCATTCGCGGCTCCCGTCACGAGAAGTTTGCCGTTTATCCTTTCCCCCATGATCGCCCCTACAGCCAGGAGCAGATCCGCTTCCTCGGTGCCTGCGGGGTGCGCACCATACTGCTCTCCAACGGTCCGACCACCACCTTCAGCTATTACAGCGTCCGTCAGCACGATGCCTACGGCTTCACGGTGGAGCTCGGCAAGGTGCGCCCCTTTGGCGAAAATGACATGACCCGCTTCATCGAGGCCAGACAGGCACTGCAGGAGCTGGTGTGCGAGGCGAGCGTGGCGCTGGAGCCCTGGCGGCCCGAGGATTTCAACATCTTTGCCATCGATCGGGTGATCAACAAGCGCAGTGCCGATTTTCGCTTCCTGTTTGCCAGCGATGTCGACAATTTCACCGAATTTCCCCAAGGATTTGTCTTGGCGGAAGATGGCGAGTTGCGCCATCTGGTGGAGAAAGAGCGGGAAGCCGTGGTATTTCCCAATGCCAATGTGGCCATCGGCCAGCGAACCATGCTGCTGGTGGTGCCAACCCGGCTGTGGGATGCCTGATCCCCTGACAACGAGTCCCCTTGACGGGACGGGCCTGGCGGTCAGATGATGGAAAAAGGAGCCTGGATTGGCTCCTTTTTTGTTGCCTGCGCGTCAGACCGATTGGCTGCTTATTGAGCTAAATAAAGAGGATATCACTGGGGTTATTTGCTTTTGCCGCATTGCGCTTTGCTTAACAACTTGTTTACATTTTAAGGGTCGCCGCTGGTGGTGACGCAATCACGGCAAGGAGCCAGTTATGACCCATGTCGACATCCCCTTCCTTCGTTACCTCGATGAGGAGGGGCGCCCGGTCGCCACACTTCCGACCTGGCTGGACAAGGAGCTGCTGCACACTTTCTACCGCAACATGGTGATGGTGCGCAGCTATGACAAGAAAGCAATCGCCCTGCAACGCACCGGCAAGCTGGGGACCTTCCCCTCCCATCTGGGGGCCGAGGCGGTCGGCATTGGCGTCGGTCTCGCCATGCAGGCCCAGGATGTCTATGTGCCTTACTACCGCGACATGCCCACCCTGTTCGTGCGTGGCGTGCCCATGGAGAAGAATCTTCAGTATTGGGGCGGTGATGAGCGGGGTAGCGTCTTCAACAAGCCAGATGGCACGCCCTCTGAGGACTTGCCCATCTGCGTGCCCATCGCCACGCAAGTGACCCATGCCTGCGGCGTCGCGGCGGCGTTCAAGCTGCGCAACCAGCCCAGGGTCGCCGTGGTCACCATAGGGGATGGTGGCACCTCCAAGGGGGATTTCCTGGAGGGGCTCAACTGTGCCGGTGTCTGGCACCTGCCGATGGTGATGGTGATCAACAACAACCAGTGGGCGATTTCGGTACCACGCAAGCTGCAATCCAGTGCGCCGACTCTGGCCCAGAAGGGCCTTGGTGCCGGGGTACCCAGCATCCAGGTCGATGGCAATGATGTGCTCGCCGTCTACGATGCCACCCTGAGCGCGGTGGAGCGGGCCCGCGCCGGTAAGGGACCCACCCTGATCGAGGCCATCAGCTACCGGCTCGGCGACCATACCACCGCCGATGATGCGACCCGCTACCGCGATGCCGCCGAGGTTGAAGCCGCCTGGGCCAAGGAGCCGGTCAAGCGGCTGCGCCAGTTCATGGCCGAGCGAGGCTGGTGGGACGAAGCGCAGGAGCAGGCTCTGCTGGCCGATGCCGCAAAGGCAGTGGATCTCGCTGTTGCCGCCTATGAGTCACTGACGGCGCAACCGCCGGAGTCCCTCATCGATTACCAGTTTGCCGAGCTGCCCCGGGATTATCTCGGTCAGCGTCAGCGCATCATCGACAAGGCCATGGCCGGGCAGGGAGGGCGACACCATGAGTGACATGACACTGCTCGAGGCGATCAATCTGGCGCTGCATCACGAGATGGAACACGACCCCGACGTGGTGGTGCTGGGTGAGGATGTGGGGGTCAATGGCGGGGTGTTTCGCGCCACCGTCGGCCTGCGCGACAAGTTCGGCTTCAAACGGGTGATAGACACCCCGCTGGCGGAGGGGCTGATCGCCGGGGTGGCGGTCGGCATGGCCACCCAGGGACTCAAGCCGGTGGCAGAATTCCAGTTCCAGGGCTTCATCTTCCCCGGCATGGAGCAGATCATCTGCCAGGCGGCACGGATGCGCAACCGCACCCGGGGCCGGCTCAGTTGCCCCATCGTTTATCGCTCTCCTTATGGCGCCGGTATCCACTCCCCTGAGCACCACAGCGAGAGTGTGGAGGCGCTGTTTGCCCATATTCCCGGCTTGCGGGTGGTGATCCCATCCAGTCCCAAGCGGGCCTATGGCTTGCTCTTATCGGCCATCCGCAGCCCGGATCCCGTGATGTTTTTCGAGCCGGATCGCATCTATCGCGCCATGAAATCCGATGTGGTGGATGACGGCATCGGCTTGCCGCTGGATGTCTGTTTTACCCTGCGCAGCGGTCATGATCTGACCATTGTGGCCTGGGGAGCCTGTATCTTGGAGGTGATGCGTGCCAGCCAGGGGCTGAGCGATGAGGGCATCCAGTGCGAGGTGCTGGATCTCGCCACCATCAAGCCCCTCGACATGGCGAGCATACTCGCCTCGGTACGCAAGACAGGCCGCCTGCTGGTGGTACATGAAGCGTGTGGCAGCTTCGGGGTGGGGGCCGAGATAGTGGCCAGGGTGACGGAAGAGGCGTTTACCAGCCTCAAGGCCCCCCCAAAGCGGCTCACCGGTGTCGATGCCGCCGTGCCTTATTACCGTAATGAGGAGCACTACCTCATCACCGAGCAGGATATCGCCCTGGCGGCGCACCAGCTGATGGAGAACAAGTGGCTATGAACTACTTCACATTGTGGCGAACTGGCCGTCGAGCAAAAAAGAGTCATGAGATTTTTCAACCTTTGGTGATGTCCCCGCGGATGGAGAACGGATCATGAAATATTTCAAGTTGCCGGATTTGGGCGAGGGACTGGCCGAGGCGGAGATCGTGGAGTGGAAGGTTGCTGCCGGCGATGCGGTCAAGGTCGATCAGGTGCTGCTCTCGGTCGAGACGGCCAAGGCGCTGGTGGATGTGCCCTCGCCAGTCAATGGGGTCATCGCTCGGCTCTGTGGTCAGGAGGGAGACATATTGCACATAGGCGCCCCCCTGGTGGAGTTTGAGGGCGGAGAAGATGATGGCACCGTCGTGGGCAAGGTGAGCAGCAGCCAGCAACATATAGAGGATCACTTCGTGGCCGGTGTGCTGGCTGCTGGCGGTCGTCTGGTGCAGGCCATGCCGGCGGTACGTCAACTCGCCCAGCAGCTGGGCATCGACATCAATAACCTCAAGGGTAGTGGCGCTGGCGGCCTGGTGCTGGAGCTGGATGTCCAGCAGGCGTTCGAGGCGCAGCAAGGCAGCGGCAACGAGTTCCTCAAGGGGGCTCGCCGGGCCATGGCCAAGGCAATGGAACATTCGCATCGTACCGTGGTACCGGTCAGCATCACCGATGAGGTCGATCTGCGAGCCTGGCGGGCCGAGGAAGATGTGACGGTACGTCTCATCAAGGCGATCGGCGTCGCTTGTCGGGCCGAACCATCGATGAACGCCTGGTTCGATGGCGAGACCTTGTCGCGGCGATTGTTTACGGAGGTCAATGTGGCCATCGCCGTGGACTCACGCCATGGGCTCTATGTGCCTGTGATGGAGAATGTGGCCGAGCGGGAGCCTGGCGACATTCGCCAGGGGCTGGATCGCATGATAGCCGACGTCAAAGCGCGGGCTGTGCCGCGGGAGATGCTCCAGGGGGCGACCATCACCCTCACCAACTTCGGTGCCATCGCCGGTCGCTACGCCAGCCCGATAGTGACACCGCCCCAGGTGGCCATCATAGGGGCGGGGACACTGTTCGATAAGGTGGTCTTCGTGCAAGGGGAGGCTAGGCCGGTCAGGGCCCTGCCATTGTCGATGACCTTTGACCACAGAGCCTGCACCGGCGGCGAGGCGGCGCGCTTCCTCAAGGCGCTGGTCAAGGCGTTGGAGGCCCCTGCCTGCTAGGCCTTGTGCCCTGCCATTGGCAGGGCACAAATATGTTTGCGTAATGAACAAAGCTACGTATAATCAGTCGAGCTTGAAAAAGGCAATATTTATGTTACTGAATACGATGTTTCACATCCCCTTCTAGTGTCCATAAGTCATTCCCTCTTTTCGAAGCTTTATCCGCCTTTCAAGGCACGAGTAATTTTTGAATACAGGTTTAATAGATATGTCTAACATGATCACCGGTACCGTTAAATTCTTCAACGAAACCAAAGGCTTCGGCTTCATCCAGCAAGAAAATGGCCCGGATGTGTTCGTACACTTCAGCGCCATTCAAGGCAACGGTTTCCGTACCCTGGCTGAAGGTCAGCGTGTACAGTTCACCGTGACCCAAGGTCAGAAAGGCCCGCAGGCTGAGAACGTAACCGCTCTGTAATTGTTACAGAATTTAAGAAAGCCGTGGTGCCTCTGGTACCACGGCTTTTTGTCTATCTGGGCTTTGCCAAGCTGATCTCAGCGGCAGGGATGGCGGCGATTTCCCTCGTGATATGACCACTCCTGCTCTGGATATGGCCTTGTGTGGCTGAGACTGACATCACTGCGTCATGGCGGGTTGAGCGTGCTCGTCTGAGTGTGTTAGAAATAAGCTATCAACAGGAACAGGACTGCTCGGCAGGTTCGTCGATGAAGAGAAGGATCTGGTTCGCCGCTTGCCTGGCGGTCGTTGTGGCGCTCACCTTGCCACCATCAGCCACTCAAGCGTCTCCGGTAGCCGGGGCACAGCCTGATCTGGTTGCCGCCGAGCAGGCCCGCCTCACTTGCCTGCAATTTTTGCAGGTTCGACTCGGGGGCGAGGCCGCACCCATCAGTATTGAGACCCGCCCCGTGCCCCACAGGGACCAGCAGTGGCTGGTGGACGGCAATGTAAAAGGACCCGAAGGTCCTTTGCTGTTTGCGTGTCACCTGCAACAAGGCGCACGCTGGGAACTGTTGAACTTTTCGCTCTGGGCGGCGCCTATGCCACCGGCCTGAGGGCCACGAGCAGGTGTTGCAGGTGTTCAACCATTGTCATGCCAAAGGGGGTCAGATAGCCGCCATCCTCGGCGCTGATCAGACCCTGCTGATGCAGGCGTCCTGCCGCCTGGCAGAGCGTATCACTCATATCACTGCGTAACTTGATCCCCACACTCAAATTCGCCGGATCAAAGCAGGCCAGTACTTTCAGTTCATGGATAAAGTCTTCAGAAATCTGGTCGATCCCAATCATGGACAGGCTCCTTACGCTAATGATGTATGCAAATTAGCACTCCCCGAGGGAGTTTAGTGGGCGCTGGGTCAAAGTATTGGCGATTATGGTGGGTGGACGGGCCGTATGGCGATTTTTCAGGCAGGCGGTGCGATGAGCATTGCCGCTCACCGTGATAGGATAGGGCTTCATCGGCCCAGTCCCTCGTATTCCCTTCTCCAAGGCAACCCGCATGACCCGCATCACATTGATTTCTCTGCTTCATCGTCTCTCTCCCCAGTTTCCCATCTATCCGGTGGCGCAGCTCTTGTCCCCGTTGAGCGAGCATGAGGGGGAGGTCTGGTTACCCCCTCTGAGCAGTCCGGATGTGGCGGCCTTGCGTGCCAAGGTAGCCCCGCAAGCACTGCGTGAGCTTGCCTCCCTCTCCGCTGGCTGGTGCGATTTTGCCGTGAGCGACAGCGGTGATACCCCCGAGCTGGACGCCTTGGCTAACTACGACGAAGAGATGCTGGATAACCTGCGCCTTTACTGGGGCAGTGCGGCCAAGATCAATCACCCGATCACCGATAACCTGTTTGAACTGCGCAGGGGAGTGGTGGATGAGGCTCATGGCAGCAAGTTGGCCCAGGCTTGGGAACGCCAGCAGGAGCTGCGATTTGCGCAGCTGATGACGGCGGCCAAGGGGCAGGATCTGCTCTGTTTCGTCGAGGTTGAATCGGCCTATTGGCTGCGTCAGCGTCTGAGTGAGCAGGCCGAGATAGTGCTGCATATTCCCGCACTGTAGAGATGATGAAACCGTTGAGTTTACGGGGTCACCCTGTTTGAGCCGCCCTGATTGACCAGGTGGCATCCTTAACTGGCGCGAACCAGCCGTGTCCTGACGGCGCGGGGCGTCCATTCACTGGACAAGGCTGCGGCAAGATGTGAACATGTCGCCCTTTATTGCGCGAGCCAGCCCGGTTCGGGTCATCATCGACTCGGCAGCCCAGGCCCATCGCGATCCTTGGCACTGCATAAGAGACTTGACCATGAGCTATGAACTGACCGAGACCGAGCGCAATGCCGCGCTGCAACTGAACGCCGACTACCGCTTTGATCACTTCATCAGCAAGCTGGTCGAGCACGAAGAGCTGTTCGTGCTGACCGACGAACACGGCGTCATGATGCTGACCACCGAAGACGAAGACTGCATCCCGGTATGGCCGCACCCCGAATACGCCCAGGCCTGGGCCGAAGGCGAGTGGGCTGAATGCAAGCCGCAGTCCATCACCCTCAAGGTGTGGCTGGAGCGCTGGGTGGAAGGCATGGAGCAGGATGAGCTCTGCGTGGCCGTGTTCCCGACCCCGGATCAGGAAGGCATCGTACTCGAGCCTGCCGACGTGGCCGATGCGGTTGCCCAGAAGCAGGCCAAGCGCGGTTAATTCCCCTCCGCTTGTGCTAAACACAACCCCGCCATTGGCGGGGTTGTGTCGTTTTGGGCATCCGATGACGGACTCAGGGCTGCAGGTAGCGGGTGTCGCGGATATTGACCTGAGGGTAGCGGGTGCCTTGCTTGATGGCGTTCAGGGTCTCCTTCTTCACCGTCTCATCTATCCAGAACAGACCGCCGTAGCTGTAGCCGGAGTTGAAGCCATCGAGGGGCCAATAGAGCACTTCGCTCTTGGCGGTGGCAATCTCCTTGGGCAGTCTTATCCAGCGCCAGGCCCCTTCCCGGGTATAGGGAACCTGATAGGTGGGCACGAAGCTGGCCAGCTCATAGAGCCGGGCCTGGATCTGCCGTGACAGTTCGGCTTTCTTGGCAAAATCGAACTCCTTGTCGTACTGCTCCACCAGGGCCGTGATGGCGTCATCATCGATGTTCATGATGTTGTTGGTCTGTGGCTTGTGGGCGTTGACCTTGTGGAAATATTCCCAGTAGGCGGGATAACGTCCCGTACTCCAGGCCATCCAGGCGCTCTGGTGTTTCTTCTCCAGCATGGCCTTGAAGCCCGCTGAGGCATCCATCAGGTTGAGCTCCAGATTAAGACCCGCTTTTTTGGCCTCTTCACGCAGCAGGGTGAGGCGCTGGGAGTGCTCCGAGGTGGTGTAGATCACGTTCAGTGACAGTGATCTGCCCTTGGCATCTTGCAATATGCCCTCTGGCCCGGCTTTGGTGAAACCCGCCTTGGCGAAATAGTCGCGCGCGAGCGCAGGGTCGAAGGGCCGCGCCTTGAGGGCGTTATTGGTGAAGTCTCCCTGGCCGGATCCATAGTTGTTGAGGCGCTGGTAGTCGCCACGCAGCAAGGTACTCAGCATCTTGTCGATGTTGAGGGCGTACTGGATGCCGAGCCGGACATTGAGGTCGCTCAGCAAAGGGTCATCGATGTTGAGATAGAGGCCGCTCGGGGATTGCGGGGTCTGGGTATAGAACCAGATACGGTTTATGTAGCCCTTGTCAAATTCGGGGGTCTTGGTCTTGTCGTGCCACCAGTTCGGGATCACCAGTCCGAAGGTATCCAGCTCGCCGCGCAGGAAGTGCTGCCAGGCAATGTTGAGATCGCGCAACACCTTGATCTGGATACGGTCGGGATTGAACCTGTGCTGGAAGTAGCGCTCGTCGTTACCCCACCAGTCGGGAATGCGGCTGAAGGTAACGGATTTGCCCTTCTTGACCTCGCTGAGCTGATAGGGGCCCGTCACCGGCAATACCTTCCAGTTGTACTCCCGCACCCAGTTGTCATCGAGTGTGATGGCGTGACTGGGCTCGGGGGAGAAGGGGAGGGAATCGAGCAAGTCTTCCCGGCTCTTCTCGCTGCCGCTGGTGATGGCCAGAGTGTGGTCATCGAACTTGATCACATCGACAATTTGAGTGCTGTAGTAGTTGTTGTACCAGGGGGCATTGATCTGCTTGCTGCGCAGCATCTTGAGGGTGAACAGGAAGTCGTCTGCGCTGACCGGTACGCCATCGGACCAGCGGGCCTTGGGGTTGATGCGAAAATACATGGTCTTGTGATCGGCCCCGAACGCCCACTGGTTGGCCAGCATGGGGATCGGATTGCCGGTGTCGGGGTGGCTGGCCAGCAGGGGCAGCCGGTTTTCCCGCATATAACCGGCGAAGGCGCCATTGGCATCGGGGCCATAGTTGCGCAGGGTCAGCGGAAAACTGGTCATGAAGGTCCGAAAGGTACCGCCCCGCTGGGCAGCCGGATCGGCATAGACGGGATCCGTATCGTTGCTTTCCCACTTGAGATCCGTTGGCAGGGTGGCACTCCAGCCGAGCTGAGTCCAGCACAGGGCGAGGGCGGCGGCCCCCAGGTGATTCAGTCGCATATCCTTTGCTTCCTTGTCGTGGCTGCGTGTTGAGGCGTTTATTTTACAATAGCGGGCCAAGCCATTGGCATGGCCCATCATGAGAGGGCATCAGGCCCGGGTCAATGGTTTGGACAGGGCCAACCGCCCCCCCAGCAGGTGGACCAGGAAGCCGAGCAGCACCAGCGCAGAGCCCAGCCACTGCAAGGGGGTTGGATGCTCATCGAGCAAGATGGCGGCAGTCACCATGCCGACGCAGGGAACCAGCAGGGAGAGCGGCGCCACTTGGGCTACGGGGTAGCGCATCAGCAGCCGGCCCCACAGCCCGTAGCCGAGCCAGGTGGCAATCAGCGAGAGATAAAGCACGCAGAGCAACCCTTTCCAGCTGAACTGTTGCAGGCTATGGACGATAAGCGCCGGCCCCTCGAACAGCCAGGAGAGGGCGAGAAACGGCACTATGGGCACCAGGCCACCCCAGGCGATCAGGCTCGGCAAGGCCACCTGATAGCGCAGCCCAATCTGGCGGTTGATGACGTTACCCAGTCCCCAGCAAGCGGAGGCGCACAGGGTCAGCACGAAGCCGAGCAGGGTCAGGTTGCCTTCCCCATGAGTGGCGATGAGGTAGAGACCGGCTCCTGCCAACGGCAGGGCAACCCAGTGGTGGGGCTGCCAGCGCTCTCCCAGCCAGATCATGGCGAACAGCAGGGTAAATACCACTTGAGATTGCAGCACCAGGGAGGCCATGCCTGCGGGCATGCCAAACTTCATGGCGCTAAACAGGAAGGCAAACTGGGCCAGGCTGATGGTTCCGCCGTAGGCCAGCAGCCAGCGCCAGGGGATGGTGGGTTTTGGTACCAGCAAGATGGCGGGAAAGACCACGCCGACAAAACGCAATGCGCCCAGCAGCAGGGGCGGTATGCCGTCCAGCCCCCACTTGATCACCACGAAATTGAGGCCCCAGCAGAGGATAACCAGGGCTGCCAGACACTTGTCCTTGGCTTGCATGACACATCCTTGTTTGATAGCGAAGGTAATGATCCCGCCAGGACAGGCAGGCAAGGTGTCGAGCATAACCTCGACAGGGTGCCCGGCGTCAACCGGAACGCCAGTTTCAGGCTGATTTAGGTGTCCGTTGGGGGGCGCCGGCACTCGATACAAGATGCCAATGCTCAAAGCCGCCTGTGATGGGGTCATCCCCTGGCGAGCTGCCTTGATTGTCCAAGTGTCAGGGAAGTGCTCGGGAGGGGTTGCGCAGACTAAACTCCAAGGGAGAGCACCCGCGGTGCGGGTCCTGATTAATGGTAAATATGGAGGTACCCCATGAGCGATCACTCCCTGCTTCCCCATGGCGAGGATCTGCGCCGGGCGGTACGCTGGTTGGCCGAGGGACACGCCAGTGATCCCCATGCTATCGAGGAGGCCTGCCTGCGCTTCGATCTCTCTCCCCTCGATGGAGAGTTTCTCATCACCCACTGGACCGCGCCTGGCAGCGGTACCGATCGGCCAGCCTGAGCGCGGCCGGCACCGGACTCCCTTATAGCGCCGTGGTGTCGTCAGATGAAATGAGCGAGGGTGATGTCATAATCCTTGGGATCCACGGTGCTCTCTATGGTCTCATTGACGCTGGCTTTGGCAAGGTCGAGCAGTTGCACTTCCAGGTAGTGCCGTTGGGTGGCGTGATAGATCACCTTGACCAGGGGCTTGAGTGGCGCCAGCTCGTTGCGTTGCATCACCAGGGCCAGGCGCTGATTGGAGAGCAGTACCAGGGTGCCAACCGGATAGACCCCCATGCACTTGATAAAACGCGTCACCAGTTCCTCATCGAAGTGAGTGACAGCCCCCTTGAGCAGGATCCTGAACGCCTGGGTCGGCTGCATTCCCTGCTTGTAGACCCTGTCTGCCGTCACCGCATCATAGACATCGACAATGGCGCTCATGCGCGTGTAGAGCGAGAGCTGCTCTCCCTTGAGGTGGCGGGGGTAACCTGAGCCATCCAGCCGCTCATGGTGGTTGGCGGCCACCTCCAGCATGGTGGGGGTGATACCCGTCGTCGCCTTGAGGATGTCGTGGCTGTGCACCACATGCTCGCGCATGATGGCAAACTCTTCGTCAGTCAGCTTGCCCGGTTTGTTGAGCACGGCATCCGGGGTCATTATCTTGCCCACATCGTGGAGCAGTCCTCCCAGGGTCAACTCCTTGAGCACGCTGCGCTCGAGCCCCAGATAGCGGCCGAAGTTGGCGAGCAGTATGGCCACGTTCATGGAGTGTTCCATCAGGTAGGCATCCTTGGCCCGGATGCGGGCCAGGCAGAGCATCGCATCCCCGTGACTGAACATGGTGTCGACCATCTCCTCGGCCACGGTGGCGAGCGAGGTGATATCGATGGGTTCGCCCGCCTTGAGCTGGCGAATGAACTTGCCTTGCAGTTCACGGGCTTCTTGATAGAGGCGGCGGATCTTGAGCTCGCGCCCCTCACCCGGGACACGGGGCCCCTGGGGGGCCGTCATCGAGAGAGAGGGGCTGTCTGGTTGCTCGGCGGCACAAGGGGGGGAAGCCTTGGCCAGCTTGCTACGACTGAGATCGACCCGCACCCTCAGCACGCCGCGGGTCACCAGGGCCGCAATCTGGCGCTCATCGTTGACCCGGCCTGTCTGGGCAATCTCCATGTCGCCCCGTTGGCTGATGATGGCTACCACGAACATGCCGGGTTTGAGGCTACTGATGGCAATGACGGGATGGGGGGAGGCTGAGATCATAGGGTTCTGCCTTTATGATGGTGCCTGGTCACTTAGGCTGATTATGGGGCGAGTCTACCACTGGTTTCGGAGACCGTCACAGGCCCGGCGGGCGTTAATGCTGGAGTTGTCACGGTTGGCCGATATAATGTCGCCCTTTTCCCGATGGCAATGTTGAGGTAGTGAATGCGGCTCGATAAATTTCTTTGCGACTGTTCCGATCTGACCCGCTCCCTGGCGGGCCGAGTGATCAGGCGAGGAGAGGTCATAGTGGATGGCATCGTGGTCAAACAACCCGCTTTCCATATCAACGAACAGAGCCAGATCGAGTTTGACGGCGTCATGCTGAGCCTCGACAGGCGCAACCGCTACTTCATGCTGCATAAACCGGAAGGTTATGTCTGCTCCAATGAGGATCCGGATCACACGACGGTGTTCGCGCTGCTGGATGAGCCGGCCATCGGCAAGCTGCATGTGGTGGGGCGCCTCGATCTCGATACCACAGGCCTGGTGCTGATCAGCGACGATGGCCAGTGGTCCCATCGCATCACCTCGCCTCGCCACGAGTGTGCCAAGACCTACCGCGTCTGGCTGGCGGACCCTGTGCATCAGGATGCGGTCTCGCTGTTTGCCGATGGGGTTTTCCTGCGCAACGAGACCGATAAAACGCGCCCGGCCAAGCTCGAGCTGTTGGGGGAGTGCGAGGCGCGGCTGACCATCCAAGAGGGCAAGTACCATCAGGTCAAGCGGATGTTCGCCTCCATCGGCAACAAGGTGGTCGGCCTGCACCGTGAGCAGATAGGCCCGCTGATGCTGGATGAGACCTTGGAACTTGGCGAGTATCGTGAGCTGACTGACGAAGAGATTGCCCTGTTCTGAGTCACCTGGTGCCCAGCCACATTGTCTGGGCAGGAGCGGGGATATGGGATGGGAAAACGGCGGGGGCTGACAGGCTCCCGCCGTTTTTTTATGGCTTCTCATCCCCTCCCTGAGGGTCAGGGAGCGGCGTTGCCCACAGGGGCGGCGCCTGTTCAGCAGGTCCCATGGGGGAGGGCATGACTCAATGGCTGCCACTCATGCCCAGAACCAGAATGGTGCCCAGGGTGGCGAGCAGGGCACCCGCCCAGGCGGGCAGGCTGGGGCGCTGACCCGAATGCCACCAGAGCAGGGGGAGCAGCACCACAGGGGTGGTGGCGGAGAGAATGGCCACCATGCCCACATCCCCCTGGCGCAGGGCAACCAGGATCAGTGTCATCCCCAAGGCCATGGCCAGGAAACCATTGACTCCAATCATGGCGAGAATGGGGCGATTGATGGGGTTGAGGGGCATGGCGAGGGGCACCCGCAGCAGGCGCAGCACGCAATGGGCAAACAGGGCGCTGGCCATGCGCACCCCGGAGGCGCTGACCGGGTCTATGTCGCTGCCGGCCATCACCGGCTTGGCAATGATGGCCCCCAGGCTCTGACACAGGGCGGCAGTCAGACCCAGCCCTATGCCGATGGCGATGTGGCCGCGAACCTGCTCCCAGTCATGGGACTGGCCGCGCCGACCGAAGAGTATGGCCAGCATGACCCCGGTGAGCACCAGCAGGGCGCCAAGCAGCCGCCAGCCGGTGAGCGTCTCGTCAAACAGCCAGAGGCCGAGCAGGGCGGAGAAGAGCGCATGGCAGGAGAAGAGCAGGCCGCTGCGACGGGGGCCGAGTCGGTTCATGCAGGCGAACAGGGCGGTATCGCCAATGAAGATGCCGATGAGACCCGAGAGGATCAGCAGAGGCACGGCCCCGGCGCTCAGGCTCTGCCAGCCACCCGTTGCCAGACTGGCCCCCCCCAGCATTAGACTGACCAGGAACATGCGCCAGCGACTGTAGGCGAAGGCCCCCAGATGGCGAGCCGGTTTGACCGATATCAGGGCGGCAACCGCCCATAAACTGGCGGCAGCCAGCGCCAGCCACTCGTACCCCATAAAGACCTCTGAACATCCAGTCCGAAGGCCGAGTCAGGCGGCGACCTGTGCCACTCCCCGACCTTCATGACAACAACGAAAAAGTAGCTGCAAAGCCGTAGCAGGCCACGCCCTGCACCCGTGACTCATACTGCATAAAGACTGCGGCGTCTCAAGGGGGAAAGGTGCGTCAAACCGTTGCCTGCGCCAGTCATCCGGATTTCATGCCAACGACGAAAAAAAATGCCCGAAAGACTCCATCTCAGGGGCGAGCCGGATACAATACGGGGCGTTTTCGGGGATAACAAGGACGGCATCATGCATTCGTCATCAGGCGCGCCGTCGGCCTTCCCCTCATGTTTGGTAAAGCATTGCGAAAAGAGGTCAGTTGTATGTATCACCGTCTTGTCCATCCCGCCCTGCGCCGGATCTCCCCCCTGTTGTGCGCCTTGCTATGTGGCGGCACCTTGAGCCAGGTGGCCCTCGCCACGCCCGTGGATGCCGCCCCGGATCTCGCCCCCCGTCAGACCCTGGTCAAGGGCAATGGTGCCGAGCCCGAATCCCTGGATCCGGCCCTGGTGCGCAGCGGCTTTCCCGGTGAAGTGATCCTGGTCGACTTGTTCGAGGGATTGGTGAGCGAAAATGGCGAGGGCAAGATAGTACCGGCCCAGGCCATGAGGTGGGAGCAGAGCCCGGATGGGTTGGAGTGGCGTTTCTTCCTGCGCCCCAACCTGCACTGGTCGAATGGCACGCCCCTCAAGGCGGAGGATTTTGTCTATGCCTGGCGCCGTTTGCTCGATCCCGCCCTGGCATCTCCCTCGGCGGGGCTGATGCTGGCCACGGGCATCAACAATGCCGCTTCCATCTATGCCGGTGCCCTGGATCTTGACTCGCTGGGAGTGGTTGCAGAGGGGGATCAGATCCTCAAGGTGACCCTGGAGCGGCCCGCCCCCTATTTTTTGCAGCTCATCAGTCAGCGCCCCTTCGTGCCGGTGCCACGGCAAGTGATTGCCGAATTTGGCAAGGGGTGGACCCAGCCCGCTCATCTCGTCAGCAATGGTGCCTATCGGCTCACTAGCTGGGTGATGAACGAGCGGCTGGAGGCCGAGCGCAACCCCGCTTATTGGGACAACGGCCACACTCGCATCGATAGGGTCACCTATCTGCCGCTCGCTTCCCAGCATGCCGAACGACTGCGCTACGAGGCGGGAGAGATCCAGCTCACCAACCGGGTCGCCCAGGATTACTATGCCCGCATCAAGGCCACTGCCCCTGAACGGCTCTGGGGCCTGCCGCTGCTCGGCACCTATCTCTATAGCTTCAACATGAACAAACCCGAGTTGCAGGATGTGCGGGTACGCCAGGCCCTGAGCATGGTGATCGACCGCCAGCTGCTGACCGACAAGGTGAGTGCTCAGGGGGAGCTGCCCAGCTGGCGCCTGCTGCCAGATATGCCGGGTTATACGGCCACCACCCCTGAGCTTGCGAATGCCTCCCAGGATATCCGCAGCGCCATGGCCGTTAAGCTCCTCAAGGAAGCGGGCATCGACGAGACTCATCCCCTGCGCCTGACCCTCATCTACAACAGCTCGGAGAACCACAAACGCATGGCGCTGGCGGTGGCCAGCATGTGGAAGCCCCTCGGGGTCGAGGTCGAACTGCGCAACATGGAGTGGAATGCCTATCAGCTTGCCAAGAACAGCGGTGACTTCATGGTGGCGCGATCCTTCCTGTTTGGTGACTATGTGGAACCCTCTGCCATGCTCAATGCCCTGCGCTGCCTGGATCCGCAAAACGAGAGTGGCTACTGCAACCCTCACTATGATCAACTGTTAGAGCAGGCCGCGGCGACCCTGGATGAGCAGCGCCGCAACCACCTCTATCAGCAGGCCGAGCGTCTGATAGAGCAGGATGTGCCCGTCATCCCTCTCTATCACTACAACCAGATGCGGCTGGTCGATCCCCAATTGCGTGGCTTGCCCAGCAGCAATCTCAAGGGGGCGATCGCCACCAAGGATCTCTATTTCGTGACTCCTTCAGGGGCCAAGTGATGAGACTCGCCATTCTCTCTGATCTGCATGGCAGCCTGAGCGCCTTTGACGGTGTCATGGCCTGGCTCGGGCCCTGGCAGCCGGATCACTTGCTGCTGCTCGGGGACCTGCTGAGCCATGGTCCGCGCAATCCCGTACCCGAGGGCTACCAGCCGGCGGCGCTGGCCGCACGACTCAATGGCCTGGCCAGTCGCATTCTGGCGGTGCGAGGGAACTGTGATTCGGAAGTGGATCAGATGCTGCTCGATTTCCCCATGATGGCGCCCTACAACCAACTGCTGGTCGATGGGCGGCGCTGGTTCATGAGTCATGGTCATCTCTACCACGCCGATGCCGTCCCCCTGCCGCCGGGCAGCCTCTATCTGAGCGGTCATACCCACCTGCCCGAGCTGAGGCGCACAGGGCAGGGCGAGCAACGGCGGGTCATGGTCAATCCGGGCTCCCTCTGTTTTCCCCGGGGCGAGCTACCTGCCAGCCTGGTCTGCTATGAAGCGGGGGAGCTGAGTCTGCGGGCGGCGCAGGATGGACGGGTGCTGCAGCGGCTCTCTCTGGCAGAGGGGTCTGCCTGAGCAGGGGTGAGGGGAGATGATAGTGGTGAGCCTGAGTGCCCAGCCCGATGGTTAGGCGGCTCACGAGTGAAGATCGGCGATGAGTAAAGCGAAAAGGGTGCCCTGAGGGGCCGGGAAGGCAGACGGGAGAGGCTAGGCCTTGATCCCCGGAGAGCGGGTGCCGGAGCGGGTGTTTCCCTTGGCATCATAGGTGAGCGAGTTTCTGTCTCGCAGCTGGTTCAGGAAACCGGCCAGGCGACGATTGGAGACAATACTCAGCTCCAGCAGGCGACCATTGGTATCGTTTTGTTGCTGGCAGGCGACCAGCGCATCGGCGATCCTGGCCATGATATCCGGCTGGTGTGCGAGCCTATCCTGAAGATCGGGCTGCTGGGCCAGACTGGTATCAAGCGCCTCTATGGCACCTAGCAACTGCTGTTTACGTTCTGCCAGGGTCGGCAACTCCAAGGCTCTGCGCTGCTTGAGCAGTTCAAACTCCTCGCTCAGCAAACCCTGCATCTGGGTCAGCTGATCATGCTGTTGTTGCAGCAGTGCAGCCAGACTCATCATCCCAGGGTTTTTTCCAGCTTGGCTTCGAAGCTGAACATCTTCTTGGCAACGGCTTCGCCATTGACCTGGTACTGGCCACTGGCCACGGCTTTCTTCAGGCTTTCCACCCGGCTCTCATTCCCGGTCGATGCCGAGTTGAGGTTT
The DNA here is from genome assembly GCF_024807335.1 of Aeromonas sp. BIGb0405. Classification (NCBI taxonomy): domain Bacteria; kingdom Pseudomonadati; phylum Pseudomonadota; class Gammaproteobacteria; order Aeromonadales; family Aeromonadaceae; genus Aeromonas; species Aeromonas sp. BIGb0405. The sequence continues at coordinate 604,341 of NZ_JANUEP010000002.1, forward strand.
TTCTGTACTTGTTGCAACTGTTGCGCCTCACTGGTCAGGGAGACTGAATCGACCTTGACCTGAGTGGTGCGGGCATCTTGTCCGCCGTTGGTCGACTTGGCCACGCTGCTCTGGCTGTTACCGGTATTTTGTACCCGATTACCTGCCAAGTTGTTGATATTGTTAATAGCCATCTTGGTTACCTTTATTCGCTTTGCTGCCTGCTTACCCGTTTATCGGTCTAAGCTACCGGAACTTTAGGGAAAATTACCAAAAAATTCATTCAGAAGCTGACAATAACGGAGCCGACTGAATTCACCTTGCCCTGTACCGTCCTGCCGGACCTGATATTAACCAGCTTGATCATGTCGCCGAAGCTACCATCTTGCAAGGCGCGCGCCATGGTTTTGATCTGCATGCTGCTGTTTTCGGCGATGAGGGTAACCTGATCGCCCTTGCAGATCACACAGATCTGATTCAGGCGCACCGGTTGGCCGGGTCTGAGTTCGCGTTTGCTGCGAGTACCGACCAGCGCCTCTATGTCCTGTATATAGTCACCACGGATCAGGGTCTGATCCTCGTAGGCCTGGATAAGCTGGTTGCGACCGAGAATATCCCCCTTGGCGATGGCTTCCGAGACGGTGATATAGGGCTTCTGGATGCTGACTCGCACCGGCAGATAGAGATCCCAGCCCGGCGTCTCGTTGCACTTGAGGTAGACAGTGGTGTTGCGTCTGATCTCCATCTTGGCAGGCAGGCTGATGTCGAGATCATGCTCGCAGGCCGTGAGCTGCAAGCGGGTATCTATGCTGGCGGCACTGAGCTCGGCACGGGCATCGAGGGGCAAGGAGAGCTGATCGCGCACGAACTCCTCCGCCCGGGTTTGCAACCCGGCATTGATGTCGGACGCCAGGGCCTTGTTGGCCCCGCTGAGCAGCAACAGGATGAGGAAAAGTCTGTTAATCATTTTCGTCCGCTGGTCGATAAGTGGATAACGTATAAGACAACTGTTCACTATGCTCGCGCCAAGATGGGTTCCTGGAACCGCTGGGAATCTGGCGCGAGTCAACATGGCGCATGCACAACATGCATGAATAATGCCAGGCGTTTTTAGGGAGTGTGTATGGCCGGTATTCTGGACTCGGTAAACCAACGGACTCAACTGGTCGGGCAAAATCGCCTGGAGTTGCTGCTGTTTCGACTCAATGGGCGTCAACGATTTGGCATCAACGTCTTCAAGGTGCGCGAGGTGCTACAGTGTCCTCCCTTGACTGTCATGCCCAAGCTCAACCCCTGCATTCGCGGTGTGGCGCACATTCGTGGCCAGACTATCTCGGTGATCGACATCAGCATGGCCATGGGCAACAGGCCCATCGCCGATCTCTCCAAGTGCTTCATTATCATCTCGGAATACAACAGATCCATCCAGGGCTTCCTGGTGCAGTCGGTCGAACGCATCATCAACATGAACTGGGAATCTATCTTGCCACCCCCCAAGGGGGCAGGACGCATCAACTACATGACGGCGGTCACCGAGGTGGATGGCGAATTGGTGGAGATCCTCGATGTGGAGCGGATCCTCAACGAGATCTCCCCGGTCTCGACCGAGGTGAGCCAGGAGCTGGTGGCGGTGAGCGCAGAGCACAATACCCAGGGACGACCGGTGCTGGTGGCCGATGACTCCTCGGTGGCGCGCAAACAGGTGCAGCGGGCGCTCGATGCCATCGGTGTGCAATGCGTGCTGGCAAAAGATGGCCGCGAGGCCCTCAACATGCTGCTGGAGATGGCCAAAAATGGCCCCATCAAGGATCAAATCGCCCTGGTCATCTCGGACATAGAGATGCCCGAGATGGATGGTTACACCTTCACCGCCGAGATCCGCAACAATCCCAGCCTGAAGGATTTACATGTTATCCTGCACACCTCCCTCAGTGGGGTGTTCAACCAGGCCATGGTGCAGAAGGTCGGGGCGAACAATTTTATCGCCAAGTTTCAGCCCGATGAGTTGGCCAAGGCCGTTCAAGGCGCACTCTAAAACAAGAAGAACGCATACATGAAGACACTGTCAGACGACTTATATAAGCAATTCAGCAGCTTTCTGGCGCTGCAGTGCGGAATTGTGCTGGGTGACAACAAGCAATACCTGGTGAAGAGCCGCCTGTCCCCCTTGATGGCTCAGTTTGGCATCGAGAGTCTGTCTGAATTGGTGACCCGTTCCATGAGCCTGCGTGAGCGGGAGTTGAAGATGGCGGTGGTCGATGCCATGACCACCAATGAGACCCTCTGGTTTCGGGATGCTTATCCCTTCCAGCTGCTCACCGACAAGATCTTCCCGGAGCTGGGCAAGAGTGGCCGCCCCATCAAGATCTGGTCGGCGGCCTCCTCCTCGGGTCAGGAGCCTTACTCCATCGCCATGTCGGCGCTGGAGCAGCAGGTCAAACGCCCTGGTACCTTGCCGGGCGGGGTACAGATCATCGGCACAGACATCTCCACCACCATGCTCAATCAGTGCAAGGAGGGGGTATACGACAGCCTGGCGCTGGCCCGCGGCCTCTCCCCTGAGCGCAAGAAGTTGTTCTTCGAGCCCCATGGTGACAACAAGATGCGGGTCGTGGATCGTGTCAGAAAATTGACAACCTTCCGCCCCCTGAATCTGCTGGAAAGCTACAGCCTGCTCGGCAAGTTCGACATCATCTTCTGCCGCAATGTGCTCATCTACTTTGCCCCGGAAGTGAAGTCGAAGATCCTCAACCAGTTCGCGGCCAGCCTGAATCCGGGCGGCTACCTGATGCTGGGTGCCTCGGAGTCCCTGGCGGGCCTCACCGACAGGTTCGAGATGATCCGCTGCAACCCCGGTATTGTTTACAAAGTCAAATAACCCCTCCCATCTCTTCCTTTGGCACACCTCTTGCTAAGAATCCAGCAAGCAGGAGGTGTGTTATGGCAATTTCATTCGACAAGGCTTTTGGTGTTCATCAATACACGTTGAGCGTGCGCGCCAAACGTGCCGAGGTGCTATCTAGCAATATCGCGAACGCGGATACCCCAGGCTTCAAGGCCCGGGACATCAACTTCGGCGATGCCATGGCCCAGGCGCAGCAGCATCAACAGGGGTTCAGTCTGGCCACGACCAGCGAGCGCCACTTTGCCTTGAACATGGACAAGCCGGGCACATCCCAGTACCGCAACCCGCTCCAGCCCGACACCGGGGACGGCAACACCGTCGATCTGCAGCAGGAACGCAGCGAGTTTTTGCGCAACAGTCTCGAATACCAGACCTCGGTCGAGTTCATGAACGGCAAGATAAGCGGCCTGCTCAAGGCCCTCAAGGGAGAGCAGGGATGATGAAGCCTGACGCTTTGTTATGCCTGATCGCTTACCGCTTCAGCAATGATCCGATACGCCGCGGCCTGGACCAGGCCTTGCAACAAAACCAAGGAGCACAGCAATGAGTTTGTTCAAGGTCTTTGACATCGCAGGTTCTGCCATGAGTGCCCAGTCGGTGCGACTCAATACCGTGGCCAGCAACATGGCCAACGCCGACAGCGTCAGCTCCAGTGTGGAAGGAACTTACCATGCCAGGCGGCCAGTTTTTGCCGCCCAGCTGGAGCAGGCCATGTCCGATGGCCAGGGGTCGGTCGGCGTCGAGGTGAAGGGCATCGTTGAGAGCAAGGCTCCGCTGCTCAAGGAGTTCAATCCCAATCACCCCATGGCCGACAAGGATGGCTTCATCTTCAAACCCAATGTCAACATGGTCGAGGAGATGGCTGACATGATCAGCGCCTCGCGCAGTTATCAAACCAACGTCCAGATTGCCGATTCTGCCAAGCGCATGCTGCAGCAGACCCTCAATCTCGGTAAGTCCTGATAGGGGGCGGCAAGTAAATGGCAGATACCTATGACAGCGTACTGGGCGTCAATCGCGTTGCATCGAACCAGACCGCAAACACAGTCCAGAAAAAGGAGTTGGATCAGGAGTCTTTCCTCAAGCTGCTCACCATGCAGCTCTCCTATCAGGATCCCTTCAAGCCGGTAGATAACGCCCAGATGTTGTCCCAGATGACGTCCATGTCTACCTCCGAGGGGATCAACAATCTCTCCTCCCAGATGGAGAGCCTCAACAGCCTGATGACCTCGAGCCAGGCGCTGCAGGCCTCGGCACTGGTCGGCCAGGATGTGTTGATCCCGTCCAATACCGGTTATCTGGAAAAAGGCGGCGACATCTCGGGGGTCATTGCAACCGGTGATGGCGGCAGCAACGTCAAGGTGACGGTGAAAGATGAGAGTGGCCAGGTGGTCAAGGAGTTTGCCCTCGAGGGCGATCACCAGGGCAACGTGGCCTTCAGTTGGGATGGCCTGGACAAGGATGGCAATCCCGCCAAGACAGGCAAGTACCAGATTGAAGCCAGCGCAACGGTCGCGGGCAAGTCCGAGAGCCTGCCGGCCCTGACCTATGCCCAGGTGGAGAGTGTCACCCTGGGCTCGGCCAGCTCACCCAGCACCCTGAAACTCAAAGGGCTGGGCGGTATCTACCTCACGGATGTGCTGGAAATTTCCGGTTCTGGCAGCAAGTCGACCCCGACGCCCACCCCAACCAATAACGCAGTGATCTAAGGAGAAAGACATGTCATTTAACAATGCCCTCAGTGGCGTCAATGCGGCTCAAAAAGACCTGAACGTCACCGCGAACAACATTGCCAACGTCAACACCATCGGCTTCAAGGAGTCCCGTGCCGAGTTTGCCGATGTCTATGCCAACTCCATCTTCGTCAACTCCAAGACCCAGGTGGGCAATGGTGTGGCGACCGGTGCCGTGGCGCAGCAGTTCCAGCAAGGGGCCTTGCAATTTACCAACAACTCCCTGGATCTCGCCATTCAGGGCAATGGCTTCTTCGTCACCTCGGACGGGGTCAATGCCCTGGATCGCAGCTACACCCGGGCCGGTGCCTTCAAGCTCAATGAAAACAGCTACATGGTCAATAACTCCGGCGGTTTCCTGCAGGGGTACGAGATCAATGCCGACGGCACCCCCAAGGCGGTGAGCCTCAATGCCACCAAGCCCATCCAGATCCCGGACAAGGCGGGTGAGCCCAAACAGACCACCACGGTCGAGGCCAGCTTTAACCTGCCTGCGACTGCGACCCCTCAGGTCGTCAACCCCTCTACCTTCGATCCCAAGGATTCATCCACCTATTCGTCGTCCACCTCTGTGGTTTCCTACGACTCCCTTGGTGAGCCTCATACCATCACCCAGTACTTCGTCAAGGATGCGGATGCGACCGACCCCACCAAGTCGGCCAACCCGACCTCCTGGCGCATGTATCTGTATGAGGGCGACAAACCCATCGATATCACCGGTGGTGCCATCACTACGCCGGCAACCGGGGTGGCCACCCCCCCGCTCAGCGCCAATATCACGTTCAATGCCGATGGCAAGGTGAACACCATTACTCCGGCGGTCATCAAGACCGAAGCCTTGGGTACGCCGGGGGCGGGCGTCATCGACAATGGCGCCGATCCCACCCAGGTCATAGAGATAAAGTTCGGCAGCGTGACCCAGTACTCCTCCCCGTTTGAAGTCAATAAATTGACCCAGGATGGCTCCACGGTAGGACGGTTGACCAAGGTCGAGATCACCAATGACGGCATCGTCTCCGCGACCTACAGCAACGCGACCACGGTCAAGGTGGCCATGGTGGCCATGGCCAAGTTTGCCAACGCCCAGGGGCTGACTCAGGTGGGGGATACCTCCTGGCGTGAATCCCTGCTCTCCGGCGATGGTCTGCCGGGCACCCCGAACTCGGGCACCTTCGGTTCCATCAAGTCGTCGGCCCTGGAGCAGTCCAACGTGGATTTGACCTCGGAGCTGGTGGATCTCATCACGGCCCAGCGCAACTTCCAGGCGAACTCCCGTTCTCTGGAAATCAACAGCTCGCTGCAGCAGACCATATTGCAGATCCGCTGATAAGTTTGTGGCCAGCACACAAGGGCGCCTCGGCGCCCTTTCTTTATATATCAACACCTTAAAATCCATCTAATCTTCTTGGCATCTTAATTGCTTTATTCCAGGCAGAGTCATCTGTTTGACGGAGAACCCATGGACCACCTTCTTTATATCGCGATGTCCGGTGCCAAAGAGAACATGAACAGCCTGGCTGTGCGTGGCAACAACCTGGCCAACGCCAACACCACGGGCTTCAAGTCTGACTTCGAGCAGGCTCGCGCCATGCAGGCGTTTGGCGAAGGGCTGCCGACCCGGGTATTTGCCATGACCGAGCGGCCGGGCCAGAACCTGCAGCACGGCTCCCTGATGACCACGGGGCGGGATCTGGACGTGGCCCTCGATGGTCAGGGCTGGATCGCGGTACAGGATGACAAGGGGGGGGAGGCCTTCACCCGCATGGGCAATCTGGAACTCAGTGCCACCGGCAATCTGCAGACCAGTACCGGGCTCAATGTGGTGGATGACGCAGGCAGGCCCATCGTATTGCCGCTGCCCCTCGAGAAGGTGGAGATCAACCGGGATGGCACCATCACCGGTCGCCCGGAAGGGGCCGCCCCCAATTTGCCGGAAGATTTTCAGCGCATCAAGCTGGTCAGGCCGGCGGCGGATGCGGTGGAGAAGGGGCAAGATGGGCTGTTTCGCCGCAAGGATGGCCAGCCTGAGCCGGCCTCTGCCGATGTGGGGCTGATCGCCGGTGCGCTGGAGAACAGCAACGTCAATGTGGTCGACGAGATGACCAACCTTATTCGTTTGCAACGTCAGTTTGAAACCCAGGTCAAGATGATGAAGACGGCCGAGGAAAACGACGAAGCCCAAACCCAGCTGCTGCGTATCAGCTAATTAGGAGCCAGACATGAATCCTGCACTTTGGATAGGCAAGACGGGACTGGATGCCCAGCAGACCAACATCGCCGTTACCTCAAACAACCTCGCCAACGCCAGTACCGTTGGCTACAAGAAATCCCGAGCCATCTTCGAAGATTTGCTCTATCAGAACATCAATCAGCCGGGGGGGCGCTCCTCGGCCGATACCGAGCTGCCGTCCGGCCTGATGCTGGGGGCGGGGGCCAAGGTGGTCGCCACCCAGAAGAGTTTCAGTCAGGGCAACGTGCAGACCACGGACAACTCCCTGGATCTGATGATCAATGGGCGTGGCTTCTTCGAGGTGCAACTGCCCGATGGCAGCAGCGCCTATAGCCGCAACGGCCAGTTCACCCTTAATGATGAGGGGACTATCGTCACCCCGGGCAACGGCTATCCGTTGCAGCCCGAGATCCAGATCCCGGAAAACGCCCAGAGCGTCACCATAGGCGAGGATGGTCAGGTCTCCATCCAGCTCAAGGGGGACGGTCAGTCCCAGGTGATTGGCCAGATCAACATCAGTGACTTCGTCAACGCCTCCGGCCTGCAGCCCATGGGTGAGAACATGTTCCTCGAGACCCAGTCGAGCGGAGCGCCCATCGAAGGCACGGCCGGTGCGGACGGACTGGGTGTCATCAAGCAGGGCATGCTGGAGGTCTCCAACGTCAACGTCACCGAGGAGCTGGTCAACCTCATTCAGGCCCAGCGGGTCTACGAGATGAACTCCAAGGTGATCTCGGCGGTGGACTCCATGATGTCCTACCTGACCCAACGGACATAACCTCTTCTCTGACCCAGCAGTAGTAATGGGAGTCTTGCAATGAAACACATCTGGATGTTGGGCCTGTTGGCGCTGGGGGGGTGTACCAGCACCCTCAATACCGCCAAACCGGACGACCCCGAGTTTTCCCCGGTCTATGGTGAATCCGAACCGGTGTCGGTGCGCCCGACCGGTGCCATCTTCCAGCCCGATCAGGTCAATGGCATCTACTCGGACATCAAGGCCCACAAGGTCGGTGACATCATCACCATCGAGTTGGCCGAGTCGACCTCCGCCTCCAAGAAGGCCAACACCCAGACCGGCAAGGAGAATGATTTCAATCTGGATCCGGTCAGCCTGGGGGGCGTGCCCATCACGGCCGGCGCGTACAATATGTCGGCCTCCATCGGGCAAGATTCCGCCTTCAAGGGGCAGGCCAAGGCGGATCAGAGCAACAGTTTGCAGGGCAGTATCTCGGTCAGCGTGGCCAAGGTGCTCAGCAACGGCAACCTGGTGGTGCGTGGCGAGAAGTGGATCATGCTCAACAACGGCAACGAATACATCCGTATCACCGGCCTCATCCGCCCCGAAGACGTGACCTCGGACAACAGCGTCTCCTCCCAGAAGGTGGCCAATGCCCGTATCCACTACGGTGGTACCGGTGACCTGGCCAATACCCAGGAACAGGGCTGGCTGACCAGTTTCTTCAATGGTCCCTGGTGGCCACTCTAGTGCTAGGACAACCCATGAAACGACTCCGTCTACTCTGTCTGTGCTGCTGCCTGTTACCCCTGGCGGCCCAGGCTGCCCGTATCAAGGACATCAGTTCGGTCGAAGGGGTGCGTAACAACCAGCTGCTGGGCTATGGCCTGGTGGTGGGTCTGCCCGGCACCGGCGAGAAGAACAACGCCTTCACCGAACAGACATTTCGCACCATGCTCAACAACTTCGGCATCAAGGTGCCGGATAACATCAAGCCGAAGATAAAAGACGTGGCACCGGTGGCCATTCACGCCGACCTGCCCCCCTTCTCCAAGCCGGGCCAGACCATAGACGTGACCGTCTCCGCCATCGGTGAGGCCAAGAGCCTGCGGGGCGGCACCTTGCTGCAGACCTTCCTCAAGGGGTTGGATGGCCGCGTCTATGCGGTGGCCCAGGGCAGTCTGGTGGTCGGTGGTCTCGGCGCCGAGGGAGCCGATGGCTCCAAGGTGGTGGTCAATACCCCGACCGTGGGCCGCATTGCCAATGGCGCCACCGTCGAGCGTGAGGTGCCCAACTCCTTCAGTCAGGGCGATACCATCACCTTCAACCTCAATCGCTCCGATTTCACCACGGCGCGCCGCCTGGCGGAATCCATCAACAATCTGGTGGGGCCCAATACCGCCCAGGCACTGGATGCCACCTCGGTCAAGGTGTTTGCCCCCCGGGATCCGGGTCAGCGAGTCGCCTATCTTGCCACCATAGAGAACCTGGAGGTGGATCCGGGTGCCGAGGCGGCCAAGATCATCGTCAACTCGCGCACCGGCACCATCGTGATCGGCAGCCAGGTCAGGCTCAAGCCTGCGGCCATCAGCCATGGCGGCCTGACGGTGACCATTGCCGAGAACCAGCAGGTCTCTCAACCCAACCCGCTCGCGGGGGGGGATACGGTGGTCACCAACAACTCCACCATCAATGTGCAGCAAGAGCCGGGGCGCATGTTCAAGCTCGATACCGGTGCCACCCTGGATGATCTGGTCCGGGCGGTGAATCAGGTCGGCATCGCGCCGGGCGATCTCATGGCCATCCTCGAAGCCCTGCAGCAGGCGGGTGCCATCGAAGGTCAGCTGGTTATTTTGTAACATTCTCCAACCTTGGCTGCCCCGTGGCAGCCAACCGGCAAGGGCTTGCCACAGGCGGCAAAGAAGGTAAGCAAGATGGCGAATATCGACAATAAAGGCGTGGATTTAGGCATGGTGCAGGATATCCAGAATCTGGATAAGTTGCGTCAAATGAGCCTTACCAAGGAGGGCAAGCAGCAGGCGCTCCAGTCGGCAGCCCGCCAGTTCGAATCCATCTTCAGCCAGATGTTGTTCAAGGGTATGCGCGAGGCGAGCCAGGCATTGACCGCGGACAACCCCTTTAGCAGCAGCTACACCCAGTTCTACGAAGGCATGCTCGACCAGCAGCGAGTCTCCGACATGTCAGGGAAAGGCGGGCTGGGGCTGGCCGACATGGTGGTCAAGCAGTTCTCCCCTGACAGCTTCAAACATGAGGATGGCCGCGTCCTCAAGCTGCCCCAGCGCACCGAACGGGCGCACAAACCCTATGTGGCCCCGACCGGCAGTGAGCATGGTCTGATCGAAGCCTCCAAAGTTGGCAAGGATTTTGCTGAAAAGACCATGGAGCCAGGAGAGTTGACCGGGAGTGCCGCCCTTGGCAGGCGCCATCGCAGCATACCGGCCATGGGACAGCAGCCTCCTCAGGGGCTGCGCGACCCCTCGGCGGGCAGCGGTTTTGATTCCCCCAGCGATTTTGTCAGCAAGTTGATGCCGATGGCCAAGAAGGCCGCCGACAAGCTGGGATTGAACCCGGCGGTGCTGGTCGCCCAGGCGGCCCTGGAGAGTGGTTGGGGCAAGCGGGTCATCAAGGATGGGGACGGCCAGATGAGCCATAACCTGTTTGGCATCAAGGCCGATCCGCGCTGGCAAGGGGACAAGGCCGTGGTCAGCACCCTGGAGTATGAGCAGGGTGTCGCCTCCCGTCAGAAGGCGGCGTTTCGCTCCTACGACTCGTTCGAAGAGAGTTTCAATGACTATGTTGATTTCCTGACATCCGGGAGCCGTTACAAGGGCGCCTTGGCCAAGGCCGACAGCCCGGATCGCTATTTTGAGGCATTGCAGCAGGCCGGATATGCCACCGACCCCCAGTACGCCAATAAATTGAAACAGGTATTGCGCAGTGAACACATTGCCCAATACACAGACACGGAGCTGTAAAGCATGGCAAGCGATCTGCTTGGGATAGGAACCTCTGGGGTACTGGCGCATCAGAAACTGCTGCAGACCACCAGTAACAATATCGTCAACGTCAATAGCCAGGGCTATACCCGGGAACGCACCCTGATCTACACCAATGCCATCGGGTTTGGCACGGGTGAGAGCATGAGCGAGCGGGTGATCAACCAGTATGCCCAGGGTGAGCTGCGTCGCGACACCTCCGCCTTCAACGCATCCTCCATGCGTTTCGAACAGCTCTCTACCGTGGACAGCCTGCTGGGGGATACCAGCAACAGCGTCGGCACGGCCATCACCGCCTACTTCAAGGGGTTCCATACCGCCAACGAATCGCCGGCGGATCTGGGGGCGCGCAATACCACCCTCACCGGGCTCGGCAGCATGGTGAACCGCTTCCACACCCTCTCCTCCCAGTTCGACAAACAGAGTGACGTCATCAACGATCGCATCGATGACGAGACCCAGCACGTCAACAGCTTGCTCAATAACATCAACGAGATCAACAAGGCGATAGTGCGCACCCAGGGCACGGGGGAAGAGAACCTGATGCTCTACGATCAGCGCGATGATGCCATTGCCCAGCTCTCACAGAAGATGGATATCCGTACCGTCACCCAGCCCAATGGCAGCGTGCTGGTCAACATGAGCTCGGGCCACTCACTGGTGCTGGATGGCTCTGTGGCCCAGTTCACGGTGATCCCGGGGGATCCCGACTCCAGGGACAAGGAGCTGCAGCTCAATCTCGGTAAGAATCAGGCCAAGATAGACAACAAGGTGCTGGGGGGCGGCCTTGGGGGCCTCTTCTCTGCCCGTCGCGATCTCGAACCGACCAAGCGTGAACTGGGGCAACTCGCCATCTCCTTGTCCGACGCCATGAACCAGCAGAACCGCCTGGGCCTGGATCTCGACAACGAGCTGGGGGGGGACCTCTTCTCCTTGCCCAGCAGCGAAGGGCTGCCCTTTGCCAAGAACACCGGCTCGGGGGAGGCCATGGTCCACTTCGTGCCCGGCAAGGGGAGCGAGGTGACCGCCCTCGATTATGAGGTGAGTTTCAGCAGTGCCACCGGCTTTGAAGTCTTCGCCATCGGCAGTGATGGCAAGCGTACCTCCGTCGCCACCGGCAGCACGCCGCCCGCCAGTTTCGAGGTGCCGGGTCATGGACTCTCCATCGACTTGTCCGGCACGCCGGCGGCAGGGGACAAGCTGTTGCTGCAACCGACCAAACAGGCGGCAGCCGGGATTGAAAAGCTGATCAACCGCGCCGAGGATCTGGCGCTGGCCTCTCCCCTCAAGGCCGACAAGAGCAGTCAGAACCTGGGCTCGGGCATCATCTCCCTCGGCACCATAGGCAACACGGGGACAGGCTCGGGTTTTGCCAGCAATGACCTGGATCCCGCAGCGCCGCAAGTGGTCAAGATAGACGGCAGTGGCAACTATGAGGTCTATGAGAAAGATGGCACCACGCTCATAGGGGTCGCGCCCGCCAGCAGCAAGGGCCAGAACCTGATGGCCGCCCTCGAGAGCCCGCTCGGTGGCCCCAAGGTGTACGCCGATCCGGGTCAGAGCCCAGGCTATGAATTCAGCATCACGGGTCAGGTCCAGGCCAATGACAGCTTCACCCTGAGTTACAACAAGAATGGTTTCTCCGACAATGCCAACGGTCTGGCCCTGGCCGAGTTGCAGAACAAGGATCTGGTGCGCAAGAGCAGCAGCTCCGCCAGCGGCAATGACAAGATGACCTTCAACGAGGCCTATACCGGGCTGGTGGTCGGGGTGGGCAACAAGACCAGTCAGGCCAACACCGAGATGCTGGCCAACAAGGGCAAATTGGCGCAGAGCAGCGCCATCTTCGAGAGTGTCTCCGGGGTCAGCCTGGATGAGGAGGCGGGGAATCTCATTCGCTTCCAGCAGGCTTATGCCGCCTCGGCCCAGGTGGTCACCACCGCCAAAACCATCTTCGACACCCTGTTGTCATCAGTGAGGTAAGTCATGCGCATCACCACCAACATGATGTACAACCGCGGGCTCTCCTCCCTGAGTGCGGCGGCCGAGCGGCAAAATACCGCCTATGAGCAGCTCTACTCCGGGGACAAGTTCAAGACGGCGGGTCAGGATCCGTCCGGCATGAGCCAGAAGATGGCGCTGACCAAGGAGATAGACCTGTTCCAGCAATATGGCGTCAATGGCAGCCTGCTGGAGAACAGCCTGGGTCACGAGGAGACCATCCTCAGCTCCCTCAATGATGCCATGCTCAGTGCTCAGACCCTGATGCAAAAAGCGAACGACTCGGCCCTGAGTCAGACGGATCGCGAGTCTGTGGCCAAGGAGCTGGAAGGCTTGCAGCAACAGATGTTCGACCTGATGAACAGCAAGAATTCGCAAGGGGAGTACATCTTCGGCGGCAACCAGAGCAAGACTCAACCCTTCGTGAAGGATCCCAGCGGCAACTATGTGTTCCAGGGGGATACCGGTCAGCGGGAGATCCAGGTCTCCTCCACGGTGCGCATCCCCGCCAATGATTCGGGTCTGGATCTGTTCGAGACGGTGCCGACCCGGCGCACTGCCAGTGCCGATACCGCCGATATCCAGGTCAAGGTGGGGGCTCAAGGCCAGTTCGACAACTTCTATCGCACCAACTATGACAGCGCCCTGGCCAGCAACAAATACACAGTTACCACGGTGGCGGGGGTGCCGGATAGCTACCAGATCACCGACGTGGGCGGCAATGTGCTGCAAAATGGCGACTATGTGGCCGGGGAGGATATCAATTTCAACGGCCTCACCCTCAATCTGAGTCAAGGCGCCGGCACAGTGCAGGAGTTCTCCCTGGATCAGCCAAAGAACGACAACATTCTCAATGGTATCTCCGACTTTCTCGGTGCCCTGCGCGACCCGAATCTCTCCAATGATGACTTCCAGCTGAGATCGCAGGATGCCCAGGCCCATCTGGGCAATGCCCGCCAACGGATGGACACCGGGCTCGGTGCGCTGGGGGGGCGAATGAACAGCCTGGAGCAGGTGATGAGTTCCAATACCGGGCTCGATACCCTCAACCAGCAGGCCAGGGCCAAGGTGTCCGAGATCGATCTCTATGAGGTGATCTCGACCCTCTCCAAGGAGAATGCGGCCATGAGCGCCTCTCAGCAGGCGTTTAGCAATATCAGCAAGCTGACCCTGTTCGACTACATTCGCTAACCGGCTTGAGAGTTGTAAGGGATTGTTAATAAAGGCTCATAGCGTTTGACTCCCTGGCGGGTCTGACCGACCATAGCAGGGCAGGCAAGGTGCGTCGCATCTGCCTGCTTTTTCGCAGCATCTCGTTAGGCGAGGCTCCTGCATAAACACAGGCCACTGATCTCACGACGTCGAGAGACGCCCAAGCTCAGGACAGTTTTCATCGGATTAAGGTGTAAACCCAAGTGGCTTCCGGTTCGCCGGATACGTTATGCAGTGCTAAAGCTGGCACGTGGGGATGATGACACGCCGAACGGCGTCATTTCCTGCCGATTTCTCGTCCATCAATTGCTGTTTTCTTATCAGCCCATCCCTCGCGGGATAGCCCGGCTCGCCGGGATCACAAAGGCTTATCTTCGATGAAGAAAACACATCTGTTACTGAACCGTCATCAACTGCTCGACCTGCCCACCCTGCAGGCCTGGCTCGACAATGAACTGGCCCCGGATGCGCGGGCCGACCAGCTGCTCGCCCTGCGCCAGGAAGAGCTCAACTGTCTGTTTGATACCCTGGGGGCCGATGGCGCCCGACTGCTCGGCATGCTGGCCCGCACCTGCGGTGCCCGGCTGTTGCTGCGCCTGCACCCGAGTGTGCTGGCCCTGGTGCAAGGCAAGATCCCGCGCCGGGAGCTGCTTGCCATGTTGCGCAGCCTGGGGAAACGGGAGCGCGCCTCCCTGTTGGCGAGTCTGCCATCCGGGGTGAGTGCCGAGCTCAAGGGGCTGCTCCGCTGGCCAAGCGAGTCGGTGGGCGCTCACATGCGTCACGACTTCTTCACCCTCAAGGGGGAGGAGTCCATCGCCAGCGCCAAACAGCGGATCCACGATGCCTGGGACAACGCCGAGGTGTTCCAGGATATCTATGTGGTCGATGAGAGTGGCCAGTTGCTCGGCTATCTCTCGCTCAAGACCATGCTGGTGGCCGAGCCGGACAGGGCGGTGTGCGAGCTGATGGAGCGGGATCTGATCCGCCTCGACGCCCGCATGGATCAGGAGCTGGCGGCGCGGATGCTGGTGGAGCGGGATCTGCTCTCCCTGCCGGTGGAATCCGATGGTCGCCTGCTCGGCATCTTCCACCTGGATGATGCCGCCGACATACTCGAACTCGAATCCACCGAGGATGCCGAGTTGCAAGGTGGCTCGTCCCCCCTCGAAACCCCTTATCTCCATGCCACCCCCTGGCAGCTGTGGCGCAAGCGTATCGGCTGGCTGTTGATCCTGTTCGTGGCCGAGGCCTATACGGGCACAGTGCTGCGGGCCTTCGAGGAGCAGTTGGAGGCGGCCATCGCCCTGGCCTTCTTTATTCCGCTGCTCATCGGCACGGGCGGCAACAGCGGCACCCAGATCACCACCACCCTGGTGCGGGCCATGGCGGTGGGGGAGGTCAGTCTGCGCAACCTTGGCACAGTGCTGCGCAAAGAGATCTCCACCGCCATGCTGGTCTCGGTAGCCATCGCCGTGGCTGCCTGGGTACGGGCCTGGAGTCTGGGGGTGGGCGTGGAAGTGGGGGTGGTGGTCACCCTGACCATCATCGCCATCGTGCTGTGGAGCGCCATCGTCGCCTCCATCATTCCCCTGCTGCTGCGCCGCTTGCGGATGGATCCTGCCGTGGTGTCGGCCCCCTTCATCTCGACCCTGGTCGATGGCACCGGCCTCATCATCTACTTCGAGATAGCCAAGCTGATCCTGCCTGAGCTGAATTGAACGCGCAGAGATCAAATGCACAAAGGCAGCCCAGGCTGCCTTTGTTGTTTTCGGGGGTATGGTTCAGCTCAGTTGAAACAGCAAGGGCCAGCCATGCTCCTGGCAGTAGCGTTGCTCTTTTTCCAGATTCTGCATCAGCAGCCGGTTCTCCTCGCACCAGTCGGTTGGCAGGGTGACCACCAGCTGATCCCCGGCGGCCTGCACTCGCCATTCAGGCAACAGCTTGTCCTGGCGTCTGTGGTGGGCGGCCACCGCGAGGCGCAGGATGCGGATGCAGCGCAGCACAGTGTGTTCATCGTGGTTGGGCAGGGCGGGCAGCTCCGAGAGCTTGAGCCCCTTGCGCTGGAAGCGCACCAGAGCAGCAAGCAGGGCCTGATCGTCCTGGTTGAAACCGGGCAAGTCGGTATGTTGCAAGATATAGGCGGAGTGGCGATGGATGCCGCTGTAGTTGATGGCAAGGCCAATCTCGTGCAGTCGCGCCGCCCAGCCGAGGATGGCGCGATAAGGCTCGATGGGCATCTGCCAGGGATCGCTCAGGGCATCAAACAGGGGCAGCACGCTCTGCTCGACCCGGGTCGCCTGGCGCTTGTCGATGCGATAGTGGGTGGACAGCGCCAGGGCGGTGCGCTCGCGAATGTCGTGGTGCTGCAGACGCTCCTCGAACTCATAGAGCAGCCCCTCGCGCAAGGCGCCGTCCGAATACTCCATCCGCTCGATGGGCAAGGAGGTAAAGAGCCCAAGCAGGATGGCGACCGCCGCGGCAAACACCCCTTGGCGATCCTCGGCCAGGCCAGAGAACTTCAGCTGTTCGACCTTCTTGTGCTCGAGCAACTCCCGTTTGAGGCGCTCGAGCCCCGCCAGGGTGATACTGCCATCGGTCCAGCCTTCCCCCTGCAACACGTCGCGCACGGTACGGATCGAGCCGGAGCTGCCCAGGCAGCTCTGCCAGCCGAGCTTATGGTATTGGTTGATGATGGGGGCGAGCTGATGCTGCGCCTCCAGCACGGCACTGTTGAAGGCCTTTTCACTCAATTTGCCGTTGGCAAAGAAGCTCTGGGTGAAGCTGACGCACCCCATCTTGCGGCTGGTGAGCGCCTTGTGTTCGAATCCTTCGCCAATGATGAGTTCGGTGCTGCCGCCGCCGATATCCACCACCAGCACAGGCCCCTCGATATGCTGGGTGTGAGCCACGCCCTGATAGACGAGACGGGCCTCCTCCTGACCGCTGATCACCTCGATGGGGTGTTGGAGCAAGCTGGCTGCCTTGGCGACGAACTCGCGGGCATTGCTGGCCCGGCGCAGGGTATAGGTGCCGGCGATGCGGATCTGATCCGGCTTGATGTTGGTGAGCCGTTCGGCAAAGAGGGTCAGGCAGGCGAGACCGCGGGCCATGGCCTCGACCGACATTCTATGCTGATCATCCATCCCCTCCGCCAGCCGGACCCGCTCCTTGATCCTGTCGATGATCTGCATGCGCCCGTCGGTGAGACGGGCGATGACCATGTGGAAGCTGTTGGAGCCCAGATCGACGGCGGCATAAAGGCTATTGTCCATGGGGAGTTGACTCGATGCGTTTGAGATAGTCGTAGGTGGCAACCTGGGAGCGGATCTTGCGCCTGTTGCCCCGGTTTACATACAGGTTCTGCTGTTCTGCATCGATGACCCGCGCCTTGGTGGTGTCACTCAGTTGCAACTCCAGTATATCCAGGATGCGCTGCTTGAGCCGATCGTCATAGATGGGGGTGCCCACCTCGATGCGACCATCGATGTTGCGGCTCATCCAGTCGGCGCTGGAGATATAGAGCTGCACATTGCCCTTGTTGTGAAACACCATGACCCGTGGATGCTCGAGGAAGCGATCTATGATGCTGATCACTCTGATGTTTTCGCTGAGACCCGGCACACCGGGGCGCAGGGCGCACATGCCACGGATGATCATCTGGATGGGCACCCCGGCCTGGCCCGCTGCATAGAGACGGTTGATGAGGTCTCTGTCCACCAGATTGTTGATCTTGAGGGTGATGCCGCTGGGCAGCCCCGCCTTGGCGTTGGTCAACTCGTTGTCAATCAACCGGTAGAGCTGGCGGCGGCAGTTGATGGGGGAGACCAGCAGGTGATTGAACTTGTAGCGGCGGTAGGGGTACTCGATGTACTCGAATACTCCCTCCACCTCGGCGGTGATGTCGGGGTTGCGGGTCAGCAGGGAGAAGTCGGTATAGGTCTTGGCGGTCTTCTCGTTGAAGTTGCCGGTGCCGATATGGGCGTAGCGCACCGCCTCACCCTGCTCGAGACGGGTGATGAGGCAGAGCTTGGAGTGGATCTTGAGGCTGGGTACCCCGAACACCACCTTGACCCCGGCGTCGGTCAAGACATTGGCCCAGTCGATGTTGGCCGCCTCGTCGAAGCGGGCCCGCAACTCGACCACCACAGTCACCTTCTTGCCGTTGTTGGCGGCATCGACCAGAGAGTGGATGATGCGCGACTTCTTGGCGACCCGATAGATATTGATGCGAATGGCGCTCACTGCCGGATCGAAGGCCGCCTGGCGCACCAGCTCGGTGAAGTGGTGGAACTTGTGATAGGGGTAGTAGAGCAAGATGTCTTGCTTGGTAATGGCATCGAAGGCGTTGACGAAGCCATCAAAGTCGCGGCAATCGAGGGCCGGCAGCTTGGGGTTTTCCAGATAGTCACGGCCGACATTGGGGAAGCCGATGAAATCCTTGAAATTGTGATAGCGGCCACCGGACATGATGGCGTCGTAGGAGCTGATCTGCAGCTTGAGCTTGAGGAAGCTTATCATGGCTGCGGGCATCTCCCGCTCATAGACGAAGCGTACCGGCATGGCGGTGAGGCGCTGCTTCAAGCCATCACTCATCTTGTCGACCAGGCTGAGATCGAGCTGGTCGGAGAGATCGTACTCCGCATCCCGGGTCAGCTTGACCGCATAGGCGGCGATTTCATCGTAATCGAAGAAGCCCTTGAACAGGTCATCCAGACAGAAGCGGATGATGTTGTCGAGAATGATGATCTGTTTCTTGCGGCGGGTGCCCTCTGAGGGCAGTTGCACGAAGCGGGGCAGGTCGTCGGTCGGCACCTCGACCAGGGCGTACTGGATCACCTGGCCCTGCTTTTTCATCTCCACCGCTAGGTAGGTGTACTCGTCTTTCAGAAACTTGACCGGGTTCACCTCCTTGTTGAGCAAGATGGGGATCAGGTGGCGCAGCACCTTCTCCTTGAAGAAGACCCGCATCCACAGCTGTATGTTGTCGGAGAGCTGATTCTCGTTGACCAGGAAGATATTGTGGCGGGCGAGGGCAATCAGCAGCTCCTTGTAGGTGTTGTCAAACGCCTCGCCCAGCGCCATCACTTTCTGCTGGATGGCACGCAGCAGCCCCTTGGCCTCGTCATCACCGCCATGGACCTCGTTGATCAGGATGCGGCGCTTCACCTCGGAGACCCGTACCTTGAAAAACTCGTCCTGGTTGGAGGAGAAAATGCCGAGGAAGCGGATCCGCTCGATGAGCGGCACCGTCTTGTCCATCGCCTCCTGCAGCACCCTCTCGTTAAAAGAGAGCCAGCTCAGTTCCTTCTCTTCATACAGCTTGTCGGTGCTCATCAGTGCCTCTGTTTATCCAATCCCGTGGAACGAATGGGCCTCATTAGATGACGGTTTTGTGACGCTTTAATGACAGCAGCATCAATCTTCCACGTCTTGATCGATGTCGACCACCAGATCGTCCGAGAGGGACTCCAGGGCATCGATCAGGGTCGGCAGGGCCAGCCCCTGGGGCAGGGCGACCAGAGCATGGGCATAGAAGAGCGGCGCACCGGAGTGGGGGGCGGCCTCGCAGCCCGTGGTCAGGTCGATGACGTTGGCGCCGAGCTGGCGCAAGATGCTCGCCACTTCATGGACAATGCCGGGTCTGTCGTTGCCGGTGACCGTAAGCATCAGCTGGCGTTCGGGCTCGGCACTGAGCACCCCTTCGGCGAAGCTCACCTTGAGTCCGACCAGCAGGGAGAGCGCCTCGCACAGGGTACGGTAGTGGGCATCGTCCACGCTGATCTGGAGGATGCCGGCAAACTGACCGGCCAATTCGCTCATGGAACTGGCGAGCCAGTTGCCCCCTTGCAGATTGATGAGGGCGGCCAACTCTTCCACTATGCCGGGTCTGTCTGCGCCTATGACTGTGACAACCAATTGCTTTTGCATCCTGCTCTCCTTGTGTGTGAGTCCACTTCATTGTGCCTGCCGTTGCAGGCCAGATGAACCCCCTGACCCGGCCAAAACCGAAATTATTCTGCCGATGGCCGCATCCGGCCTTTGCGCCTTGACAGATAGCGGTTGTGGCCGGGGGTTGTGGTAATATTATGCCCCTCTTTCGTTAGTCGGATTGCCCCCTCCATGAATGGCTTGCTGTTACCCGGTCTGTTAGTACTGGCCCTCGTTGCTGTCCTGTTTGTCTGGCGTGCTCGCCGTGCCAGGCTTGTCTCCTGCTCCTTGCAAGAGACGCTGATGACATCGGAGCGCCATCGCGAGTTCGCGGCCTTGCAGGCACTGCTGCAAGGGGAAGTGCAACTCTTTACCCATGTTCGTCTCAAAGACGTGCTGCTGCCGGGCAAGGGGGTTGGCAAGGGAAAATGGCAAAAGCAGCTGGCCAGCATGGGGGATCGTCAGTTCGACTATCTGCTCTGTGACCCCGAGGATCTGTCGCTGGTCTGCGCGGTCGAGCGATTGGCGCCGGGGCAGGGCAAGCGTCGGCCGAGCCGGGATCGCTGGTTGCAGCAGCTGTGTGAGCGCGCCGACTTGCCGCTCTTGCTCCTGGGGGGGCAGGAGGCGGCGGATCTCGACGAGCTCAGAGAACAGGTGCAGGCCTTGTTGCTTGCCGAGGACGCGCTGGACCCCCTGATGGAACCCGCGCTCAGCGGGGGAGCAAGGCGCGAACCGACCTTCAACCCGCAATCCCTGGGTGCCGTGGATCTGGGCGATACCCCCAGGCCGCTGACTCGGCCCCAGGCCGATGCGGCGAGTGGGCGCACCAGCAAAGGGGCTGGCCGTCGTCATGACAGGGAGCAAGACACGGACAAGGCCCCCCTTGATCTGCCCATGATGAGATCCCTCCCCCAGACGTCTGCGAGTGGCGAGCCAGAGGCGATGCCCCAGGGGGTATTCACCGCCACCTCGCTGGATGAGGACGAGGAGGGCACGGAGCAGGACCACAAGATCCATGACCAGGATGATGCGGCGCCGGCCAAATCCCATGCTTGCCCACGCTGCAGCGCGCCTCTGCTGGATCGCGAGGCCCGCAAGGGGCCCTATGCCGGCAAGCAGTTTCTCACCTGTACCCGTTTCCCCGAGTGCCGCTATGCGACCCTCAAGCCGAACCCGCAGCACTGAAACTGGCGATCGGAATGGGATTTTCGGACTCGAGTGATTAAGGTTGGTGGGGCGTAACGTCCCTGATTGGAAACATCTGTTGCCACTATGTCGGCCAGGACACATTCTGGCGCGACAGTTTTTGACAAGGTGCCGGAATTTTGGCACTTTGTGCGCCTTGTGCCTCCCCCCGCTTGCGGGGTGGCTGGCGATAGCAATAAGAATCGGCGGTGGAAGAGGGATGAATATGATGGCAATGGGCGTGCTGATAGTGGATACGGATGTCGCTAGACGCCAGCAGTTGGGTACAGTGCTCTCCTTCATGGGAATGCCTTGGCAAGAGGTCGCACAGGGGGATCTCGACATGGCCATCGAAGCCTCGGGCCCCCTGCAAGGGGTCCTGATCGGCGAGCTGGCGGATCGTCCCCTGAGCGCGCTGCTCGAACAATACCCCCGCACCCCCTTCGTCTCCCTGACCGAGATAGCGCTGCCCAATAGCAACTTCATCGGGGTGGCCCAGGCGCCGTTTTCTTATGAATCCCTGACCCGCCATCTGCACTTTTGCCAGGCGTTTGTCTCCTTGCACCCGAAACAGCAGACCCATGACAAGGGTCAAACCCTGTTGCGACTTCTGGTGGGCAAGGGCAAGGGCATTCAAGAGGTGCGCCGTCTCATCGGCCAGGTCGCGCAGACCGATGCCAATGTGCTGATCCTGGGAGAATCCGGGACCGGCAAGGAGGTGGTGGCGCGCGCCATCCATGAACTCTCCACTCGTGCTGGCGGTCCCTTCGTGCCCATCAACTGCGGCGCCATTCCGGCAGAATTGCTTGAGAGCGAACTGTTTGGTCATGAGAAGGGGGCCTTCACCGGCGCCATCGCGGCGCGGCGTGGCCGCTTCGAGCTGGCCCAGGGCGGCACCCTCTTCCTCGACGAGATTGGCGACATGCCGATGCCGATGCAGGTCAAACTGCTGCGGGTGTTGCAGGAGCGGCTGTTCGACCGGGTCGGTGGCGGCAAGCCTATCCAGGCGGACGTGCGCATCATAGCGGCGACCCACAGGGATCTTGAGGCGATGATCCGCACCCAGGAGTTTCGGGAAGATCTCTACTACCGCCTCAATGTGTTCCCTATCGATACCCCCCCCCTGCGCGATCGTATCGATGATATTCCGCTGCTGCTGCAGGAGTTGCTCAATCGCCACTCGGAGCAGCATCAGGGCTACATTCGCCTGACCCAGCGCGCCATGGAATCCCTGCTGCAATACCCCTGGCCCGGCAACGTGCGCGAGCTCTCCAACCTGCTTGAGCGTCTGCTGATCCTCTATCCCCAGCAGATAGTGGATGTCTCGGATCTGCCGAGCCGCTATCGACTGCTGCCGTGCGAACCCAGAGACGCTCGCTTGACCGAGATGGATGAGCGCGATGCCCTGGCAGCCGTGTTCCAGGATCCTCCCGAACTGCTGGCGAGCCCTGGCAACGGCAACCTGATGCAGCTGCCCCTGGAGGGGGTCAACCTCAAGGAGATGCTGGCCGACCTGGAAGTGGAGCTGATCCGCCAGGCCCTGGAATCCCAGGAAGGGGTGGTGGCACGGGCCGCCGATCTGCTCGGCATGCGCCGCACTACCCTGGTCGAGAAGATGAAGAAATACGGCATGAGCAAGGAAGCCTAGGGTCAACCCCTTGACGCACCTATTTAACCTAATGATTTAAAACAGTAAATTTATCTGGCATAGAACTTGAATAACCTGAACGTACTCCCCGTTTGAGGTCAGGTTTATGACGAGCCAACAGCAAGACAACCCGGTCCAGTCCCACGAAGTCAGTCAGCTCTATGCCATTTTCACGGCGCTGCCGACCGGGGTGCTGCTGCTCGACGGCCAGGGGGCCATCACCCGCGCCAACCCCGCAGCCCATGCGCTGCTCGGCGAGCCGCTGGAAGGGTTGAGCTGGCGCGCCATCATCGGCCGCTGCTTCGAGCCCAGGGCCGATGACGGCCACGAGATCTCCCTGAGAGATGGTCGCCGGGTGCAGCTTTCTACCCAGCCGTTGCCGGATCAACCTGGCCAGCTGGTGTTCCTCACCGATCTCACCGAGACCCGCCGCCTCCAGGACAGGGTCAACCACATGAAGCGCCTCTCTGCACTTGGCAACATGGCGGCCTCCCTGGCTCACCAGATCCGCACCCCCCTGTCCGCGGCCATGCTCTATGGCGCCAACCTGGCCAACCGCACCCTCAAGCCGGAATCACGGGTGCTGTTTCAGCAAAAACTGATGGCCAGGTTGCAGGATCTGGAAAAACAGATCAGCGACATCTTGCTGTTCGCCCGCAGTGGCGAGAGCCAGGTGGTGGCCCCCATCTCGGTCCAAGGATTGCTGGGCGAGGTGCAACTGGGCGCCGAGGCGTTCTGCCATCAACAGCAGTGCAGCCTGCATATCGAGGCCCCTGAGCCCGATCTCTGCCTGCTTGCCAACAGCAATGCCCTGGCGGGTGCCATCAATAATCTGATTGCCAATGGCGCCCAGGCGGGGGCCAACTCCCTCATGGTGAGTGCGGTGCGCAGCGACAACAGGGTCGAGCTGAGGGTGATCGACAACGGCAAAGGCATGACCCATCAACAACTCGCCCAGATCTTTGAACCCTTCTTTACGACCCGCAGCCAGGGCACGGGCCTGGGGCTGGCCGTGGTGCAATCCGTGGTGCGGGCCCATCAGGGGGAGGTCAAGGTGACCTCGGTACCGGGGGAGGGCAGCTGCTTTACCCTCTCTTTCCCTTTGCATGAGGGCGCTCTAGCCCTGGGAGTCGTCGCATGAGTGTCGCAGACCTCCGATGGGGGGATGACCAAGTCGTCACCCTGATTTTCCATTCCAATGAGACCGCTCAGTCCCTGGGAGCAAGCGTATGAGTCAGGCCCGGATCCTGGTCGTTGAAGATGATGCCGGTCTGCGCGAGGCGCTGATCGATACCCTGCTGCTCGGCGGTTACGAGTGTCGTGAGGCCGAGAGCGGTGAGCGGGCGCTGCTTGCCCTGTCGCGCCAGCCCTTCGACATGGTGATCTCCGACATTCAGATGGGGGGCATGGATGGCCTCACCTTGCTGGGCAACATCCGCCAGGCCTATCCCCAGATCCCGGTGCTGCTGATGACGGCCCATGCCAACATAGATGGTGCCGTGCGCGCCATGCGCGAGGGGGCCATCGATTATCTCGCCAAGCCCTTCTCCCCCGAGGTGCTGCTCAACCAGGTGAGTCGCTATGTGCCGGCTCAGAAAGTGGAGCGGCGTACTGTGGTGCATGGGGATCCGCGCAGTGCCGAGCTGTTCCAGCTGGCAGCAAGGGTTGCGAGAAGCGAGGCCACCGTCATGGTGACCGGTCCCAGTGGTACGGGCAAGGAGGTGCTGGCCCGCTACATACACGACCACTCCCCGCGCAGTGAACAAGCCTTTGTGGCCATCAACTGCGCCGCCATTCCGGAGAACATGCTGGAGGCGACCCTGTTTGGCTATGACAAGGGGGCCTTCACCGGCGCCGTGCAGGGCTGTCCTGGCAAGTTCGAACAAGCCCAGGGCGGCACCCTGCTGCTCGATGAGATAACCGAGATGGATCTCTCCTTGCAAGCCAAGCTGCTGCGGGTATTGCAGGAGAAAGAGGTGGAGCGGCTCGGCAGTCGCAAGATGATCCCCCTGGACGTGCGGGTCATTGCCACCAGTAATCGCGACCTCAAGAGAGCGGTGCAAGAGGGGCTGTTTCGGGAGGATCTCTACTACCGGCTCAATGTGTTCCCCCTGCACTGGCGCGCCCTGGGGGAGCGGACCGGGGACATACTGCCCCTGGCCGAGCACCTGCTTGCGCTCCATGCGGCTCAACAAGGGTTGCCGACCCCAAGGCTGGACTCTCAGGCGGCGGCGCTGCTGCTCGCCCATCCCTGGCCCGGCAACGTGCGCGAACTGGACAATGTGGTGCAGCGGGCGCTGATCCTCTCCACCGATGGCGAGATAGGGGTCGCCCAGTTGATCCTGGAGCCGGGAGACGTGGGGGCATTCGCGCTGGGGGTCGGCGAGGCCGGACTCATCCCGGCGGACACTGCGGGCAATGTCGAGCGCCCCTTCAACGGCGAGCGGCTCGGCAGCGAGCTCAAGCAGCAGGAACACCAGATCATTCTGGAGACCTTGCACGACTGCAAGGGGAGCCGTAAAGCCGTTGCCGAGCGGCTCGGCATCAGCTCGCGCACCTTGCGCTACAAGCTGGCGCAGATGCGAGAGGCGGGTATTCTCCTGCCCGCCTGAGCCCTACCCTGCAACCGGAGGCGCCCCAGTCGCGCCTGACCCTGGCGCCCTTGCCGTCTCGCTGACGGGCCAAGGACACCAGTGTGAGCCCGCCACCATGGCCTTGGTCGGCGGGCTCGATTATCATGGCCCTTTGTCAGCTCGCCCATCCGGGCACAGAGGGGCCTATGATCCGCCGCCAGAAACTCACCAACATACTCAATCAGCTGCTCGAACCCCATGCCATCAAGGATTACTGCCCCAATGGCCTGCAAGTCGAGGGGCGCGACGAGATCCGCAAGATAGTCACAGGGGTCACCGCTAGCCAGGGATTGCTCGACGCCGCCGTGGCCGAGGGAGCCGACGCCATACTGGTACACCATGGCTACTTCTGGAAGGGGGAGGCCGAGGTTGTCACCGGCATGAAGCAGCGCCGCCTCAAGACGCTGCTCACCCATGATATCAATCTGTTCGCCTATCACCTGCCACTGGATGTCCATCCGGAGCTTGGCAACAATGCCCAGCTGGCCAAGCTGCTCGGCATCCGGGTGCGTCGTGGTCTGGAGCCCTGGGACAAGAAAAGCGTGGCCATGGTCGGCAAGTTTGACGAACCCCTGAGCGGTGAGGCGTTGGCCGCACGGATTGGCGAACGGCTGGGCCGCACTGTGCTGCACTGCGGCGAGAGCGGACCTGCCCTCATCGAAACCGTGGCCTGGTGTACCGGCGGGGGACAGAGCTATATCAACCTCGCCGCGGAGCAGGGCATAGATGCGTTCATCTCGGGGGAGGCGTCGGAGCAGACCATACACACGGCCCGGGAGATGGGCATGCACTTTTTCGCCGCAGGCCATCATGCGACCGAACGATATGGCGTCAAGGCACTGGGAGAGTGGTTGGCCACCGAGCATGGCGTTGAGGTGATCTTTGTCGATATCGACAACCCGGTCTAAAAAAATACCAGGGTAGAAATCTACCCTGGTTCTTCGCAGCAGCCATACAGGCAAAAAGGGATGAGGTGATATTGAGCCCTGCTCATTCTCATGGTTCGCATTGTTGCCTGAATGTTAATTTTGTTGCAAGTCATTGCGATGACATGGGGCGGGCCACTTCACGATAATGGAGCCAGATCACAGTTTCTCCATCCCCAGGCCAGGATGCATGGGGATGATTTGACTCCCCCTGTTCGCCGCCATTGATCTATGTTCTATTTGGATACCACATTGCAGGAGGCAAGATGACACTGTTGGATCAGGCGGTTTTGGCCCAGTTGGCCGAAGACATTGGCGAAGAGATGATGCCCGTGGTGATCGGGGTCTTTATCGAGGAGGTGGGCGAGCAGCTTGCCCAATTGCCGCCCCTTTATGAGCAGGAAGAGTGGCGGGCGCTGGGGCGACTGGCCCACAGCCTCAAATCGTCCTGCGCCAGTTATGGTGCCCGGCTCAGCCAGCAGCAGGTGGTGGCCCTGGAGCTGGCCTGCCAGCGTCAGGATAGCGCCGAGAGCGGCCTGCTCATCGGCCAGTTGCAGCAGTCTTTGCCCCAGGTATTCACCCAGTTGAACCATTACTGCCAGCCATCATCCTGAATCCCTGGCGCCGGGGTCAGTGACGCTTGCGCCAGTGAATTGCCCTGTCCAGCGCCGCCTTGAGCCTGGCCCTGTCGTGACGATGGGGCAGGCCCTCCTCACCCAGATAGGCCGTCATCAGCAAACCATCCAGCTCGGCCGGGTATTGACCCTGCGGACCTATGATGGCATCGACCCGCCCCGTGCCAATGTGCTGTTCGAGCCAGCGCCACTGGGTCAGCAGATCCATCTGGCCAGCCGGCCCCTTCTCCGCCACCAGATTGGTGATAAAGACCAATTTTGCGCGGCTCTGACCTATGGCCTGGGCAATCTCTTCCAGCAGCAGGGGGGGCATGATGGAGGTGAGAAAGCTGCCTGGTCCCAGCACTATCATGTCAGCCTCGGCGATGGCGCATACCGCCTCCCGGGTCGCCGCCACCTTGGGGCTCAGAGTGAGTGAAAGGGGCGGGCTGTCCAGTTTGTCGATGGATACCTCACCGAGGATCTGGTTGCCACAGGCGGTGCGGGCGCTGAGATCGGTGGGAAACTCCGACATGGGCAACAGTTTGCTCTCAATTTTCAGCATGTTGCTGATGAGACGAATGGCATCGAGAGGGCGCACCGACAAATTGTCCAGCGCCAGCAACATCAGGTTGCCAAGGTTGTGACCGGCCAGCTCGCCCCGGCCGGCAAAGCGATACTCGAAGAGCATGCTGCCGATACTGGG
This sequence comes from Aeromonas sp. BIGb0405, assembly GCF_024807335.1. Taxonomy (NCBI): domain Bacteria; kingdom Pseudomonadati; phylum Pseudomonadota; class Gammaproteobacteria; order Aeromonadales; family Aeromonadaceae; genus Aeromonas; species Aeromonas sp. BIGb0405. Next base: position 631,797 of record NZ_JANUEP010000002.1, read on the forward strand.
CTCGGTGACCAGTTGATTGAGGCAGTTGCGCAGATCGCCCCAGGCGATGCACTCCTGACCCTGACGGAGCCGCCCGGTGGAGCCGCCATCATCCGTGGTGGTCACTATGCCCGTCAGGCGTTCGCCGAGGAAAGAGAGGGAGGAGAGCACCCGACCCAGGCCGTGGCCACCGCCAATGGCAACGACATGCTGGAAGTCATTGATATTTTTCTGCCACATAGAGATCCCCGTGCTGACTCATGATGGCCCAGTGTAGTCATGGGCCCCATGTTGTTGTTTGCCCCTGATCCGATTTTTCGGCAACAGCGGAATTTTTCGCAAAGGGTATGACTTTTGCTTGATCGCTGCACCTGATTTTCTTGGCCCCGATTGCGATGACAGGGTCGATGCAAGAACGGGCCTGTTTCCCGGATGCTCCCAGGCGTCATCGTTCAATGAGATTTAACAGGAGATAGCAGGTGGACTTTCTGACGGCTCACTCCCTTGCAACCAGCTCGATGCTTGCTTGTCGCGAGGTGTGCGAACGCCTGGCGACCCTGCAGGGGGAGCCGGCCTTGCTGCTTGTCTATTTCACCCAGGCCCATGATGCCGCCATCTTGCGTGCTCAGCTGACTAGCCGTTATCCCAACACGCGCCTCATCGGATGCAGCTCTTGCCATGGGGTACAGACCCAGTCCGGTTATCACAGTGCCGGGGGCTGGGGGCTGGCGGTGGCGGCCCTGTGCGATGAGCGGGGCAGTTATGGGGTGGCCGGGGCGCTCGGTGACCAGATTGACATGAAAAGCCTGCTGCATGGCGCCATGGCCCAGGCGGCGCGTCCGGGCGAGTTGCCGGCCATGATATTGCTCCATGCCAGTCCAGGTCAGGAGGAGGCCGTATTGGGGACCATTGAGGCCGAATTTGGCAGCCAGGTGCCAGTGGTGGGGGGCTCGGCCGCCGACGACAGGGTGAGTGGCGACTGGCAAGTCTGCTGGCAAGCAGGGGAGGGCAAGCAGGGGGTCGTGCTGGCACTGCTCTATCCGGACTGTGAGCTGGCGTTCCAGTTTCACTCCGGCTACCTCGCCACCGCCCATCATGGGGTGGTGACGGCCAGGGAGGGGCGTGAGGTGCTGACTCTGGATGGTGAGCCAGCGGCCCAGGTCTATGCCCGGTGGCGAGGAGTGAATACCCTGCCGGTCGGCCCCATCCTCAAGGAGAGCACCTTGGCGCCGCTGGCGCGTCAGCGGGGCACCCTGGATGGGGTGCCCTACTACAAGCTCTCCCACCCGGAGGCGGTGACGGCCCGTGGTGGGCTGCGGCTCTTTACCGATATCGAGCTAGGGGAGCGATTGACGCTCATGTATGGCAGTGAAGAGGGGCTCCTCGCCCGCAGTCTGGCGGCGGGTCGCATCGAGCCCGCCTATGGCCGCTGCCGCGAGATGCGCCCCTTCGGCGCCCTGCTCATCTTCTGCGCCGGTTGCCGGCTGGCGCTCGGGGAGCGGATCCACGAATTTGGCAGCCTGTTCGAGACCCAGCTCGGCGCCATCCCCTTTATTACCCCCTTTACCTTCGGCGAGCAGGGGCGCTTGCCTTATGGCGAGCTGGCGCACGGCAACCTGATGGTCTCCGCTGTGATACTGCTGGGAGAACCCGCATGACCCCTGTTCCGAACCCCGACAGCAAGGAGTTGGAAGCCCTGAACGACAAGCTGCAGGCGACCTTGCTGGAGCTGGTGCACTGTCGGGCGCGGGAGGAGCAGTATCATCAGGAGTCGCAGACCCTGCTGGCCGGCCTGGGCACCCTGGCCGAGGCCCGCACGCTGGATCAGGTGCTCGACAGCCTGATCCGCAGCCTGCAGCCCTTTATCGGTTTCGAGCAGGCGGATGTCCTTGCCTGGGAGCAAGGATCGGGCGTCACCCATCTGAGCACCGAGCCCGGGGAGTGTGGTCAAACCTGGCGCCATTCTACCTTGTTCGCTCGCGCCCTGGCGGGGGAGACCCTGGTTATCTATGACCCGGGCCAACTGCCCGAGTTTGCGGCCATGGCAGGCAAGGCTGGCTGGGCCAGCCTGATGCTGACCGGCCTGCACGCCCCGGGCTTTGTCGGCATCTTGCTGTGTCGGCACTCGGTTCGAGGGGGGCTGGATCTGCAAAGCAAGGCGGCGCTGGAGCGCTGTCGCCCACTCATTTCCCAAGCGCTGGTCAACATTGCTTATCGGGCCCGGTTGCAGCAGCAGGTGGCGCTCAAAACCCGGGAGCTGCAGGTGAGCGAGCGCCGTTTTCGTCGCTTCGCCGCCATGGCCTCGGACTGGTTCTGGGAGACGGATGCCGACCACAGGCTCCGCTATGTCTCGGCTCCCGGCTATCAGGGTGGGGTCATGACCATGGAGACGGGGCGCAGCCTCTATGAGGTTGCCCACGAGCGGGAGGGAGAGCCTTGGGACAAGTTTCGTCATCTGGTGGAGGGGCGTCAGGCCATTCGGGCGGAGCGGGTGCGTATCAACACCGGCGAAGTCGTGCGCTGGATGGAGGTGAGCGCCGAGCCCGGTTTCGATCCGCAAGGGGGATTCAGCGGCTATAGCGGCACGGCCCGCGACATTGGCCCCCAGATCCACCGAGAGCAGCAACTGGCCCAGGCCCGGGATCAGGCCGAAGCCGCCAATCGTGCCAAGTCCCAGTTCCTGGCCATGATGACCCATGAGATACGCTCCCCCATGAATGCCGTGATGGGCATGCTGGATCTATTGCTGCACGAGGCCCTGGCGCCCGCCCAGCAATCGCTGTTGGGTCATGCGGCGCACTCGGCGCGGCTGCTGCAGACCATCATCGATGACGTGCTCGATTTTTCCAAGATTGAGGCCCACAGCCTGGAGCTGCACTGCGAGCGTTTCTCCCCCCGGCACCTCTGCCAGTCGATCATGGAGCCGCTGCAGGCCATGGTGAGGAGCAAGGGGCTCAGCTTGCGATGCGAGCTGGAGGAGGCCGTGCCCGAGGTTCTGTTCGGGGATCCGGTCCGGGTGTCCCAGATAGTCAACAACCTGCTTGGCAATGCGGTCAAGTTCACCGAGCGGGGCTGGGTGGTGCTCAGGATGGGCTGGGACGGTGTGCGGCTGCGCATCGAGGTGCAAGACAGTGGTATCGGCATCAGCGAAGGGGATCAGGGACGCCTGTTTGAACCCTTTACCCAGGTCGACAGCTCGGCCACTCGCCACTGCGCGGGGACAGGGCTGGGCTTGAGCATCAGCAAGCGACTGGTCGCCCTGATGGGGGGCGAGCTTTGCCTGGAGAGCCGGCTGGGGGAGGGGAGTCGCTTCTGGTTCAGTCTGCCCGGGCTCAGCGTGCCCTGCGAGAGTGAGACGCGCCCCAGTCAGCCGACACTGATGCTGCGGCCTCTGGAGGTGCTGGTGGTGGAAGACAGCCCGGTCAATCAGCTTGTGGTCTCGCTCATGCTGCAGAAACTGGTGAGCCGGGTCCGTCTCGCGGGCAATGGTCTTGAGGCTATTGCCCAGGTGACGGAGCAGGCGCCGGATCTCATCTTGATGGACATGCGCATGCCGCAGATGGACGGGTTGGAGGCGACCCGGTTGCTGCGCGAGCTGGGTTATCAGATGCCGATAGTGGCGCTGACCGCCAATGCCATGGCCGAAGACCGGGCGCGCTGCCTGGCCGCTGGCATGACGGACTTCCTGGCCAAACCCATCAGTCTGGCGCGGCTGCGCGAGTGCCTGACGCGTCACTGCTGAGTGTCATGGCTCTGTCACAGAGAGGGGGCAGACTGCCATGGGAGCGTGGGACAGGCTGTGACGGCACACTGAGATCCAGTCGAGCTTTTCGTGCGAAAGTGCAGGCAAAAAAAGTGCAGGCAAAAAAGTGCAGGCAAAAAAGTGCAGGCAAAAAAAATGGTCAACTAGGTAGTTGACCAGTTCTTCAGCAAATACTGAAGAGAGCACGGGATAAATCGGGTTGTATAGAGCTATATGAAAGATACGTGCCAACTTTTTAAATCTTCACCGACCCGCTAATTCAGGCCGATGTGGTGCAAATCTGGTGTCTAATGAATATATTTTTTTGCAAATTGCGAATATTGACATCTCATATTGAGACTTTTCGCATTTTGCAAACATCTGGCAAGGGGCTGTACGCTCAAGCGGGAGCCCTTGCCCTGCTTCTCTGCGGTCTCTCTGCTTGTACTATTTGGTCAGCTTGATGCCAAGGGGGGAGCCTCGCGAGACTCCTCTCTTTCCACCTTGGCGGCGCCTGGGCTCGGAACCCTCTAGGTTAGCGGGCAATCAGCCGACGCAGGAATTGGCGGGCCGCTTCACTGTTCTGCTTGGCAATCAGCATTTGCTTCTCGTAGATGGGCATGGGCAGTATTTCCAACCAGCGCTGACACAGCCAGGTGGCATCCTCGAACTGTTTGTCGGGATAGAGCTCATCGAGTTCGGGGTACTGATCGAACACTTCCCGCAGCCGGTTGGCCAGCAGATCGTCGCTGAAGTCGGAGTGGATGCTGGGCCAGTTGGGCAGCGACTCTACCTCGGCACGGCGCACTCCCAGCTCATCCGTCGTCATGCTGTGAATGCAGAAGCGATCCAGGCCGAGCACGGTGACGCCGAGCAGACCGTCATTGAGGGTATAGAAGTCGGTGACTCTGACCCGGGTACCTACCGGCAGGATGCGCCCGGCGGAGCCAGAGGGGGTGGACTCCTCCATGACGATGCCAAAGCCCTTGTCCTGTTCGAAAGACTCCTTGAGCATCTGCAGGTGGCGCGGCTCAAACAGTCGCAGTGGCAACTTGCCGCCCGGCAGTATGTGGGACGGTAAGGGGAACAGTGCCAGCGTGGTGTTATTCATGTTCCTTCCTCCGTTGATTCATGCTTGGAGGGAGTAATGCAGCGACCGTGCCAGACCATGAAAAAAGCCACCCTGGGGTGGTGATTTCATCCCCATGTAGGTCTGTCTACATGGGGAATCAACAGCTTATCGTTTACTCTGGCTGATCTCTAACCTACGAAATTAGCCTTAGCGTGGACACTATGTGGTCATCAGATCCCTGCCTCACCGCGCAACGGGTTAAAGTTGATCGCATCTTGCAAATAGTCCGGCGCAAAATGCGCATAGGCCATAGTTTGCTGAATAGTGCTATGCCCTAACACTCGTTGGAGCGTGATGATATTGCCTCCATTCGCCATGAAGTGCGTGGCGAAAGTGTGGCGCAATACATGGGAGGCTTGGCCATGAGGCAAATCAGGTTTCACCTCTCGCAGCACCTGCCGCATCCCCAAGTAGTCCGCATTTGGAAACAGCTTCCCAGACTTACCATCAACCATTTGCATTGATACCTCAGCTGAAATGGGTACTGCCCGTGTTTTGCCATTCTTGGTTGCTACAAACATCACTCGCCGATTAATGACGTGCTCAGCCATCAGCTCAGTGGCTTCACTCCAGCGAGCCCCCGTGCTCAAACACAACACGGCCACATTTCGATTATCCCCGTCTAGCCTCTCTAGCAGAGCTTTGATCTCAGCCTGCGATAAAAAGCTCATGGCTGTTGGCAGTGCTTTGAGTTTCTTGCATCCCTTTAGCGGATGGGGTGCGTGATACATGCCTGCATCAATCAGAAAACTGAACATGCCACTGAGTGACATAAGGCGTCTGTTTATGGTGGATGCTTTTATCCCTTGGCTAAGAGACTGCGACCTAAACACTGTCAGCATATGGTTATCAATCTGGCAGGCGTATGGATTACCCATGCCCCGATCCACCAGTTGCAAAGCTTTGAGTGTTGGTGTGCCCCATTTCATATTCTGCCCATTGTAGAGCCACCAGAGTTGGATCAGCTCACTCAGCGGGCGAGCGTCTTTTGGTTTATCTACCCAGGCTTTGTCATGCTGATTCGCCAGCACATACCGCTCAAAAGCGGTGGCTTCGTGTTTTCTATCAAACTTCCGCCGGATACGTTTTCCATAACGCCCCTGCGGTCTAACGTCCACTTCATAACGACCATCATCGAGCTTCTTAATCGACATAGCGAAGCTCTCCAATGTATCCCAAACATGATGATTCTATTTCGGCACAAAGCGCCTCATGCAGGGTTAACCAATTTTCTGGGCGGAGTGGGATGAGTCCTCGTTTCCTTGCCCAAAGTGTGCGAGAACCGGCGCTATCTGCCCGGCTTCAGGTGCAATCTTGTCTGTTAAGAACCACATCATGTATTTGCTGAACTGAGGGAGAGAAAAGAGCTTTTTAACCGCTTTCATGCTGATCTCCTTTGTGCCCCCCTCGTAACTCGATAAAGAGCTATAAGGAATCTCTGTTAATTCAGATAGTTGCCTTCTGTTTAGTCGCTCTGACTCCCTCATCAGCTTCAATTTTTCAGCAGTTTCTATTGACATAATCTCCCCTTAGATAAAGAATTTACCCAATCGGAGTAATTATTACTCCATTGTGAATCACTATCGCCAACTATGGCCCATTGATAGCTAACAAAGGAGAATATCAGATGGCAGCAGCAACCCCAAACCAAGTGGATGCAGACCCGAGGGTTTCGCTCGTGCTCGAACCCATCATCAATGCGTCCGATGCCGTGCCGATTGAAGTGTTCGCCAAGATGATAGGCAAGACCAAGGGCGCGGTACGGGGAATGATTGAGAAGGGCAAGGTGCCCGTGGTGCCAATGCGTAACCCCCTGAATCCTACCGCTCCCGCAGAGTATTGGATTTATCTGCCTGCCTGGAATAAGGGCATGAAGCTCGCCTTTGAGAGTCGCCCCCGTGAGATCAGGGATGGCTGGTTGTCCTGGCTGGGACTGAGGAGCCCGCTATGAGCCAAAAATGGTCAATGCAAGGCGCTTTGAATATGGCTGGGGCGCTGCTGCTGCGTGAGACGGTAGAGCAGGTAAAGCAGCGCGAACAGGCGGCAGACGCAACTCGTAAGGCCCAGCAACTGGGCCGCAAGCTGGCTGCACTGCGCACTCTGAATGACGGGCAAAGAAAAACCCCGCTTAACGGTGCTGTAACACCAAGCGGGGTTTCCAAATCAGCTTATGAGGGCTTGATTTGATGATCATGTTATCCATCCCCTGCGCTTTGCGCAACCTGCGGCTGCAACGCCGCAAGCTGGCGGGGTCTGCCTGCCAGCGCTTCATTCACCTACCTGACTACCTTGCCGCTGTTGAGCGCCCCGATGCTTTGGCATGGGGGGCTCTGTGGCAGCGCCTGCCCCAACCCGTCAATCCACTTCGGGGGAACCTATGCGAGTAATGTGCAACGAGTGTGGCCAGCTTGGCCGCATCACCAAGACCAACCGCATGACTGCGGGGGTCGCCAACCTCTATTGCCAATGCACGGATGCCGAGTGCGGTCACTGTTGGGTGTCCACGCTGGCATATAGCCACACATTGAGCCCCTCGGCAAAACGAGCGACTGACATGGCCATGAGCTTGGCGCGGGGCTTATCGCCATCTGCGCACGGTTCGCTGTGTGAGAGTGTCAACGAGCGGCAAAAGCAGCTGGATGTACTGGCCGCGCAAGAGCGGGAAAAACCCACAGTGACACTGCGGAGGGCAGTATGAGCAGTCAGGTAAAAACAGGCTGGATATGTATCGCCAGCGCGGGACCGACTCTGGATGGACGCGAAGTGAGTGCCGAGAGTTTGCGCCAGATGGCGGAGACCTACGACCCGGGTTTCTACACCGCCAACTTATGGCCAGAAGGGGTGCGCGCTCGCCCGCTCGGGCATGTGGACGCGGTGAAGGTGCAAGAGCAGGGCGGCCAGCTCATGTTGCTGGCGGTGCTGTGCCCGACCCTTGAGCTGATTGACCTCAACATCAGCGGCACCCATGCCTTTTGTACCATAGAGGCCAGCGAGAATTTTGCGGGCACAGGTAAATGGTATCTGTCCGGGGTCACCGTCACTGACCAGCCGATGCTAACAGGATTGACCCAGTTGCAGTTCAGCGCCCGGGCACCTGCGCGCCCTTTGTTGGTGCCCACTTCTGCGCCAACCAAGCAAGCGCCCCTCAATTCTGCCTTCCGAGCATCAAAACCTGAGCAGATGTTTAGCAAGCTCAATGCTCTGTCTGACGGGCTGACCCAGCTTAGCCAAACGCTGGAGCGCTTCACGCCATACCGCCCCGGCCCGCTGCCTGCCCGCACCACTGACGACCGTGATGCCCCTGCCCACAACATCTACTAAGGAACCCGTTTGATGAGCCTCTCTGACCTGCTGCATGACATGCGCATGAGCTTTATCGCTGCGCCGCAACCCAGCTTTGGCAATCTCGACACGTTGGGCAGCCTTGCCCTGAATGCCGCGCTGGTGCAGGCCGTTCCGTTTCTGTGGATGGTCTCTATTGTGGGTGTGGACGACGCCACCTCGCCCCGCTTTGACCCCCTTAAGCCAGGGCTGCGCAGTGGTCGCAAGGCGCAAGGGCGTTTCCTTGTCCCGGCGCAACCGGGCAAGCGCGAGCACGAATACGAAGAGCTGGACAGCAGTGCCATCTGGACGTGGCAGCAGCTGGCCCAAATGCTGGCAGGGCTCGACCAGCGCCAAGCTAACAACCTGCTCGAAGACTTGGCCTTGGCCGCCTTTGGGGATGACCTGATACGGGTTGGCTTTCGGGGAGAGTCAGCGGCCACTAACACCGACCCCGCTGCCAACCCTAATGGGGAGGATGTGATGGTGGGTTGGCCTGCCTTGGCAAGGGCGGCTGACCCCGAGGGGGCGCGGGTGCTGCGCGATGCCGTGACGTTCGACACCAGCGGCAACGGCCATTATGCCGACCTGGATGCCATGGTGTATGCGCTGATTGCCAAGCTGCCGGAGGAGTGCCGCAACGACCCGCGCTTGGTGGTGATGGTCGGTGGCGACCTGTTGCGAGCGCACCAGCAAGCGCACCTCGCTCCCGGTCAAGTGCGCGACAAGCAGCAGCGCATGAAGATTGCCGACCTCTCCTATATCTCGCATCAGCACATGGCCAGCACCTATCTGGCCGTGACTCTGGTCGAGAACCTGCAAGTGCTCACTCTCAATCACAGCCACCGCCTGAGCGCGGGGAACATTGACGACCTCGCCAGTTGGGGCATTCGTTACAACCGTGTCCAGTCCTACGCCTTGGGCGTCCCGACCGCCTACGCCGCTTTTGATGCCATCACCCTCGCCAAGTAAGGAAATCCTCATGCAACAACCCACTCTGCACGTTGTACCTGCCGCCACTGCCACCGCATCCCCCCGTGTTCAGCGTCTGGATGAGTACATCGCCCAATTTCACAGCGAGCTGGCCTGTCTCAATGAACTCGATAGCGAGGTGATGACCCTGCGCGCCCAGCGCAAGGTGTTGCTAGAGCGCATTCCGCCCGCCAAGGCGCGGCTGGAGGAGCTGCGCCAAGGGCGCATTAACCAACTGCTTGGCGGCGCGGTGTCGCTGGAGCTGGCCCGGGAGTACCGGGAGCTGTGTGAGCTGGTTGAGGATGCCAGCGAAGCGCAGCGCCTGTCCGAGCGCCAAGAGAAGCGACTGGCCATCCCACTCCAGCGCACCCAGGTGGCCCTCAATAGCGCCGTGAGCATGGTTGCCGGGAGTTATGAAAGCTACCTCGACCACAAGGTGATGCCCGGCACCCTCAATGCGCTGGGTAAGCAGCTGGCGCCACTGGCGGCCTTGACCCATGCCAAGGCCAGCATCATGGGCAACGAGGGGGCGCTGCGCTGGGCTCAAAATGAGCTGGCCCGCGCCCTCAAGGGGGCCATGGTCGGTGAGCAAGTCGAGCTGGATGGGGACAAGCCTGCCGCCCGGGCCGTGCTGGCAACGCCGACGCGCTCGAAGTGCCCTGACCTTATCGCGCTGTGTGACAGCCCGGGCAAGCGCCAATGCCTCTTGCGGGAACTCGACGAGTAAGAAAGTCCATTCGGGAAAACAGAGGGAGAGGCAAGACGGCCAAGGAGGGCCGGGAAGGCAACAGCGCTAAACGCCAGAAATGACGAAGGGAGCCCGGCCAGGCTCCCCTCAATGTCAGTCCATCCAAGCAAGAATAGAGAAGACCCATGAACACTAGCAGATTCAATATGCCCCTTCAAGGGGAGGGGGACGTTTTACCCGCATTCTGGGGTGAGTCCCTGCGCCAAGACCATCAGCGGCTCTACTCCCTGCAATCGCGCCTTGCCATCTTGCGCATTCGGCGGCGGGTCAGGGGCATTCGTGACAGGGCCCAAACTCGGGCCTTGCTGCACATGTGCAAGTTGGCCCGACTCACCTTGCGCCAAGCCCGCAGCAAGGCCACCGCCCACGCCAAAGCACAGCGCGCAAGCGTAGGGGGTCAGGCATGAATACCCCCCTCAGCATCTTTAGCGAGAAAGGTCGTCCGCGCCGTACTCCATCCGCCGCCGTGTTGCGGGCCCGCATTGCCCGCATGGTGCATATCCTGCAAATCAGCCTGCAACCGCTCTACCCGTTTGATGAGGCCCGCAAGCCCCCACGGCAACGCAACCACAACACCCCTGCCAGCGAAGAGGCCATTCGCTCTTACTTCATTGGCATCCCGGGCGCTTACGACCTTGATTGGGCGCTCGACCTGCTGATGTTCCCGGTCAATCGGGGTGAGCGTGGCTCTGGGCAGCTGGCCGATGCGCTTATCGGTGAGCTGTTCACGGGCTACTGTGTGCGGCGGGTGCCTGCCATCCTCAAAGAGGTCGCCTGCAAGGAGGCTCGCCTCTGGCTATCTGACCGGGTGAGGGTATTGCGGCAAGTACAAGCCGACCTGCCCGAGCCGCTTGAGCAGTTGCAGCACAAAGACCGCCGCGAAAAGCTGGCGGTGGATTACGTGGAGCGCGTCCAGCGTCTGCTGGATGCCGCCACCAACGGCCACACCAACGCCGTGCCTGCGACCTACCTCTGGCGGGTCTGCGGCCAGCCCCTCAAGCCTTGGGGCTTCCTGCCATTACTCCCCAGCTTCAAGAGCACTGACACCCGCGATACCTTCATTGCCGCCCACCTCATCCGCTGGCTCGACCCGCAATGGTGGGCGCGCAAATTGCGCAAGCTCTGGGAGCAATATCGAGAGCACAGCGCCATCTTGCTGGGCAAGGTGCGCCGGGGTGTCTCGCCCTACGTGTCCAGCTACGCCTTGCGGGCCTTCAACGCGCGCCAGCTGGCCGCCGAGCAGTGGCTCAAGAGCATGGAGGCGCACAACGAGACGCACGGCATCACCATCTCACTGGCCGATGCGGTCGCCAGCTCCATGGCTAACCCGTCCAACCGCCGGGATGAACTGGTGGTCAGGGCGCGGGGCTTCTCCGATGCCGCCGACGAAATGGGCTATGTGGGCCTGTTCTTCACCTGGACAGCGCCGAGCCAATATCACCCATGGAAGACAATCCCCCAAGGTCATGGCCAACCTGCCCGCACCACGGAAAACCCCAAGTATCAGGGCCATACACCCCGCGACACCAACACCTACCTAGGCACCCTCTGGAAGCGCTGCCGCGCCGCGCTGGCTCGCCGGGGTATCGAGTATTTCGGCTTTCGGGTGGTCGAGCCTCACCACGATGGCACCCCGCACTGGCACTTGCTGCTGTTCGTGAACCCCGCCCAACAGCATGATCTGATAGGCATCATGCAACGCTACGCCCTGAGCCACGACAGGGGCGACCTTGAGCGCAAGCGCCACCCGTTAAGCAAACGCCCCTATAGCGACATCACCCCGCGCTTTGACTGGAAGGCAATGGATCCGGCCAAAGGCGGGGCCGTGGGGTACATCGTCAAGTACATCGCCAAGAATATCGACGGCCACCAGATAGGGGACGAAGGCGACTTAGAGGCCGAAACCGCCGCCAGTGAAGGGGCAAGGCGGGTCAGGGCGTGGGCGTCACTCTGGGGCCTGCGCCAGTTTCAACAACTGGGTGGCCCCTCTGTGAGCGTGTGGCGTGAGCTGCGGCGTTTGCCTGGACAAGTGCAAGAGAAGGAAGGGCGCACGGTAGCCCCGTTGCCGAGCGAGATAATGGAGGAGTGCCGCCGCTATGCCGATACGGCGAACTGGAAGGAGTTTACCTATTCCATGGGCGGGCCTGTGTGCCCCCGGGATGCGCGCCCGGTGCGGCTGCATCACCTGATAGACCTTGCCAAGAATAAGTACGGGGAGGATGTGACTCGGCTTGTGGGGGTGGCCGCTGGCAGCGCCGTTAAGCGCACCCGCCTTGATGGCTGGGTGCTACGCCGAAAGTTGACCGACGAGCCCGCAGAGCGCGCCGAGGAGGTGTTGAGCGAGCAAAGCGAAGCAGGGTTTGGCGAGCGTAGCGAGGTGCCATTGAGCGGCGCCAGCTGCGCTCCTTGGAGCTCTGGCAGTAACTGTACGCAGCCGGACTCAGAGGCATTTGTGAGTCAGGTAATCGCAATGGGGTTAATCCCCTCGCTCTCGTTCCGCCGTACTACATCTTAGCCAGCTACACCATGTAATTAGGGTGCGTCTCGCTCTCTGTCCCGATGTGTTTAGGAAGGTGAGACCTAATGGCGTTTTCCATTGCAGCTTCTTTGCTGTGTTTTCGCACAGTAGAAGCAGTAGTCCCAAAATGGGGGTCAAGCGAATATGTCTAGACAGTGGAGATGGGCTGGTAATATGATTATCTGAAAGAAATATTTTAGTGTGAGTTATGAAGGGGGGCGGAGTTATACGGAAGGCTCTATTATCGGATTAATACCGACTTCCATCTAATTAGCCTCTGCATCAATAGTTTTAATGGATGGATTGAATGATAGTTACTAAAGTCAGATTTGAAGAACGAACAATTGAGCTCTGCTCTAATGATGTAGATAGAGAAAGTAACGTTTTTACTTTAATAATTGGGCGCAATGGTTATGGTAAAAGTGCTCTTCTTCAGAAAATATGCCAAATCGGGGTTTCTTCACTACTAGTTCTGAATGGTTCAAACCAAAGAATTCAAGATCTTATTGATTATTTTGAAAATGGAGGAGTTAGAACGCTTGATGAAACTGGGGTTTTAACTTATATAGCTCAGAATGAGCAAAATGAAATTTCTATTGAAAAATCAAGACTTATTTTCCCGAATGTAGATCTAAGTGAAATACCTGAACATTTTCATGCCTTGATAATTAAAAATCAAATTCAGTTTTATGAAAGACAAGACATTTTTATTAGGTATACTGTAGATGGTATCCAGCAGGAAAGGACGAATAATTTCCCAAGAATTATAGCGGTATCCTCAAGTCCATTTGATAAATTTCCAATGCTTGATGAAAGAAGACTGCATGGTTCTTTGAACAACTTGAATAATAATTACATATATCGAGGCGCTAGAACAAAAAATAGTTCTAGTAAAAGCTATATGAGATCAAAATTTGATCAGCTTGGGGCGTCATTTATAGAGTTTTTCTTGAAGCCAGAGAACAGAACAAATGAAATATTACCTTTATTTAGTTATTTGGGAATAGAAACTAAATTTACAGTTTTTTTGAAGTTTGCTGATCACTTTTCATTTCATGATATGCTTAATAAAGGGGGCCGCGGGCCACTTGAGATGGTTAATAGTGTAAGGTTTTTTAAGGGGAAGAGGGATTATAGTGATAGCCTGACGGATGAAGATGTGGAAAGAATTTATAGCAGTGTAAAATCGCTTTATAATGGTTTGTTTTCAGAATCTAACAGTGATGGTGTTTTTTTACGAAATCAGGTGATTCCTATAAATCTTGATATTATAGATAGCCTTGATTTTAAAAAACCAGAATACCTTAAAGAGTTTTCTGTTCTTGCGGAGTATGATCTAGTAGAGATAGATAATATTAAGTTTATAAAAGTAAGTGATGGTAGAGAATTCTTTATTACAGACGCAAGCTCAGGCGAGCTATGTATATTGTTTAATATGATTTCAATCGCCGGATCAATTAAAGATGACTCAGTCATATTACTGGATGAACCAGAGTTGAGTTTACACCCTGAATGGCAGCGAGATTTTTTGCCTTTATTGGCAAAAGTTTTTTCAAAATATAAAAGATGCCATTTCGTTATTGCAACGCATTCACCTCATGTTGTTTCCTCAATTCCACAATCTAACTCTTATGTTGTAAACTTAGAGTGCAGTCCTGCAAAGGTTATTGCTGGAGAAAAATTGGCATTGCATTCATCTGATTACCAACTTGCTTATACATTTAGGTCTCCTGGATTCAAAAATGAATATTTAATTAGCCAATTGGTTGAAGTTTTATCAGAGCTGAGTGAAGGTAAAAAGCTAGATGATGCGTTCATTGATAAAATAAATAACCTAATAGAGTTTGACCTTATAGTCCCTGATAATGATCCTGTTAAAAATCTGCTCTCGACTCTAAAAAAAGCTTTAGCGGTGTTAATGCATGAATGAGGTTAAATATTTAGGAAAGGATATGGCGTTAGTTGCTGAATTTAACAGCCTACAGGATAAATCGTCTAGCAAATGGGAGGATGAAAAATATTCAAATGTTAGAAAAACAATTAAAGACCATTACCTCAAAGAGCAGGACTATACATGTTGTTTTTGCAAACAACGTATTGTTGTTAAAAGCAATAGGGCTTGGGATGTTGAGCATATAATCCCAAAGTCCACCCATCCTGCTTTTATGTTTGAGCCTAAGAATTTATGTGCTAGCTGTCCAGATTGCAATAATGAAAAACGATATAAGGGAATTTTAGATAGAGAAAATAGAGTCAGATTTCCAGTTGTCTCTACTGCTTATAAAATAGTGCATCCGCACTTTGATAAGTATGAAGAGCATTTGACCGTATTAGTAGAAGGTAAGTTGTATGAATGGAAAACTACAAAAGGGAAGCTTACATATCGTATCTATGGTTTGGATCGCTTTATGGAAGACGCAGGGCGCGACACGAGTGCTGAGTCAGGTTCGAAAGTACAAAGGCTAATGAAATCAGCGCTTGTATCCTCAAGTAATTATGAAAGTATTGAGAAGGAATTGTTAGAAGAGTTAATTTTTAAATACTCATCAATAATCGGAGATGGTGAGTCAATAAATGCGATTAAAAAGTTGCGTAAATAACTCGTGTAACAAGGAAGTTAAGCCTTACATATTACTACTGTTGCTGCTTTTGCTAAAATAAAAAGTTAGCAAAAGCATCGACACCTTCCACACCGTTTATTGTCGCGTTATATGGCATTGTCACTATGGGGGTTCTTATGTCAGTTGAATTGTCGTCGTCCTTTTCATCAGAGGGCTGGCAAGAGCTAAAAGATAGCCAAGATAAAACACAAATTATTACTGTTTTACGCCATCGCTATTCAGAGCGGTATTTTGAACCATTCAAGAAAAATGAGATGAAGCATGGTTTTAGTATGATGGCAGTTTCATGCCTAGTGATTGAGTCTTTAATCTCATTAAAACGTGGCTGGAGGAAAACCAATGGGGCAGGAAGAGTAATTTTCGAAGAGTTCTTTTCTACATCCCACCATTTGACTGACTTTACTGGACTTGGTGCGGACTTTTATGAACATATTCGTTGCGGTATTCTGCACCAAGCGGAAACAACTGGTGGTTGGCGAATTCGTAGAGATTTCTCTCTACCAATTGTTTGCGCTGATACGAAAGTAATTCACGCAACTAAGTTTCTAAATCAGTTGGAAAAAGAGTTTGAGGAGTTTCTCAGTGAGCTGGAAGAGCAAGATTTTTTGTCGCCTCAGTGGGCCAGGGTGATTAAGAAAATTGATCATGTGGTGGCTAACTGTGGCTAGGCATATAACAGATGTTTAAGAGTGATTCCTAGTGTTTGGTATTTTCATTTCAAGGTTTTTCTCGTGTGTACGGTGCAATTTTAGGTTAGGTGGCTGCGTTGCTCACACCTTAATTCGGCGTTAAGTCGCGACGAAATCACACGAGCAATTTATGACGGTATCGAGTGAATGGGGAGTCATAAACAGGGGCACTACTGTGCCTCCATCAAGCTGAGCACTGTTTTGGCTGACGACTGAATGACAGGCAAGCCACTCAGGAGTGGCCGCGCTCGGCGTTGGTGCATTAGCAATACAAGGATATTCATTATGGCTCAGAGTATTTCTATGTTCATCGTTGTGAGCAAGCCTTTAGGCCAGGAGAAAGAACCACGGACGGAGCTGCACCACGGAATCTGCGCTCATCCGCTCCCGCCTGCGCACCCCGTGGGAAAAAAATTTTGCAAAAATGGATTACGGCAAAACCATAGGCCCAGAGCCCGCCAGCTCTGGGCCTTACAGTTAAAATCCAAACTGAAAAGAGTGAACATTTTTTCACTGCATTACAGTTTCCAGATACCCACATCGAACAGTGTCAAATCTTCAATGTATTGTTTTAAAAGACTTTTATCAGTTTTCTGTGAGGGTTTCACTGTGGTGATGTGCTTGGGTAATGAGTCCATGAAACCGAAATTTCATTTATTTTTCAATGTGTTGTAGCCAGCCAAAGCTAAATGAAAAAGTGTAAAATTGAAAAGCTCATGTGGATAGAGGTAGTATCTAACTGATAGGGGTCAATTGAGCTCTTTGTCGGCGGATGATGAGTTAAGTGAACTCTATATAGCACACTGTCATGGCTATGTTCTGGAAAGGATTTATGATCAGATATACTGTTTTCACACTTTCTGTAATTGGCTTGTTTGTGCTTATTCTTATACCTATGTCATTACTTGCCAAACCCGTTTACTTTATATATTCCCAGAGTGTCCTAGGCTCCACTTACATTGGTGATGAAGTGTTTCACGAAGTATTGAAAGTGATTGGATATGTTATGGCCCCCATTAGCCTTGCTGCCTCAATAGTGGTGAACTGGCTGCTATCTAAGCGGCTGTGAACTCAAACTCGGGATACATAATAATGACTCGTGAACTGATCACCTTTGCCCTGTTCTGTATGGTGCTTGCGTTAGCGATGGTCACAGTTGCAAAGCCATTATTTTCAATCTATTCAGAGTATGTCTTGGCTGGAAACTATGTTGGTGAGACCTATGCAGCGTACTTCTTCGACTTCGTTCTCTACTGCCTAGCGCCATCTTGCATGATTCTATCAATATTATTAGTGACGCTATATTATAGATACCGAGGAAAAAGGTAGAAAAAAACCGCCTTTCGGCGGCCTCTTTCATATTGCAAACTGTTCGAGGCTTTTGCCTTGTGCTATCTGCTCGGCTATCGCCTTAGGCATGCGGCCCTGACCCGTCCAGGTCTTTTCCTGCCCATCTTCCTGATACTTATACTTTGGGGGGCGGGGAGTGCGTTTGTTCTTACTCTTTTCAGCATTGGCTGCTGGCGCGGCATTGTTTACTAAGTCGCGCGGATCGATTCCCGCCTCTTTCAGCATTTCAGTAAACTCTGCCAGTTTACGTTGATGCTCTGCCTGCTCGGCGCGTTCTTTCTCGGTTGAGTCACGGCGCTCTATATAGATGGCATCAAACTTCTCTTTCGCATCTTGCAGTTGTTCGAATGACAGCTCGCGCAGAGCAGCGCGCAGGCTACGGACATTCATGAGTGTTTTCAAAAATTCGTTCATAGCGTCCCCATTGACGATGTTTAGCAAAGAGATATTTTCGGGGAAAATAGCATGAAGCGTGGAAAATAATAAAACTATTTCATTCGGATAATATTGAATCGTGATGGATTGTGTCTCTATATGCCCTGCCTGATGAGTAAGGCATTGGGTTCCGTCTTGCTCATTAGGTAGGGTGGCAAGCGAAGTGCGGCAGGGGATACCCGGATATAACAAAGCCCCGCATGGCGCGGCTTTGGCATAATAACTCTCGATGTGGTCAACGTGTGGACATTGACTGAAACAAATCCTTTTGCTTCATCTACTTAGCTAAATTTTTAAAGCCACCCTGGGGTGGCTTCATTGTGCTCAGTGGCGCTGTTCCAGATACATGACAGCGGCCTCGACCCGGCTCTGGGCCTCGAGCTTCTTGAGCAGGCTCTTGACGTGTACCTTGACGGTCCCCTCTGAGATATGGAGCACCGAGGCCACCTGCTTGTTGGAGAGGCCCTTTGCAATTTCGCGCAGGATTTGCATTTCGCGACGCGTCAGGCTCTCGAGTTTCTGCTGCAAGTGATCCAGCTCGTAGATGTTCTCCAGATAAGGGCGCAGCGGCTCGCTCAGGATCTGCTGTCCCGTCATCACGTCGCCGAGCTGGGCCAAGAGGGTGTCGGGCTCAGTGTCCTTGAGCAGGTAGCCGTCGGCGCCTGCCTTGAGCAGGGCGACCACATCCTGGCGGGCATCGGACACGGTCAGGATCACCACCCGGGAGGTGATCTCCTCGGCGCGCAGTGCCTTGAGGGTATCCAGACCGGAGAGACCTTTCATATTGAGGTCGAGCAGGATCAGATCGGGTTCGGCCGCCTTGGCCATGGCGATGGCGTCACTGCCGTTGGATGCTTCGCCGCATACTTCTAGGTTCTCTTCCAACGCCAGGAGTTGCACTATCCCCTTGCGCATCAGGGGGTGATCATCGACCACCAGAACTGTGTATTTTATCTCGTCCATCAGGCATCTCTTGTTAGGCTGGTGGGAAAGGTCAGGTGCACTCGGGTGCCCTTGGGGTGGATCTCGCTGATCGCCAGGACCCCATGCAGCTTGCTGGCCCGCTCGTCCATGATGCTGAGGCCATAGTGGTTGATGGCTGAACGGGCATGGCCGATACCGACACCGTCATCGGTGATTTGCACCTGAATGTTACCATCGGCAAGGGTCTCACAGCTAACATCAATCAGTTGCGCACTGGCATGTTTGATGGCATTGAGGACGGCCTCACGGATGAGTTGCAGTATGTGAATGTGCTGGCCCGCTTCCAGATCCGTATCGGACAGACCGTAATGGAGCCTGATCTGGGCCTGAGTCTGGGGCTTGAGCTGCTCTATCATGATGTGGATTGCCTCCCCCAGATTGGCATCTCCGATGCTGAGTCTGAAAGTGCCCAGCAGCTCACGCAGTTGGGTGTAAGCATTACTGAGCCCCTCGTCTATCTGCTCCATGGCCGCCTGGGTCTTGCTGCTGTCCCCCTTGTTGAAGGCGCGTTTGAGCAGGGTGGATTGGATTTTCAAGTAAGAGAGGGCCTGGGCCAGGGAGTCGTGCAACTCGCGGGCGATGACGGCCCGCTCCTCCATCAACAACAAGCGCTGTTGCTGCAAGAGCGTCTGATCCTTGTGCAGGACCTGGGCCAGCAGCATGGAAAAGTTCTTCATCAGCCGCTCGTCGATGGGGTGAGGGCTGATGATGTCGAGACGGCCAAACTCCCTGTCATCCATCTGCAAATAGAAGCTCACCACCGCTTCGAGTTCCCCAGGCCAGCCACTGCGCCCGGTGAGGTAGACCGGCATGGCATTGTGTTCGAAACGGGTCAGCCGTATATGCGCTATCTGCTGATGAGCGGCGGCCCGGTCGAGCAGCTTTTGCAGGGTGTGGCCGCTTAAGGGGGCGGCGTGCAGCTTCTGGGCCGTGGTGTAGAGGAAGGAGAGGGTATCATTGGCCTGCTGCAGCTTGGCGGTCTTCTCTTCGACCTTGCTCTCCAAGTCCCGATAGAGCTTGCCCAGTTCGGTGGCCATGGTGCCAAAGGCGTCGGACAGCTCCCCCAATTCGTTGTCGCAGTGGGGGGGCAGAGTGAGGTCAAATTCACGCCGCTGGACCTGGCGGGCGCAATAGACCAGCTGGTTGAGGGGGGCCACTACCTGCTGGCGAGTGAAGCGCACCGTGAACCAGGCGATGGTGATGATGGAGATGAGCCCCAACCCCTCGGCCAGCGCCAGCATGCGCACCTTGAATTCGACGTGGTACTGCATCTGGTTGACGAAGTCATCGATGGCGGCGACGAACTGCTCCGTGTTGTCTATGTAGCGCTGGGGGGTCGCCTGCTCTATGTGGCTGCGCATCAACTGCCACTGGCGCAGCACTTCGCCATAGGTAAGGCGCAGGGCCGCCGGGGTTATCCAGCGCTGGGTCTCTTGCAGCTCCTTGGCATTGAGCGTCTGCTCGAATTGACCCAGCCGCTTGAGGGCAGGCTGTCCCTGACCAATCTCATAGGCCATGCGATAGGCCTGCATCCGCAAGGATCCGGACAGATTGATGGCCTTGGCATCGGGCACCGAGTAGAAGAGGGTGACCATGGCCACCAGGGCGATCAGGCTCGCCATAAACAGGATCAGCATCATGGAGCGACCGATGGCGCTACTGACCGAATGAACCCTGAACCATTGCCCCATGTAGCCTCTGCGCCGCTGAAATACCCCATAAGTTGCGTGGGAGTGTACTCCAACTTGTGCTAGCATCGAAAAACTAGATGAACTCCGAGCATTTTCGCCTAAGTCTTTGGATAAGGGGAAGATTGCCGACAGCCGACATGCGCGCTGTAAGGGTCAGGAAAGAAATGCCCTGGCCTCCCGTATTTGGAAAGGTGTTTATGTTGCCACTTGAAGATGGTTTTTCCCGTCGTTTTTACTATTTGCGCCTGTCGATCACCGATGTGTGCAATTTTCGTTGTACCTATTGCCTGCCGGACGGTTATCGCCCCGAGGGGCGCAAGTCCTTCCTCTCTGTCGATGAGATCCGCCGGGTAGTGTCCGGTTTTGCTGCCATGGGCACCCGCAAGGTGCGCCTGACCGGTGGTGAACCCTCCCTGCGCCGTGATTTCACCGAGATCATCGAGACGGTGGCGGCGACTCCTGGCATCGACAAGATAGCCATGACCACCAATGGTTATCGACTCAAGGAGCGGGCCGCCGAATGGCGAGCCGCCGGGCTGACCGCGCTCAATGTCAGTGTCGACAGCCTGGACCCGCGCCAGTTCCACCAGATCACCGGTGAAAACAAGCTGGCCGAGATCATGGATGGGATAGAGGCGGCACTCAATGCCGGTTTTCCCTCGGTCAAAGTCAATGCCGTGCTGCTCAGGGGGCTCAATGATGGCCAGCTTGCCGAGTTCTTGGCCTGGATCCGGGACAAGCCCATCGAGCTGCGCTTCATCGAGTTGATGCAGACGGGGGAGATGGACACGCTGTTTCGCGATCATCACGTCAGCGGCGAGACCATCAAGGCGCACTTGCTTGAGCAGGGCTGGCTGCAGCAGTTGCGAGGGGTGGATGATGGCCCGGCGCAAGTGTTCCAGCACTCGGGCTCGCGCGGCAGCATTGGCCTCATCATGCCTTACAGCAAGGATTTCTGCGCCGGTTGCAACCGGCTGCGGGTCTCTTCCGTCGGCAAGCTGCATCTGTGCCTGTTTGGGGAGAGTGGCGTCGAGCTCAGGGATCTGCTGAGTGCCGACCAGCAACAGGATGAGCTGATCCAGCGCATTCGAGTCGCCCTGCTCGGCAAGGCCGCGACCCATCACCTCCACGAAGGGAATGCGGGCATGACCCCTCATCTCGCTTCGATCGGCGGATAAGCCTCAAACAAGCCTCTCCTTCCTGCCGGTTTGCCTATTAGGGGGTATCTTGACGGATATCCCCTACGATTTTTTGCGCCAAGGGATTGATCCAGCGCAATAATCCCCCTGTTTATCCCCCTGGTGGTATATCCCTTACCTTGTTGAGTCCGCAAAATAGGCCCACTATTAGAATAGGTATTACAGATGCCATTCTTATTTCGCCTGTTCAGGCCAGGTTTTTCGGGGTTCACAAGGAGTGGATATGTCCGATGGGGTCAAGCTGTCACGCCGGCACCTGCTGCGCGGCCGTTTCAAGGCTGTGACACCTGCTGCCCAGTTGCCCTGGTCACTGCCCTGGCCCGCGTTTGTCGCCGATTGCAGCCGCTGTGGTGATTGCCTCACCGCCTGCCCCGAACAGATCATCATCAAAGGGGATGGCGGCTTTCCTGAACTTGACTTCAGCCGGGGTGAGTGCAGCTTCTGTGGCGATTGTGCGAGCGCTTGCAGCGAGCCGCTGTTTCGCCCGACTGAACAATCCCCCTGGGACTATATCGCCCACATAGCCGAAAGCTGCCTGGCCAACGGCCAGGTCTATTGCCAGCGCTGCCAGGATAGCTGCGAGGCGAGGGCAATCCGCTTTATCCCCATACTCGGTCGGGTGCCAACCCCAAGCGTGGATGCCGCCCTGTGCACCGGGTGTGGCGCCTGTGTCGCAGATTGCCCGGTTGACAGTATCAAGGTGGCCAGCCCGGCCGCGAAGGAGCATGAATGAAACCGCAGCCAGCCGATGTCCAGCTTGAGCAGGAATACCACGTATCCAGCCTGGTGGTATTGACCCAGCCCCCCTTGCGCCATCGGCTTGCCGAGCAGATTGGCGCCCTCGAAGGGGCCGAGGTGCATGTGGTCAGTGAGGAGGGCAAGTTGGTTGTCACCCTGGAGGGGCCGAGTCAGCGCCCCATCATGGCGGCCATCGATGCGATCAATGCCATGCCGGGCGTGCTCTCCGCCGGTCTTATCTACCACCAGTTCGATGAGCGCGATGTCCAATGCAAGGAATAACACGCCATGGCGCTGAGTCAGCGTGGCTCACCATGATGGCCATTGATGCCATCAATGCCATCAACGGGATGCCGGAGGTACTGTCTGCCGGTCTCATCTACCATCAGTTCGATAATAACGATAAGCAATGTGAGGAAATGTCATGAAGCTGAGTCGACGCGACTTTATGAAGGCCAACGCGGTCGCAGCCGCGGCGGCCGTGGCCGGTGTCAGTGCTCCCGCCCTGGCGGCCAACCTGATCACCAGTACTGACAAGACTGCCATCAAATGGGACAAGGCACCCTGCCGCTTCTGCGGTACCGGCTGCTCCGTGCTGGTGGGTTCCCAGGCCGGGCGCGTGGTGGCGACCCAGGGCGATCCGGAGGCCCCGGTCAACCGTGGTCTGAACTGCATCAAGGGCTATTTCCTGTCGAAAATCATGTATGGCGAGGATCGCCTGACCCAGCCTCTGCTGCGCATGACCAATGGCAAGTTCGACAAAAATGGCGACTTCGCCCCCATCAGCTGGGATCAGGCGTTCGACATCATGGCCGAGAAGTTCAAGGCCACCCTCAAAGAGAAGGGCCCGACCGCGGTTGGCATGTTCGGCTCCGGCCAGTGGACAGTGTGGGAAGGCTACGCCGCCTCCAAGCTGATGAAGGCGGGTTTCCGCTCCAATAACCTGGATCCCAACGCCCGTCACTGCATGGCCTCGGCCGTAGTCGGCTTCATGCGCACCTTCGGCATGGACGAACCCATGGGCTGCTACGATGACATCGAACAGGCGGACGCCTTCGTGTTGTGGGGCTCCAACATGGCCGAGATGCACCCCATCCTCTGGTCACGGATCTCGGATCGCCGCCTCTCCCATCAAGAGGTGCAGGTACATGTACTCTCCACCTTCGAGCATCGCAGCTTCGAGCTGGCCGACAACGGCATGGTGTTCACGCCCCAGACCGACTTGGCGATCCTCAACTACATCGCCAACTACATCATCCAGAACGACAAGGTGAACTGGGAGTTCGTCAACAAGCACACCCAGTTCCGCAAGGGGGTCACCGACATCGGCTACGGCCTGCGTCCGACTCACCCGACCCAGCAGAAAGCCAAGAACCCGGACAGCGGCGACTCCACCCCGATGAGTTTCGACGACTTCGCCAAGTTCGTGGCCGATTACGATGTGGACTCGGTGGCCAAGCTCTCCGGTGTGCCCAAAGAGAAGCTGGAAAAATTGGCGCAGATCTATGCCGACCCAAGCAAAAAAGTGGTCTCCTACTGGACCATGGGCTTCAACCAGCACACCCGCGGCGTCTGGGCCAACAACCTCTGCTACAACATCCACCTGCTGACCGGCAAGATCTCCACCCCGGGCAGCGGTCCCTTCTCCCTGACCGGCCAGCCTTCCGCCTGTGGCACCGCCCGGGAAGTGGGCACCTTCGCCCACCGCCTGCCCGCCGACATGGTGGTCACTGACCCCAAGCACCGCGCCATCGCCGAGAAGATCTGGAAACTGCCTGAAGGCACCATCCCGGACAAGGTGGGTTATCACGCCGTGCTGCAGAGCCGCATGCTCAAGGATGGCAAGCTCAATGCCTACTGGGTGATGTGCAACAACAACATGCAGGCCGGCCCGAACATGAACGAGGAGGGGCTGCCCGGTTATCGCAACCCGGCCAACTTCATCGTGGTCTCCGACCCGTACCCGACCGTGACCGCCCAGGCGGCCGATCTCATCTTGCCCACCGCCATGTGGGTGGAGAAAGAGGGCGCCTATGGTAACGCCGAGCGCCGCACCCAGTTCTGGCACCAGCAGGTCAAGGCGCCGGAAGGGGCCAAGTCCGACTTGTGGCAGCTGATGGAGTTTGCCAAGCGCTTCACCGTGGAAGAGGTGTGGCCGGCGGAACTTATCGCCAAGATGCCGGAAGTGAAAGGCAAGACCCTCTATGAGGTGCTCTATCGCAACGGTCAGGTCGATCAGTTCCCCAAAGCGCAGAGCAAAGGCGAGCTCAACGACGAGGCCGAGCACTTTGGCTTCTATGTGCAAAAAGGCCTGTTTGAGGAGTACGCCTCCTTCGGTCGCGGTCATGGTCATGACCTGGCACCCTTCGATCGTTACCACGAAGAGCGCGGCCTGCGCTGGCCCGTGGTCGATGGCAAGGAGACCCTGTGGCGCTATCGCGAAGGGTTCGACCCTTATGTGAAGGCGGGGGAGGGGGTGAACTTCTACGGCAAACCCGATGGCCGTGCGGTCATTTTCGCGCTGCCTTATGAGGCGGCCGCCGAGTCCCCGGACCAGGAGTTCGATCTCTGGCTCTCTACCGGCCGCGTGCTGGAGCACTGGCACACCGGCACCATGACCCGTCGGGTGCCCGAGCTCTACCGCGCCTTCCCGGATGCGGTGCTGTTCATGCACCCGGAAGATGCCAAGGCTCGCGGCGTGCGCCGTGGTGAGGAGGTGATCGTCTCCTCCCGCCGGGGCGAGGTGAAGACCCGGGTCGAGACCCGTGGCCGCAACAAGCCGCCCAGAGGCCTGGTGTTCATGCCCTTCTTCGATGCGAGCCAGCTGGTCAACAAGTTGACCCTGGATGCCACGGATCCGCTCTCCAAAGAGACGGATTACAAGAAGTGTGCGGTCAAGGTCGCCAAGGCCTGAGGCAACAGGCATTGATGAGCGCCCGGCCGCCGGGCGACGCTCGCTTGCTACCCAGGGGCCTGCCCGGCGCGGGCCCTTGCGGATAACATGTTCGGAGAACAAATAATGAAGAAGCTGATTGGAGCAATGTTGGCCTGCCTGATGGCGGGGAGTCTGATGGCTGCCGAGGCACCACAGGTCACCACCGAGAGCGGCGGCGTCAAGTCCCTGCGCAACAGTGCGGATCTTGCCGTCGAGGCACCCGCGGCCCAGATGAAGAACTTTCGCAAGGATGGCGATCTCTATACCCGCCAATACATGCATCAGCCACCGCTGATCCCCCATGACATTCGCAACTATGAGATAGACAAGAAGGTCAACAAGTGCCTGGCCTGTCATAGCTTCAAGAATGCCACCGCCATGAAGGCGCCCAAGATAAGCCCGACCCATTTCGAGTCGCGAGATGGCCTGACCCTGGGCGAAGTCTCGCCGCGCCGCTACTTCTGCTTGCAGTGTCATGTGCCGCAGACCGATGCCAAGCCGCTGGTGGACAATACGTTCAAACCGGTCGATGCGCTGAACTAAGGAGTCATTAGATGAAATTACCCGGTTTTGTGCAGCGGATCTGGACCACCTTCAAGTCGCCCTCCAAGGCGGCGCTCTGGGTGCTGCTGATGATGGGCTTCTTTGGCGGCGTCATCTTCTGGGGCGGTTTCAACACCGCCATGGAAGCCTCCAACACCGAGAAGTTCTGCACCGGCTGTCACGAGATGAAAGACAACGTCTTCGTCGAGTATCGCGACACCATCCACTATGCCAACCGTTCCGGGGTGCGGGCCAGCTGCCCCGATTGCCATGTGCCCCACGAGTGGACCTACAAGATCATTCGCAAGGTGCAGGCTTCCAAGGAGCTGTGGGGCATGTTAACCGGCAAGGTGGATACCCGCGAGAAGTTCGAGTCTCACCGCCGGGAGATGGCGGAGCGAGAGTGGCAGCGGATGAAAGACACGGACTCGAGGGAGTGCCGCAACTGTCACAACTTCGAGTACATGGACTTCTCCTTGCAAGGACGGCGCGCCGCTCAGATGCACGCCACCAACCTGGCCAGTGGCGAGAATACCTGCGTCGATTGCCACAAGGGGATTGCGCACCAGCTGCCTGACATGACAGGGGTCAAGGGATTCTGATCGGAGTACCTTTGCAAGACAGGCCGGGTTAGCCCGGCCTGTTGCTATGAGCCTGACTGGGCGCTGCGAGCAGATTAATGAGCCTATTCACCCCACTCCCCGACAACTTTTGGTAGAATCCATCCCCAGCAAGGATATTGCCAATCAGATCCAATTGGCTGGCCTCGCCCCTGGCTGGCGTACCGCAAGCATCCTACCCCCTCTTCGCCTCGTGCTCGATGATTTACAGGAATTGTTCAATGGCAGCAGACATCAGCGAATTCACCCCCCTCAACATTGCCGTTCTGACGGTCTCTGACAGCCGGGGCGCCGCCGACGACAGCTCGGGGGATTACCTGGCATCGGCCCTGACCGAGGCGGGACATCAGCTGACGGATAGAGCGTTGTGCGCCGACAACCTGTTCCGGGTACGGGCTCAGGTCAGCCAGTGGATCGTTGATGAGAGTGTGCAGGTGGTGCTGATCAATGGCGGCACCGGCTTCAATGAGCAAAACCGGGTTCCGGAGGCGGTGGGTGTGCTGTTCGAACGCACCGTGCAGGGCTTTGGCGAGATGTTCCGTCAGCTCTCGTTTGCCGAGATCAAGGGCTCGGCCATGCAGAGCCGCGCCCTGGCCGGGCTCGCCAACCGCACCCTTATCTGCTGTTTGCCCGGATCCACGGGGGCCTGCCAACTGGGGTGGGAGAAGCTGATCCGGGATCAGCTCGATCTCCGCACCCGGCCATGCAACTTCGCGACCCAGCTGATCAGATGATCCGCGCCATCCTTTCCTTTTCGGGGCGGCATACCGCGCCATCAGTGACGAGTAACAGCCAATGAGTTTGACCCATCTAAACCAGAGCGGCGAGGCCCACATGGTGGACGTCACCGACAAGCAGGTTACCGAGCGCGAGGCCCGCGCCGAGGCCTTCGTGGCCATGGCCCCCGCGACCCTGGCGCTGATCCTCGGCGGTCAGCACCACAAGGGCGACGTGTTCGCCACCGCCCGCATCGCCGGCATCATGGCGGCCAAGAAGACCGCCGACCTCATTCCCCTCTGCCATCCGCTGGCCCTGACCCGGGTGGAGGTAGAGATTGAGCCCCAACCCGAGCACAATAGGGTCCATATTCGCACCCTCTGCAAGCTCTCCGGCAAGACCGGGGTGGAGATGGAAGCGCTCACCGCGGCGTCCGTGGCGGCGCTCACCATCTACGACATGTGCAAGGCGGTGCAAAAGGACATGGTGATCGAGCAAGTCAGGCTGGTGGAGAAGAAAGGCGGCAAGTCCGGCCACTTCCTGGCCCCGGCTGCCGATGGCGGTGCACAGCAGAATGCGGGAGAGCCGTCATGATCAAGGTACTGTTTTTTGCCCAAGTGCGGGAGCTGGTCGGCTGCGACGAGCTCAGCCTGCCGTGTGACTACCTGGATGCCGAACAGCTGAGAGCAGCTCTGTGCGAACGCGGTGACAAGTGGGCCCTGGCACTCGAGTCCGGCAAGTTGCTGGTGGCGATTAACCAGACCCTGGTGCCGCTCGAGACGCCGCTTAATGATGGCGATGAAGTGGCCTTCTTCCCCCCTGTGACCGGAGGCTGACCATGAGCGAGATAACGACCGTGGATCGCACCACTGAGCTGTGCGGTGGCGATGAAGTGGCCTTCTTCCCTCTCTTTCCAGTAACGACCGGAGGCTGATGCCATGAGCGACGCAGCCATCACCGATCGCATCCTGGTGCAGCGAGCCGACTTCTCCCTCGGGGAGGAGTACGAACGCCTCGCCGCCCGTCACGACAGCGGGGCCATCGTCACCTTCGTCGGCAAGGTGCGCGACTTCAATCAGGGGGAGCAGGTCTTGGGACTGGCGCTCGAGCACTATCCCGGCATGACCGAGAAGGCGCTGGCCGATATCGTCATCCAGGCCCGCACCCGCTGGCCGCTGCAGGAGTGTACCCTCATTCACCGTATCGGCGAGCTGCTGCTCGGCGATCAGATTGTGCTGGTAGCGGTGAGCAGTGCCCACAGGGATGCGGCCTTCGATGCCTGCCACTTCATCATGGATTTTCTCAAGACCCGGGCACCGTTCTGGAAAAAAGAGCTGACCGCCGAGGGGATACAACGCTGGGTCGAGGCGAAGCAGAGCGACAACGCCGCCGCTTCCCGCTGGCAATCAGGGGAATAGACCCCATAACAGGATCTGGTCACGAAGGATCCGCAACCAGGAGTAAGGGAATGAAACCGCTGTTATCTGTTGTCATTGCAGGCGTCTGCGCCGCGGCGCTGCACACCACCGCCGTGCAGGCCGATGAGGTCAAGGTCGCCGTGGCCGCCAACTTCAAGGGTACCATAGAGCGTATCGGCAAGGCGTTCACCGCCAAGACCGGTCACAGCGTCGTCATCAGCTCGGCCGCCACCGGGGTGCTCTACACCCAGATAACCCACGGTGCTCCGTTTGACCTCTTCCTCTCCGCCGACGTGGCCACCCCGCAAAAGCTGGAGAAAGAGGGCAGGGGTAGCGGTCGCTTCACCTATGCCATCGGCCAGCTGGGCCTGTGGAAGAAGGGCGGCCCGGCCCCTGATGAGACCACTCTGCGCAGCTGGCAGGGCAACCTCGCCATCGCCAACCCGAAAACCGCGCCTTATGGCACCGCCGCCATGGCGACCCTGGCACACCTCAAGATCGATCCCAAGCAGTACCGTCTGCTGACCGGTACCAACATCAGCCAGACCTGGCAGTTCGTGGATACCGGCAACGCCGAGCTGGGCTTTGTCGCCTGGGCCAACCTGGTGGAAGCGGGCAAGACTGACGAAGCCTGGGCCGTGCCAAATGCGTTCTACCCGGCCATCGAGCAGCAGGGCCTGGTCCTGAAGAAGGGCGAGGCGGTCGAAGCCCTGGTGGCCTGGCTGAAGGGCCCGGGTCAGGAGCAGATCAAGGCCGCGGGTTATGCCCTGCCGCAGTGACGGCATGAGTGCTGACCCTGCATGATGACTGGCCGGCCCCTGGGCCGGCCAGTTTTTACCATAAGGATGCAAATCATGCTGTTGTCTGAATCCAGCCGGGACTCCTGCCATGAAGGGGAGCTGCTTGCGACATCTCGCTTGCCCCTGAGTTGCGGCATGCTACCTCGGGTTCCGTGTTTGTCATTCACACTAGCGAGGATGCGCCATGAGTGAAGGGGATCTGCTCGCGGTCTGGTTGACCCTGAAGCTGGCGGCCAGTACCACCGGTATCCTGCTGCTGTTATCCCCCCCGCTCGCCTGGTGGCTCTCCCGCAGCCAGCATCGGCTGCGGCCGCTGGTGGAGGCGCTGGTGGCGCTGCCCCTGGTGCTGCCGCCGACCGTGCTTGGCTTCTATCTGCTGCTCGCCTTCTCACCGGAGTATGGCCTCGGCGCCTGGTGGCGCGACACCTTCGGGACAACCCTGGCCTTCAGCTTCCTCGGCCTGCTGTTCGCCTCCATCCTCTATTCGCTGCCCTTCGTGGTGCAGCCCCTCACCTCCGCCTTCGTCAACATGGGCAGCAAAGAACTTGAGGCGGCCGCCACCCTGGGGCTGGGGCCCCTCGAGCGCTTCTTTCATATCATCTTGCCGATGACGCTGCCGAGCTTCGTGATGGCGGCGGCGCTGGGCTTTGCCCACACCCTGGGGGAGTTTGGGGTGGTGCTGATGATCGGCGGCAACATCCCGGGGGAGACCCAGGTGCTCTCCATCGCCCTGTTCGACCACGTGGAAACCATGGATTACCAGAATGCTCACTACCTGGCAGGCGGCCTGATGGGCTTCTCCCTCATCATGCTGGTGCTAGTCTATGGCGTGCTACAACGTCGGCAGCGGAGGTTGTTCGGATGAGCCTGCACCTCAAGGCGAGCCGCCGGTTTGGCGGCTTCGAGCTCGATTGCGATCTCACTCTCCCCCTCGGCGGCATTCTCGGCCTCTTTGGCCCCTCAGGCTGTGGCAAAAGCACCCTGCTGCGCATCATCGCCGGGCTGGACCGCGCCCCCTCGGACGCCCTGCGCTGGCAGGGGCGGGATCTGGCGGCCCTGCTGCCGGAGGCGCGCCGCATCGGGCTGGTGTTCCAGGACTCCCGCCTCTTCCCCCACATGACGGTGCTGGCCAACCTGCAGCTGGCGGCCCGCAAGGGCAGGGGGCGCTGGCAGCCCGAGGCGTTGGCGATGCGGCTCGGCTTTGCCGATCTGCTCGGCCAGCCTGCCCACGGGCTCTCCGGCGGCCAGCGCCAGCGGGTGGCGCTGGGGCGGGCCCTGCTGGCGGAGCCCGACCTGCTGCTGCTCGATGAACCCTTCTCGGCGCTGGACAGCCGCAGCCGCATCCATCAGGCCCATGTGCTCAAGGGATTGCAGCAAGAGAGCGGCATTCCCATGGTCTTCGTCAGCCACGCCATGGAGGAGGTGAGCTTGCTGTGCGATCAGCTGGTATTGCTTGCCGAGGGGCAGGTCGAGGCGCAAGGCAGGCCGAGTGAGATCTTCGCCCGCACCGACCTCTCCCTCGCCAGTCGGGATGATGTGGGGGTCATGCTGACGGCGATCCTGACCCATTACGAGGCCACCGAACAGATGGCGACCCTGCAACTCGGGGATCAGAGCCTGATGGTTACCATGGAGCATGCCCCCGACGAGAGTGGCCCCTTGCAGATCAAGGTGGCGGGGCGGGATCTGGTGATAGCGACCGCCCCCATCGCGCACTCCAGTCTCTCCAACTGCCTCAGTACCCGCCTGCTGGCGATGCGTGAGGTGCGCCCGGGTCAGACGCTGTTGCAGTTGGCGCTGGGTGAGCAGATACTGCTGGCCCGGATCACCAGCCGTTCAGCCCTGCGCTTGGGTCTGGCTGAGGGTCAGCAGATTCATGCCTATGTCAAGGCGGTGAGTCTGGTCGGGGAGGGATAAGGGCGCTTGGGCCGCCATGGTGCTGGCCACCGCCCGGGAGCGCTCACTGGCGTTGCCATCACCCCTTATCCTCCACTGTTTTGCTAGAGAGTGGCAGGGTGAGCGGCGGATCCTCGATTGCCGTTCGAGGCAATGAGCTGCGCTATGGCGACCTTGGGCTGCTCGACGCCTTCTGCCATCGGCAGAGGGCTCGGGGGCCTGGCACGCGTGTTTGAGGAAAATGGATGCGTCGCAATCAAATCATGAAGTCTCAGGGACTGGCCTGGCGCAGTGCCGGGGAGGGCCCCTTGTTGTTGCTGCTCCATGGCCTGGGGTCATCCAGCCTGGACTGGCAGGCCCAGCTCGAACATTTTTCCGACGACTATCGGGTGGTGGCCATCGACTTGCGTGGTCATGGCCAAAGCCTGCAAGAGGGGCCCTTCGATGTCGGGACCCTGGCGGCGGACGTGGTGCGCTGGCTCGATGAACAGCCAGAGCCTGCCTGGGTGGTGGGGCTCTCACTGGGGGCCATGGTTGCGCTGGAGCTGGCCTTGCAACTGCCAGGCAAGATCCGCGGTCTGGTGCTGGTCAACGGGGTGAGCGAGTGTCTGCTGGAGAACCCCAGGGAGCAGGAGCGTTACGCCCAGCGCCTCAAGTGGCTGCGCTGGTTTGGCATGCGGCCGCTGGCCTGGTGGCTGGGTCGGGAGCTCTTTCCCGGCCCTGAACTTGCCCAGATGCGTCGTACCTTCCGGCAACGCTTCTGCCGTAATCGCAAGAAGGTCTACAAGGCCCTGCTGGACGCCTTGCCCGGCTGGTCGGCCCGTGCCCGGCTCGGCGCCATCTGGCAGCCGGTCGCCATCATCTCCACGACACATGATTACCTGCCGCTTGCCAAACGGGTGGAGCAGTTTGCCGCCCTGCCCAACGCAACGGTGCATAATCCCCGTGGCCACCACGCCTGGCCTGCGGAAGATCCCTCCGGATTCAATCATTTGCTTCAACGGATTTTAGAAAGACATTAGACTTGTCGCCTTCATAAACCGTGTATGTAGTGGTTCGATCGCCTTGGCTTGCCAGAGTGCAAGGCAATCGGACCATGTTGTCTGCTCCCCCATAGGTATTCCCCATATGTCTGAAGTAATGAAGATGGCCATCGATGATGGCTCGACCAACGTCAAGGTCAGCTGGATCGATAACAAGGCGCTCAAGACCATCATCTCCCCCAACTCGTTTCGCAAGGATTGGAAGAGCGCCGCATTGCGCAAAGACAAGAAGATCTACAACTACGAGATAGGCAACACCAAGTACACCTATGACGCCACCTCGGACAAGTCACTGGCCACCACCCATGTGGAGTATCAGTACGACGACCTGAACCTGCTCTCCGTGCACCACGCCCTGCTGCAGACCGGCATGGCGCCGTGCGATGTGGCGATCACAGTGACGCTGCCCATTACGGAGTTCTACCAGCCGGATGACTGCCAGCGCAACGAAGAGAAAATTGAGAAGAAGCGGCGCAACTTGCTTCGTACCATCTCGCTCAACAAGGGGGAGCTGTTCAATATCGTCAGTGTGGAAGTGATGCCGGAGAGCCTGCCTGCCGCCCTCTCCCGCCTGATTGGCTCGGGCTGCAACGAGTTCACCAAGACCCTGGTGATCGACTGCGGTGGCACCACCCTGGATATGGGCATCATCGTCGGCGAGTTCGACGATGTGTCCGACGTCTATGGCAACAACGAGATAGGTGTCTCCATGGTGACGGATGCGGTACGCAAGGCCCTGGCCGCCGCCGACAGCGACTCCAGCTATCTGGTGGCCAACGAGTTTATCAAGCGTCGTGGTGACGCCAGCTTCGTGCGTGACGTGGTCAACGACGAGGCCCAGATCCCCAAGATCCTGGAAAAAATGCAGAACAAGATAGACGAGCTGGGCAGCCAGGTCGCCCACGAGGCGAAGAAATTCGCCAAGAACCCGAACCGGGTCTATCTGGTCGGTGGTGGTGCTCCCCTCATCCACGAGGCGATCAAACAGGCTTATCCTACCCTGGGCGACAGAGTTGAATTGCTGGACGATGCACAGTCTGCCCTGGCCCGGGAGATCTGCCTCTACACCACGGAAGAAGAGGAAGTGTACCGGGAAGCGGCCGTGATGGCCGAGGTGGCTGATGAGTAGTCAGCTCAAGCGCATGACCTTCTCCATTTACATGGATCCGGGTGCGCTGGAGTCTGATCGCTACGCGGTCGGAGTGTTGCAGAACTGGTACCAGCGGGCTCGCAAGATCCAGGATGGGGCGGAGGAGTTCGACTTCTCCAAGAGCCGTTTCCACAAGGACATCTACCTGTCGGGGATGTTCATGTACGTGCTGGCACCGAACCTGTGCAAGGCCGTTGCCAACGCGCTCGGGCCCGAACAAGTCAGCCTGATGACCTTGCGTCACGCCTTTGCCAGTTGTGGCTTCACCCTGGGGGAGGGGAGCGAGGCGTCCCCTTCTGCGGCCGATGCCATGGTCGATCAGATAGTGGCACGGCTGGGCCCCCGGTTGGGGCAGGGAAACAGCGGGGCGCTGGTCGATGAGATAGTCAGTCGTCTCGGCCAGCAAGCCGCTACGCCGGATCAGGATTATTTAGTTGATGAGATAGTCAATCGCCTCGGCCAGCAGGCTGCTACGCCGGATCAGGGTAATTTAGTCGATGAGATAGTCAATCGCCTCGGCCAGCAAGCCGCTACGCCGGATCAGGATTATTTAGTCGATGAGATAGTCAATCGCCTCGGTCAGCAAGCTGCTACGCCGGATCAGGATTATTTAGTCGATGAGATAGTCAATCGCCTCGGCCAGCAGGCGGCTATGCCGGATCAGGGTAATTTAGTCGATGAGATAGTCAATCGTCTCGGTCAGCAGGCGGCTATGCCGGATCAGGGCAAGCTGGTCGATGAGATAGTCAGTCGTCTCGGGGAGCAGCAACCCACCGAGTGGTGGGACGAGATCCGGCAAGGGCTGCCGGGTTCGCTGGACCCTGAGCAGCTGGCAGACGCCATCGCCGGCAGGCTGCCGGCGGCGGCCGAGCCGGACCTGGCGCCCCTTGCCAGCAGCATCTTGCAGCTCTCCCGTCAGCTGGAAGAGCAATCCCGGCTTATTCGCGAGCAACACAGCTTGATCCAGCGACTGGCCAGTCAGCCGGGCCGATCCGTGCATCTGGATAAGCGGACGGCCGAGCCATTGATCGAGGATCTCTCGAGCCAGGTCGCCAACATGAAGAAGGTGAAAGCCAGGGGCCTCTTCTAAGGGCCGACCCATGGTGCTCATGTAGCGATCCGCCAATAAAAAAGCCGAACCCTTGGGGTTCGGTTTTTTTATATCTGTCTATTTCTGGTGATATATCGGCGGCTTTATGAATTGAACTCTCGCTATGAGTCTGTGTGGGTAGAAGATTGCATTGATTTAATGTGAAATTGCTTGCGTATTTGGGTGGTGTACTTTCTGGCCGGCGACATTCGGGGACGAAGAAAACAGGAGTGTGGCGTGTTTTTTTATTTTTTCCATTAAAATCATTTAATTACATTTATTTTTTTGATGGTTTTTTCGGTGGTGATTAACTTGTCTGAAGCAAAGCCATAGTAGATTGTTGATTCTACCGTCAAGGTCACTTTATTTCGCAAGAAATTATTTTGCTGAATATGGGCATACATATCCGGCTACGCCAGCCAAAAGCTATAGTTAGCTGCTTCCTATGCATCAGCAAGAATAACGCCGAGACTGGGAGCCTGTCGCATCTGCATTCAATGGATTTGAGAGGTGTTATCGTTGCATTTACCCCACAGCCATTTACCCCCTCTTCCGAAGGGGCAGCATTACCGCTTCCATACCATGGTCAAACCCGGTGGATCCCGCTGCAATATCGATTGTGACTATTGCTTCTATCTGCATAAGGGGGATCTGTTCCAACATGATGCCGCCCCTCGGCTTTCGGACGAACTGCTCGAACAGCATATCCGCCAATATATAGAAGCCCAGACAGGGGATGAGGTGGTCTTCTCCTGGCAGGGGGGGAGCCAACTCTGCTCGGGTTGCCTTTCTTCGAAAAAGTGGTGGCACTGCAGGCCAAGTATCGCAAGGCCGGGCAGCGGATCGAGAACGATCTGCAAACCAATGGCATCTTGCTCAATGAGGCTTGGGTCGCTTTTCTCAAACGACATGGTTTTCTGGTTGGCCTCTCCATTGATGGCCCCCGTGACCTGCACGATATTCACCGCAAGAACCGGGCTGGCCGACCGACCTTCGATGGCGTCATGACAGCGGTCGAGTTGCTGCGCGGCGCAGAGGTGCCGTTTGCTGCGCTTTGTGTCGTCAATCGCAATAACGCCAAGCAAGGGGAGCGAGTTTATCGCTTCCTCGCCGAGGAGCTAGGTTGCACCCGTATCCAGTTCACCCCAGTGGTGGAGCCCAGGATCTTTCGCCAGGGCTCGGTGACGACGCTAGCCACCGAAGCCTTGCCATGGCAGGGCAGTCCCGAGGCCGAGCCCGGCCACCCCATGTCCATCGTTACCGATTGGAGCGTAGCCGCCGCCGACTACGGCCAATTCCTCTGTGATGTCTGGGATGTCTGGTTGGCTGAAGGGGTGGGGCGAGTTCATGTCAACCTGTTCGAAACCGCCGTGGTGCAATCGGCAGGCATGCCTGCCCAGATGTGCACCCAGGCTCCTTTCTGTGGCAAGGCGCTTGCCCTTGAGCACGACGGGGAGGTGTATAGCTGCGATCACTTCGTCTACCCGGAACATCGGATAGGCAACATAGCCGAGCAGCATTTGGGCGATCTCGCTTTTGGCAATCAACAGATTGCCTTTGGACAGGCCAAGCATCTGACGCTGCCTGATCAGTGCCGTCGTTGTGATTACCTGGCGCTGTGCTGGGGGGGATGTCCGAAAGACAGATTGCTCCGCACCCAGGAAGGACAAAGGGGGCTCAACTACTTATGCGGCGGTTTTATGCAGTTCTATCGCCACATAGATAGCGACATGGTGCCGCTGCTGCGCCGTCTCGGTTTGTTTTAAGTCCCGGGGTCATCAAGTAAAAAAGGATGAAAACCATGAAAAAAACCTTATTGGCCAGTCTGGTACTGGGGGCGATGACGTCTCCTTTGTCACTTGCCATGGCAGCTGATACTAGCAAACCCAACATAGTGATGATCATGGTCGATGACATGGCGCCCATGGATATCTCTGCCTATCACCGAGGGATTGGGGCCGTCGATACCCCCAACATCGATCGCCTGGCAGCCGAGGGGATGATGATCTCCGACTATTATGCCCAGCCAAGCTCGACGGCGGGGCGCGCCGCCTTTCTCACCGGCCAGTATCCTATTCGCACGGGGTTGACTGCCGTTGGGCAACCCGGAGATAAAATTGGTCTGCAAGACAGTGACGTCACTCTGGCGCAACTGCTGAAAGACAAGGGCTATGCCACGGCTCAGTTTGGCAAATCCCACGTCGGCGATCGCAATGAGTACCTGCCAACCTTGCATGGTTTCGATGAGTTTTATGGTTTTCTCTACCACCTGAACATGATGGAGATGCCGGAGCAGCCGGATTTTCCCAAGGATCCCAATTTTGTTGGCCGTCCACGCAACATGATCCATGCCTTGGCGTCCGACAAGGATGATCCGACCGTGGATCCTCGTTGGGGACGGGTAGGCAAACAGACCATTGAAGACAAGGGGCCCTTGACCAGCAAGCTGATGGAATCGGTGGATGATACTTTCACCGATCTTTCCATCGATTGGGTCAAGAAGCAGAAAGCGGCAGATAGTCCCTTCTTCCTCTGGTACAACCCGTCGCGCATGCATCAGCAGATCCACGTCAGTCCGGAGTGGCTCGGCAAGAGTGGCCATACCGAGTACGCCGATGCGATTTTGCAGCTCGACCATCTGGTCGGCAAACTGCTCGATACCCTGGACAAAGAGGGGCTGAGCGAGAACACCATCGTCATGTTTACCTCGGATAACGGGGTCAATCTGGCTCACTGGCCCATGGCCGGTAGCGCCTCTTTCCGGGGAGAGAAAGGGCTGACTTGGGAAGGGGGGTTCCGGGTGCCCATGTTGGTGCGCTGGCCAGGTCACATCAAGGCCAACACCTGGAATAGCGGTTTCATGACTTCGGAAGATTGGGTCCCCACTCTGATGGCGGCTGTCGGTGAACCTGATGTCAAACAGGATCTGCTCAAGGGACTGAAAGTGGGTGACAAGGTCTACAAGAACCATCTCGATGGTTACAACCAGATAGACATGTTGACCAAGTCCGATGGCAAATCCCAACGCCATGAGTTCTTCTACTTTGGTGAGACTCATCTCAACGCCATCCGTGTCGAGCAGTGGAAGATCCACTTGGCGGTGAAGGAGAAGTGGTTGGACGACACGCGCAAGATCCCGGGTGGTTTGATGATCGATATCAAGCTGGACCCTTACGAGCGCAGCCCAGAGACCGGTGGTCATTTACTGTGGATGAAAGAGAAGAGTTGGTTGCTGCCCAAGATCATGCCGCCGGTGAAAGCCTTTATGCAGAGCATGAAAGAGTATCCGCCTGCGCAAAAAGGCTCCAGTGGCATCGGGGTAGCATCGGCCCTGAATCAGTTGGAAAGTGCTAAAAAACATGCCAATTGATGAAGCCTTGACGGCGGCGCCATGGTGCCGCCGTATCCAATTTAGAGGTTCTCCTATGAAATTGACGTCAATATGTCGAGCCCTGTTGCTGGCAGGCATGGGCACGACGCTACTGCTGGTGCCTGGCGTCCATGCCCAGCAAACAGAGACGGATGTCTTGCTGACCATGCCCACCAGTACAGAGAACATCGCCGGAGGGCTCGCAGCAGATGCCTATGCCAACGGCGTCAATGCCTATGTCTGGGGTTATCCTCTGGTGCGCATGGAGCGTATTGCCCGTGAATACACTCAGGTGTCCGCCTCCCAGGCTGCAACCAGCTACCGGGCCCCCCTCAATCAGTTGGGCTGGGCAAGGGAGCTGGCGACCCCTGATGCCAAAGACATGCCCACCGCCAACAATGACACCCTTTATCTGAGCGCCATCGTCAAGCTCGATGAGCCTTACATACTGCACGTGCCCGACACCCATGATCGTTACTACGTGGTGGATGTGTTCAATATGTGGCAGGAGCTTGAACACTATGTCGGGCGTCGTACCACAGGCACCAAAGCGGGAGATTTTGCCCTGGTACCGCCGGGCTGGCAGGGCACTCTGCCTACAGGGGTCACTCGACTCGACGTGACGACCAGAAAAGTCTGGTTGTGGGGGCGACTTCGCGTGAAACAGGGTGAGGATATGGCTCCTGTGGCTCTGCTGCAAAAAGGCTTCACACTGCGGCCGCTCTCCCAGATGAACAACAAGCAATACACAGCCCCTGACCAGGTGCTGCCAGCGCTACCCGAGATGGGGGAGGATGGCCTGGGCTTCTATCGTCAACTGGGCGCCGTACTCAAAGATAATGGGGTGCCAGCGCGTGATACGTCACTATTCGCTCAGTTCGGCCGCTTTGGGCTGACGGAGCAAGGATTCGATGCCAGCCGACTTGTTGAGCCTCAGCGTCAAGGGTTGCTCAAGGCCCTGACTGATGGCCCCAAGGTGGCCGTCTCGGCGCTGGCAACCTCTGCCGTGCAACGAAACGGTTGGGCCTGGGCCAGTGGTCTGGATCATTTCGGTACCGATTATCCGCTGCGGGCCCTGGTGTCTGGCCCCTATCTGGGTGGCCAGGGAGAGAAAGAAGCCATGTATCCGCTGCGCTCCACCGACGCCAAAGGTGAGCAACTCAGCGGCGATAAAGCCTATGTTCTGCACTTCAAGAAGGCGCCGCCCACCAACGCCTTCTGGTCGTTGACCGTGTATAACGCCGTGGACAAAATGTTGGTGCACAACGAGATAGCACGTTACAAGCTGGGCAGCGATACCCAGGGGCTTAAAATGGCAGAAAACGGTTCATTCGATCTCTATCTGCAGCGCGAGGTACCCAAGGGTGACAAGCAGGCCAATTGGCTGCCCACCCCCGCAGGCCCCTTCTATTTGTTGCTGCGCCTCTATCAGCCGCAAGAGAGTGTGCTGTCTGGTGAATATGAACTGCCCCAAGTCGAGGTCATGACACCACAATGAGAGGACATCCTATGCGCTATCTACCGCTCGGAGTGGTCATGTTGGCCGCATTTTATTCCGGTCAGAGTCTGGCCGGGGGCCTCTACCTCTATGAGATAGCCACCGATGATGTTGGGCTGGCCGGTGCTGGCATGGCGGCGAGGGCCCAGGATGCGAGTACCATCTTTGGTAACCCGGCGGGTATGACCAGACTGGACGGGGATCAGGTCAGCGGCGGCCTGCAAGGGCTCTATGGCGATGCCTCCTATGAACTGGATGGGCCTGGCAAGAGCCCGGGCAATGTGGTGGGGTTCTCCCCTCAGGGGAGTCTGTTTTATAGCCATAGCATCAATCAGGACGTCAAGATTGGGGTGGGTTTTTATGGCAACTTCGGTCTGGGTCTCGACTTTGGGGATTGGGCAGGCAGTGGCTTGGTACGAGAGAGTTCTCTCATGGCACTGACACTGCAACCTACGGTGGCAGTGCGGCTCTCACCTCGACTCTCCGTCGGTGGGGGGCTTGGCATCAACTACGGCATGTTCTTCCTGAGTCGAGACAGCCAGACCGGGGAGCAGGATCTCAAGGACCATGACTGGGCCTTGAATGCCAGATTGGGTCTGCTTTATGAATGGAGCGAGAACAGCCGCATTGGTCTGGCGTATAGCAGCCGCACCCATTTCAATTACGATATCGAGACCCAGGTCAGCAAGGCCATCGATCCGCCCGGGCCGCTGCCGCCCCAGACGCTCACCTTCAATATCCCCATCGATGCCAGCACGTCCTCCCCCAGTCAGTTGATGCTGAGCGGTTATCAGCGCCTCGACGCACGCTGGGCCTTGTTGGGCAATATTGGCTGGCAGAACTGGAGTGAATTTGATGATGGCAGTATTGAGGCAGCTGGTAATCAAGTGCCGAGCAAGCACCGATTACAAGATACCTGGCATCTGGCGTTGGGCACTCAGTATCAACTCTCGCCCGAGTGGCTGCTCAGCACGGGCATTGCCTACGACTCCAGTTTTTACCAGAGCCAGTCCGATGCCTCTTTGACCCTGCCATCCGATCGCGCCTGGCGCCTTGGCGCAGGGGCCCGTTATCGGCTCAGTGCAAACCAGAGTGTGGGCACTGCGCTTGAGTACCTCAACCTGGGAAATGCCCAGGTGCAGGGAGGGGGGCTCTCAGGGGAGTACCAGAACATGGCGCTCTATTTCATGACCGTGAACTACGACTACCGCTTCTAAGGAGGCCAGATGGCTACTATTTCCAGAATCTTGCTGGGTGCGGCCGTGTGCGGGTCCTTCTGCTCGGTCACTGTGTCGGCAGAGGCGATTCAGCCTGCGGCCACAGTGCCAGGTCCTGTGGCCGGTACTGTGATGACCCCAGGCTATGCCGAGGCGGTAGGGCAGCTCGCCTATGCGTGGGGCTGGCCCTTGGTCAATATGCACAACCGCAGGGCCGTGTATAGCCAGGTGCCCCAGATAGCGTTGCTGGGCCCGACGCCGGTGGCGCCCCTCAATGAGCTTGCCATGCTCAACGACTATATCGACCCCAACGTCAAGATAGTGGCCCATCCCAATCAGGATGTGGTCTATGGCTTTGGTGCCCTGGCGCTGGACAAGGAGCCGGTGGTGATCCAGGTGCCTGACTTCGGCGATCGCTTCTGGCTCTATCAGGTGGCGGATCAGCGCACCGACAGCTTCGCTAGGTTAGGTACTGTGCATGGTACCAAACCCGGTTTCTATTTGCTGGTGGGGCCGAACTGGCAAGGAGAGACCCCCAAGGGGATCAGCGGTGTATTCCGCTCTCCGACTCACACTGGCGTGGTGATCCCCAGAGCCTTCATGGCGGATACTGCGACGGACAGGGCGGCCATTCAGCCGGTGCTGTCTGAGGTGATGATGTACCCGTTGTCACGTTTCGATGGCACCATGCAGCGCACCGATTGGAGCAAGTTACAGGCGCTGCCCTTGCCCAAAACAGAAGGGGATAGCAAGGGGGAACTGAGCTGGGTTACGCCCAAGCGTTTCTTCAGCGATTTGAACGCGGTGCTGGCGGAAGTGCCGCCTTTGCCGGGGGAAGAGGCGCTGTATGGCCAATTCAAGGCATTGATAGCGGCAGGCGAGCAGGATCCTGCCATCGCCAGGGTCCTGGCCGAGGTGGCTGAGCGGGCCGAGCAGCAGATAGTGGATCCACTCTTCTTGCTCAACAACAATGGGGTCAGGCTGGCCCATGGTTGGACCCGCCCCCTCAACAACGCCAAGTGGGGCACGGATTACCTGACCCGTTTGGCGGTGGCCAAGTCCAATATCTTCGAAAATGGCGTCGATGAGACCAGCTACATTTTTGCCGAGCATGATGGTGCGGGTCAGCGCTTGAGCGGGGCCCATCAGTACAGCCTGACCTTTGCCAAGGGGCAGACGCCACCGGTGACCGGTTTCTGGTCGCTGACCATGTATGACAAGTACCACTTCTTTGCCACCAATGCCCTCAAACGTTACTCGACGGGGACCAAGAACAAGTCGCTCAAGTACAATACCGATGGTTCCCTGACCCTCTATGTTCAGCATGAGCAGCCCAGCGCAGACAAGTTGGACAACTGGTTACCTGCCCCGGCAGGGGAGTTTGCCATGACGCTGCGTGCCTATGGACCCAAACCTGAGCTGGTGAACGCCAGCTGGGCGCCGCCAGCCATAGTGCGAGCCGCTAAGTAAACCTGTTGTAGATAGCAACTAAAAGATCCCGGCCCTGGCCGGGATTTTTTATGGGGAGCGTGACCGCAGAGATGATGAGGATGCCGTGCTCAGGAGTGAGCAGACCGGGCAGTCGGGGCGCTTGGGCAGCTTCATCTCGCGAAAACCACCGGACAGGCCATCGATCATCAGCAGGCGGCCGCTCAGGCTCTGGCCCATGCCGGCGAGCAGCTTGATGGCTTCGAGGGCCTGCAGGCTGCCCACCAGGCCGACCATGGGGGCCAGCACCCCCGCCTCGACGCAGGTCAGCGACTGTTCGCCAAACAGGCCGCTGAGGCAGGCGTAGCAGGGCTCATCCGTTTGCCAGCTGAAGCTGATCACCTGCCCCTCCAGTCGGATGGCGGCGCCGGAGACCAGGGGCACCCGATGCTGGCGGGCCCGCTGGTTGAGCAGATTGCGGATGGTGACGTTGTCGGTGCAATCGAGCACCAGCTGGTGGCTCGGCAGCAGGGCATCGAGCAGTGCCTCGTCGGCCAGGGCTGCATGGGTCTCGACCTTGAGCCAAGGGTTGAGGGCGCGCAGGCTCAGCGCCGCCGAGGCGACCTTGTACTGACCGATGCGGGCGTCGTTGTGCAGCACCTGGCGTTGCAGGTTGGAGAGCTCCACCTTGTCAAAATCCACCAGGGTGAGCTGGCCCACCCCGGCCACCGCCAGATACTGGGCGGCGGCGCAGCCCAGACCCCCGGCGCCTATCACCAGCACCTTGGCCTGTTTGAGCGCCTCCTGTCCCTCGAAATCGAAGGCCTTGAGGACTATCTGGCGGTTATAGCGCAGCAGCTCGGCGTCGCTGAGGATCTCGCTCACGACAGCAGGCTCCCGAACGGCTCGACGGTGACGGTCTCCCCGGTGGCAACCTTGCCCCGTGCCTGCTCCAGCACTATGTAGCAGTTGGCCTTGGCCAGGGAACTGAACACGCCGGAGTCCTGGGAGCCGGTGCTGCGCACTGTCAGGCCGTCTGGGCCCTGGCTCAGGATGCCGCGTTGGAAGTCCAGTCGTCCCGGTGATTTTTTCAGGGGCTCGCTGGCAATGGCTTCGATGCGCAGGGGTGGGGTCCAGCGCTGCCCGGCCAACCTGGCCAGTGCCGGTTGCACCAGCTGATCGAAGGTGACCATGGCGGAGACCGGATTGCCCGGCAGGCCGAAGAACCAGGTATGGGGCAGGCGGCCGAAGGCAAAGGGCTTGCCCGGCTTGATGGCGAGTTTCCAGAAACCGATCTCGCCGAGCTCTTCCAGCAGTTGCTTGGTGAAATCCGCCTCGCCGACCGAGACGCCGCCGGTGGTGATCAGGGCATCGGCTTCACTGTCTGCCTTGAGGAAGGCGGCGCGCAAGGCGGCAGGGTCATCGGGGATGATACCCAGATCCAGGCAATCTACCCCCATGCGTGCCAGCATGGCCCTGACCCCGTAGCGGTTGGAGTCATAGATGTCGCCATGGGCAAGGGGGGCGCCCACCGGCTTGAGTTCGTCACCGGTGCTGAAGATGGCGACCTTGAGCGGACGGCGCACCCTGAGGGTGGCGATGCCCAGCGAGGCCAGCAGCGGCAACTCCCGTGGACTGAGCCGGGTGCCGGCCCCCAGTACGCTTGCGCCCTCGCGGATGTCTTCGCCGCGGCGGCGAACATTCTGGCCCACAACCGGCTGACTCAGGAAGAGGACCTTGTCCCCCTCGGCCGTGGTCTCTTCCTGCATCACCACCGCCTCGGTGCCCAAGGGGACAGGTGCCCCCGTCATGATGCGGATACAGTGGCCCGCGGGCCACTCGCCCTGATAGGGTTGGCCGGCGAACGCCTTGCCAGCCACCTTGAGCGGGGTGCCGGCGGCGAGATCGGTCAGGCGCACGGCGTAGCCGTCCATGGCGGCGTTATCGAAGGGAGGCACAGACAGGGGAGAGAGAATGTCGTCGGCCAATATCCGACCTAGCGCCTGGGGCAGGGCAACGGACTCGGCGTCGCAGCTGCAATCGAGTCGTTTTAGCATGCTCGCCAGGGCATCGCTTAAGGGGAGTAGGGCTGCGGTATCAAATCCCATTGTCATGACCTCTTGGTAAGGGAAACTGGGTTATGGGGGGATTATCCCAAAATCCCCCCCGAATGGGCAGGCGATTAGGGCAGTAAAACCCCTCGTATTAACATAAAGTCAGGGCATGGGCGTGCGGGTGACTTGAATTATGAGGCCAATCGCCGTTTACTATGCCGCCACAAACCCT
This sequence comes from Aeromonas sp. BIGb0405, assembly GCF_024807335.1. Lineage (NCBI taxonomy): Bacteria > Pseudomonadati > Pseudomonadota > Gammaproteobacteria > Aeromonadales > Aeromonadaceae > Aeromonas > Aeromonas sp. BIGb0405. Next base: position 675,927 of record NZ_JANUEP010000002.1, read on the forward strand.
GTGGGCCATAATATTCCCTCTGTGTGGGAGAGAGACAAGATGATGAGCTTAAGCCAGGAAGCCCTGCTGGTCAGAGCGGCCCTCGAGGCCGAAGGACTGGAGACCCCCTTGGTCTCCAATTCCCTGAACAACCAGCAAAAAAAGGAAAATATCGAGGGCCACATGCGTGCCATCATGGAGACGCTCGGCCTGGATCTGGCCGACGATAGCCTGGCCGAGACTCCCCATCGCATCGCCAAGATGTATGTGAACGAGATCTTCTCCGGCCTCGACTACGCCAGCTTCCCCAAGGTGACCGTCATCGAGAACAAGATGAAGGTGGACGAGATGATCATGGTCAAGGACATCAGCCTGACCAGCACCTGCGAGCATCACTTCGTCACCATCGACGGACTGGCCCACGTGGCCTATATCCCCCGTGGCAAGGTGATCGGCCTGTCGAAGATCAACCGTATCGTCCAGTTCTTCGCCCGCCGCCCTCAGGTACAAGAGCGGCTGACCCAGCAAATATTGCTGGCGTTGCAGACCCTGCTCGGTACCAAGGATGTGGCCATCAGCATCGCCGCTACCCACTACTGCGTGAAGGCCCGTGGCGTGATGGATTCGACCTCCTACACCACCACCACCTCCCTGGGCGGGGTCTTCAAGACCCAGCCCGATACCCGCGCCGAGTTTCTCGGTGGCCTGAAAGGCTAGTCACCCTGGGGCATGTCCCACCGACATGCCCCGACTTCTTCTTCTTCTTCTTCTTCTTCTTCTTCTTCTTCTTCTTTTTTTTTTTTTCTCTCCCGTCTGCCCACCCCGGTTTATTTTTTGAAAAAATCCTAAAGGGATGCCCGCGTGCGCCGATACAGCTCACCGTGCCGCGAGATGGTCTGTTTGACACCCGTTTGGCCCCCTCGTCCGTGCCGATACGGATGAGATTTGAATGACTGCTATGGATGGCAGCTAGCGCGCTCGCGCCTTTTGGGGCCAGCGCCGACGAATGCCACTTGATGACCCATATGCAGGACATGCCATGAACACCATGACGATAGGCAAGAAACTCACCGCCGGCTTTGCCGTACTCGGCCTGATGATGGCCTTTATCGGCGGTTTTTCACTGTTTGAATTCAGCACCATGAACCGGGCCGCCACCGGGTTCACCGACAGCATACTGCCCGCCGTGGTGCGCACCAGCACCCTGGGGGAGACCATCAATGCGGTGCGCCGCTATGAGCTGGATGTCTTTCTGGTGGCGGACGATCCCCAGCAGCAGGCCCATTACCGCAATGAGAGCGAGAAGAGCCTGAGGGAGGCCGGGCAGCAGATAGCGGCCCACGATGCCACCATCTGGGCGGAGGATGTGGAGGAGCGCCGCACCTTCGACATCGTCAAGGCGGACTGGGAGAAATACCTCGGCCTGCACCAGCGCATCAGGCAGATGCAGGACGCCGGTCAGATGACCGAGGCCCAGCACCTCTTCATGGGGGAGGGGATCACCCTCTACACCAACCTGGCCAAGTCGGTTGGCGATCTGGTACGCATCAACCATGGCTATGCCGACGCCTCCCGCAAGGTAGTAGTGGGGGCGTATGACTCCGCCAAACTGAGCGTCACCCTGGCCCTGCTGGTCGGTCTGGCGCTGGTGATCGCGCTCTCTGTGGTGCTGACCCGCCAGATCCGCGATCCCCTCATCATGCTGGCCCGCCAGACCCAGCGCATCGCGGGCGGCGATCTGGGCAAGGGCGAGTTGCAGAGCTGGATCCAGGAGCATCGCTTCAACCGGGATGAACTGGGTCAGCTTGGTGCCGGCATCCACAAGATGCAGGGGGCCCTGGCCGACCTGGTGAGTGAGATATCCGGCTCGGTGAGCCAGCTGAGCAGCGCGGTGGAGGAGGTGAGCGCCATCTCCGAGCAGTCCGCCAGCGGCATGGCTCGCCAACAGAGCGAAGTCTCCCAGGTCGCCACCGCCATGAACGAGATGCAGTCCACGGTCAATGAAGTGGCCCGCAACACCACGGATGCCATGGGCGCGGCCAAGGATGCCTCCCGCACCTCGACCCAGGGCAACCAGGTGGTGCGCAGCGCCATCGGCAGCATCGAAGAGGTGTCAGTGCAGATAGAGCAGGCGGGCGCCGTGGTGGCGCAGCTGGAGGCGGACAGCGCCAACATCAGCATGGTGCTGGACGTGATCCGCGACATCGCCGGTCAAACCAATCTGCTGGCGCTCAACGCGGCCATCGAGGCGGCCCGGGCCGGTGAACAGGGCCGTGGCTTTGCGGTGGTGGCCGATGAAGTGCGCTCCCTGGCCCAGCGTACCCAGGACTCCACCGCCGAGATAAGCAAGATGATCGAGCTGCTGCAGAGCCGCGCCGCCGAGGCGGGCAATGCCATGCAATTGAGCCGTCATCAGATGCAGTCGAGCGTCGGGCTGGCACGGGAAGCGGGGGGCAGCATCGACAGCATCAACGGCGCCGTCACCCAAATCAGCGACATGAATACCCTGATCGCCACCGCGACCGAGCAGCAAAATGCGGTGACCGAGGAGCTCAACCGCAGCATAGTGAACATCCACAATGCCGCCGACGAGAACGCCCAGGGGGCGCAGCAGACCGCCCAGGCCTGTGTCGAGCTGAGCAAGCTGGCCACCTCCTTGCACCATATGACCCAGCGCTTCACCCTCTGATTGCGGGCATCTGCTGGATAACCAGGCCCCGCCCATCGGCGGGGCCTGGTCGTTGCTGAGGGCTTGAAAGCAGCGCTTCCCCTTGGCCTGGCTGGTAGCCTGATCGGGCGTTGGACGCGCAAATACCCAGGGTTTCCCCGGCAAGGGGGGGGCCACGGCGGCAGCGTTGTCAGCGGATTGTCGGAAATGTTCGAATACGCTCACAAAACGGTGATTAATTTCAGCTGCCCCAGTTCCTGTTACTGCCTCAACCCCTTATGATCCCTGAAATTTTGGCCCAGGAGGCGCCACGTTCGTTATGTTTCGTTCCATCAAATACCAGGTCATGTTTTTTGCGGGTTGCATCCTGCTGGCCACCGTCCTCAGCGTGGTGGGTTACGGTTATCTCTCCCTGGCCAGCTTGCAGGAGAAGATCCAGCAGGAGAGTCATGCCAGTGCCCGGCAGCAGGCCAGGCAGTGGCTACTGACCCTGGCGGATGGTCAGGCGAGCGAAGTGGCGCGCTCCTTCGAGCTGGCGCTCGATGCCGGTGAGACCCTGGCGGCGCTGCTGGCGGGCAATGTCCATCAGCGTGAGCCCCTGAACCGGGACGAGGTTACGGCCCTGCTCAGGGACATCGGCGATCGCAACCCGGACTTTCTCAGCATCTACAGCGGCTGGGAGGCCAACAGCTTCGATGGCGAGGATCTGGCTCATACCGGCAATGGCCAGCATAGCCAGGGATCGGGCAACTTCGCGCCCTACTGGAGCCGCGGCCCGGCCGGTTTCAGCTTGAAGCCCCTCGGTGACTTCTATAGCCAGACACCGAGCGAGACCGGGATCCGCGCCTCCGAATGGTATCTGTGCCCGCAGCAGAGCAAGGCGACCTGCGCGGTCGATCCCTCGGTCTATCAGGTCAATGGTCAACCGACGCTGCTCACCTCCTTCGTGGTCCCCGTGCTCGATGGCGATCAATACCTCGGCATGGTGGGGGTCGATTACTCGCTCAACTATCTGCAGCAGATCGCCCTCAACATCAGCCAGCGGGTATTCGATGGTCAGGGGAGGGTGCGCATCATCAGCCCCATGGGCATCCTTGCCGCGGACTCTGGCGACGAGAGCGGCATCGGTCGCCGCCTGCAAGATCCCCTGTTGCTGGCCCAGCAGCAACGAGGCCAGGCAGGCAGCGAGGAGAGTGATGACCAGTTGAGCGTCTTCGCGCCCATCCGTCTCAACAAGGTCAAACAGGCCTGGGGGATTGCCATCGAGGTGCCCAATAGCGCGCTTTATGCCGAGTATGAACTGACGGCGCAGGCGCGAGCCCAGGCGTTTGGCAAAGGGATCTGGACCCAGCTGATGGTAGGCATGCTGGTGGCGGGGGCGGGATTAGTCTGCCTCGCCTTCGCGGCGGGCTCCATCTCGCGGCCGGTGCAGGAGACGGCGCGCATGGTGGCGCGTCTCTCCAGCGCCGGGGGCGACTTGACCCAGCGTCTGAGCCAGAACCGGCCCGATGAGACGGGGGCCCTGGCCAAGGGGATCAACCAGTTTGTCGCCACGGTGCAAGGCATAGTGACCGATACCGCCGCCAGCGTGAGGGAGCTGCAACAGGCGACCGCGGGCTCGGCTCGCCAGGCTCAACAGGGGCTGAGCAACAGTCATCATCAGCTGGAGCAGGTGGAATGGGTGGCTGCCGCCATCCACGAGATGTCCTCCACGGCGGATTCGGTCGCCAGCAGCGCCCAGATCACGGCCCAGGCGGTGGATGAGACCCGTCAGGCCGTGCACAAGGGTCAGCAGGTGGTGAGTGCCTCGGCCAACGGCATTCGTCAGCTGAGCGGGCAGGTGGAGGAGGTGTCGGAGAAGATCACCGCCTTGCAGCAACAGGGGGTACAGATCGGCACTATTTTGGATGTGATCCGCAACATCTCCGAGCAGACCAACCTGCTGGCGCTCAATGCGGCCATCGAAGCGGCCCGGGCCGGTGAACAAGGCCGTGGCTTTGCGGTGGTGGCCGACGAGGTGCGCAGTCTGGCATCCAGGACGCAAGCCTCGACCCAGGAGATCCAGCAGATGATCAACAGCCTGCGGGAGACCACCAGTGCGGCCGTTGGCACCATGGCCGAGGGGCGTAATCTGAGCACGCTGGCCTTGCAAGATGCCGAACAGGCGGTGCAGGAGCTGGCGACCATAGTGGTGGCGGCGGACCGGATCCAGGACATGGCGGCCCAGATAGCCAGCGCCGCCGAGCAGCAGTCCAAGGTGAGCGAGGAGATAAGCCTCAATGTCAGCAGCATTCATGAGGTGGCGACGGCCGGGGCCCAGGTGGCCAGGGAGCAGGACGCCCAGAGTCGGCAGATGCACGGCCTGACCGAGGCGGTGATGACCAAGCTGGGGCGCTTCCACTACTGATGGATGGCCCTGACGCCAGTGAAAGACCCCGCCCATTGGCGGGGTCTTTCATGTGGGGGGTAATCCGCTTGATCCGACGATGTCACCCTTTGCAACGCTGTCGATGTGTCGATGTGTCGATAGTGGGGCCGGGGCTTGCGTCATCAACTCAATCCCACAATGTCACCCCTCTCATCGATATCGATGTGTCGATAGTGGGGCCGGGGCTTGCGTCATCAACTCAATCCCACAATGTCACCCCTCTCATCGATATCTATGTGTCGATAGGCCGGCAAGGTGCCGAGCCCCGGCATCGTCATGACCGGGCCCGCCAGGGCATAGACGAAACCGGCGCCCGCACACAGGGTCAGCGAGCGGATGGGCAGTTCGAAGTCGGTGGGCACCCCCTTGAGGGCCGGGTCATGGCTGAGGGAGAGCGGCGTCTTGGCGATGCAGACCGGCAGATGATCCCAGCCTGCCGCCGACAGGGCCGCGAGCTGGGCCTTGGCCTGTTCGGACAGTTGGATGCCGCGTCCGCCATAGCCGCACTCGACCAGGGTGGCGAGCTTGGCGGCCAGCGGCAGACTGTCAGGATAGAGGCGCTGGGACTCGCTCGTGGGTAACCTGGTCTGATGGCAGGCGTTCACCACGGCCCTGGCAAGCTCGGTGGCCCCGGCGCCGCCCTGGGTGAAAGCCTGGGAGAGGGCAGCCTCTGCCCCCGCGGCTCTGGCGGCGGCGAGCACCATCTCGAGTTCAGCCTCGCTGTCGCTGGGGAAGCGGTTGAGGGCCACCACCACGGGCACCCCGTAGCGGCGAGCATTGTGGATGTGCCAGACCAGGTTGGCGCAACCCAGTTGCAAGGTGGGCAGATCCTCTTGCTGCAAGCTGGCGGGCAGCGGCTGGCCCGGGACGAGATTGACCTCACCACTGTTGGCCTTGAGGCCACGGACGGTGGCGACCAGCACCACGGCATCGGCAACAAGTCCGGATTGACGGCACTTGATGTTGAAGAACTTCTCCAACCCCATGTCGGAGCCAAAACCGGCCTCGGTCACCACATAGTCGGCCAGATGCAGGGCGAGGCGGTCGGCTATCACTGACGAGTTGCCGTGGGCGATATTGGCAAAGGGACCGGCATGGACCAGTACCGGGGTCTGCTCAGTGGTCTGCATCAGGGTGGGCTTGAGCGCCTCCTTGAGCAGCACCGTCATGGCCCCGGCCACCTCGAGTTGCTCGGCGGTGATGGGCTGGCCCTGGTCATTGAGGGCGAGCTGGATGCGGCCGATGCGGGCGCGCAGATCCCGCAAATCCCGAGCCAGGGCCAGGATGGCCATCAGCTCGGAGGCGGCGGTAATGACGAAGCTGTCGGAGCGGGGCACCCCATCCTGTTCGCCGCCGAGGCCGACCTCTATGTGACGCAGGGCCCTGTCATTGATATCCAGGGTGCGGGGCCACAGGATCCTGGCCGGATCAATCTCGAGCCGTGCCAGACCCGTCGTGGCAGTGAACTGGTCGCCGAGTCTGCGCTCATGGAACAGGCGGGCATCCAGGGCGGCGGCGGCCAGGTTATGGGCGGCACTGATGGCATGAAAGTCGCCGGTCAGGTGCAGGTTCATCGCCTCCATCGGCACCACCTGTGCAAAACCGCCTCCGGCGGCGCCCCCCTTGACCCCGAATACCGGGCCCAGGCTCGGCTGGCGCAGGGTGGCGATGCAAGATTCGCCCAGTTTGTTGAGTCCCATGGCGAGCCCGACCGTGGTCACCGTCTTGCCCTCGCCAAGGGGGGTCGGGGTGATGGCGCTGACCAGCACCAGCTTGCCGGCACGCGGCTGGCCCTGACTCAGCAAGGCCGGGTCCAGCTTGGCCATGTGGTGGCCCTGCGGCGAGAGATGGGCGGGATCGATGCCGAGGCGTTCGGCGAGGAGGGTCACAGGCAGGCGGGGGGACTGGCGGGAGATCTCGATATCGCTTAGCATCAGCACCTCGTTGGCATAGGAGTTCGACTATGTCAGGGAGTCTAGAGGAACCAAGAGGTCAGGCCAATGAGTAATAATATTTTATCCCGGGATCGCGTGCCCATGCAGGAGCCGGTCGCCTTCGATCTCAATGGCCTCTATCACCCGCCCAAGCGGCCCCTGACCGCCCTTGGCATCATCAGTGCCGTCATGCCGATGTTCGGATTCGGCTGGCAGGCGATGACGGGGGATCCCGAGCAGCACTTTCGTGATGAGGTCGCGCGGCGCATCAACCGCAATCGCCGTGACGAGGCGAACCTCATTCTGCTGCTGCAAATCGCGGCACTCCATGATTGCCGCGCCCTGACGGTGGCCTTGCCCTATGTGCTCAAGGCCGATCAGCTGGCCCAGATCCGCACCCGACTGCCGCGCTGGCAGATCGACTGCGACGGGGAGCAATTGCAGGCCAGGTTGGCGGCTGAGGTTGTCTGAGCGCAGGCAAAGACCGTCGCCACTCCCCCTGTGCCGCGGGACTCAGGGCGTGACATTATCCCAGTAATGGGGGGCCAGATAGCGCTCCTGCACGAACTCGATGAAACAACGCACCTTGGCCGACACGAAGCGCCGGTGCGGATAGAGGGCATACAATCCCACCTCTCCCTTGTCCCATTCGGGCAGCAGTGACACCAGTTTCCCCTCGCGCAGCGCCTCACCGACGATGAAGGTCGGCTGCAATATGATGCCCTGATCATCACAGGCTGCCCGGGTCAGGGCCACCCCATTGTTGGCTCTGAGCGGCCCCTGAGGACGCACGCTCTGGCGCTCCTCCCCCCGATGCATCACCCAGTCCGGCTGGGTCAGGGTATAGATGAGGCAGTCATGCTCCTTGAGATCCTCCGGGTGCCGGGGCGTGCCGTGTCTGGCCAGGTAGCCGGGGCTTGCACACACCTCGAGACGCATGTTTGCCAGGGGCCGGGCGACCAGGGAGGAGTCAGGCAGAGTGCCGATGCGCAGGGCCAGATCGAAGCCTTCCTCGACCAGCGCCACCCGCCTGTCGCTGTACTCTATCTCCAGCTTGAGCTCGGGGAAGCGTTCACGAAATCGCGGCAGGGCGGGGGCCAGATGCAGGTAACCAAAATCCATGGGCACCGACAGCTTGAGGGTGCCCTGGGGCTGCTGGTTGTTGTGGGTCAACTGGCTGTGGGTCTCTTCCAGCTCGGCCAGCAGCGCCTGGGATCGCTGGTAGTAGAACTGGCCCGCCTCGGTCGGATTGACCTGTCTGGTGGTGCGCGACAGCAGCCGGGTGGCGAGGGACTCCTCGAGCTGCTGCATCAACTTGGAGGTCATGGCGACCGAGATGCCGAGCTGGGCGGCGGCCTTGGTAAAACTCTGGCACTCCACCACCTTGATGAAGGTGCGCATGGCGGCTATCTGGTCCATTGTTAACTCTCGGTAAATAATTATTTTAATAAATCGCTGATTATCACTCTCTCACGGTGAGTTAGTATCTGGCAAATGCTAATGAATCCACCCATGAAGGAACGAGACATGAAGATGACCAAGATGTTGCTGGCCTCCAGCCTGCTGATGGCGACGCCACTGATGGCCGCCGAGTATGACGTGGATGCGGCGCACACTACGGTGCAATTTGAGGTGGGACACCTCGGTTTCTCCGAGCTGGTTGGCCGTTTCAATACCTTCAGCGGCACTTTTGCCATGGACGATGCCAACCCGGCTGCCGCCAAGGCGAGCTTCGAGGTGGATGCCGCCAGCGTGGACTCCAACCACGAGGCCCGTGACAAGCACCTGCGCAGCCCGGACTTCCTGGATGTCAAACAGTACCCCAAGCTGAGCTTTGTCAGCTCCGCCTATGAAGGCACCAAGGATAAAGGCGTGCTCAAGGGCACCCTGACCCTGCACGGCGTCAGCAAGGAAGTGGCCTTCGATCTGGTCAAGATCGGTGAAGGCAAGGATCCCTGGGGCGGCTATCGCAGCGGTTTCAACGCAGCGACCACCATCAAGCGCAGCGATTTCGGGGTGAACTACATGCTGCCGAACATCCCTGACGAGATGAAGATCAAACTGTTCGTCGAAGGCGTGCGTCGCTAATGGGCGCTGCACTCCTGCTGCAGACACTGGCGGCTCCTCTGGGAGCCGCTTTGTTATCCTGGCGCTGGCCCAGACTCGACTACCTGTGGGGCGCCCTGGCGCTCTGGCTGGTGGGCACTCTGGTGGGCGGCACCTATCTCTTGCCCGTCAAGGCCTGGCAGTGGTTGCCGCTGACCCTGGCGGCGGTGGCCCTCGTCAGCCAACTGCCCAACCGCTGGCTCGGTCTGGGCCTGTTCGCCCTGCAGGGCGCCCTCATCTGGTGGCTGGGCTTTGCCAGCCTGATCCAGGGCACCCCCGAGCTCTGGCTGGCAGTGCTGGCCGCCGTACTCTGGCTTGGCTGGACTCATCGCCATGGGGATAGTCGTGAAGGGCTGGGATTTACCCTGGCTTTCATCTGGCTGGCCCTGGTCATCGGTATTGATGGCAGTCTGCTCATCGCCCAGCTCGCCGGTGCTCTGGCCGCCTTTGCCGGACTGCGGGCCCTGCTGACCACGCTGACCGGCTTCAAGGGGGCTGTGGCTCCTTTGGGGCTGGCACTGGCCTTCATGCAGATGCTGGCCTGGCAGTATGTGGAAGTACCCCTGCTGGCCCTGTTGCCAGTCTGGTTGTTGCCGCTGTTCGAGTGGTTGCTGAGAACGCGTTCCCTGCCGGTGCGCTGGGCCGTGCTCATCGCATCGGCCGCCATGGGCACCGGGCTCAGCCTGTGGTTCGTCTGGCCACAGGCATCCCTCTACTGAGTTCTGGCGATTAAGAATGGCAGTTAATGTTTGTAAAACAGACAATTAACAACCTTATTGCCATCTGGCGCATAGTTTTGTCCGATAAAGATTGAGCCTCAATCGCGTTTGGGCTAAAAAGGCTGCATATCTAATTTGGACACTTTCAGAAACCCGGCAAGGCCGGGTTTCTGTTTGCCTGCAGTTTGCGGCGTGCTAAGGAGGCCACAGTTGCGCAGTCAAGGATCTGAGCATCTGTTTTTTCGCCATTTTACCAGGCAGGGCCCCATCGAGGGACTCTGCATCGTGCTGGTAACTCATTTGCTGCCCGATCGACCCCACTTCATCCAGGCATTGGCCCAGATTGGCCGTATTGGCGCCATCTTGCCCAAACCCAAATCCGTTCATGAAGCCACCCTGGGATGGGCCCGCCAGCACTTTCCCGTGCGGGATCTCAACCGCCAGTGGAGCAACTGCCCCCAAGAGGTGATCACTCAGCTCGCCCCCCTGGTGGCGGCTCATGAGCGATTGATCATCCTGGATATCGGTGGCTATTTCGCCCGCACCCAGGCTCAGATCGCCGCGTTTTTCGGCCCCCGTTTTCTGGGGGTGGTGGAGATGACGGAGAATGGTCATCAGCGCTATGAGCTGGAGCCGCTGTCGGCCCCCGTGCTCTCGGTGGCGCGCAGCCCCCTCAAGCAGGCCGAGGATATCCAGATTGGCCTGAGCGTGGTCTATTCCGCCGAATCCCTGGCCCGCACCCTCAATCGCACCTTCAATGTCTGCCAGGCCGCCCTGTTTGGTTATGGCAAGGTGGGGCGCAGCATAGCCCGGGAGCTGCGCTGCCGTAATCTGCATCTGGAGGTGGTGGAGACCGATGAGCTGCGCCAGGTGGAGGCGCTCTCCCACGGTTTTCGGCTGGTAGACAAGCAGCAAGCCCTGTCCCGGGCCGAGCTGGTGGTCTGCTCCACCGGTAATGGCTCCCTCGATCTGGCCGATCTCGAGGCGCTGCGTCCCGGCGCCATGCTGGCCTCGGTCACCTCGGCCGATGACGAGTTCGCGTTCTGCCTGGCACAACTGCCCTGGCCGAGCGAGGAGGTGTGCCCCCATGTGCTGGCGCTGACCCGTCCCGATGGCAGCGTCATCTTTTTGCTCAATCGCGGTGAGGCGGTCAACTTCGTCCATGGCGCCGTGATCGGAGGCTATGTCTACCTGGTGTTGGCGGAGATCATGGAGGGGGTGCGGCTGTTGGCGGAGTTTCCCATGGTGGCGGGGTTGCGGGATCTGCCGCCGGATCTGATGCGCAATATCGCTCGCCACTGGCTGGCCGATTTTCATGGGGTCAGCCAATAGGCCTCTTTTTAAGCGCGGACAACGGCCAGACCTGATCCATGGCCGCGACGGGCTAACCGATTCTCAGGGAGTGACCCAATGACAGAGTTATCGTCTTCTTTGCCCAAACCACGGATTGAGATCCGCTACTGCACCCTGTGCCGCTGGATGCTGCGGGCCGCCTGGCTGGCCCAGGAGCTGCTCTCCACCTTCGACAGCGACTTGGGGGAGGTGGCCCTGGTGCCCGCCAGCAAGGGGGAGTTTCGTATCCTGGTCGATGGGGTGCTGGTGTGGGACAGAGTGGCGGATGAGGGCTTCCCCGAGGCCAAGGAGATCAAGCAGCGGGTGCGTGACCTCATTGCCCCTGAGCGCGACCTCGGTCACTCGGATCGCAAACCCGCCAGCGAATGAGGATAGCGGGCACATACGAAGAGGGAGGCCATGGCCTCCCTCTTCGTAGGCGGCACTGGTGATCAGGGGCTGGTTGTGGTGGTGGCGGGCATGGCACGCAAGTATTCAATGGAGGGGGTTTCAAGGGACTGGCTGTCGATATAGCGTGCCCGCTTGTGGGGTTTGATGCGGCTGACATCGACCCAGACCAGGCCATCGATGCAGTGGTTGAAGTCCGAGTCTATGCCGAAATCCATAAACTGCACGCCTCCCGGCTCGCACAGCTCTGAGTACTGCTTGTAGAGGGTGGGGATGGCGCAGCCCAGGTTGCCGAGTCGGGATTTGAGCGCTATCAGGGCATCGCCATAGTCCAGACCCGCGAAGTGGGTGTCCGTGGCGGGATAGGGGTGACGAGAAGGGGCCGGGGATCCTTGTCCGGCAGGCCCTTGGGGGGCGAAGTGCTGACGATAGAAACTCACCAGCAGATCCCGCGCCTGGGGTGGCAGGCTGCCGGACAGAGAGACGGGGCCAAACAGGTAGCGGTAATCCGGGTAGCGGGCCAGGTAGGCGCCGATGCCGAACCAGAGATAATCCAGCCCGCGTTTGCCCCAATAGGCGGGCTGAATGAAGCTGCGCCCCAGTTCAATGGCCTGATCCAGTTGAGGCAGCAACGCCGGTTCGAAGCCAAACAGCGTGTGGCTGTAGAGGCCGCTCAGCCCCTTGCTGACCAGGATCTCGCGCACCGGGGCGAAGCGATAGGCACCTATGATGTCGAGCCGGGTCGGATCCCAGAGAATGAGGTGATGGTACTCATCATCAAAACTGTCCAGATCCCGGCGTCGCCCCGACCCTTCCCCCACGGCCCGAAAGGCAATCTCCCGCAATCGGCCCAGCTCGCGCAGTATCTCGGAGTGGCTCTGCTCATGACGGCGATAGAGGTAGATCCGCTGACCATCCGGGGTCTGGCCGAGAGGCTCGCAAGCCTCGATCGCCTGTTTGAGCCGGGCCCTGTCGCCCGGCAGTGCGATGGGGGATTCGGTCGGGAGGCGGCCCTTTTTGCCTTGGCCGATGCGATAGAGATGTTCGCGCACCAGCTTGGCCCCAGGCTTGGCTGGCAGCGCCTCCAAGGCATGGGGCGGGATGCGCTGCCCTATGGTAATGGTCATGCGCCCCCCTTGTTGGCGAAACAGCTGGGCGGCCAGCAGCAGGCCTGCCCAGGACTTGTTGAGCCAGGAGCCAAGGTAGAAGCCAAGGCCATTGCGTGCCCCCAGGTGGATTGGCACCAGCGGGGTCTGGGTACGCTTGGCCAATTTCAGAAATCCCCCCTGCCAGGGGCCATCCTTGATGCCCCTGAGACCGAGGCGTGACACCTCGCCGGCCGGGAATATGATGATGGCGCCGCCCTTGGCCAGATGCTCCCCCATGGCGACGATGGCCCTGCGTTCCGTCTTGCCTCCCAGGTTGTCCACCGGCAGCAGCAGGGATTGCAGGGGGGTGAGACCGGCCAGCAGCCGATTGGCGACAATCTTCACATCGGGACGAATGCGACCGAGCAGGCGCAACAGCGCCAGACCATCGAGGGATCCGATGGGGTGATTGGCCACCAGTATGACCCGCCCCTCGGCCGGGATATTCTCGAGCTGGGCATCGCTGACGTGATAGTCGAAATCGAGCTGGCAGAGCGCCTGTTCGACGAAATCCAGCCCCTTGAGATGGGGATACTGGGCGGCGAAGTGCTGGAAGTCGCGCTCGCGCAATAACCATCTGAGGAGGCGGCGGGCCGGACCCGGCAGATTGAGATGGGGGTAGTGCTGGCTGAGAATGGCATCGACGCTGAACATGGGGCGGCTCCGGCTGTGGCTCTTCCCCCAGCATGGCGCCGTTCTGTTCCCGCCCCGTGGCAGCCCCGTGACAGTTTGATGGCAAGGGGCGGCGGGAGAGCCTGGCGGCTGGGTAGACTCCGGCACCAGGCCACCCCGGCGGCGTCACTCCTGGTACTGGGCGCTCAGGTGCACCAGGGCGACCAGGGTCTGCACCGCTTTCTCCATGGATTGCAGCGGGATGAACTCATGCTTGCCGTGGAAGTTGTGGCCACCGGTGAAAATATTGGGGCAGGGCAAGCCCATGAAGGAGAGGCGGGCGCCGTCGGTGCCACCGCGAATGGGCTTTATCCTGGGGGTGACGCCCACGGCCACCATGGCCGCCTCGGCCAGCGCGATGATGTGCATGTGCGGGGCTATCTGCCGCTTCATGTTGCGATAGCTGTCCCGGATAGCGAGTTCGATGCGCGCCCCCGCCGCATCGGCTTGCAGGGCGGCGACCCGCTCGGCGAGCAGGGCCTTGCGAGCGGCAAAGCCCTCATCATCAAAGTCGCGAATGAGATAGTGCAATTCGCTCTGCTCCACCGAGCCCTGCATCTGCGCCAGGTGGAAGAAGCCCTGATAGCCGTCGGTGGCCTCCGGCGTCTGCTCGGCGGGCATGGCGGCGTGAAAGCGCGCGGCCAGGGTCTGGCTGTTGATCATGCTGCCCTTGGCGGTGCCGGGGTGCACGTTGTTGCCTGTGATGCGCACAGTGGCGCTGGCGGCGTTGAAGTTTTCATACTCCAGCTCCCCCAGTTCACCGCCATCGACGGTATAGGCCCAGCGAGCCGGGAAGCGATCAAGGGGGAACAGATCGGCGCCGCGGCCTATCTCTTCATCCGGGGTGAATCCGAGCCAGAGATCGCTCCTGGGCAACGTGGGCTCGGCCTGCAACCGGGCCACCGCCGTGATGATCTCGGCGATGCCGGCCTTGTCATCGGCCCCCAGCAGGGTAGTGCCATCCGTGGTGATGAGATCCTGGCCCAGATAGTGCCTGAGGCAGGGGTGCTCGCGAATGCTCAACACCTCGTCCCCCTTGCCGAGACAGATATCGCCCCCCTGATAGTGTTCGATGAGCTGGGGATTGACCCGCTCGGCCTCGTAATCGGCGGTGTCCAGGTGGGCGATAAGGCCGATGGCGGGGGCACTGGGTTGGTTGCCGGGCAGGCAGGCGGTGAGATAGCCATTGTCATCCAGGATCACCTGGCTCAGGCCCATGGCGTGCAGCTCACCCTGAAGGGCCTGGGCGAATTGGCGCTGGCCCGGGCTGCTCGGGCAGAGGGGGTTGTTGGGGTTGGATCGGGTATGAAAGCTCAGATAGTGCAGAAAGCGGGAAAGCAGCTGGTCCATCGGACGGCCTCGACAAGGGATGAGCCGCCATTGTCTGCCGGCCCTTTGCGCCTCGCCTTGCGTCAGCGCAGTTTTTTGGCGACTAACCTCGTCACGGGCCCTTGACCATCGAGAATGGGGTCAGGGGTTGTCGTGCGACACAGCCTGCGAGCGGGGCGGCAAAAAAAGGGGGAGAAGTGCCTGGGGTGGCGGGTTGAAAAAGCCCCAGGCCACGGGGGGAGGGCAACAGAGGCCAACCCCAGAGCTGGCTTGGCTGGCAGCGAGATTGGGCTCACTCCAAAAAAGCGAAAATTTAACAAGGTTTTTTATTGTCAGCCCGGCGCAGAAGTGTGTAAACTCCGCGCCGATCCAAGGGGTAACCCCGGGCAGGCGAGGCCGCCCATCCCCCTTGCGTTCGACCGCCTATAGGGCGAGGCATGCAGACACGACAGACACTGCAGGGATTGGATTTCTGTTATATCGGTTAGGTGCCGGTATCAGGGAGAACAGCAGGCATTTTGACCATTCAGGCGACCGAGTGGCCCTTGGGCTCATCATCATCCCCTTGTCATGGGCGGTCGTGGATGGAAATGCATGCTGCGGTATCTTGTCGTCATCTGCTCGCGTTTGCGATGACGCCTCGTCCCTCTCTTCCTTGAAATCCTGCTCCCAAGGTGTTGTGACTGCCAGGCCATGATGAGCCGCGGCGTGGCTGATGCTGCGCGCCATCAAAGTACCGCGGAGCTGACACCCAGCGCCGCATACCGTTGAGCTTGATGTAAAGCCACAAGCCCCACATCAAGACTCGTTACTTCCCAAAATCCACCAGGCAGCCTTGGCTCGCCGCGATGGGTGAATAGATAGTCTGGATGTGACAGACGTCAACAGTCGTGATCAAGACGGCGGCCAACCGCCCTTGCAAGACGCGTTACGTTATTCGCCCCAGCAGGCAGCTTGGCTTGCCACTATTTGCAATCGATGGTCTGGATGTGATTGAGGGTAACGAAGGCGGCTTCACGCCGCTCATTTGCGAGGCATAGCCCATGACTAACTGGTCCAGCAAGGACTCTTTGAAGGTGTACAACGTTCCCTACTGGGGTGCGGGTTTCTTCAATATCAACGACGCCGGTCATGTGACCGTTTCGCCCGACAAGACTCGCCCCGAGGCACAGATAGTATTGTCTGACGCCATCGAGCAGCTGCGTCAATCTGGCTTGACCACTCCTGTGTTGCTGCGTTTCCCCGACATTCTCAAGAGCCGGGTCGATGCCCTGTTCAACGCCTTCGGTCAGGCCATCGAGAAGTCAGGCTATGAGGGCGACTACCTCTGTGTTTACCCGATCAAGGTCAACCAGCAGCGCCGCGTCATCGAAACCATCAGCCAGTCTTATAGCGACAAACCGCGTCTGGGTCTGGAAGCGGGCTCCAAGCCCGAACTGCTGGCCGTCTTGTCCCATCATCACGATCGCGGCTCCGTCATCGTCTGCAACGGTTACAAAGACCGTGAATACGTGCGTCACGCCCTGCTCGGCAACCTGATGGGCCACAAGGTCTACATCGTGGTCGAGAAGCCCTCCGAGCTGGAGCTGGTGCTCGATGAAGCCAAGCGCCTCAACATCAAGCCGAACATAGGTGTGCGTGCCCGTCTGGCCTCCACCGGTTCCGGCATGTGGGAATCGAGCGGCGGCGCCATGTCCAAGTTCGGTCTCTCCGCCTCCCAGATCCTGGCGCTGGTCGAGCGTCTGCGCGGCCTGGGCCAGCTTGACTGCCTGCAATTGCTGCACTTCCACCTGGGCTCACAGATTGCCAATATCCGTGACATCCAGGGTGGCATCCGCGAGTGCGGCCGCTTCTACGCCGAGCTGCGTCGTCTGGGCGCCGATATCGACGTGGTCGATGTGGGCGGTGGCCTGGGTGTGGACTATGAGGGCACCCGCTCCCAGAGCCACTGCTCCGCCAACTACAGCCTGTCCGAATACGCCAACAACGTGGTGTGGGGCATCGGCGACGTCTGCCGCGAGTTCGACCTGCCGCACCCGACCATCATCAGTGAATCTGGCCGGGCACTGACCGCCCACCATGCGGTGCTGGTTACCAACATCATCGGCGCCGAAGGGGCCGAGATGAGCGAGGTACATGCGCCTGATGCGGATGCGCCTACCCTGCTGCAGAACATGTGGAAAGGCTGGCTTGAGCTCAACCACGAGGAAGATCCCTCCCTGCTGGAGCTGTTCCATGACTCCCTGGCCGACCTGACCGACGTCAACGCCCAGTACACCATGGGTCTGCTCAACCTGGAGCAACGGGCCTGGGCCGAGACGCTGCACCAGAACACCTGCTTGAAGCTCAAAGAGAAGCTCAACCCGGTGAACCGCAGCCACCGCGCCCTGGCCGATGACTTGAACGAGAAGCTGGCCGACAAGTGTTTCGCCAACTTCTCCCTGTTCCAGTCTCTGCCCGATGCCTGGGGCATAGGTCAGGTGTTCCCTGTCATGCCCCTGGCTGGCCTGGATCGCCCGCTGACCCGTCGCGGTATCCTGATGGATATCACCTGCGACTCCGACGGTCAGGTCGAACACTATGTGGATGGCCTGGGGGTGGAGAGCACCCTGCCGATGCCGGAATATGGCGAGCACGAAGAGTGCCACGTCGGCTTCTTCCTGGTCGGCGCCTATCAGGAGATCCTGGGGGATCTGCACAACCTGTTCGGCGACACCCACTGCGCGGAAGTGTGGCTGGATGACGAAGGCAAGATGGACATCCGTAACGTGGTGCGCGGCGATACCGTCGAGCAGCTGCTGCGTTACGTCAACATCGATCCTTCCGTGATCCGCGAGAGCTATCAGCGCATCGTCTCCCATCCGTCCCTGGACGATGAGACCCGCAAGGCCCTGCTCGAAGAGCTGGATCTGGGTCTGCAAGGCTATGCCTATCTGGAAGACGAATAAGCCAGCGGCTTGTTCATCCCGTCACGGTAGAAAGACGGGGATCAAAAACGGCGCCTCTTGGCGCCGTTTTTTATGGCCTGAACATTTGGCTCATGGCAAAGCAAGCAGCAGGTCAGTGGTTGCGAGTCTGGACAAGGGCCCAGCCTCAGGCCGGGATGGCTTCGTTGGCGGCGCAGTGGGCCAGCAAGCGGTCTGCGGGCATGGGGCGGCCGAGCAGATAACCTTGCAGGGTGTCGCAGCCAAGGCGCACCAGCAGCGCCTGCTGCTGGGTCGTCTCCACCCCTTCCGCCACTATCCGCATCCCCAGGGTGTGGCCGAGGGCGATGATGGCGCTGACGATGGCGGCATCCTCTCCCGTCTGGCCGAGGGAGGTGATGAACCCCTTGTCTATCTTGAGCTCATTGGCGGGGAAGCGTTTGAGATAGAGCAGGCTGGAGTAGCCGGTGCCGAAATCATCGATGGATATTTTGACGCCCAGCTCGGCCAGCCGGTTGAGGATGAGCAGACTCTCCTCGGCATTCTCCATGGCGGTGGACTCGGTGATCTCCAGGGTCAGGTGGCGGGCCTCCAGCCGGTGACGGCACAGGGCCTCTTCGACCACCCCCAGCAATCCCGGACTGGCCAGCTGTATGGTGGAGAGGTTCACCGCCAGGCTCCACTGCTCATGGCCTGCCGCCAGCCAGCGGCTCATCTGGCGGCAGGCTTCATCGATGACCCAGTTGCCGATGGGAATGATGAGCCGGGTCTTCTCCGCCAGCGGCAGGAAAGTGGCGGGGGAGATGGCACCATGGATGGGATGCTGCCAGCGCAGCAGCGCCTCGACGCCGATCACCTGGCCCCCCTTGGCCTCGTACTTGGGTTGATAGTGCAGTGCCAGCTCGCCCCGCTCCAGGGCGTGGCTCAAATCCTGTTGCAGCAAAAACTGCTGGTGGGCATTGGCGTTCATGGCGCTGTCGAAGAAGAAGTAGTCGTTGCGGCCCCGCTCCTTGGCGTAATACATGGCGGCATCGGCATTGAGGGTCAGCTCGTGCAGGCTGGTGCCATTATCCGGATAAATGGCGATGCCGATGCTGACCGTGATGTGCAGGTGGTGGTGTTCGAGCTGATAGGGTCTGGCTATCTCGGCCAGCAGTCGCTTGGCGAACAAGCGGGTCTGGGCCATCTCTCCCGGCGCCAGGGCCAGCACGAACTCGTCCCCCCCAAAGCGCGAGGCGGTATCGCCGCTGCCGAGCAACCCCTTGATGCGTTCAGTGACTTCGAGCAGCAACAGATCGCCGGTGTGATGACCGTGGGCGTCGTTGATGATCTTGAAGCCGTCGAGATCGAGAAACAGCAGGGCGAAGCGCTGCCGACTGTGCTGGCAGCGCTTGATGCTCTGGGCCAGCCGATCGGCAAACAACAAGCGGTTTGGCAGGCGGGTCAGGCTGTCATGGAGCGCCAGCTTGACCAGTTCGTCGTGAGCCTGGTGCAAGGAGGAGGAGAGGCGGGCATTTTGCACATCCAGCATGGAGAGAATGAGGGCGATGGCAAACACCGTCAGGGTCACGATGATGACCACCAGGGCCAGCCACTTGGCATCCAGCCCGGTATAGAGGGCGCCGCACAGGCTATCGACCGGGAACTGGGCCGCCGCCATGCCGGTGTAGTGCATGCCGATGATGGCAAATCCCATCACCAGGGAGGCGAGCGCCTTGCTGAAGAAGGCGCGCTGGGTGTGCTCTCGCAGGCGAAAGGCTATCCAGAGCGCGGCGCCGGAGGCGAGCACGGCGATGACAATAGAGAGTGCGAACAGGCTCGGCAGATAGTGAATGGCGGGGGTCATCATCATCGCCGCCATGCCGATGTAGTGCATGGCGGCGATGCCCAGCCCCATCAGGAGGGCGCCGCCTGCAATATGGCTCAAGGGCAGGGTGGCGCGGCTCACCAGCCAGAGCGCGAAGGCGGACGAGCCGATGGCCGTGATGAGGGAGAGACCGGTCAATGCCAGATCGTAACCGAGGGCGATGGGCAGCTTGAAGGCGAGCATGCCGATGAAATGCATGGACCAGATGCCAAGCCCCATGGCAAAGGCGCCCCCGGTGAGCCAGAAAGCGGCTGCGCGCCCCTGACTCTGGCTGACCCGGCTCGTCATGTTCAGCGCCGTATAGGAGGCGAGCACCGCCACCAGAATGGAGAAAAAGACCAGTTCCTGGCTGTAATAACTGTCGAGCATGGGAGGCGTCATGAGCACGTCTAATAACCCTGGGATGAATAACCGGCCTGAGCCATGGCAAAGGTGATCTGGCAAATTGGGCGGCGATTGTACACCAGGCCGGGTATAAATCAGCGAGATATAGAGGCGGAGAGTGACTTTAAAGCATCTTTCGGAAGGTATTGCACATCTAGTTGATATTAATGACATTTAATATTCATTATCACCGCTTTTACATGGCTTTTTATATTTGGCAGTGGCACTGCTGGTTGCTGGGTTCCAAATATTCCCACTGGAAATAAATGGTTATTGCGCTGCGCTCACTGTTTGGTGACAAATAGATAGGCCGACGCGCTGCGCCGTTATTTCAGTCTCGGCGTCGATTGTGAGCTGACGCCGGGATTGCGGAGTCGTTATGATGGCAGAGGGTGTAACCGGAGCAGACAAGGAGTCATCATGATCAGTCACATCGACCATCTGGTATTGACGGTCAGCGACATAGAGCGGGCGGTGGGGTTTTACAGCCGCGTCTTCAAGATGGAGCCCATCACCTTCGGAGCGGGACGGCGGGCGCTGCGCTTTGGCAACCAGAAGATCAATCTGCAACTGCTGGGGCAGGAGCCGCGCAACCGGGCACAGGTAGGTTCGGGGGATCTCTGCCTCATCAGCCAATGGCCCCTTGGTGAGGTGATGCGCCATCTGAGTGAGCAGGGGATCCCTCTGATTGAGGGGCCGGTGACCAAGTCCGGTGCCATGGGAGAGATCTGTTCAGTCTATTTCCTCGACCCCGATGCCAACCTGATCGAAGTGAGCGTCTATCCTGAGTCTCGGAACTAATGGGCGCACAGTGACGCGGGTTGTCCGAGCGTCATGCACAAGGAGGTGAGGGTGGATCCGGTCAGTTATCTGTTTTCGGCGTATCTCAATCTGGTGCAGCAGCTGACCGATAGCATGGGAACCGAACTCAATACTCAGGTAGTGGAATATCAAGGGGAGCAGGTGCCCTTCTCCTACCTGTGCGTTGGCGGGTCAATGAGCAGAGCGTGTGCCGCCGCTACGAGCAGGATGTGGTGCGGTTTAGCCAGTGCACCGTCAAGGCGGCCTCGCTCTTTGGCGAGCGTTGTCAGACGCTGACAGCCAAACAGGACGCGGTCAGCCCCAACATCAAGCGGATCTATTGCCACGCCGCCCTGAATGACAAACCCATGATCGCCGAGATTGGTCGCGCCAGTACCACGTCAGAGCAAGCGGCAGAGCGTGCCTGCAATCAGGCAATCCTCGTGGCCATGAACTCTGCGGATGAGCGACTGCTGGCTCGACGCGACACGTTATGTGACGGTATTGAGTAGCTAACAGACATCATCAATGATGGCCAAGGAGGCGTGATGAGGCAGATTGCGAACAATATTGGGTGCTGGCTTGCCTTGGTGTGGGTCGGCCAACTGCTGACGGGATGTGCCGACAGCCATCAGGTGCACCTCTCCCCAGAGCTGCCATCTCCCAGGATCCAGGCCGGGCAGAGCCTCTATGTGGCCCTCGCCAGAGATGGCGCTTATGGAGAGCACCATTACCCGGGCTCCGGTCTGATGTTGAGTCAGGCGATAGCCACGCCGCTGCTCAAGCGGCTAACCCGGGTCGAGTTGGCGCGTCATACAGAGAACCTGAATGAAGCCCTGTCTAGTGCCCGAAAGGGGGGATATGACCTGCTCTGCTACCCCCAGATCCTGCACTGGGAAGACAGGGCTACCGAGTGGTCCGCCCGCTCCGACAAGGTGACCGTCAAACTGACCCTGTTCGAGGTGGCCAGTGCCAATACGCTGCGTTCGGCCCTGATTGAAGGCCAGAGTGGTCTCGCTACTTTTGGGGGGGATCATCCCCAGGATCTCTTGCCCGCGCCCCTTGAGGCGTTTACAGACAGCCTGTTCTGAGGAGGCTCCCTGCCTCCTTCATCGGACGTTCGCCTGATATTCTGTCCGGCGGTGATGGGATGGAATTGATACACATGAAGCCATAGCCCTTAGCAACCAGTCGCCCTCAAGGGGTGGTTCAGGAGTCAAGATGCTGGAACTGAGACCCAACTGTGAGTGCTGCGATCGGGATTTGCCCCCTGAGTCGGATCAGGCGCTGATTTGCAGCTATGAATGTACCTTCTGCGCCTCCTGCGCCGAGCAGCGGCTTGGGGGGATCTGCCCTAACTGTGGCGGCAACCTGGTGGCACGGCCTATTCGCCCGGCGGCGCGGCTGCTCAAAGACCCAGCCTCCAGTCGGCGAGTGCTCAAGGCCACCGGCTGCGCCAAGCAAGGATAGAGGAGAGGGGTTAATGGGGACCGATCTATCGTTATTTGGTCTGCTTAGCGGCGATGTTGACCTCGACTATGTCACAACCTAGGTACAAAAGTTGCCGCAAAATATCTTCTGCAAACTGATCGATGACAGTATCGACATGATTGGGTACCAGCCCTCATGAAAACACCTCGCGGATGAGCGAGGTATTTATCTAACAGGAGTTAACCAACTGCCAGTTTGGCCGCTTCTTTCCACATAAAGGGTGGCATCGGAGTGGTGAGGTGCCATTTAATGTTCATTGGCTGGCTGCCGCTGTGGGAGACGAACTCCACCTCTCCAAAGTTCACGAAGCCAAGAGTGCGGCCAAACTCATCGTTGCTCTGCTCACGGACAAACAAAAACATGCGTTTACCGCTATCTCTGTGCTGGATATAACTCAACCCCTTACCACGATCTGGACGAGCGCTATTTTGGCTTTGCCAATGGAACAGCGACTCGTTGATGGCGTAGTCGTGATAACGGGTGGTGGGAGAGAAGTGCTGCTCCGTTTTGTTTAGGGTCACAAACAGCAGCTCAATATTCTGCTCTGCAATAACAAACACCCCTTCACGAGCTGACGGTTGCTGTTCGAAATTGGTGGCACCAAAACCAACTAACACCTGCTCTCTGGCATAACGGGCATGTAGCCGTAGCGGATTGTCGGGAAGGTGGGGCATTGCTAACTGCTCGTGTTGAACCCGATTGATCAACAGGGGTAACAGGTCTGCCAGTTCAGCCCTGAGCTCCGAGTGTTCGAGCCGCTTAAGGCTCTGCGCCAGGGTGGCAAAACCCGCCTTGGGACCGCTCTGTTGCCAGAAGTCGTAATGGCACATCAGGGCCATGCGTTCATCCAGATCAGGAGTGAGTGCAAAGTGTCCTGCGACCAAAGCCTGCAGGAACTGAAGGTAATGGAGCGCATCACAGCCCAACAGCCGGGTTTTGATGGCACGGGTGTAGAGGGTGTGCAACTTCTCATCGGTGAATTCAGAAACGGTGTGGTTGTGAGCCTCTTTGACCAAGGCGTTCCAGTTACCGCGCTTGTAGATCTCCTCAAGGCTGATATGAGGGTAAAAGTTCAAAAAGTTCGCCAGGGTCAGCGGTAAATCGCAATCCTGTGAGAAACGGCGGATCAGGCCCATGAGTCGCGAGGTATTGAGGGTCGCCTTCTTGATATTGCTCAGGATCAACTCTTGAGTTTGCTTCGAGAGCTCGATGCGGCATCCCAAGGGGGCATGGGGGAAGCCCTGTTTGATTTCGTGGCTAATTGCCTTATTGGTTTTACCCACAAATGCTCGGAATTTCTGGGCAAAGTCATACTCCGCACGGGCATTGCCGACAAAGTCCAACACTGTGCAGCACTCTTTATCGTTTGCCAGTCGCAGGCCACGCCCTAATTGCTGTAAGAAGATGGTGAGGCTTTCCGTTGGCCGTAAAAACAGCAAGGTATCGACTTCCGGGATATCGACACCTTCGTTGAAAATATCCACTACGCAGAGAATGTTGATAACGCCTGTGCGCAAACCTTGTTGTTTACTATGCCGCTCGTCGCGGTTATCGCTGGTGAGAATGTCCGCCTTGATGCCCTTGAGTAAAAAGGCCTTACACATAAAGGCGGCATGGTCCCGGCTCACGCAAAATGCCAGTGCTTTGATCTTGGTAATATCGGTGACGATCTCATCGAGGCTCTGGACTATCTTCTGCACCCGTTGCTGATTATGGGTATAGAGATTGGTGAGTTCTGTGATGTCATAGCGGCCATTTTTCCAAGCGACTTGGCGTAAATCTGTATCATCGTCGATGCCAAAATATTGGAATGGACAAAGATGGCGACGATTGATGGCTTCTGGTAGGCGGATTTCGGCTGCGATCACGCCACAAAAGTCCGCAAGAATATCACCGCCATCGTGGCGCTCAGGCGTGGCGGTCAATCCCAAGAGAATGTGAGGGGAAAAGGCGGCGAGCAAGCCACGATAACTGTCTGCCGCAATATGGTGAACCTCATCGATGACGATGTAATCGAAATAGTTTGGGCTAAGACGAAAATTAGTCAGCTGATTATTCAAGGATTGCACCGAGGCAAAAAGCTGATGGTAGTGGGTAGGCACGGCGCCACCGACCAAGAGTTCACCAAAATTGGATTGCTTGAGCACACCGCGGTAGGAGGCCAATGCCTGGCGCAAGATCTCCTCTTTGTGGGCGATAAACAGAAACTTGGCGTCGGGTTTTGTTTTCAGAAAACGCGCAAAATCAAAGGCGGAGATCAGGGTTTTTCCCGTACCGGTGGCCGCCACAACCAAGTTACGAAAGCGCTGATGTATAGAGCGCTCCATCGCCAATTGCTCAAGGATCTCCTGTTGATGGGGAAACGGCGTGATATCAAAGAAATAGGCAGGACTATTTTTATCCCCATCCCCACGGGCCTCTTGCAGCGCATGCTGTAATTTTGTGCGGCTTTCTAGCTTGCCATCAAACAGTTCAAAATCATCGGATTCCCAATAGGTTTCAAAGGTACTCAGGGATTTCTCGATAATATGAGGGATCTCTTGCGAGGTGATTTTTAGGTTCCACTCCAAGCCACTGGTGAGGGCAGAATGAGATAGGTTGGATGAACCTATATAGCCGGTATGAAAGCCGGTATTTCGGCAAAAGAGATAGCTCTTGGCATGCAACCGCTCGCGCTGGGTGTTGTAGCTGAGTTTGACTTCGGTGTTGGGCAGGCTGGCTAAAAATTCAACTGTCTTGGCGTCGGTTGCCCCCATATAAGAAGTGGTAATCACTTTTAATTGGCGGCCACTGCGGGTGAACTCCTCGAGCTCATGGCGGAAAATACGGATACCTGCCCATTTGATAAATGAGACCAGCCAGCAGATGCTATCTGCCGATAATATCTCTCGTTTGATCTCTGATTCCATCGACAAACCCGCATTGCTGCCGCAAAAAAGCTCACTCTGGGTCAGGCCCGTTAGAGGAAAAACATCTTCGGCATATTGTTTTAAATTGGCGGAAATAGGGTTATCCAACTGGTAGAGCGCTGTCAGTATTTTCCCCTGACTATCGATGAGATTCTCGCTAATAAAGTCCGGGTCTTGCGTGCGATCTTTTAGCCACAGTAATAACTGGTTAGCCAGTTCAATCTGCCGTTGTAGCTGATCCTCTCCCGTGACCGAGCCCACCGCGTATTCCAAAACCCGGCTAAGAAAACGTGATAACCAGACGGCCGCTTCGGTTGATTCAAGCCGGCGTTCCCCTACGTAAAAGCGCTCGCGGTCGAGTCGAGATGTCAGCAGTTGAGTGATGAGTTGTTCATAAATACCACATTGTTGCATCGCTGCTGACCTTGAGTCTTGTGCATAAGGGAGAGCAGAATATCATTTTTTGTAACTAAATCAGTAAGCTGTTCTCTTATACTACTCCTTTGAAAATCAATCTGATTGCTAGCGGTACAAACAGACGGTAGCTAGCGACAAGGAGGAGGTGATGGTTCCGGTTTCTAGGGAACTGGGGCGATTCAGGCACCGAGTCCAAACGCTTATGGTGAACTAACGATGAGGATGAGTCGCTCTCTTTCAGTTCTGACAAATCAGCTGAAAACGTCTGTAGCCCCCAGTGATAGTCCCACGTTGGCTGACATAAAAAACGCGGCAGCCCAAGGGCTGCCGCGTTGTTCATTTTGTCCGGCCATGGTCTCTGTCAGCAGACCCCTTGCGCCAGCATGGCGTCGGCGACCTTGACGAAGCCGGCGATATTGGCGCCGCTCTCGTAGTTCACGTGGGCCTCGTCATCCTGGCCCTGTCCATGTTGGCCATAGCGCACGCAGGTGGCGTGAATGCTGGTCATGATCTCCTTGAGGCGCGCATCGACCTCGTCCCGGCTCCAGGAGAGGCGCTGGGCATTCTGGCTCATCTCCAGGCCCGAAGTGGCCACGCCCCCCGCGTTGGCCGCCTTGCCCGGGGCAAACAGTACCCTGGCCTCATGGAAGAGCTGAATGGCGGCAGCGCTGCTTGGCATGTTGGCGCCCTCCGCCACCAGCTGCACGCCGTTGGTGATGAGGGTTGCGGCATCCTCTTCCCCCAACTCGTTCTGGGTGGCGCAGGGCAGGGCGACCTGAGTCGGCAAGTGCCAGGGGGAGCGGCCGGTGAAGAACTCCAGCCCCAGCTCGTGGGCGTAATCGGCGACCCGCTTGCGCTGCTCGTTCTTGAGCGTCATCAGGCGAGCCAGTTTCTCGGGGGTGAAGCCGTCGGGATCAAAGACGGTGCCGCCGGAGTCGGAGGCGGTGATGACCCGGGCGCCGAGTGCCATCGCCTTCTCGATGGCGTATTGCGCCACGTTGCCGGAACCCGATACCGAGACCGTCATGCCTGCGAGGGATTGTCCGCGATTGGCCAGCATGGCTTGGGCGAAGTAGAGCAGGCCGTAGCCGGTGGCTTCGGGGCGAATGAGGCTGCCGCCAAAGGAGAGTCCCTTGCCGGTGAAGACGCACTCGGCGCTGTTGGTGAGCTTCTTCATCATGCCCGCCATGTAGCTCACCTCGCGCCCGCCGACGCCGATGTCACCGGCTGGCACATCGGTGTTGGCGCCCAGGTGGCGATAGAGTTCCAGCATCAGCGCCTGGCAAAAACGCATCACTTCTCCCTCGCTCTTGCCTTTGGGATCGAAATCACTGCCGCCCTTGCCGCCGCCCATGGGCAGGGTGGTGAGGGCATTCTTGAAGGTCTGCTCGAAGGCGAGGAACTTGAGCACCGAGAGATCCACCGAGGGGTGAAAACGCATGCCCCCCTTGAAGGGGCCGATGGCCGAGTTGTGCTGGATACGATAGCCACGGTTGACCCGCACCTGACCCCGATCATCCACCCAACTCACTCGAAACTGGATCAAGCGCTCCGGCTCTACCAGCCGCTCCAACAGGCCGTGCTGCAAATAGTGGGGGTGACGTTCGATGAAGGGCCAGATGGAGGCAACCACCTCACTCACGGCCTGGATGAACTCGGGCTGATGAGGATTGCGGTTGGCCAGCTGGGCCAGGAAATCCGTCTGGGAAAGGGAATGGCTCATCGGTAACTCCTGTATGGGATGATGAAATAGGCGTCTGTCAGAAAGCGAGTCAGGCCCCGCATGAAAGGTTATTTTTTAATTGGTAGTCAGTGCGGGTAAATATTCGAATCCATGGCCCGTTTTAAAAAAAATATTTTATTTAGGCCCGAAGCCACGGCGATCGTGGCGCTTACAGCAAGATAATTCGCGTGAACGAAAATCTTTTTATGCATTTTTGATTAATAAATAGCAAGTTTTTTTTGGTGCCAAGTGACACAGGGGCAAGCTGGCTGCATAGCCAGTGAATGCGTCTCGTGCGAGGAGTGCGGGCAAGGTCGTCGGCCTGCACCGCGTCTTGATGTGCCCATTGTTGGCCGCACTCTGTGTTCCGCTGAATGTGGGAGTGGGTGCTTGTGCCGTTGTGGGCCTCATATCGGGCCTTGCGATCGCGTTATTGGGGAGGGCGGGGGAGAAGTATCCGGCGAATGGATCGGGGCAATATGCTACTGTAGCGGCGCTTTTTTGAAGAATGCGCAGGCTTTGACCCTTTTGAAGACGCTTTTTTGCAGATGCTTTTTGTAGATGGAACAGTATGCAGACTAACCCGATGACATGGCTGACTCAGCCGACAACCCTCCTCAACCCCATATTCTGGCAGGTGACCCATGCTGGCTGATGAATCCATGCGCCTGAACAAATACATCAGCGAGAGCGGCATCTGCTCCCGTCGTGAGGCCGATCGCTTCATCGAGCAGGGCCAGGTCTTCATCAATGGCAAGCGGGCCGGGATCGGCGATCAGGTGTTTGCCGGGGATCGGGTCTTGGTCAACGGTCAGGTGATCGAGGCGCGAGAAGCCGACAGCCTGGTGTTCATCGTGCTCAACAAGCCGGTGGGCATCGTCTCCACCACGGAGGCGGGGGAGAAGGACAACATCGTCGACTTCGTCAACCACAGCACCCGTATCTTCCCCATCGGCCGACTCGACAAGGACTCCCAGGGGCTCATCTTCCTGACCAACCACGGGGATCTGGTCAACAAGATCCTGCGGGCGGGCAACGATCACGAGAAAGAGTACCTGGTGACCGTCGACAAGCCGGTGACCGATGAGTTCATCCGCGGCATGGGCGCCGGGGTGCCGATCCTCGGTGCCATCACCAAGAAGTGCAAGGTGAAGAGAGAGGCTCCCTTCGTGTTCCGCATCACCCTGGTGCAGGGGCTCAATCGCCAGATCCGCCGCATGTGCGAACATTTCGGTTTCGAGGTCACCAAGCTAGAACGCATCCGCATCATGAACGTCAGCCTCAAGGGGCTGCCGGTGGGGGAGTGGCGCGATCTCACCGACGACGAGCTGATCGAGCTGTTCAAGCTGATTGAAGACTCCTCCTCTGAGGTGAAACCGGCCAAGGGGGAGAAGCCCAAGACCCCGGCGGCGCAAACCGCCAAATCGGCCCAGGGCAAGAAGCCCCGCCGGGACGATGACCACGAGATTGGCGGACGCCCCAATGTGCCGGGCCCCTCGGCGTTTGAGAACAAGAGCCCAGCGGGCAAGGGCGGAGCAGGCAAGGTGACTGCCGGTAAAGGCGCCGCTGGCAAGGGCGCTCCGGCCAAGGGTGGCAAACCGGCTGCGGGCAAACCGCGTTCCCCCCAGGCCGGACGGCAGAAGAAGGGGCGCTAAGCTCGCCCCTCATCCCATAGTGATCTCTCCCAATACACCGACCTCAGGCCGGTGTATTGCTATGGGCGGGCAGCGGGGCCGGGGCATCACTCTCGGGCACTGCGGGCAGTCGCATCGCGCTCGGGTAGTGCGAGGGGTTGAGGCGCAGCACCAGCAGGCTCATCAGCGCCAATCCGCCGAGCTGCCACTGCCAGGCGGCGGCGAAGTCTCCGCTCAAGTGGTGCAGGCGCGCCGCCACCCAGGGGCCGGTGGCCGCCAGTATGAAGCCGACCCCCTGCATCAGGGCGCTCAGGCTACCGGCGCGTCTAGGGTCTGGCAGGTGATCGAGCGCTATCACCATGATGAGGGAGAAGCTGCCGCCGAGCCCGGCGCCGCACAGCATGCACCAGAGGATAGGGGCGGACTCCGGGGCGAGCCAGAGGCCGCCAAATCCCGCGACCTGCAACAAGATGGCGAGCCCCATCCAGGGGCGCCTGTCCTCCTTGCGCGCCGCCAGCATGGGCAGGCCGAGACCACTCAGGGTCTGGGCCAGCGCCAGCCAGGCCACCAGTTCTCCCCCTTGCTGGGCACTCAGGCCCTGCGCCATGTAGGCCGGTGCCAGCCAGGCCACGACGATGCCATAGCCGCTGTTGATGATGCCAAAGCAGCCGATCAGCAGCCAGCTGCGGGGCAGGCCTATCAGTCGCGGTTCCCCCCGGGGTGGCAGGGCCTTGGCCACCACAGGTAATCGTACCCGCCAGCCGAGCCAGATCAGCGCCAGCAGCACCGGCAGGCTCCACAGGGCGAGCACCCGCGACCACTCCAGCTGGCTCGCGAGTTGGGGGCTGAGGATGGCGCCGAGCGCCCCGCCCCCCATCATGCAGGCAGAAAAAATCCCCATCACCAGCGGGACCCGCTGGGCGAAGGCCCCCTTGATGAGACCGGGCAACACCCCCTGCACCAGGGCCGAGCCGAGGCCACAGAGGGCGGCGCTGGCGATGAGCAGGGCGCCGCTGCTCACATCGAAGCGCAGGGCGCTGCCGAGTGCCAGCAACAGCAACGCCGTGGCCAGCAGCTGGCGCGGGCTGGCCAGGCGCAGCAGGGCCGGGGTGAACAGCACACCGACCCCGATCAGCAGCAGCGGCAGCAGGGTTACCCAGGCGAGATTGTCCATGCCAAGCGCGAGGCGCCCGTCGATCCGTCCCACCAGCGGGCCGATGGCGGTGAGGAAGGGGCGCAGGTTGATGCCAATCAGCATCACCAGCACCAGCAGGGCACCGCGGCCTTCCTGAATAGATGGCTTACTCATCGGCGTCAGGGCCGTAGAGGGCGGCGGCACTGATGGGGCTCGGCAGCTTGATGAGCGGTAGCGGCGGGGGCGACAGGGGGATCTTTAGCCGGGCGTAGCTGGCGGCGCTGTCAAAGCCGAAGGGGGCTGCATCCTGATTGTCGAAGGCGTAGTAGACGGCGCTGATGCCGTTCATCACCAACGCGCTCAGGCACATGGGGCAGGGGTGGCCGCTGGCGTAGACCACGGCGCCCTTGAGGGCGCCGTGCTGGCTGGCGGTGCGCAGCGCTTCGAGTTCGGCATGGCGGGTGGGATCCCCGGCCAGGTGCATCAAATTGACGGCGCTGGCCAGCAGTTGACCATCGCGTACCAGCAGGGCCGCGAAGGGGCGCCCCCCCTGGCGTCGGTGATCAAGGGCAAGTTCGACCGTTTGTACCAGCCAGGCTTGATGGGTCGCCAGGGAGCCATCGGGTATGGAAGTGTCAGTCATATGAAGTGGCCGCTTGTGGAGTCTGGTGACAGGCTAGCCGCTCGCGCTATTATGGGGAAATTAAATGATTCAATGCCAATCAGTAATTTTTCAAATGGAGTCACCCATGCTGGATCCCCAATTGCTGCGCAGCTTCGTTGCCATCGTCGATACCGGCAGTTTCACCCGCGCCGGTGAACGGGTTCATCTGACCCAATCCACCATCAGCCAGCAGATGCGGCGACTCGAGACTCAACTCGGTTGCGCCTTGTTGGACAGGCGCGGCGGTCAGGTCACTGCGACGGCTCAGGGGGAGACCCTGCTTGGCACGGCGCGGCGCATCCTGAATCTGCTCGCCCAGGCGGAGCAACAGGTGGCAGAGGCGAGCCAGCAGCTCACGCTGGGAGTGCCGGAAGATTTTGCCGCAGGCGCCATGACCCGGGTGTTGGCCCGCTTCGCTCGGGACTATCCCCAGGTGCGGCTCGAGGTGATGAGCGGACTCAGCCATGAGCTGTGGCAACGCTTTGCCGCAGGGGAGCTGGATCTGGCGCTGGTCAAGCAGAGGCGGGGCCAGGGCCAACCCAGGGCAATCTGGCCCGAACTGATCGCCTGGGTCGACAGCCGCGACTGGCCTGCGGCAGGACGGGATCCCCTGCCGTTGGTGGCCTTTCCAAGCGCAGGACTCTATCGCGACGAGATGACGGCGGCGCTGGACGCCATGGGGCTGCGCTGGCGCATTGCCTATGTCAGTGCCAGCCTGGCTAGCTTGCAGGGGGCGGTGAGCGCCGGGATCGGGGTCAGTTTGTTACCCCAGCGGCTGTTGCAGGAGGGGCAGGTTAGCCTGAGTGACTGGCCCGCCCTCGCCCCGGTCGAGCTGGCCCTGCATGTGAGCGCTGAGCGGGGCGAGCCCCTGGCCCGGCTCGCCGAGGCGCTGATCACCCTGTGCGATGAGGTGATGACAATGAATGACCGGCATTGAGGCTCAGGCCAGCTGTTGACGTGGCACCACGGCGAGCCAGATCTCCATCTCGCCGATGCCGTTGATGCCATCAAACTGCGGGGAATAGCGCTCGAAATCGGGTTTATGGGCTGATTGATATTGAGACGCTGCCAGCCAGGCCAGCGCCTCTTGCCAGCGGGCAGGCAGGGCGCTGACATGGCCCTGATGGCAGAATACCGCGTAGGTCTGGGCCTCGATCCGCATCCGCCCCAGCCCCGCGGGCAGCGCCGCCAGGCTGGCCACTTCCAGGGCGCACATATATTCGAAACGGCTGTCATCGCCCCCGCACATCACCCCGTAGGCATATTCACCGAGTTGGCCGGGCAGGGGCCAGAGCTGACCGGCATCCCGCCATTGGCGCCCAATGTCTGCACTGGCTGCGTCGTGCTGACGGCGCAGGCCGCCGAGCAACATAGGACGGCCTTGTTCGAAACGCTGGGGTTGGCTCATGCTGCGCTTCCTCGACGGGAATGGGGGCGGTCTCGGGCTAAAACCGTCTTGGGATTAGTGCTCGGCCCCTGCGGCCAGCTTGCGCTCATAGTCCTGACGGACGATGGCGAGCGCCGCCAGGGCCAGGGCGGGGGCTATCTTGTTGGTTTCCAGCAGCTCGATGAGATCGACGGCGAGCTGCACCTCTGCGGGGGCACTTTCCAGGGACATCTTGGTTTCTCGAATAGAAGGGACCCGCCATTATACAGCCCGGAGCGACGGATACACGCCCCGCTGGCCGGGGCGCATGCGGTCACATGTGCTGACGCATCTCCTTGTCGAGCTCTTCGCGCAGGGCCATCAGCTTCTTGGCGTACTGCTGCAAGCGTAGATCCTGCTCGCTCACCGGCTGCCACTGGGGCACGGGGCTCGGCTTGCCGTGCTCGTCCATGGCCACGAAGATGATGATGCAGTGGGTGGTCTTGTGGCGAGCCGGGTCGGTGGGGTGGCGGCTATAGACATCCACGGCCAGGTGCATGCTGGTGGTACCAGTGTGGATCACCTTGGCATGGACCTCGACCAGCTGGCCTATCTGGATGGGACGCAAAAAGCGAATGCCCCCCACATAGACGGTGACGGCATAGCCGCCACACCAGCCGGCGGCGCAGGCGTAGCCGGCCTGATCGATCCACTTCATCACCATGCCGCCATGGACTTTGCCACCGAAGTTGACATCGGCGGGCTCGGCGAGAAATTGCAGGGTCAGTTCACGGGCACTCATGGCACTTCCTTATCTCGTATGCTACCCGGGGCGTAGTGTGCACCGGATCATTGGGATTGAGAGGGCCGTCCCCATATGACCAGGGCGATGCCCCCCAAGATGGCTATGGATGACAATAACAGCCGCATTGACCATGACTCATCCAACCAGATGAGCCCGCCGAGGGCGGCGAGCAGAGGCACCAGCAGCTGGACGCTGGCGGCCAGGGTGCGGCCCAGCTGGGGCAGCACCCGATACCAGAGTGCATAGCCGAGCCCGGAGGCCAGCGCCCCCGAGGTCAGGGCGTAGCCGATGGCCAGCGGGCTGGCCTCAAGGTGCCCAAGCCACAGGTAGAGCAGGGCCGCCGGCAGACTGGCGCGCAGGAAGTGGCCGGCATTGGCGGCGATGGGATCGGCAAAGCGTGAGGCCCGCAGGGTGTAGCAGGCCCAGGCGATGCCGGCGGCTATCATCAAAGCCGCCCCCAGAGGATCCGGCGCCGTGATGCCGGGCAGCAGTAGCAGGATCAGTCCCGCCATGGCGAGCAGCAAACCGGCCCACTGGCGAGGGGGCAGGCGTTCACCGCGTAGCAGGGGCGGGGCCAGCATGCTGAGCTGCACGGCGGCAAACAGCAGCAGGGCGCCGGTGCCCGTGGTCAGGGTCAGGTAGGCAAAAGAGAAGGCCGCGCCATAGCCGATGAGGGCCAGGGCGCCGCCCCAGTCCCCCTGGCGGGGCTGTGGGGGACGACGGAGCGCACAGAGCAGCAGCAACATCAGGGCGCCGCTGGTCAGGCGCAGCAGGGTGAACAGCGCCGGATCCATCCGCTCGTCGAACAGGGCAAGGCGGCAGAGCAGCGAATTGGCTGCGAACGCCATCAGCGTCAACAGGGTCAGCAGCAGCAGGCGTGGCAGTGGCATTTATTCACCTTGAGTTCAGTGGACGCGACCCAGCATGGGTCACTATGCAACGAGGAGGGCCTATGAAACAAATACTCGATCAACTGCTGGGCAGCGGCAAGAGCTGGCTGAACGATGGCGGTGACAGCCGCAAGGCGCAGATGAAGGGCATGGCGCAAGGTGGCCTGGCCGCCGGGGCCATGGCCTTGTTGCTGGGTAACAAGAAGATCCGCAAATATGGCGGCAAGGTGGCGGCGGTGGGCGGCGCGGCGGCCCTCGGCGGCCTCGCCTACAAGCTCTATCAGGATTGGCAGGCCCAGCAGGGCGGGGCTGCGCAACCGACCCAGCCACTGGACAGCCTGCAGGGCCAGGCGCTGGATGCCCGCGCCACCTTGCTGGTGCGCGCCATGGTGGCGGCGGCCAGGGCTGACGGTCACATCGACGACGCCGAGCGCCAGAAGATCCAGCAGTATCTGACCGAGCAGGGTCAGAGCGATGCGGCGCGCTGGATTGACGCCGAACTGGCGCGCCCCCTCGACCCGCAAGCGCTGGCACGGGAAGTGACCGACATGGAGCAGGCCACCGAGGTCTACCTCGCCTCCCTGCTCACCATAGAGGCGGATCACTTCATGGAGCGCGGCTATCTGGACGAGCTGGCGAGGGCCCTCAAGCTCGATGCCAACCTCAAGGGCAGCATAGAGCGACAGGTGGCCCAGCTGGGAGCCCCGAGCTGACCGTTGGCAAATAGCGGGATAGTCGATAACGCCCCAATCACGGGGCGTTATGTTTTGTGCTTGCCTGGCGGCACGGCCCATTTAGGATGCGATTGACCCTTTTTGTTGTGGCTGACTCCCCCTATGATTGGCCTTTCTCCAGAGATCGCAGGGGATGAAAGTGTCACTCACCGGCAAGGAGCCATCATTGGAAATACGCAAGGCAACCGCGCGCGATATCGACGCCCTCGCGGAACTGAATCGGCAAATATGCGTGATGCATTTTGAACATGTCCCCGAGGTGTTTTGTGGTCCCTCTGCTGAGGATCGCGACTTTCTGCTCGCCGCCATCGGCAGCGAAGAGCGGCTGTTTTGTGTGGCGGTGGAGCATGCTCAGGTGCTGGGGTTTCTGGTGGCAAGAATTGACACCAATGAAGCCATTCCCTTTATCAGCAAGCTCCCCATCTGTCGTATCACCACAGTGGTGGTCGATGAGCGGCGCAGATCCGGCGGCATCGGCAAGGCATTGATCGCCCATTGCGATCAGTGGGCCAAGGCCCAGGATGCGAGCCAAATCCGGCTGGAGGTGATGTCCTTCAACGACAGGGCCAGGTCGTTTTATGAATCCCTGGGTTTCACCCGTCAGTCCGAAATTTACGCCCGATAAGCGCTCCTCCCCTCAGGAGACAAGGCCCCGTCATGGGGCCTTGTTATGTCAGGCTTTCATGGCGACCGAGCTGTTGGTGGATCAGTGCTGCCAACCGGGTCAGGGCCGCTTCCAGCTCAGGGCTCCAGGGATGGGAGCTGTTGAGACGCAGGCAGTGGTTGTGCTGGCCCTGGCTCGAGAACAGCGCTCCGGGCGCCAGCGAGAAACCGCAGGCCAGCGCCTGGGCATGCAGCGCCCGGCTGTCGAGCCGAGCATCAAATTCCAGCCAGAGGAAGTAACCGCCATCCGGGGTGGAGATGCGCACCTCCTCCTGGAAGAGGCGCAGCAGGGCCGCCCGCATCTGCTGCTGGCGCTGGGCCAGGGTGTGGCGCAGGCGGCGAAAGTGGGCATCCACCCCGCCCTGGCGCAGCATGTCGGCCAGCGCCAGCTGGCTCGGCACATTGGTCGACAGGGTCGACATCAGTTGCAGCCGCTGGATGCGCTCGGCATGGGGCCCTGCCACCACCCAGCCGACCCGAAAGCCCGGCGCCAGACACTTGGTCCAGGAGCCGCACAGCAGGCTGTCGCCCCGGGCGTCCCAATGCTTGATGGGGCGAGGCCGCTCCCGGCCAACATAGAGCTCGGCGTAGACGTCGTCCTCCACCAGGGGCACCCGGTGTTCGTTGAGCAGGGCCATCAGCGCCTGCTTGTGGCCATCTGGCATGGTGTGGCCGAGGGGGTGCTGGACGTTGCCCATCAGCCAGCACGCCTTGATGGGACGTTGGGCGAGGGCCTCGGTGAGCAGGGCAAGGTCTATGCCCACCCCGGGGATCACCGGGATTTCCACCACGTTGAGCTTCAAGCGCTCGATGGCCTGCAGGGCGCCGTAGAAGGTAGGGGACTCCACCACCACCCAGTCTCCGGGCTCGGTCAACACCTGCAGGCTGAGGGATAGCGCCTCCATGGCCCCTGTGGTGATGATGATCTCCTGAGGGTCCACCGCCAGGCCGTCGCTGGCGTAACGCTGGGCGATGGCGCGGCGCAGCGCCTCGTTGCCGGGGGGGAGATCCGCGACCGTGCTGAAGGGGTCGAGGCGGCGCATGCAGCTCGCCAGTGCCCGACCTAGCTGGGGGTGGGGGAAGAGGGCGGGATCCGCCACCGCCATGCCAAGGGGCACCAGCGCCCGGGACTTGCTCGCCTGCAGCACCTCGAACACCAGATCGTTGATATCCACCGAGCCGGTGTAGTGCGCCTGTTGCGGGGCGCAGGCTCGCAGCGGTGAGGTGGCGGCCTTGACGTAGTAACCGGACTGGGGCCGCGCCAGGATGAGGCCACGGCTTTCGAGCAGCTGGTAGGCCTGCAGCACCGTCATGGGGCTGAGGGTGTGGGTCTTGCAGCTCTGGCGAATGGAGGGGATGCGCTCCCCCGGCTGCCAGAGGCCGGTCTCTATTTGTTGTTGCAGCAGGGCTGCCAGCTGGCCGTAGCGGGACATGGTGGGCTTAAACTGTTATAGGTGTATTTCACTATAACTGCATCTGTTATAGGTGTCATGGGGCGTGTTGTACTTAACGGGCGAAAAGCTGTCTGTTAAATGCAACATAGAGAGTCCTGCATGATTAACCTGGATGATGTGGTAAGCCTGTCCCGATTGCAGTTCGGGGCCACGGCCATGTTTCACTTCCTGTTTGTGCCCCTCACCCTGGGGCTGTCCTGGATCCTGGTGATCGCCGAATCCGCCTACGTGATGACCGGCAAGGTGATCTACCAGGACATCACCCGCTTCTGGGGCAAGCTGTTCGGTATCAACTTCGTGATGGGGGTGACCACGGGGATCACCCTGGAGTTTCAATTCGGCACCAACTGGGCCTACTACTCCCACTATGTCGGCGACATCTTCGGCGCCCCCTTGGCGGTGGAAGGGCTGATGGCCTTCTTCCTGGAGTCCACCCTGGTGGGCCTGTTCTTCTTCGGCTGGGACAGGCTCTCCCGGGGCCAGCATCTGCTGGTGACGGCGCTGGTGGCGCTCGGCTCCAACCTCTCCGCCCTCTGGATCCTCATCGCCAACGGCTGGATGCAGAACCCGGTCGGTGCCGAGTTCAACCCCATGACGATGCGCATGGAGCTGACCGACGTCACCGCCGTGCTGTTCAACCCGGTGGCCCAGGTCAAGTTCGTGCACACTGTGGCGGCGGGTTACGTGGCGGCTTCCCTGTTCGTGATGGGGGTGAGCAGCTGGTATCTGCTGCGGCGCATGGAGGTGCGCTTCGCCCTGCGCTCCTTCGCCATCGCCTCCGGTTTTGGCCTGGCCGCCATCCTCTCTGTCATCGTGCTGGGGGACGAGTCGGGCTATCGCACCGGGGAGGTGCAGAAGGTCAAGCTCGCCGCCATAGAGGCGGAGTGGGAGACAGAGCCCGCCCCGGCGGCCTTCACCCTGTTCGGCTGGCCGGATCAACACGCCGAGACCACCCACGGGGCCGTCAAGATCCCCTATCTGATGGGCATCATCGCCACCCGCTCCCTGGATGAGGCGGTGACCGGCATCAAGGATCTCAAGGCGCAGCACGAGGTGCGCATCCGCAGCGGCATGCTGGCTTATGGCGCGCTTGAGGCGCTTCGCCAGGATGGTGGCAACAACGCCGCCCGCGCCACCTTCGAGCAGCATCGCCAGGATCTCGGCTACGGTCTGCTGCTCACCCCTCATGCCAAGGACATAGCCAAGGCGGACGAAGGGGCCATCGCGCGGGCGGTGGAGGACTCCGTGCCCCAGGTAGCACCGCTGTTCTGGAGCTTCCGGCTGATGGTGGGCATCGGGGTGGTGTTGCTCGGGCTCTTTGCCGCCGCCTTCCTGCAACTGTGTAGAGGTCGGTTGGTGCAGTCGCCGCGTCTGCTTAAGGCGCTGTTCTGGTGCATTCCGCTGCCCTGGGTCGCCATCGAGGCGGGCTGGTTCGTGGCCGAGTTTGGCCGCCAGCCCTGGACCATCAGCGAGGTGTTGCCGGTGTCGGCCTCGGTCTCCTTGCTGCAGCCGGGCCAGATCTGGTTCAGCCTCATCTCCATCAGCCTCATCTACACCAGCTTGCTGGTGGTGGAGCTGTTCTTGTTGCGTCATGTGATCCGCAAAGGGCCCGCCAGCCTGCAGACGGGTCGTTATCAAGGTGAAGTCTTGGCAAGCGGGAGTGCGCTCTGATGGATTACGAAACCCTGAAAGTGATCTGGTGGGGGCTGGTGCTGTTCATGCTCATCGGCTTCGTGGTGATGGACGGCTTCGATCTGGGGGTGGGCCTGCTGTTGCCCATCGTCGGCAAGACAGATGAGGAGCGACGGGTGCTGCTCAACAGCGTGGGCCCGGTGTGGGAGGGTAACCAGGTGTGGCTCATCGCCGGGGCCGGCACCCTGTTCGCCGCCTGGCCCCTGGTCTATGCCGCCGCCTTCTCGGCGCTCTACGTGCCCTTCATGTTCCTGCTGTTCGGCCTCTTCCTGCGCCCGGTGGGCTTTGACTATCGCAGCAAGCTGGAATCGGCCCAGTGGCGCCGCTGGTGGGACAGGGCCCTGGTGACCGGCGCCCTGCTGCCGACCCTGGTGTTTGGCGCGACCCTGGGCTTCCTGTTGCAAGGCTTGCCGTTTCGCTTCGACTCGGCCCTTCGCATCCACTACGGCGTTTTCGATTTTAACTGGCCGCTGCTGCTGACCTGCATGGGCACGGCGCTGGCCCTGCTGATGCTGCATGGCGCCAGCTTCCTGCAGTGCAAGACCCAGGGGGTGATCGCCGAGCGCTGCGCCCGCCAGAGCCTCTGGCTCGGGCCCCTGGCCAGCGGCCTGTTTGCCCTCGGCGGCCTCTGGCTCAGCCAGATGCGGGGATACCAGATTGCGGAGATTGGCGATCTCAACGGCGCCCTGACGCCGCTGATGAAGCAGGTGACGACGGCGCCGGATGGCTGGCTTGGCAACTTCGTGGCGCACCCGGTGCTCTGGGCTGTGCCTGCCTTGGGCCTGCTGCTGCCGTTGATGAGTACCTTGGCAAGCCACCTCGGCAGAGCGCGCCTGGCGATCCTTGCCAGCGGCGGCGCCTGCGCCAGCATGATGCTGACCATCGCCATCGCCCTGTTCCCCTTTGTGCTGCCTTCGTCCCTGGATCCATCCAGCAGCCTGACCCTGTGGGACGGCACCTCCAGCGAGGGCACCCTGCTCATCATGTTGGGGATAGTGGGGGTGCTGATGCCCATCAACATCGGTTACACCCTCTGGGTCTACCGGGTGGTGCGCGGCAAGGTCAGCACGGATCAGGTTCGCCAGCACGGCCATAGCCTCTATTAACCGTCTTCACCTCAAGGGAGTTTCGACTATGTGGTATTTCACCTGGATTCTGGGGCTGGGTTTTGCCCTGCTCTGCGGCCTGGTCAATCTGCTCTGGCTGGAGGCCCGCTGGGCCGCGGACGAGGATATCAAGGAGTCTTGAGCCCGCCCCTGAAAACGAGAAAGGCCGACACCAGGTGTCGGCCTTTTTTATCTGTCAGCGCTCAGACCGCCAGCGCCAATTTGGCCTCGCGCCGCTCGCTGACGTGGGTCAGGCCGTAGGCCAGCAGCACGATCAGCGCGCCAATCCAGGGGGTGTGCATCAACCCCAGGTGTTCCACCACCAGACCACCGACCACGGATCCCAGCGCTATGCCGACGTTGAAGGCGGCGATGTTGAGGCCGGAGGCCACGTCCACGGCGTTGGGGGTATGGATCTCCGCCTGTTTCACCACCAGCACCTGCAGGCCCGGCACGTTGCCAAAGGCGAAGGCGCCCCACACCAGCACTGTCAGCACCGCCAGCACCGGATGGGGCGCGGTGAAGGTGAGCAGCAACAAGATGAGCGCCAGCCCGGCAAACATCAGCTTCAGGGCGGGCAGTGGG
Organism: Aeromonas sp. BIGb0405; assembly: GCF_024807335.1. Taxonomy (NCBI): domain Bacteria; kingdom Pseudomonadati; phylum Pseudomonadota; class Gammaproteobacteria; order Aeromonadales; family Aeromonadaceae; genus Aeromonas; species Aeromonas sp. BIGb0405. Next base: position 715,894 of record NZ_JANUEP010000002.1, read on the forward strand.
CCCATCTTGTCCGCCAGCTTGCCGCCCCAGATGTTGCCGAACGCAACCGAGACTCCGTACACCAGCAAGATCAGGCTCACAGCATTGGCACCGAAGCCGCTCACCTGCTGCAAGATGGGGGCGAGGAAGGTAAAGGCGGTGAAGGCGCCGCCGTAACCCAGCGCCGTCTTGGCGTAGACCAGCAGCAGCGGCTTCTTGGTCAGCACCGAGAGTTGCTCACGGATGCTGGAAGCAGCACCTTTGGGCAGGTTACTCGGGATCAGCAGCAGGCTGCCCACCATGGCGATGAGGCCCAAGAGGCTCACCACCAGGAAGGTCTCGCGCCAGCCAAACTGTTGACCAATCCAGGTGCCAAGCGGCACGCCGGTCACCAGGGCGACGGTCAGGCCGCTGAACATGATGGCGATGGCGCTGGCCGCCTTCTCTTTGGCCACCAGACCGGTGGCGATGGTGCTGCCCACCGAGAAGAAGACCCCGTGGGCCAGGCCGGTGAGGATGCGGGCGACGATCAGGCTCTCGTAACCCGGCGCCTGCCAGGCCAGCAGGTTGCCAATGGTGAACAGCGCCATCAAGCCGACCAGCAACCACTTGCGCGGCAGCTTGCCGGTGAGCGCCGTCAGCAGCGGCGCACCGATGGCGACGCCGAGGGCATAGAGGCTGACCAGCAGGCCCGCCGAGGGGAGTGAGACATTGAGCTGCTCGGCGATGGTGGGGATAAGCCCCACTATTACAAATTCGGTGGTGCCGATCGCGAAGGCACTCAGGGTGAGGGCAAATAATGCCAGTGGCATAGAAACTCCTTGGATATTGGCTCCCTATGGGAGAAGGAGGCCAGTATGCCCAAGAGCTTTGTTGGCAAAAATGACGATGACATCAAATTACTTTTGCTTAATCAGCAGCAATAACCGAGGGGCGGCGGGTGTTATCGGGCGAGGTAAGGGGGCTGGTAGCGCACCAAACCAAAAAAAGCGGGAGGCACAGTGCCTCCCGCTAGGGGTTGGATAAATATCCCGGATCGTTATTGACTCCCTTCTCCCCTGGCGGGAGAAGGGGCGGGGATGAGGGGGCATTCTATATATGCTGCAAAACTGGCATAGGGTAGCGAAAGATGCTGCTATACCCTCACCCTGGCCCTCTCCCATGGGGAGAGGGAAAAATCCGGTTAGTCCCAGGCCGGGGCGAAGTCCGGATTGGCGCAGCGCTCGCCCCGATCCAGGGTGGCAATCTGAGCCATCTCCTCGGGGCTGAGTTGCACCTTGAGGGCGGCCAGGTTGGCGGCCAGATTTTCCCGCTTGGTGGAGCTCGGGATCACCGCCATGTTCTGGGCCAGCAGCCAGGCCAGGGATACCTGGGCGGCGGAGACGCCATGGCGTGCGGCGATCTGCTGCATCAGGGGCTCGGCGAGCACCTTGCCATAGGCGAGCGGCATATAGGCGGTGACGGCGATGCCCTGCTCGTGGCAGAACTCCACTACCTTGCGGTTTTGCAGCAGCGGGTGAATTTCCACCTGCTGGTGGGCGATGGCGCCCGTACCCAGGATGTCGATGGCCTGTTTGAGCTGGGCGACCGTGAAGTTGGAGACTCCTATCTCCCGGGTCAGGCCCCGGGCTTTGGCCTCGGCCAGCTGCTCCAGGTAGACCGCCATCGGCACCTCATCCTGGGGGGAGGGCCAGTGAATAAGCGCCAAGTCCAGATAGTCGGTGCGCAGTTTCTCCAGGCTCAGCTCCAGGCTCGGGATGAGCTTGCCCTGACCAAACTCGCTGATCCACACCTTGGTGGTCAGGTAGATATCCTGGCGGGGCACGCCGCTTTCGCCCATCAGCTGGCCCACTTCGGCCTCGTTGTCATAGATCTGGGCGGTATCGATGTGGCGATAGCCGAGATCCAGACCCTGCAGCAGGGAGTCGCGCAGGGGTTGCTCTTTCAGGCGGAAGGTCCCCAGACCCATCATTGGCATGTTCATCATCAAATTCCTCATGTTCTGCATTTTTGCGTTCTTGTTTATCGGGGTTGCTCATCAGGCTGGACAGCCATCGTTGGCCGGTCTGCTGGGCAGAAAAGGTGGTGCCGGTGGTCAGCTCAACTGATAGCGGCGAACGGTGCTGCTGGCAAACCAGCCCTGGGTGTTGGCCACGAAGGCGATGAAGTGGGGCTGTTGCTGGTGGGCGTTGAGCGCGTCCTGGCTCTCCCACACTTCATACAGCATCCAGCTGTGAGGGCTGTCCAGGCTCTGGTGCAGCTGGTAGCTGTGGCAGCCGGGCTCTTGCACGCTCGCCGCGACCAGCGGCGTCAGGGCGGCTCGGAACTCGGCACTGAATGCGGGCTTGGCTTCAAGCTGGGCAATGACGACGACAGCAGCAGATGACATCCGAACCTCCTCGTGGAAACGGTGGCCAGTATGCCCGTGGCGAAATGGAGGGAACAGAGCAGCAGTCGCAAAACACTATTGATAATTGAGCATCAATAACGCGGGTTGGCGCCAAGGATTATTGAGTGGCGCCCATGTGGTGTGGAAAGTGGCGGCCTTGCAGGCTATATCATCAGGCCGTGGCTGCCTCCGACCAGACCGCAAATTCATTGCCGCTGGGCTCGACGAAGTGGAAGCGGCGGCCACCGGGGAAATCGAACAGCGGGCGAATGATGGAGCCCCCATGCTGGAACACCTTGGCCTGGGTCGCGGCAATGTCGGCGCTGTAGAACACCAGCAGGGCGCCCCCCTGAGCCGCGTGGCAGCAAAGATCTGCGCGGTAGAAGCCACCATCGAGCCCTTGACCCTCAAAGGCGCAGTAGTCAGGGCCATAGTCCACAAACTGCCAGCCGAAGACGGTCTGAAAGAAGGCCTTGGTCGCCGCCAGATCCTTGGCGGCAAACTCCACATAATTCAGTTTTTCATGGGCCTTGGTCATGGCAGCTTCCTCTTGTTTCAAACGATGTGTGATGACTGGTTCACGATTGTCTGGGCTGCCAGCGCTGCTGGGTCCGCGGCGTGGAGCAGGGCAGTGTCTCCCAGGGGATCAGCTTGAGTTGCCGGCGGCGCCCCCAAAAGAGGGTGGCCATCAGCAGGCCGAAACAGAGGGTGAAGAAACTGGCCTGACGCAGGGCATATCCCAGGCTCACCTCATGCTGCCAACCGAAGCACCACATCAGCAGTCCCCAGATGATGCCCGTCGGTAGCCCCAGCGCGAGCAGGTTGATCATAAAGCGCTCATAGTGGGGCGGTTTCAGTTGCCAGCCGAAGTGGCGCAGCAGACGGCATAGCGGCGGGTTGTAGTTGAGCTCCTTCACGCCCTTGCTAGCCAGCTCTTTATGGGCGGCGAACAGGCGATGTTCAAATAACATGGTGCTTCTCTTGTGTGACGGCATGACAGGGCCGGGCGATGGAGCGCTCCGATCTTCAATAAGGTGGTGCCGATTGTAGCCTTGTTGCTGGCTCGGGTGTTTGCGCCGGATCACATCGTTCCGTGCAGTAGAGGGGTAGAGGGGCAGGCCAGAGGGAAGAGAGGCACCTCCGGCCTGATTGACAACGTCAGATGGTCTCCCTGGCTACAGGGCCCGGCCATCATAGTGATGCACAGGCACGGACTCGGGATCTATGGCTTCCAGGCAACGGATATTGATGGCGGCAACATGGTTGCCATCGGGATCCACCCCCTCACCATAGGGGTGCATGCCGCATACGGGGCAGAATCTGTGTTTGACCACGTGTTTGTTGAAGGTGTAGGTGCTGGCCGCCTCAGGCGGGGTCAGCAACGTCATCTTCTCCCAGGGGACAAACCAGAGCAGAGACCCCTTGCGTTGGCAGATGGAGCAGTTGCAGGCCAGGGCCTGGGTCAGTTCACCATCGGCTTCGAATGCCACTCTGCCGCAGTGGCAGCTTCCCTTGTATTTCATCACCCGACTCCTTGCGTTATATGGTCAGGGCCCTGAGCCGAGGCGGCTCTGTGCTCTTGCGGCCCCGGATCCCGACCGGATGAAGGGCCCGCATCAGTATAGCCATGTCCCATCGAGGGCTGCAGATGGACAGACTGGCGCTGCATGGGGGGCCGCGAGCCTGGGTTCCAAGAAGAAAACAGAGCAGGATCAGGCGCCGTATCCGGGATGACTGCCTTGCCAACTAACCCGCATTGAGCCTATAAAGAGCAAAGACTCTTGCTTGGATGACATCAATGAAGACCCATTCCGATGAACTGACCCTGTTTGTGGCCGTGGTGGAGGCGGGCAGTTTTCGCCAGGCGGCGGAGAACCTGGGGCTGGACAACTCTGTGGTGAGCCGCGGCATCAAGCGGCTGGAGGAGAAGCTCGCGACCCTGCTGCTCAACCGCACCACTCGCCGGGTCAGCCTGACCGAGGAGGGGAGCTGGTTCTATCAGCGGGCGGTGAGGGTGCTGACCGAGATGAGCGAGGCGGAGAGCCATCTGCTCAGCCGCAAGGAGCAGCCGGAGGGAATACTGCGGGTCGATGCCGCTACCCCCTTCATCCTGCATCGACTGGTGCCCCTCATCGGCGAGTTTCGGCGCCGTTATCCCGGTATCGAGCTGCAACTGCACAGCTCGGAGGGCTTTATCAATTTGATGGAGCGGCGGGTGGACATGGCCATTCGCATCGGCGAGCTGACCGACTCCTCCCTGCGCGCCTTGTCGCTCGGGCGCACGCGGTTGCGGCTGCTGGCATCCCCCGCTTACCTGAGCGAGCGGGGCACCCCGCGCCAGCCGGCGGATCTGCTGGCGGGCCACGAGCTGCTGGGCTTTTTGAATCCCGAGCACCTCAATCACTGGCCCCTGCTCACCGAGGAGCAGGGAGACAGGTTCGCCATCACGCCAACCCTGAGGGCGAGTAGTGGTGAGACCCTGCGCCAGCTGGCGCTGGGGGGGCAGGGTATCGTCTGTCTGTCGGACTTCATGACGGGGGAAGACAGGGCGAGCGGCGCCCTGGTGGAGGTGCTGGCCCGCAGCAACAGCGGCGCCTCGCGCCCCATTCATGCTGTGTTCTACTCCGATGCCCAGCGGGATATCCGGCTGCGGGTCTGGCTCGATTTTCTGAAAGAGCAGATTGGCCGCCACGCGCTCTGAGGGGCGCCGCACCGCAGGCATCATGGAGGGCGTGACGCTGCTCGCCCCCCGGGCCACCGCCTGACAGCCCCACAAAGAAACGGGCCGACATTGCTGTCGGCCCGTTGATTATTACCCGTCTCTCTTTCTCTGTTGTGTGCGCTGCATGCACTTTTTATTGATGAGCGGCTGGCTCGCAAGGGATGCAAGTGGTGCTTGGTATCCCCTGGCGATGATGCCCGCAGGCGTGGCCCCGGGGACTGCGCCAGCCGGGATCGGGCGCCGCGCCCCGACTGTTAATCCTCTTCTGCCCAACGAAGGGAGCGCTGGACCGCCTTCTGCCAGCCGCCGTAGAGGCGATCGCGGCGGGCGTCGTCCATTTGCGGGATGAACTCGCGGTCCACGCTGAACTTGTCTTTGAGCTCATCCGCGCTCTTCCAGAAGCCCACGGCCAGACCGGCCAGGAAAGCGGCGCCCATGGCGGTGGTCTCGATGCGAGTCGGGCGTACCACTGGGGTGCGCATCATGTCGGACTGGAACTGCATCAGGAAGTCGTTGGCCACGGCGCCGCCATCCACCTTCAGAGACGCCAGCTTGATGCCGGAGTCTTGCTGCATGGCATCGAGCACGTCGCGGCTCTGGTAGGCGATGGATTCGAGCGCCGCACGGATCACGTGGTTGCGGTTGGTGCCACGGGTCAGGCCGACCATGGTGCCACGGGCGTAGGGATCCCAGTAAGGGGCGCCCAGGCCGACGAAGGCCGGGACCAGGTAGACGCCATTGGTGTCGCCGACTTTGGTGGCGAAGTAGTCGGTGTCCCGGGCATCGTGAATGAGCTTCATCTCGTCACGCAGCCACTGGACGGTGGCGCCACCCATGAACACGGCCCCTTCCAGGGCGTAGTTGACGTCGCCCTTGGGACCGATGGCGATGGTGGTCAGCAGGCCGTTGTTGGAGCGAACCGGCTCGGTGCCAGTGTTCATCAACAAAAAGCAGCCGGTGCCATAGGTGTTCTTGGCCATGCCTTTCTCGAAGCAGAGCTGACCGAACAGCGCCGCCTGCTGGTCACCGGCGATACCGGCGATGGGGATGCGCGCGCCGCCGCCACGGGTGGTGTAGCCATAGACCTCGGAGGAGGGGCGTACCTCGGGCAGCATGGAGGCCGGGATGCCCAGCTCGTCGAGCATGCGTTGATCCCATTTCAGATCACGAATGTTGTAGAGCATGGTGCGCGACGCGTTGGTGGGATCGGTGACATGCACCTCGCCATTGGTCATCTTCCACAGCAGCCAGGTGTCGATGGTGCCAAACAGCAGCTCGCCGTTCATGGCCTGCTCCCGGGCGCCTTCGACGTTGTCGAGTATCCATTTCACCTTGGTGCCGGAGAAGTAGGCATCGACCACCAGACCGGTGTTGTCGCGCACGTACTCTTCCAGGCCACGGGCCTTGAGATCTTCACAGATGGCGGCGGTGCGGCGGCACTGCCAGACGATGGCGTTGTAGATGGGCTTGCCGGTGGCTTTCTCCCAGACGACGGTGGTTTCGCGCTGGTTGGTGATGCCGATGGCGGCGATCTGGTCGCTGTGCAGGCCGCTCTTGGCCAGCACCTCGGTGAAGACGGAGGACTGGGTCGCCCAGATCTCCATGGGGTCGTGCTCGACCCAGCCCGCGTTGGGGTAGTGCTGGGTGAACTCCCGCTGGGAGACGGCCACTATGTTGGCATCCTGATCGAAGACGATGGCGCGGGAAGAGGTAGTGCCTTGGTCCAGGGCGACGACGTACTTTTGTGCAGTAGACATGATGTTCTCCAGGTTTGGATGGGACCGCTCTTAAGCGGCGGCCTCTTCTTTAGCAGTTTGGGCGGCTTGCTCGGTGGCGGCAACACGGTTGCCCGGTACGCAAGGAGCCAGCACTTTCACATAGAGGGCGGTGCCGAGCTGGGCGCCGACGATGGGGCCCAGGATAGGTACCCAGAAGTAGGGGTTGTCACGGCCACCCGTCATGGCGACATCGCCCCAGCCCGCCAGGAAGGCGAACAGCTTGGGACCAAAGTCACGGGCCGGGTTCATGGCGAAACCGGTCAAGGGGCCGAGGGAAGCACCGATGACGGCGATGAGCAGACCAATCAGCAGGGCGGCGGCGAAGCCTTTGGGGGCGCCGTTGTTGTTGTCACCCAGTGCCATGATGCCCAGCATCAGCACGGCGGTGATCACCAGCTCGACCGCGAAGGCTTGCAGGTTGGAGAGCAGCGGGTTGGCGTAGGTAGAGAAGATACCGGCGGTGGCCAGACTCTCCAGGCTGCCGCGCACCACATTATGGGTCAGCTCCCACTGGGTGAACAGGCTGCTGTAGAGGAAGTAGACCAGGGCGGCGGCGCTGAAGGCTCCGGCTATCTGGGCGATGATGAAGGGCACGACCTTGCGCTTGTCAAAACCGGCGAAGGTCATCAGTGCCAGGGTCACGGCCGGGTTCAGGTGGGCACCTGATATGCCGCCGGTCACATAGATGGCGATGGCAACGCCGATCCCCCAAGTGATGGAGATCTCCCATTGGCCGAAGTTGGCGCCAGCCAGCACCAGTGCCGCCACACAGCCGACGCCGAAAAAGATCAGCAGGCCGGTGCCGATGAACTCGGCGAGACATTCGCCAAGCAGGGTATTGGGTCTTTGTATGCTCATTCCTTTATTCCTCTTATCCACCCACAGACAGGTTTTGATGTTCCATGTTTTTTCTTTCATTCCAATTGGCGCCGAGAACCTGCTTGTTGTTTTTGGAGTCTGCGCAAACGTTATGCTCGTTTACGCTCGTTCTCGGACGAATGAGAAAATAAACCTTTCTGGCCTGTTCGCCACATCCCTCTGTTGGGAAATGTGGGCAAGATCCCATTCATTGCTAATAAAATGTGACGAAAAGCAAGGCGTAGCAAGTGGTCTATCCCTTAGGTGTTAGTCTGAGAGCCCCTTGCTATCATGGTTCTGGTCTGATGAGTGTTTGCTCATTAGTGCGCACTTTCTGTAATAAATCTGTAATATTTTCGGTTACATCACAGATTAAATGTTCCTAAATGCGCATAATTGGCTCGCTTACGAATCAAGCTGTACTGATCGTGCGGTGTGCACTGGGCAAGGTCCCACACTCAATAACAACAAGACAAGGAAACTAAGATGCTTAGTTTTTTCAGGCCCGCGCCTCATATCGAGCGTCTGCCGGCTGACAAGGTTGACCCCTTCTACAAGCGCATGCGCTGGCAGATGTTCTTCGGTATCTTCCTCGGATATGCCGGTTACTATCTGGTGCGCAAGAACTTCAGCCTGGCGATGCCCTACCTGGTAGAGCAGGGTTTCTCCCGCGGCGATCTGGGCCTGGCCCTGTCCGGGGTCTCCATTGCCTATGGTCTCTCCAAATTCCTGATGGGGAACGTGTCGGATCGCTCCAACGCGCGCTATTTCCTGTCGGCGGGTTTGCTGCTCTCGGCCGCTATCATGTTCATGATGGGGACCATGCACTGGGCCACGTCCAGCATCGGCATCATGTTCGTGCTGTTGTTCCTGAACGGTTGGGTGCAGGGCATGGGATGGCCCCCTTGTGGCCGCACCATGGTGCACTGGTGGTCCCAGAAGGAGCGGGGTGAAGTCGTCTCGGTCTGGAACGTGGCCCACAACGTGGGTGGCGGCATGATAGGCCCGCTGTTCATCCTCGGCATGGGTTGGTTCAACGACTGGCGCAGTGCCTTCTATGTCCCGGCGGCCGCTGCCGCAGCCATCGCGGTGATCGTCTTCTTCGTGATGCGTGATACTCCGCAATCTGTCGGTCTGCCGCCGATTGAGGAGTACAAGGACGACTATCCGAAGGATTACAACGAGAGTCACGAGCAGGAGTTCTCCGCCAAGGAGATCTTCATGAAGTACGTGCTGCACAACAAACTGTTGTGGTATATCGCCATCGCCAACGCCTTCGTCTACCTCATTCGTTACGGTGTGCTGGACTGGGCGCCGACCTACCTCAAAGAGGCCAAGGACTTCAGCGTGGATCACTCCTCCTGGGCCTATTTCCTCTACGAGTGGGCGGGTATCCCCGGCACCCTGCTGTGCGGCTGGATCTCCGACAAGCTGTTCCAGGGTCGCCGTGCCCCGGCTGGCATCCTGTTCATGGTGCTGGTGACCCTGGCCGTGCTGGTCTACTGGCTCAACCCGGCGGGCAACCCGACCATCGACATGTTGGCGCTGGTTGCCATCGGCTTCCTGATCTATGGCCCCGTCATGCTGATTGGTCTGTATGCGCTGGAGCTGGCGCCCAAGAAAGCGGCGGGTACCGCAGCGGGCTTCACCGGTCTGTTCGGTTACCTGGGCGGCGCAGTCGCAGCCAACGCCATGTTGGGCTACACGGTTGACCACTTCGGCTGGGATGGCGGTTTCATGGTGCTGACCGCGTCTTGCGTGATCTCCATCGTTTTGCTGGCCATGACCCTCAAGCATGAAAATATCGCTGTGGCAGCCAAGGCGGCCGCCAATAAGGCATAAAACGTGATCCTGACCTTATCGATCCCAAAGGGGATAAGGTAAACTCCGAAAGGCCCCGCATCTGCCGGGGCCTTTTTTCGTTTCATCATCGGAGTGCAAGCGTGAAACAAACCCAACGACATCTGGAGATACTGGACGTCCTGACGCGGCAGGGATTTGTCTCGACGGAAGACCTGGTGAGCCATTTCGACGTCAGCCCGCAGACCATACGCCGGGATCTGAACGATCTCGCCGAACAGAACAAGATACGTCGTCACCATGGCGGCGCCTCATTGCATTCGAGTACCGTCAATACCGCATACAGCGCCCGTAAAGTGATGCAGCTCAAGGAGAAAGAGCGCATCGCCCGCGAGGTGGCGGCCAACATTCCCGACGGCTCCTCCCTCTTTATCGACATCGGCACCACCACAGAGGCCATTGCCCGGGCACTGCTCGATCACCGGGAATTGCGCGTCGTGACCAACAACCTCAACGTGGCCAGCATTCTGACCGCCAAGGATGATTTCACCGTCATCATCGCCGGGGGCGAGATCCGCAACAGAGATGGCGGCATAGTGGGGGAGGCGACCCGTGACTTCATCGGCCAGTTCCGCATGGACTACGGTGTCATCGGCATCTCCGGCATCGATGGTGACGGCTCATTGCTCGATTTCGACTATCACGAGGTGAAGATAGCCCAGGCCATCATCGCCCATTCCCGCCAGGTTTTTCTGGCCGCGGATCACACCAAATTCGGCCGTAACGCCATGGTGAACCTGGGCCACCTCAATCAGGTACATGCCCTGTTCACCGACCAGCCCCCTCCCGAGAAGCTGATGCGCATCATGGCTCAGCATCAGATAGAGTGTCATATCTGCTGATGACCCCGGCGCCGCTCCCGCGGCGGTGCCGAGTCGTTTTTCCCGCAGTGCTTGGTCTGGCCGCCCACGGGCGGCCGTTTTGATGGGGGAGTGCGCTTGCAGGGTGTGTCAACCCTCTTGCGGTGGCTTGCTGCGCATCTCCTCGCTGCCGTTGCCGCTCCTCTGATCCCGCCTGCTCCCCATTTGCCCTGATATGGCGCCTTTATCCGCTCGCTGTTAGCCTGCACTCTGCACTCTGCACTCTGCACTCTGCGGCACAGGAGCGCGATCACCTGATTGTTTGCAGTCTTTCCCCTCTCCCTCGCTGATGGCGTTGCCCCTGTCATGGGATGGCAACTGACGCCTATCAAGCTGCGTCATCGTCTGCTTTTTGCTGGTATCGAGACAGGTGGCACCCCCTTGCTGCAAGGAGGGGGAGGCCGGATCCCTTTTTTTGCGGCTTGGCCTCTATCGCGATCACACTTTCATCACTAAATGTTCGTTTATAGTTTTTTTATGCTCTAATATGAGCGAAATCAAACATTGTCGCCTTGGCGAACGCAAATATAAGAAAGTAGGTGAACATGAGCGAACATTATGATCTGGTCGTCGTCGGTGGCGGCATCAATGGGGTTGGCATCGCGGCGGATGCGGCCGGCCGTGGCCTGAAGGTAGCTTTGTTTGAGGCTCATGATCTCGCCTCGGCCACCTCGTCCAACTCCAGCAAGCTTATCCATGGCGGCCTGCGTTATCTCGAGCATTATGAGTTTCGCCTGGTGAAAGAGGCCCTGGCCGAGCGGGAAGTGTTGCTCGGCATGGCTCCCCATATCGCTCGCCCCATGCGCTTTCGTTTGCCCCATCGTCCCCATCTGCGTCCGGCCTGGATGATCCGCGCCGGTCTGTTTCTGTATGACAACCTCGCCAAGCGCGACAAGCTCAAGGGCAGCTGCGGTGTGCGCTTCTTGCCGCAAGATGGCTTGAGATCGGGGATCAGCAAGGGCTTCGAATATTCGGATGCCTGGGTTGATGACGCCAGACTGGTGGTGATCAATGCCATGATGGCGCGCAGCAAGGGGGCCGAGGTGCAGACCCGCACCCGCTGCGTCAAGGCGACCCGGGATGCCAAGTTATGGACCCTGACCCTGGAGCGCGAGGGGGGTGAGCGTTTCACCGTCACCTGCAAGGGGTTGGTCAATGCGGCGGGTCCCTGGGTCAAGACCTTCTATGACGAGGGGCTGCACGAGACATCCCCGCGCGGCATCCGACTCATCAAGGGCAGCCACATCATAGTGCCGCGCATCCACGAGCGCGAAGAGGCCTATATCCTGCAAAACGAAGACCACCGCATCGTCTTCGTCATTCCCTACCAGCAGGATTTCTCCCTCATCGGCACCACCGATGTGGAGCACAGGGGCGATGCCCGCGACGCTCACATCAGCGACGCCGAAGTGAACTACCTGTGCAACGTGGTCAATGCCCACTTCACCCGCAAGATAGCGCCGTCCGATGTGGTCTGGACCTATTCCGGGGTGCGACCGCTGTGCGATGACGAGTCCGACTCCCCCCAGGCGGTGACCCGGGATTACACCCTCGAACTCAGTGGCGATGCCGATGGCGCGCCCCTGCTCTCGGTATTTGGTGGCAAACTCACCACCTACCGCAAGCTGGCCCAGGCCGCCTGTCACAAACTCAAGCCCTGGTTTGCCCAGATGGGCGATGACTGGACCGCGTCCAGCCGCCTGCCCGGCGGCGAGTTCGATTGCAGCACCCAGGAGCTGGCCCGCGCCTATCGACTCGAGTTTGACTGGCTCGATGAGCGCAGTGCCCAGCGCATCAGCGAAGCCTATGGCGCTCAGGCCCGTCTCTGGTTGCAGCATGATCGTGGCGAGCACTTTGGTGCCGGCTTGTATGAATCCGAGGTGCGTTACCTGCTGGAACACGAGTGGGCGCACAGCTTGGAAGACATCCTGTGGCGCCGCAGCAAGTTGGGGCTGCGTCTGGATGCCCAGCAACAAGCCGCACTGCAAGCCTGGCTTGAGCAGTTCCACCACGCCCTGCCACAGGCCATGTAAAGGATGAGGGCATGTCCCGAGCATGCCCCCGTCATTACGAGCAGATGGCCACCACGGCCCGGCCGGTATCATCTGCTCGTCATATTTTCCCTCTATAACAATGACCTGCCCCATGACGGCGGTCTGACATATGACCCCAAGGTTGACCTGCGCCATCGATTGGCAGTTTGACTTACCTACCTGACCCTTCAATAACAACAAGAGCACCCAAGATGAAACAAGTAGCCTTATCCCTTCTTGCCCTCTCCCTCGGCGCCACTCTCTCTCTGCCTGTACTGGCTGCCGATGAGGGCAAGGTCGTCATCGCCCACCGCGGCGCCTCCGGATATCTGCCCGAGCACACCCTGGCCTCCAAGGCCATGGCCTACGCCATGGGGGTGGATTATCTTGAGCAGGATCTGGTGATGACCAAGGATGACCAGCTGGTGGTGATGCACGATCACTTCCTCGATGGCATCACCGATGTGGCGGCGCGTTTCCCCGGTCGGGCCCGCGCCGATGGCCGCTACTATGTGGTGGACTTCACCCTGGCCGAGGTGCGCTCCCTGCGCATGACCGAGCCCTTCCAGCTGGTGGATGGCAAACAGGTGCCCGTCTACCCGGCCCGCTTCCCGCTGTGGCAGTCGGATTTTCGGATCCACACCTTCCAGGAAGAGATAGAGATGATCCAGGGCATGAACAAGAGCACCGGCAAGCAGGTCGGTATCTATCCCGAGATCAAGGCGCCCTGGTTCTTCCGTCACGAAGGCAAGGACATCTCCAAGGCGGTGCTCTCCGTGCTCAAGGAGTACGGTTACACCGACAAGCAGAGCAAGGTCTACCTGCAGAGCTTTGATGCCGATGAACTCAAGCGCATCAACGGCGAGCTGATGCCCGCCCTCGGCATGGACGTGAAGCTGGTGCAGCTGATGGCCGAGACCGACTGGAACGAGACCATGGTCTACGACACCAAGGGCAAGGCGACCCCCTATGACTATGACTGGATGTTCAAGCCGGGGGCCATGAAGACCATCGCCGGCTACGCCGACGGCATAGGCCCCTGGAAGCCGATGATAGTCACCGAGCCGGGTACCCCGGGCAAGCCGGTGTTCACCAGCATGGTCAAGGACGCCCATGCTGCCGGGCTCAAGGTACACCCTTATACCTTCCGCCAGGACGAGGGCCAGATCCCGGCCTATGCCAAGGACTTCACCGACCTGCTCAACATCTTCCTCTACCAGGCCGATGTGGATGGGGTGTTCAGCGATTTCCCGGACAAGGCGGTCGCCGTCATCGAGGCCCACGGCAAAGCGTAAATCAGGGCGCAACAGGGAAGAACGAGCGGGGCCAGGTGCCCCGCTTTGTTATGGGCAGGCCACGGGGAAGCGAGCAGTCTGATCGTTTGCATGACCTGGCAACGCTGTGGGGAAGGGGGAGCAGTACCCGCCTTGGTGGGTGAGGGGCCGCTCCATGACTGCGGTGGCATCATGATGTCAGGCTGAGCTGCTGCGAGTGTAATGTTTTATTTACGATTTATGATTTTATGGCAAGTGGTACGGCCTATCTTATAGGTCTTTATCATTCCAAATTGGTTGTTTATCCAGCTATTGACAGCTTTTACCGCTGGTTACACTTGATTGTTTGTTTTTCCTTGGTAAGGTGGTGGCGGTTGCGTAACAAGGGGTGAACTGGTGTAAACATAAAGATACGCCACCCCTTTTGGCTTAGACAGTAGCGAGAATGACATCATGCACAGAGATCCCCTGAACAACATCCACATCCAGTCCGAACAGGTCATGATCACCCCGGCCCAGCTCAAGGAGCGACTGCCCATCTCGGAGCAGGCCCTGGCCTTCGTGCAAGGGGCGCGCAATACCATAGCCGACATCATTCACCGCCGGGATCATCGGCTGCTGGTGATCTGTGGACCCTGCTCCATTCATGACATGGACGCCGCCAAAGAGTACGCAACCCGACTCAAAGCGCTGCATGACGCCTATCAAGATTCTCTCTACATAGTGATGCGGGTCTACTTCGAGAAACCCCGCACCACGGTCGGCTGGAAGGGGTTTATCAATGATCCAGACCTGGACGGCACTTTCGATGTCGAGCTGGGACTGCACCGGGCCCGGGAACTGCTCTGCTGGCTGGCCGAGCTGGAGTTGCCGCTGGCGACCGAGGCCCTCGACCCCATCAGCCCGCAATACCTGGCCGAGCTCTTCTCCTGGTCGGCCATCGGTGCCCGCACCACCGAATCCCAGACCCACAGGGAGATGGCTTCCGGCCTCTCCATGCCGGTCGGTTTCAAGAACGGTACCGACGGCAACCTGGGAACCGCCATCAATGCCCTGCAGGCGGCATCCAGTCCCCATGCCTTCATGGGCATCAATCAGCAGGGCCAGGTGGCGCTGTTGCAGACCCAGGGCAACCCGGATGGCCACGTGATCCTGCGCGGCGGCAAGCACCCCAACTACGACTCGGTCAATGTCTCCCTGGCCGAGGAGGCGCTGGAAAAGGCGGGCCTGCTGCCGGGGTTGGTGGTGGATTGCAGTCATGGCAACTCCAGCAAGGATCACCGCTTGCAGCCCAAGGTGGCCGACAACGTCATCCACCAGATCCAGGAGGGGAACAGTTCCATCATTGGCGTCATGCTGGAATCGCACCTCAACGAGGGCAACCAGTCCAGCGAGCAGCCCAAGGCACAGATGCGTTACGGCGTTTCCATTACCGATGCCTGCATCGACTGGGAGACCACAGCCACGCTGCTGGATCGTTGTCACCAGCAGTTGGCGGCCCCGCTCAAGGCGCGTGCTCAGGGCTAAGCCATTGAGTCACTGTGTGAAAATGTTGAATAATAGGGCGTCGCATCCGGCGACGCCGTCAGGAAGATGTCATGGCAGAAGAGTTGAATGCCCTCAGGGACAAGATAGATGTAGTCGATCGGCAGCTGCTTGATCTGCTGGCCCAGCGTCTGGCCCTGGTGGGGGAAGTGGGTGAGGTCAAGAGCCGTCATGGTCTGCCCATCTATGCGCCGGACAGGGAGGCGAGTATGTTGGCCGGTCGCCGGGTCGAGGCCGAACGGCTGGGGGTGCCCGGCGATCTGATTGAAGACGTGCTGCGCCGGGTGATGCGCGAATCCTATGCCAGCGAGAAAGATACCGGCTTCAAGTGCATCAATCCTGCCCTGGGCAAGATTGTCATTATCGGGGGCGAGGGGCAGCTGGGCCGGCTGTTTGGTCATATGTTCTCGCTCTCCGGCTACCGGGTCGAGACGCTGGAACAGGCCGACTGGCCGCGCTCTGACGAGATCCTGGCCGATGCGGGACTGGTGATGGTGGCGGTGCCCATCGACATCACCTGTCAGATCATCGACCGGTTGGGTACCCTGCCAGCAGATTGCCTGCTGGTGGATGTGACCAGCGTCAAGAGTCAGCCTCTGGCTCATATGCTGGCCACCCACACTGGGCCCGTGCTGGGTCTGCATCCCATGTTCGGTCCGGATGTGGCCAGCTTTGCCAAGCAGGTGATCGTCTGCTGCCTGGGTCGGGATCCGGCCGCCAGCCAATGGCTGCTCGAGCAGATGACCATCTGGGGCGCCCGCCTGCAACAGGTAGAGGCCAAGGCCCATGATGAGGCCATGACCCTCATTCAGGCGCTGCGCCACTTCGCCACCTTCGCTTATGGCTGGCATCTCTCCCAGGAGGGGGCGGATCTCGAACAGCTGCTTGCCTTGAGCTCGCCCATCTACCGGTTGGAACTGGCCATGGTGGGGCGGCTGTTTGCCCAGGATCCCGAGCTCTACGCCGACATCATCCTCTCTTCACCCCAGAATCTGGCCATGGTGCGTCGCTACTTCGAGCGTTTCGGGGAGGTGTTGCACCTGCTGGAGCAAGGGGACAGGGCTGGTTTCATCACGGCATTTCGTCAGGTGTCCGACTTCTTCGGCCCCCACGCCGATCAGTTCCTCAAGGAGAGCCGCATGTTGCTGGCGCAGGCCAACGACCGGCGCCATTATGGTTAGTCTGGACAGCAAGCATGAATAGCAGAAGGGGCCCGCGGGCCCCTTCGTTATGGCGTGATGAAACCACCATGGCCTTTAGTCAGCCGCAGGCACATAGAGCTCGGCATCGTCCCAGCCAAGGGGCAGGGTGAGCAGGGCATCGATCAACTCCCGGCGATCGGATTTTTCCAGATAGGCGAGATAGAGCGGACGGCGCAGGGGCTGACCTCCTTCCACCAGATGCAGGCGCCCCTGCTCCAGGAAGGGGGTGACCATGCGCCGCGGCAGATAGGCGGCCCCACCGTTGGCGAGCACAAACTGCAACGCCATGCTGGCGGAGCTTGAGTGCAGCACCGGGGTCTTTTGCAGGCTCTGCAGGCGGCTTGGCTGCGGCTCGAAGCTGGTGCCCCAATCGAGATGGATGTGCGGCATCTGCATCAGGTTGTCGGCATTGGCGGCCGGGTCCCGGCTCACCAGCTCGAACACCAGCTCACCAATGGGGTGCAGGGCTATTTCGTCGATCTTGGTCGGCTCGGAGAGCAGCGCCAAGTCAAGGGAGCGCTCCAGCAACTGGCGGCAAAGGTGCTCGCGAGAGGCGGTCTCGAGTCTTACCGCGAGGCCGGGGGCCAGGGCGTAGACATGATTGAGCCAGTCGTTGAAATCCAGCTCCCAGAACACGGGAGGGGCGCCGATGGCAAGCTGCTGACTGAAGCCCGGGGAGAGGGCCACATCCTGCTTGGCACGGCCCAGGGTGTGCAAGATGGCGTCGGCATAGGGCAGCAGACGCTCCCCCGAGGCGGTCAGACGGATGTTGTTGCGATGACGGGCAAACAGACTGACCCCGAGCTGCTGCTCGAGCTGGCGAATGCGAAAGCTCACCGCCGACTGGGTCAGATAGAGATTCTCGGCGGCGCGGCCAAAGTGACGGGTCTTGCTGACTTCGATGAAGGTGCGTAGCAGTTCGGTATCCATCAGTCGAGGGACTCGTCACCGCCACCCATGCCACCGCCTATGCCGCCACTCCCGCCGAAGCTGCCTGCAGCCTCGTCACTGGCGCCACCGGCGACGGTGCAGAGGCGATGAACCCGCTTCGGGCCTATGACTTTGAGATACTTGAACCACACCTTGGCGTGAGGGTTGCTGCCGGGTTCACCTGCCTTGAGTTGCTCGGCGAAGGCGGTCTCTACCTCGTCGCGCGGCGCCAGGTTGCCCTGGTAGATGGCCAGCATGCTGGTGCCGTATTTTTCCAGACTGTCTGCTTCGGCGACGGTGAATTCACCACTGCGACGCAGGCCACGGGGAAAATGTTTGAAGTCGTTGAAACGCTTGTCTGATTCGAAGCTCATAGTGCTCTTGTTCTGGTTAGTTTGACCTTTGCGGGCAAGTATCATCAGGCTTTTAAATAGTGCAAAATCAATTTTCTCACTATCTTGATAAAATTTTTTTATTGAACTATTTACCCCTGTCTGTAGTGATGATTGTTGGGGTAATTTGGCCAAAAAGTGAGAAAAATAACGGACTTATGACGCAGCGCGTCATCCCGTTGTCATTTTTTTTGCCCATTTTTGGCAAGGAAAAGGGCGCACAGTGGCGCCCTTGTCATTCAATTCTGAGAGCCAAACTGGCCGGCCAATGTCATTCAATCATGGCCGGTTGCGCCTGGGCATCTGCACGCCACAAGCGATAGCGCACCTCGTACTCCTGGGGTATATAGATGACGAAAGGCAGCTTGGAGTTGTAGTTCACGAAGAAGCCTTGGCCATAAATCTGGATGAAACTCTCTTTCTTCTGGCCTTCCGGGCAGGCCATCAGGGTGCTGATGGGGTCGGAGACCTTGCCCAGGGTCAGGTAGTTGTAACCCCACCCCTTGACGCTGTGCTGCTCCAGGTTGCCAGCGAAGCGCGGCACGTTGCAATCCACCAGCATCTTCTTGCCGACTTGCAGCTCGACCATCATGTCGGCTTCATTCTCGACTTCCGGCAGGCGGACAACGACACGTTCCTGGTTTATCTCGGCGGCCGGGAACATGCTGATATCAAATTTTTTCGGTTCGGCGGCGAAGGCATGCCCGCTCAGCAAGAAGGCGCCCAGCAGGCTAAAACGCAATACGGTTTTCATCTGTACCTCATGGGATTGAACTATCGTCGCTAGACTAACCGCTTCACCGCCTTCATACCAGCGCTCTGCCATGCAAATCCTGCCTGTTCGGCCACACAATGACGTGATTTGGCTATTTTCTGACAGTGCGCGCAATCACTGTACTGTTTTGGCGATATCTGCTGGCCGACAGCGGTGCGCGGTGCGTCCGCTGTCGGCCAGTTCAGGGGCTTAACGCACCAGTATTAGCTGTTTTGCCCAGGCGCTGGGGGCCCGCAGACCGACGGCGCCGCTGGTGATGTCCAGATAAGCCACCGTCTTGCCCGCCGGGAAGGGGGTCGAGGACCAGAGATAGACGTAACCGTCATTGACCTCTTTGCCCTCGCCCGCCATGGCGCGGGGGAAGATGGTCTCGTTCAATGCCGGCTTGTAGCAGGCGGATTCCAGGATGCTGGTCAGCTCCTTGATGGTGGGCAGGCGCCAGTCGGTGTGACCGCCGAAACCATGGAGGGCGTGATTGGATTCGGTGCGGATCCGCTCGGCGGTCAGCAGTGCCTGCTGCCAATAGAGGCGAGTCGGCTCGCCACGGCAGCTCTCATTTTGCCAGGTTTGCCCCAGCTGGCAGCGCATCCAGGTCAGGCCGGATGCCCGGTCCGTCACGGTACCGTTGCCGTGATCGAGGAAGCGGGAGCTGGGGCTGGTTCTGGGCATGCTGTCGTCGCAGATGGCGATGGCCAGTGCCAGCGGGCTGCACAGACAAAGCAGCAGGGTCAGGAGAAACTTGTTCATCGGGTTACCTCGGCCACCAGGCGCAGTTGCAGGGCATTGGGGTCGTCAGGGGTTTGTACGGGAGTCGGGTAATCGGTGCCAGCGTCCTCACCCCAATAAAGCGGGGCAATGACACTGAGCGGCGCACTCTCGAGGCGACGGGAGGGGGTCAGAGTCTGACTCCAGTAATAGCCATCGAAGCCATTGAGACCGGTGCCCAGATCGGGGAAGTAGCGCACATCGAGGGTGGCAATCTGCCCATCCTGCTGAGCCAGCGAGCCGTAGTGTTGCAGACTCATCAGCTCCTGGGCGTGGGGCAGACGCCAGTGCGCGATGCCGCACAGCTGCTGGCTGTTGAGCCATTGACGGTATTGCTCGGTTGAGCAGATGGCCTCACCACTCGGGCAGGCGTAGTCCAGCTCGGCTTGTTGGGGATGGTAGTTGCCAAACTCCCAGGCGAAGACCCGATGCAGATCCCGCGGGCTGTCCGGGTCATCCAGCTTCTTCTCCCAGACGAGGCCGGTGTTGAGATCCTCCACACAATCCCATTGAGCTGCGCTGTCCGGCAGCGGCTGTCCCTTGTTGTCGAGCTTGCGATAACGCAGGGGAGCCTGCTTGAGGCTGGCATCCTGGCCCGGGTGATCCGCGGGCTCGCTGGTCAGCAGATAATCCACTCCGTCGCTGTACGTCGTGACGCCGCTGGCGGTGACCAGGGCTCTTGGCTGCTGCTGTTGCAACACGGCGCCGAGTCGGGGTTGCAGGCTGAGGAGCTCCGGACTGTCGGAAAAATGCTGACTGAGCTCGGGCTGCAGGGTGACCAGCCCCTGCCAGATCTGGCGTTGGCGCTCATCGACCGCGATCCCCGGCAGGGTGCCGGCATCATTGAGCACGGCCAGTGCCAGCTCGGCGAGGGCCTGGTTAAAGGCCTCCAGCTGACTCAGGGCGGCCAGATCCTGGCCCGGCTGAAGGGGTGCCAGGTCGGCCAGCAGCTTGGCCAGTGCCTGGGCTGGCGGTATCCCCTCACTGATCCGGATCTGCAACAAGGTGCTCAGGGGACTGGGCGTGAGGTGTTGTGCATCCTGGCGCGCCGCCGGGTGGGTCAGGGTCAGCGCGGCGGGATCCCTTGGGATGAATAGCAGAGGGCTGGTCAGCAGGGTGGGGGAGTGCCCCTCCAGCGGGCGAGCGCCTGCGGCGCCATTGACCTCGGGTTCACCGGCGTCACAACGATCGTTTTGATTGAGATTGACGCACAGGGTGCCTGCCTGGGGCAGGTTGACCGTCAGGCGATAGGCCGGTGCGGCCAGTGGCGCCTCGTCCGAGTCGCCGCCACCGCAGGCGCTGAGCAGGGGAGCCAGCAAACAGGCAAGCCAGCTGTATTTCAGATTCATCTCTTGTCCTCAAAGGGGCCAGGGCCCCTCGCTGTTATTGATAGGGTCTGTGTTAACCACGACGCACGAAACGGCGCCAGAGGGCGAGCGGCAGTAGCCAGAACAGGTTGATGGCACCGCCCCCGCTGCTGTCCGCGGTGTCGAAATGGATGATGCCGTCCTTGGGCGGCGCCACCGGCTTGCCACATTGGGCGCCGACGCGCTGGCTGATGCTCCAGCCATTCAGGCGGCCCCGCTTGCCGGGGGCGTTGTCCACGACTTCCAGGGTCCACTTGCCCGACAAGGGTTCGCCGTTGAACAGGCTCAAGGGTTGCAGGGATTGCAGTTCGGTCGGGAAGACCCCCTTGAGACGGGGCAGCGGACTGTAGCCTTTGTCCCAGATCTGGACCCGGGTGCCGGAGGGGGAGTTGAGCCAGATCTCCAGCTCGTCCAGGGCCTCGTGTTGCAAGTCCAGGGTCAGTTGCAACTGATCGCTCACCCTGGCATCGCTCTTTTCCAGCAGCAGACTGGTTTCGCTCAAGCCCTTCTCATCACTGCTGATGGCATCGTTGAGGGTCAGCGACTGGCCGCTTGCTCGGGCGACTACCGGGGTGCCGATCGGCAGGCTCAGCGGTTGCTGCCACTGGCGCTCGCTCGGACTGGCACCCGTCAGGGCGAGGGTGATGGGCACGTCCACCACGTCGCCACAGGCGAGCGGAGCCTGGGCCAGCAGTCGCAGGGTGGTGGTCATGAGGCCGCCTGGTGCCAGGGTGCTGCTTTGCCACTGCACAGGCTCGGCCTGGAGGCCGCCGGGCAGGGCCAGGGTCAGACTGTGCAGGGTCACTGGCGTGTTGCCGGGGTTGCTGAGGTTGAGTACTACCGACTGGCGCTCACCGAGCTCGATGGCGCTGCCGTCGGCCAGAGCCAGGCTGACCGGTGCCTGCAGCAGGCCGTGCTGACGGAATGCCTGTTCCAGCAGGCGACCATAGTGGCGCGCCGGATAGAGCCGCTCGGCCGTGTCCACCGTGAGGCGGGCCAGCTGTGGCATGCGAATGGCGGGTCCTAAGCCGAAGTGGGACTCGATGACGAGGCGATCAAACTCGTCTCGCGCCACCTCGCCATGTTCGGCGACGGCCGCCAGCAGAGCCTGGAACAGGGGGGTGCCCCACAGCTGATCACCGTTGCTGCCGTTGATGGTTCTGTGGGCCGGATAGTTGTAGTCCGGGTGATAGCGGGCGCGCAGATCGTCCAGCTGGCGCGGGGCCCGGTCGGTGAAGCGGGCATCCCAGTTGAACACCATGGCCGGTTCGAACTGGCGACCCGTCTCGCTGCGCTGACGATGACTGGCCGCCAGATAGTCGCTGAAGCCTTCACCTATGGCGCCCCAGTCACCCTCTTCCCCGAGATCCGGCACTATGTGGTGCTGCACCGCGTGACCAAACTCGTGCCAGACAACCATGGGGTCTTCGGCATCGGGCACGCCGCTGCGGCCCAGCTCTAGCCTGCGCTCGAACGGATCGTAGAGGGAGTTGTCCTGGAAGCCGGTATCGGTGTCGATGTCGAGGGCGCCAGGGATGAGGTCGGCAAAGCCGAGCGCCTTGAGGTGGCGCTGGGCCAGGTCCAGGTGGTAGTAGGCGTTGATGTCGGCGAAGCCCGGATCGTCCCGGGTCAGGCGAAATGCCTGAGCATTGTCGGCGCGGTAGGGCGCCGTGCTGGGCTCCATGGCATCCACCACCCGGGCATGGGGGCCGCTGAGCAGATAGTCGCTGCCCTGCAGGGTGACGGGCAGCGCCACCTTGTCCTGGTAGGCGGCGTCTGCCAGCACCAGGGATTCGTGCCAGACCAGGCTGGCGTCCTGCAACTGGGTGCGGGGATCCGGGTCAAATACCCGGGCCAAGACGGAAACATCTCCCGCATCGGGGGCCTGTAGCGCCGTGGTGGTTGCCCTGTCTCCCCAGCGGCCGAGCTCCTCTGTGCCATCACAGCTGGCAAACAGCTGCACATGGGAGGCCTTGGCGTTGCCATCCTTGTGCTCACGAATGCGCTGGCGCAGGGCCGGCACCAGGGTCTCGCCATCGCGCCAGTACCAGGCCTCGACCACATCGAGGGTGTCAATCTGGGCACCGGCATCGCGCAGGCTGGTCAGCAAGGGATCCAGATTGCCACTGGCATCGCAGCCCGGCAGGCTGGTCTGGAGAGGGCGCAGGTTGTGGTAGAGGCGCCAGGGCTTGCCGGCGCTGTCTATGCTGACGGCCGCCTGGGTGGTGGCCACCGGCAGGCCGTTGACCAGCATGCGGAAGCTATGGTGGTGGCCGAGCAGGCTGGCCTTGTCGTAGTCGGGGGCAAGGGTCACGCCGAGGCGAGCCTCCAGCCAGGCTCGGGGCGTGGCGGTCAGCGGCGCCTCATCGACAAATTGCAGCTCTGCCGCACAGAGGGGCTGGGCGAGCAGGGTCGCCGCCAGCCAGAGAGCCAGAGAGGAGGGTTTCATGGGTGACTCCAAAACAGAAAAGGTGAATGCGGACATCAGTGACGGACCCCCGCCAGGGAGAGCAGGAAGGCATATTCGCGGGCGGCCTGCTGCTGCGCCGTGCCCGCGCTGGCCAGATGTCCGCCGTCGAGCTCGGTGCTGAGCAGATAGGGGCCGGCCGCGGTGCTCTGCTCCCGCAGACGGGCCATCCACTTCAGCGGCTCCCAGTAAGGCACCTGACTGTCATGGAGTCCGGCCGTCACATAGAGGGGCGGGTAGGACGCAGCATGCAGGTTGTCGTAGGGGCTGAGCCTGCGCATGGCGGCATAGTCCGCCGGCTTGGCCGGGTTGCCCCACTCGGCATACTCCTGGCGGGTGAGCGGCAGTTCGGGATCGCTCATGGTGCCGAGCAAGTCGACGAAGGGCACCTGCAACACGGCGCCAGCGAAGCGGGTAGGGGCCTGATTGAGCGCCGCCGCCACCAGCAGGCCGCCAGCGCTGCCGCCCATGGCGAACAGCCGGGCAGCGTCGATGGCGGGATCCCGCGCCAGGGCATCGGCGACGGCCAGGAAGTCATCCACGCTGTGCTGTTTGCGCTGACCCCGGCCGTCTTGATACCAGCCATCTCCCAGCAGACCGCCGCCGCGCACATGGGCGATGGCGTAGACGAAACCACGATCGAGCAGGCTCAACACCTGAGGCTGGTAGTAGGGGCGCATGGGGGTGCCATATGCGCCATAGCCATAGAGCAGCAGCGCCTTGGGGGTCTTGATCTCTTTGCGCCACACCAGGGAGACCGGCACCCGGGCGCCGTCCTTGCCCAAGACCCAGCGCCGTTCGCTCTGATAGACAGAGGCCGCTGCCTGAGTGGCATCGCTCAGCCATTGCCCCGAGTCCAGATCCAGCCAGCGTTGATGCGGGGCCTCGGCCATACCCTGGCGGCGGATCAACAGGTGCTGGCTGGCCGGATCCTGAGCGCCCTGGATCCAGGCCGTACCCGCCCCTTCGGTGAGCGGCAGGCTGTGGCGCAGTTCGCCGTTGGCATCGAGCACATCGAGCCAGTCATCGCCATCCTTGCGGTATTGCAGCACGGTGTGATTGGCAAACAGGCGCCACTTCTCGAGGGTGCGGCCCTGACCGGGCCAACGCAGCTGCCACCTGCCTTGCCTCAGTTCGGCCAGGCTGCTGGCCTGGTAGAGGCCAAGCTCGCCATCCCGGTTGCTCTTGAGCAGCACCCGCTCTCCCAAGGTATCGAGGTAGTACTCCACACCGGGTTGGCGGGCCTTGAGCAGGGCGGCGCCACCATCATCCAGCAGGTATTGCTCCGAGCTGTTGTGGTTGTTGCTCTGCAAGATGAGGTGACGCTGGTCGGTGGTGCGATAGAGACTGAGCAGCCAGGCGGCATCCATCTCCTGATGGATCAGCCGCTCCTTGCCCCCTTGCCAGGCCCACAGTTGCCAGGGGCGCAGGGTATTGCGCTCGTTGGCCAGGGTATAGAGGGTGCGACCATCCCGACTCCAGAGCAGATCGCTGGCGCGGTGTGGCAAAGAGGCGAGCGTCTCGCCGCTCGCCAGATCCAGCAAGGTGATGCGGTAGTCCCTGTCGCCACGGCTATCTTCGGCCAGCGCCAGCCAGCGCCCATCGGGATGCAGCGACCAGCTGGCGAGCTCGTAGTAGCCCTCCCCTGGTTGACGCGGGGCCAGCCGCTGGCGGGGGGTGGCCTGCTCATCGGTCCGCTGCCACAGGCTGCCGTCCGCTTTCATGCGCCACTGGCTGCCGGCCTCGGTCAGCCACTCCTCTGGTAGAGGCTCGCCCCGTTCTCTGGCCTGCCACTCGGTTTGCAGTTGCTGTGCCAGTGCTTGCTGGCCGCTGAGCTGGTGCTCGGTCCAGCGATTCTGCTCGCGCAGCAGCGTCAGCAATTCGGGGGAGCGGCGGCTGTCGTCACGCCAGCCGCCATAGGGATCGACCCGAGCAATCTCGCCCTGCATCAGCAAGGGGCGTTTGGGGATGGGGGGCGTTTCCTCAGAGGCCTGGGAGGCAGGGGCCGCCAGCAGGGCGGCCAGGATCAGTAGGTGCTGCATCAGATCCCCACGAAGGTGTAGCGCAGGCTGGCGCTCAGGGAGCGACCGGTCTGGGTGAAGAGGGAGGCATTGGTGCCCGCTTCCAGCCCGGCCACATCCTGATAGCGGGTGTAGCGGGTGTCGAACAGGTTATCGAGCTTGAGATTGACCTTGAGGGCATCGGTGATCAGCCAGTCGGCGGTCATGGCGAGGCTGAACCAGCCCGCGCTCTTGAGGCAGTCACTCTGGCTGCTGGTCAGGCTGCTGCCGCAGCTGGGCACCCGGCTCATGGCGGCGGCGTAGTCGGCCTGCACCCCGACGCTCCAGTCGTTGACCTGATAGCTCAGGCGAGTGTTGCCCTCCAGCGGGGTGAGGGTGCGCAAGGCCTCGCCCTCGCTATCTTCCCCATCGACCCAGCCGAGCTTGGTGGCGAGCTCCCATTGCTGGGTCAGCCAGTAGCTGGCGGCCACTTCGGCGCCCCAGGTCTCGGCCTTGGCCACGTTGCGGTACTGGCGCAGGATGACGCCGTCGCGCAGCCGCAGCCCGACTTCACGCCAGTCGATGAAGTTGTAGTAACGGTTGTAGAAGAGCGCCGGTTTGATGCTCCAGTGCTCACCTTCGCCGCCAAGGCCCCACTCGAAGCTGTGGCTGGTCTCTTCCTGCAGCTCGGTGTTGGCGATGATCTCGAACGGTGGCAGGGCAAAGTAGTGGGGGATGTTGCCGTACACCTTGTCATAGGAGGGGGCACGGAAACCGTTGGCGTAGCTGAGCCAGCTGCGCCACTGGTCGTTGAAGCGGTAGCTGGTGGCCAGGCTCGGGGAGATATGCCAGCTGTGGTTCTCGCCATTGCTGCCATCCAGCGGTTGCAGCCACTGATGATCCATGCGCAGGGTCGGGGTGAACTGCCACTGACCCAGGGTCGCCACGTCGCTGAGCCAGACCCCGGCCCGGTCGGTGCGGGCCCGGCTGAACGGCGCCGACTGCTGGGGCTGGGGCACGCCCGCCTCCAGGCTCAGCTTGTCCACCGGTCGCTCATGGTTGGTGCGCTCCAGCTCCATGCCATAGCTCAACTTGTGGGCTAGGTCGCCGGTGGTCAGATCCCGGCGCACATCCAGCGCGCTGCCGATCCGCTCTTCGGTGAAGGTGGTCAGTTCCCGCTCGCTGCGATAGCGCGGGTAGCCGCTCAGCTCGTCGTTTTGCAGCAGGCTGCGCTTGTTGGCCGTGTTCTTGGCGTGGTTGCCATAGAGGTTCCAGCTGAACCGATCCGCCAGCAGGCTGTCGAGGCGGCTCGCCTCCCAGCTCAGCTTGCCGCCCTGGCTCTTTTGCGACGCATTCTCGCGGTACTCGCGTACCTGCCACTTGCCGTCGGGCTGGGGCACTTCGCGGGGTCCCTGATCCCGGTAGGCATTGTCCTCGAAGTAGTCGAGTTCGAGGCGCAGCAGGTGGTGTTCATTCAGCTCGAAACGGGAGCTGGTGGAGGCGCTGAGGCCGTCCAGATCCGCCGGGATGCGGCTCTCGTCATAGTTGGCCGTCTCGTGCCCCTGCCAGCCGGAGAGGCGCAGCAGGTGCTCGGTCTCCAGCAGGCGGGCGGCGCCGGTGGCGCTCAGTTTTTGCTTGGCGCTGCTGCCATCGTGCAGGATCTTGCTGCTCAGATAGGCATCCTGGCCCTGCAGGTAGTCTTCCGGCTGCTTGGTGCTGATGACGATGGTGCCGCCGATGGCGTCGGAGCCGTGCAGGGAAGAGCCCGCCCCCTTGGCCACTTCGATCTGCTTGACGTCATCGAGATCGAAGCTGAAACGGCCCACCTTGTCGTTGAGATCATCGGCGCCGAAGCCATCGCTGACCCGCACCCCATCCTTGATGATCAATACCCGGTTGCCGCCCATGCCGCGGATGATGATGTTTTGCGGCCGCCCGGCGGAGCCGGTCACCGAGACACCGGGTTCATTCTTGAACAGGTCGGTGAGTTCGGTGGCCACCTGGCGATCCAGGTCCTCCTCGGTGATGACGGTGATGGAGCCCGAGACGTCGGACAGCTTCTGCTCTATCCGCTGGCCCTTGACCACTATGGTCTCGCGCGCCTTGAGGGTGGGATTGATGTCAGTGGCGTCGATCCTGGCCGGATCGCTGGCGGCCAGGGCTGTACCGGACAGCAGCATGGGCCAGTAGTGCAGTGGTGTTTTCATTGTTGATAATGATTATTATTTGAGCCTGAAGGGCGCGAATTATTGCAGACTCATTAGGGCAGATCAACAGTTGATAATAATTATCATTGGCATCGTACTGAGTTGATATTATTGATATTTGTGACAGTTATTCAATCAGGGGTGGTGCTGCTTGGTCTGATTGAAGAAGGCAGAGAGTGATAGCGATGCAACTCGGGGAGGTGAGAGGCGAGACTGGTTGGGAGGGGAGTTGGATTCCGTGCACATACGACAGAGCCCGCCATGAGGCGGGCTCTGTCGAGGGGGCTGGCTCAATCAGGGGGCGCGGTAGAAGCGGTTCAGCTCGTTCATCACCTGGATCATGGCGCCCATGTCCGGAGTGCCGTGCTTGATCTGGCGATAACTGTCCCAGTCACGCAACTCGAAGTCACCCTGCTTGTTGAACTCAGTGATGGTCTTGTCCTGATAGATGGCAAAGTTCTGTTGATCGCCAGCCAGCAGCCAGTTGCGCGGGCCAGGATCGAACAGATTGCGGCCACTGCTGTAGTCGCGTTCAGGATTGCGCACCCCCAGCATATTGGGCATCAGGGTGGGCACCAAATCCATATGGCTGGTACCCGTATCAATGTTTGCCGCGGCCTTGCCCGGCCAGGCCAGCACCAGAGGGACCTGCACCTGGTAACGGGAATAATTGGTTCCCGATCCCCAGCTGTTGCGATCCGTGTCGTTGAACTCCTGACCATGGTCAGAGGTGATCACCACTATGGTGTCATCGCTGAGCCCTTTTTGCTGCAACTCAGCCAGCATCTGTTCGAGCAGCTGATCGGCGTAGAAGACGGCGTTCTTGTAACGGTTCTCCAGCTTCTGGCGATTCTCGGCGCGATAGGCGGTGGCCGGATTGAACTTGGTCAGTTCGGGCTGGAAGGGGCCCTTGATCTCGGCGGGTAGCTGATAGGCACCCGGGCTGGATAGATAGACAAACGAGAACCATGGTCTGTCGTTCGGGCGTTCACCCAGCCACTGTTGCCAGTCTGCAACCAGCTTGCCATCATCCTGCTGGCGGGAGACAAACACCTGCTTGCGCAGGCCGGCGAGTATGCTCCGGCGATACTTATCGGCATCATCAAGGGAGCCAAACAGACCGAATTCGTAATCCTGGCGCAGCATCTCATCCAGCAGCACTGGCGGGGTCTTGTCGAGGCGGATGTCGTTGTAGTAGTGACCGGGCAGGCCATAAAACAGGCTGAACATGCCCATCACATCGTCGTTGCCGCCGCTCAGGTGCTGACGGAAGTTGAGGTGCTGGTCTGCATAGCGTTGCAGATTGGGCATATTGATGCTGTTGAGCATGTCATAGCGCAGCGAGTCCACCACCACGATCAGCAGATTTTGATGATTGCTGGGCGCATTGACGCTGAGCGGGCGCAGCGGATAGCGCAGCCGGCTCTCGCCATCCCCATCCTGGGACTGGGCCTCTTTCTCGTACTGATCCAGGTCCAGCCAGCCATGCTTGGCCAGGAAGCTCTTGGCGGTCATGGGGTAGGAGAGCGGGAAGTTTGCCTTCTGCATGGTGATGGGCTGATACAGGGTCGCATCTGCCCAGCTGTTGACCACGTGGGTCAGGATAAAGCAGCCGAGCAGGGCCAGGCCCACATGGCTGCCATACTGACGGCGCTTGCGCTTGTTGATCTTGCGCCACACATAGGCCGACAGCAGCAGTTGCAGCAGGAAGATGGTCGGCACCGCCACGAAGATGATGCTCCAGATAGAGCCTTGCTCCGTCTGGGCTTGCTCCAATAGCAGCTGCCATACCTGCCCATTGAGGTGGAACTTGAACAGCCGGAACACCTGGGTGTCGATGAGCAAGAGCACCAGTGCCAGGGTCGCCACTATGGCCGAGACGAACCTCAGTGCCTTCTCTTTGGGAAGCACGAAACTCAGGGGGAATATGGTCAGCAGATAGGTGACGAAACTCAGGAAGGAGAAGTGGCCTATCCAGCTGATGATGAGATAGACGATCCCGAGGGTCGTCGATGGCCAGCTGATGGCACCCAGATAGCGGGTGGCGATCAGCATGGCCAGGATGATGTTGAAGAAGGAGAACCAATGCCCCCAGGTGATCAGGCGGGAAACGTTATCACGATAGGGGTTGCCGGTTTCGACCATAGTGATCCATCTACTTGAAAAACATCAAAGAATGCGGAGAAACTCAGTGAGCATCGCGACGGTGATCCACCGAGGCAGTGAGCGCCTGGATGTATTTTTCGGTGATCGCCTGACGCTGGGCCGGGGCCATACCATTGATGATATTGGTGGTCAGGTTGCCAAGCACCATCAGACTGAGATCCACCGGCGCCTTGTGTTTTTCCAGGGCGGTGATCAGGTCGTTCATCAGGGCGTCAAACTGCTCGTTATTGTACTTTGATACGATGGGCATAATCTTCAGTTCATCTCAGTTCAAAGCGACTTATAATACTCCACCCTTTCGGCTAACACTATGGCTTTGTGACATGAGTCTCGATATCGACAAGATCATTCTTCACTCCCTACGCAGTGGCAGCGACGGTCAGCCCCAGGCCGATACCCGCAGCCAGACCCTGACCCCCGACGAGGCCGTTCAGGGGCTGATGGCGGAGCTGCATCGCATCTATAACGGCAAAGGCGGCAAAGGATTTGGTTACTTCGCCGAGGGCGAGGAGGGGACAGAGGCGGCCGAGGGGGATGATGCCCCCAAACCGGCTTCTCCACTGTTTCGCATCGCCCTCGAACAGCTGCTCGCCGGACAGAGCGACTTCGTCCCCTTCTCGGTCTCCATGACCCAGCACCTGGTCAAGATCCTGGTCGACCATGCTCTGGATGAACAAGGGGTGCTGCTGTTTGCCAAATACAACTATGTGGGGGTCGACTATCTGTTGGTCGCCCTGCTGGAGGGCAAGGAGAGCGTGACGGTGAGTGAAGCCCTCGAGCTCAGCCATATCCAGTATCTGGATATCGGCAAACTCAATCTGGTGGCGCGTATCGATCTCACCGAATGGAAGACTCAGCCCGAGTCGCGTCGGTATATCACCTTCAGCAAGGGGCGGGTTGGCCGCAAGTTGGGGGATTTCTTCCTCGACTTATTAGGTGCCCGTGAAGGCATGGATGCCAAGCTGCAAAATAAAGGGCTATTGCAGGCGGTAGAGGATTATTGCGCCACTCAGCAGCTTGAGCCGCAAGAGCGCAACGATTACAAGAAGCAGGTCTTCAAATATTGCACCGAACAGGCCAGTGCCGGTGAAGAGATCGAGATCCGTGAACTCTCGGCGGAATTACCCGGCGATAACGACCTCGATTTCTATAGCTTTATTGGCAAGGAATATGAGTTGGAGGATCGCTTCCCGCCAGACAGATCCACCCTGCGGGGGCTGACCAAGTTCGTCGGCTCCGGTGGCGGTCTGACCCTGAGTTTTGAACAGAAGCTGCTGGGCAGCCGGGTCTTCTATGATCCCCAAACCGATACCCTGACTATCCGCGGCGTGCCGCCCAATTTGAAGGATCAGCTGACCCGGTCGTCATAATGTGATCCAGCCCGGGTTTCTGGTAAAAAGGCACCGCAGTTCGCTGCGGTGCCTTTTTATTTGGCGGGCGGGGGAGGCAAGAAACTGACCAAGTGCTTTAGTTAGCAAATTAAACAATGAATCAACGATGAAAGGGTTTTCATGAGAGTGAAAACCCTTTCATTTATGTAATTATGTTTCAGTAAGGTAACTTAATTTCTCCAATGGTCAGAAATAATGGCCATAAAATGCGATAACCCCCTGAAACAAGAAAATGTTTTCAGAACTTTCCGGAAGGAAATACGTAATTGCATTTCAAAAATGCGAGTTGCGTCATGTGAGGCATCTGAGGCTTGGGATAATATTCATCCCGCACACAATGCTCTTGCAGCGCGGAACAACAACAAGGAAAGGCTCATGAAAAAGACATTACTCTCCTCTCTGATTGGTTTGGCTACCCTGGGTGTGGCTTGCACTGCCACCGCCGCCATTGATGAGGGTCAGCTGACGATCTGGATCAACGGTGACAAGGGATATAACGGTCTGGCCGAAGTGGGTAAGAAATTTGAAGCCGAAACCGGCATCAAGGTGACAGTGGCTCACCCGGATCAGGTTGAGGTGAAATTCCAGCAAGCGGCCGCGACCGGCAACGGTCCGGACATCTTCCTGTGGGCCCATGACCGCTACGGCGAATGGGTCAAGTCAGGTCTGCTGGTGCCCGTGACCCCGAATGCCGACGAGAAAGCCAAGTTCGAACAGTTTGCCTGGGATGCCATGTCTGTTGATGGCAAGACCTACGGTTATCCGGTCGCTGTCGAAGCCGTGAGCCTGATCTATAACAAAGACCTGCTGCCAGAGCCGCCCAAGACCTTCGAAGAGATCGCCAAGATCGACGAGACCCTCAAGAAGGATGGCAAGCGCGCCATCATGTGGGCCTACGACACTCCTTACTTCAGCTACCCGCTGGTGGCTGCCAATGGGGGTTATGCCTTCAAGAAGACCGCGACCGGATATGACGTCAAGGATACCGGCGTGAACAACGCGGGTGCCAAGGCGGGGGTGGGCTACATCGCCGACATGATCAAGTCCGGTCACCTGGAGAAGGGCATCGACTACGGCGTCATGGATGCGAAATTCAACAAGGGTGAAGTGGCCATGATGATCAATGGTCCCTGGGCCTGGAGCAACCTGGACAAGAGCGGCATCAAGTATGGCGTTGCGCCGCTGCCCACCCTGAACGGCAAACCGGCCAAGGCCTTCGTTGGCGTACTGGGTGCCACCATCAACGCCGCCAGCCCGAACAAGGATCTGGCCGTCGAGTTCCTGGAGAACTACCTGCTGACCGACAAGGGTCTGGCCGCAGTGAATGCTGACAAGCCCCTCGGCGCCGTGGCACTCAAGTCCTTCCAGAAGACCCTGGAGTCTGATGCCAACATCAAAGCCACCATGATGAACGCCCAGAATGGTGAGCCGATGCCGTCCGTGCCCGAGATGAGCCGTTTCTGGTCTTCCTTTGAAACTGCCCTCAAGAACGTGACGTCCGGTCGTCAAGGCGTTGACGAAGCCCTGGATACCGCTGCCAAGCGTATCGTTCAGTAAGTATCTACCAGGGAGGCCCGCGGGCCTCCCACCTCTTCTTTCCTTGGCGTAATAAGGTTAATTGGCATGGAAGTAGTACCTTCTCTCGAATCCTATGCCGGTCCCAATGACAAGCACACCTGGCTTAAGTGGACCATGGCGGCGCTGATTGCCGTGCTCAACGGCTATGCGGCCGTGATGATGTATGCCAGTGGCGAGTGGGTGTTTGCCTTGCTCGATCTGCTGGTGGTCTCCGTTGGCCTCTATGTCTTCATGAACAAGAAGACCTATGCACACCGTTACATCTTCCCGGGTGTGGCAGGCATGGTGGTCTTCATCATATTCCCGCTGGCTTACACCATAGGGATAGCGTTTACCAACTATTCAGGCGCGAACTTGCTCTCGGTCGAGCAGGCGCGCAATTACCATCTCAAGAAGAGCTACAAGGTCGCCGGTGGCGAGTTTGATTTCACGCTGCTCAAGGGTGAGAACAACCAGTATCAGCTGCTGCTCACCCAGGATGGTCGCCATTTTGTCAGCCCGCAGATGACGCTGATGGACAACAAGGCGCGTAGCCTGGCCGCGGGGCAAGGCCCGGTGAACGGTGCCGAGCAACAGGTCACACTGACCCCCCTCGAAGGGGAGCCTGGCCTGCCGGCAGCGCCGATCCGCGAGATCATCGCCCACAAGACCCATCTCTCCGAGCTGGATCTGCTGCTGCCCGAAGGCGGCATACAGCTCACCATGAGCAGCCTGCGCAAGTTTGCCGCGCAAAAGCCGCTCTATACCCAGCTGGTTGATGGCGCCGTGCTGAAATCCGGGGTGATGCTCAAGGAGAGCAATCTGCTGCGTGATAACCAGAGTGGCGAGCTGATGATGCCCAATACAGAGACGGGTTTTTATCAGTACATCGACGAGCAGGGCCAGTTTGTCGGCAAGAGCGTGGCGCCAGGCTTCGTGGTCGCAGTGGGCTGGAAGAACTTCACCCGCATCCTCACCGATCCGGGTATCCAGGGACCCTTCTTCCAGATCTTCATCTGGACCGTCATCTTCTCCACCTGCTCTGTGGTGCTGACCCTGGCTATCGGCATGGTCGTCGCCTGCCTGGTACAGTGGGAGCAGCTCAAAGGACGGGGATTTTATCGGGTCATGCTGATCCTGCCCTACGCCATCCCGGCCTTTATCTCCATCCTGGTGTTCAAGGGCTTGTTCAACCAGAACTTCGGTGAGATCAACCTCTTCCTGGAAGCGGCATTCGGCATCAAACCGGACTGGTACACCAGCCCCTTCCTGGCCAAGACGATGATCCTCATCGTCAATACCTGGCTCGGCTACCCCTACATGATGATCCTCTGCATGGGGCTGCTCAAAGCCATCCCGGAAGATCTCTATGAGGCGTCTGCCATGGACGGCGCCGGCCCGGTGCAGAACTTCTTCAAGATCACGGTGCCGCTGTTGATGAAGCCGCTCACACCGTTGCTGATTGCCTCCTTTGCCTTCAACTTCAATAACTTCGTGTTAATCCAGTTGTTGACCAATGGTGCGCCGGACATCATAGGCGCCAGTACCCCGGCCGGCACCACGGACTTGCTGGTGAGCTACACCTACCGGATCGCGTTCCAGGGCTCGGGTGGTCAGGACTACGGTCTGGCCAGCGCCATCGCCACCGCCATCTTCCTGATTGTCGGGGCATTGGCACTGCTCAACCTCAAGCTTTCCAAAGCTGATCAACTGTAAGGGGAGCTATATGGCTATCGTACAACCTAAATCTGTCAAGTACCGGGTGTGGGCAACTCACCTGGTGATGTGGGGCTTCCTGGCAGTGATCATCTTCCCGCTGATCATGGTCATCGCCATCTCGTTTCGAAACGGCAACTTCTCGGTGGGGGAGATCATCCCCTCCAACCCCACGCTTGATCACTGGAAGCTGGCGCTGGGCATGACCATCACCAACGCCGATGGCAGTGTGACACCGCCTCCCTTCCCGGTACTGACCTGGCTGTGGAACTCCATCAAGGTGGCCGGCATCACGGCGCTGATGATAGTGGTGCTCTCCACCACCTGCGCCTATGCCTTTGCCCGCCTGCGTTTTCGCGGCAAGCAGACCATCTTGAAGGGCATGCTGATCTTCCAGATGTTCCCGGCGGTGCTGGCGCTGGTCGCCATCTATGCGCTGTTCAACAAGATAGGGGAGTACATTCCCTGGCTTGGCCTCAACACCCACGGTGGCCTGATCCTGGCCTACATGGGGGGCATAGCGCTGCACGTGTGGACCATCAAGGGTTACTTCGAGACCATCGACTCCTCCCTGGAGGAGGCGGCGGCCATCGACGGCGCCACTCCCTGGCAGGCGTTCAGGTTGATCCTGCTGCCCCTGTCGGTACCCATATTGGCGGTGGTGTTCATCCTCTCCTTCATCGGTGCCATTACCGAGGTGCCCATGGCCTCCATCCTGCTGCAGGATGTGAACAACCTGACCCTGGCGGTCGGTGCCCAGCAGTACCTCTATCCACAGAACTACCTGTGGGGTGACTTCGCCGCAGCCGCCGTGCTATCCGGCCTGCCCATCACCCTGGTGTTCTTGCTGGCTCAGCGTTGGCTGGTCGGTGGCCTGACAGCCGGTGGCGTCAAGGGCTGATGTTTTATGGCAGGGAGAGACATCTCCCCGCTATCACGATTTGCACAGATTCAAGAGCGGAGCTCGTCATGGCTGAAGTAGTACTCAACAACGTTCGCAAGAATTACGACCCGGCTGTCCACAAGGACACGCTGCGCAATATCAATCTCTCCATCAAGGAGGGAGAGTTCATCGTCTTCGTCGGCCCGTCAGGCTGCGGCAAATCGACCCTGCTGCGGATGATAGCGGGCCTTGAGGACATCACCAGCGGCGAGCTGACCATAGGGGGTCGTTACATGAACGACGTGCCGCCGGTGGAGCGCAACGTCGGCATGGTGTTCCAGTCCTACGCCCTCTACCCGCACATGAACATCTACGAGAACATGGCCTTTGGCCTCAAGATCAAGAAGATGGGCAAGGACGATATTCACAAGCGGGTGATGCGTGCCGCCGAGATCCTGGGCCTCGAGCCTCTGCTTGAGCGCAAACCCAAGGCGCTCTCCGGCGGTCAGCGCCAGCGGGTCGCCATCGGTCGCTCCATCGTCCAGCAGCCGCAGGTATTCCTGTTCGATGAGCCGCTCTCCAACCTGGATGCCGCCCTGCGGGTCAAGATGCGCATCGAGATAGCCAAGCTGCACAAGGAGCTCAACTCCACCATCATCTATGTGACTCATGACCAGATTGAGGCCATGACCCTCGCCAATCGCATCGTGGTGTTGAGCCCGCTCAAGGGGGAGGCAACCAGCAATCTGGAGCAGTTCGGTACGCCGCTGGATCTCTACCACAACCCGGACAACAAGTTCGTGGCAGGCTTCATCGGCTCACCCAAGATGAACTTCCTCAGCGGCGAGCTGGCCGAGATCGGCGAGCAGGAGTGTCTGATCAAGCTGGTGTCGGGGGATAGGGTACGTGCTCGCGTCGATGCCCGTCGCGCCGCGGTCGGTGACAAGGTGGAACTGGGGGTGCGTCCCGAGCACCTGGTGACCCTGGATCACCCCCATGCACACAGCAAGGTCACCGGGCAGGTGCAGGTCGCTGAACACCTGGGCGCCGAGTCCTTCATCTACATGGACGTGGAAGGCCATGATTTTACCGTCAAGGCCAATGCGGACATCGAGGTGAGCAGCGGTCAATCCTACAGCGTCGGCATCCCGGCCGAGGCCTGCTACCTGTTCGATAGCAAGGAGCAGGCTTTCCCCCGTACAGCCAAATACATTCGTGGTTGACCATCAGCCCGGAGGGGCCAGGGGCTTCCTGGCCTGACTTTTCATGCAATGCCTTTTGCCGGTCGTGAGACCGGCTTTTTATTGGCACAGGGATTCAGGGGGGATCACTGCTTAGGGTCGGCGGCTTTGCCTCTGCCTTGGGGCGGCTCTGCTGCGGTTGCCTGGGCTGCTTTAGCGGCAGGTGTTACCGCTGCCGTTTTCTTTGCTTGGGCTGCTTTAGCGGCAGGTGTTACCGCTGCCGTTTTCTTTGCCTGGGCTGCGTTGGCGGCAGGTGTTGCCGCTGTTGTTTTCTTTGTCGGGGCTGCGTTGGCGGCAGGTTTTACCGATGTTGTTTTCTTTGCCGGGGCTGCGTTGGCGGCAGGTTTTGCCGATGCTGTTTTCTTTGCAGGGGCTGCGTTGGCCGCAGGTTTTGCCGGTGCCGTTTTCTTTGCAGGGATTGCGTTGGCGGCAGGTGTCACCGCTGCCGTTTTCTTTGCCGGGGCTGCGTTGGCGGCAGGTTTTGCCGATGTTGTTTTCTTTGCAGGGATTGTGCTGGCGGCAGGTGTTGCCACTGTTGTTTTCTTTGCAGGGGCTGCGTTGGCCGGGGCGGCGGTAATCGATGGCACTGTCGCCGCCGATCTGGCTTCCAACGGGGCCGTGTTCTTGGCTGGCTTGACTGCTTTGGGCTCCTTGAGCGCCTTGCCCTTGCGCAGTCGATGGGCCACATCGGGTACAAAGCTCTGCTTGGCGAGGGCGGGGCGCTCGTAGCCTTGGGTCTCTATGGGAGGCAAGGTTATCTTGTCGTACTTGATGGCTTTGTAGGGGATCCGGCTGAGCAGGTGGGAGATGCAATTGATGCGGGCGCTGCGCTTGTCATCCGCCTCGACCACGAACCAGGGGCAATCCTCGGTGTCCGTATAGACGAACATGTCATCCTTGGCGCGGGAATACTCGACCCAGCGCGAGCGGGCATGGAGATCCATGGGGCTGAATTTCCAGCGTTTGATGGGGGTATGGATGCGGTCGAGGAAGCGCTTCTCCTGCTCTTCGTCCGATACCGAGAACCAGTACTTGATGACAATGATGCCCGCGCGGGTCAGCATGCGCTCGAATTCGGGGCAGGCGCGCAGAAACTCGCGGTATTCGTCGTCCTCGCAAAAGCCCATCACTCGCTCGACGCCAGCCCTGTTGTACCAGGAGCGGTCGAACAGCACCATCTCACCGGCGGCGGGCAGGTGGGAGGCGTAACGCTGGAAGTACCACTGGGTGCGTTCGCGGTCGGAGGGGGCGGGCAGGGCCGCGACCTTGACCACCCGTGGGTTGAGCTGGGCGGTGATGGCCTTGATGACCCCGCCTTTGCCCGCGGCATCGCGCCCTTCGAACAGGACCACGACCTTGAGCCCCTCCTGTTTGACCCACTCCTGCAGCTTGACCAGCTCGGACTGCAGATTGACCAATGCCTTCTCATACTCTTTCTTGCCAAGCTTGGTAGCCTTGCTCATGATCATCTCCCTCTTTGAGTCTTCCCAGCTTGCACCAGTCGCACGCCCCGTGCCAGGGGTCATATGGTAAACTTCCGTTCATAGCACCCTGTGCCAGAACATC
Source organism: Aeromonas sp. BIGb0405 (assembly GCF_024807335.1). Classification (NCBI taxonomy): domain Bacteria; kingdom Pseudomonadati; phylum Pseudomonadota; class Gammaproteobacteria; order Aeromonadales; family Aeromonadaceae; genus Aeromonas; species Aeromonas sp. BIGb0405. The sequence goes on from NZ_JANUEP010000002.1 coordinate 753,817, forward strand.
CTGGGTGTCGCCTGAGGTTCTGGTTCCCAGGCCAACTTGTTCGAGGAACTCATGAGACAGTTTGTGGAAATTGATGCCAGCCCGCTCGCCTACCTGGACGAGGGGCAGGGACCGGCCATTCTGTTTGGCCATGCCTACCTGATGGATGCCGAAGCGTGGCGTCCGCAATTAGAGGCGCTCAAGGGGCGCTACCGCTGCATCGTTCCCGAGTTGTGGGGCCATGGTCAGTCGGGGGGCTTGCCTGCAACCAACGGCAATCTGACCGACGTGGCCAGCCAGATGCTGCAGTTGATGGATAGCCTGGGCATAGCGGAATTCGTACTGGTCGGTCAGGGGCTGGGGGGGATCTGGGGCATAGAGTTGGCCAAGTTGGTGCCCACTCGGGTGCGCGCCCTGGTGCTGCAAGGCTGCTTTGCTGGCTGGGAGCCCCAGATCAGCCGGGCGCGCTACCAGGGCTGGCTGGATGAGATAGCCGCCAAGGGAACCGTGCCCAGCGCCATCGCCGCCGGTTTTACCGAACGTTACCTGGCAAATCACCCCCATCCGCTGTTGCAGCAGGCCATGATGGCCCGGCTTGCCCAGTGGCCCGCAGACAAGATCGACGCCCTGGTACGGCTCGGTCAGCATTGGATCGGGCGAGAGGATCGCATCGACTGGCTGCAATACTTCAGCCAGCCGAGTCTGGTCATCATGGGCTGCGAGGAGAAGATACATCCTGTGCTGGAGGGGTATCTGATGGCCGAGGAGCTGGGGTGTCCGCTCAAAGAGATCCCGGGAGCCGGTCATCTGGCCAGTCTGGAGGCGTCAGCGGCGGTCACCGGGGCGCTGGAGGCGTTCCTCGCAACCCTGTGACCTGGCCGCTCATCGATTCAGAAAGAGGCCCGCATCATGCGGGCCTCTTTTTATGTTCTTGTGCGCAGCCCAGGAGGCGTCACCAGATATAGCCCAGCCCGACGCCTGCGTAGAGTTCGCCATCATGTTGCACCAGAGGGCTGTCGGCGATGTCGTTATCGTAGAGCTCGTAGTTGACGCCGAATCCACCAATCCAGTGGGGGCTGAAACGATAGCTGCCAATGATGGAGGCCATGGGGGAGAGGGTGGTGCCCGTGTTCCATTGCGGGCGGCCCGGTGCCACCTCATCGTCAGAGACGCCGCCGAAGTAGTAGTTGGCCATGTTGTGGCTGCGCAGCATCAGACCAAAGCCCGGCATGACCAGCAGCCTGTCGCGCACTATGGGGAAGTTGGCCCATGCCATCACTTCCTGACCGTTGCTGGTCCCCGTGACATCGCTGGTGGCCCTTAGGGTCAACAAGGCATACGGGGTCACCAGATCGGCACCAAATCCGGCCTCAAACTCGCCCTTGCGCTTGTTTATGCCATCGAAGAAGCGATCGTCATCGGGATCCAGGTTGCCAAAGCGCACCCGCCCGAAGGCATAGGTCGACAGATTGCCATCCCGGGAGAGGTAGTAGCGGGCCCTGTCCCCCAGATACATCAGGTTCTCACCAAAATAGAGTCCACCAGGTATGGGCAGCATGGTGTCATCCTGATGCTGATAACGGGCCTGGCCGCCGATAAAGGCGCCTCCCAGCACCAACCCTTTGGGAATGGGGCTGGTGGGGCTGTCACTGGAGAAGGGGCTCAGGGCACCCAGATCGATGTCGGCGTGGGCAGTGCCAATGGAGCAAGAGGCCAACAGGGCTGCGAGGCTAGCCAGCTTCCGGGCGGTTGACGGTGTCGATCGAACAGGGGTCATGTAAATCGTCCTTGTTTAACTGCCCGTGTGATAGGCCAGAGGTGTCGAATGAAAAAAGGCGAACATTTAAGCCGATGCCCGGAGCAGATGCAAGTTAGCAGGGCGCAACGCATTTAATATCAATAAATTGGCGCCCTATGTCAGGATAATTTTCATCCCGGTTGAACTCTGCTCGCTGGGTCACGATGGCGTGGTCTCCAATGGATCACCCTTAAGGGGCCGGGCTCTCGTCTCGTTTGGGCCAGGCATTGAGTACGGCCTTGACCAGGGTCGCCAGCGGGATGGCGAAGAAGACCCCCCAAAATCCCCATAAGCCACCAAAGACCAGCACGGCGATGATGATCACCACAGGGTGCAGATTGACGGCTTCGGAGAAGAGCAGCGGCACCAGCAGATTGCCATCGAGGGCCTGGATCACCAGATAGGCGACCATCAGCCAGGCAAATTCAGGTGTCAGCCCCCATTGGAACAGCGCCACCATGGTCACCGGCACTGTCACCGCCGCCGCCCCTATGTAGGGAATGAGGACGGAGAAACCCACCGCCACCGCCAGCAGCACCGAGTAGCGCAGTCCCATCAGGGCGAAGGGAATATAGGTGGCGATGCCGACGATGAGGATCTCGATGACCTTGCCGCGGATATAGTTGATGATTTGATCGTTCATCTCCACCCAGACCCGATTGACCAAGGTTCGGTTACGGGGCAGGAAGCGGCGTATGCCCGCCAGCAACACCCCCTTGTCCTTGAGCATGAAGAACACCATCAAGGGCACCAGTATGAGGTAAATGAGCAGGGCGACCACGTTGACCAGGGAGCTGAGCGAGGCGCTGACCAGGGTCTCGCCGCCGCTCAGGATGCGTTGGCGTATGTTGTCGATCAGCGTCTCCACCAGGCTGACATCGATGAGCTCGGGGTACTTTTCGGGCAGGGTACGCACATAGTCCTGGGTGTGGCCCAGCATGGCGGGGGACTCTTTGGCCAGATTGATCCCCTGGCTGACCAGGGTCGGGATCAGACCAAGCAGCGCCAGCACGGTCAGGGTGAGAAACAGCAGCAATACCAGACCGGTGGCGGGGGTTCGCCCCAGACCCAACCGCTGTAACCGGCTCACCGGCCACTCCAGCAGATAGGCCATCACCAGGGCCACCAGCAGCGGCGCCAAGATGTCGCCAAACAGCCAGAGGATGGCGAAACAGAACAGCAATAACAGGAACAGGGTGACGGCATTGGGATCGGAGAATCGAGTCTGATACCAGCGTTTCAGGACTTCAAACATGGAGTATTCCTCAACAACAGGATGGCTCCCCGACCGTGAATTGCAGGTGCAGGTGCGAAGGGGTTTGTTCAGCGCTCAGTATGCTATGGCCAAGGCGCGTCAGATAGGCCGGGATATCGCGGCGCGAGCCGGGGTCGGACAGGCTGATGGCGAGGGATTGACCGGTTTTAGCCTGGCGCAGCCAGAGCTTGACCATGATGAGTGGCTCAGGGCAGCGATAGGAGGTCAGATCCAGGTGTTCCATAACGGCTCCAGCGGGCGAGACGCCGCTATTATGGCCGTGATGGCAGCCTGAAACAACGCTTGTGGGCCGTCAGGGGCAAGGGTATCCTGCCGAAGCCCCTTCCTAAAGGAGATAGAGATAACGTGGCACGTTTTTCCCCCCTGATGGCAAGCATTCCCCTGCTGACCTCCCTGATGAGCGCCAGCTTTACTGCCCAGGCCAACAATCAGTTGCCCGACATAGGCACAGCCGGGGTGGCGGCGCTGCCCATCGAGCAGGAGGTGCGCTACGGCAACGCCTTCATGCGCTTTGCCCGTGCCGGTCTGCCCGTTATCGATGATCCCGTGCTCAGCCAGTACATTGACGATCTGGGTCAGCGACTGCTGACCAACGCTGACGGGGTGCGCTTCCCCTTCACCTTCTTCCTGATCAACGATCCCAGCATCAACGCGGCGGCCTTCCTTGGCGGGCGGGTCAAGGTACATACCGGCCTGTTTCTCTATGCCGACAGCGAGAGTGAGCTCGCCTCGGTACTGGCCCACGAAATCACCCACGTCACCCAGCGCCACATCGCCCGTTATCTTGAAGCCCAGGCGAGCAGCTCGGCCATGACCCTCGCCGGTCTGGTGGGCTCCATCGCCCTGGCGGTGATCAACCCGACCGCCGGTATTGCCGCCCTGCAGACTACCCTCGGTCTGTCGATGCAGTCGGCCATCAACTACACCCGGGACAACGAATACGAGGCGGACAGGATCGGCATGAAGACGCTCTATGACGCGGGTTTTGACCCCAGCGGCATGGCGACCTTCTTCCAGAAGCTGGCGGCGGAGTATCGCTACGCCAGCAAGCCCCCTGAGATGTTGCTGACTCACCCCCTGCCCGAGACCCGGATTGCCGAGGCCCGCGCCAGGGCCGCCAGTTACGGCAAACGCAGCCTGCCTCCTAGCCTGGACTTCTGGTTTGCCAAGGTACGTATTCAGGCGCGTTTTGGTACGGAGACACAGGCGGCCCTGCTCACCTTCTTCGAGCAACGGCTGAGTCGGGGCGATTACCCCCTCAAGGACGCTGCTCTTTATGGCAAGGCCCTGGTGTTGCTTCAGCTCAAACGGGCGGACGAGGCCGATGCCATCATGAAGGAGCTGGCCAGCCGCCATCCGGAGGACCTGTTCATCCTGGATGGCCAGACTGACATCGATCTTGCCAAGGGGCGCAATGCCCAGGCCATCGCCCGCCTCGAGCAGTTCAGACGGCGGATGCCGGATAACGAGGTGGTGGTGATCAACCTGGGCAACGCCTATCTGGAGGGCGGCAACACCGCCAAGGCGATCGCCATTCTGGATCCCTACGCCCGGGAGCATGAAGAGAACAGCCTGACCTGGAGTCTGCTGGCCGATGCCTATCGCAAGGCGGGCAAGATGGAAGAGCTGCACATGGCGCGGGCCGAGACCCTCTCCCTGCGCGGCGACTACCAGGCCGCCATCGACGAGCTGATCGTCGCCCGTGGCACGACCAGCAACAAACTGAATCTGGCCCGTATCGAGGCCAGGATCACCGAGTTGGAACGTGAGAAAAAAGCATTGGAGAGCCTCAAGATGTGACACTTCTTGCGGCGGATAAGGGCGTAGCGGGTCACCGCTGCGCCCTTTTTATTGCCTGGTATGCCCGGACGGAGCAGCTGGCCTGCCCAGGCAGGCACAGGTGATTGCCGATCACTGGCGGGTCAGGGTCGCCAGCCGTGCGTGATTGAGTTCACCGACCAGGGTCTGCACCAGCTTGCCATCGGCATCGAGCAGATAGCTGGTGGGCAGCTGGGCGGGGCGGGGGAAGGGCAGCCTGGCGCCGGTTTCGCCGTTGACCTGCATGATGGGCACCTGGATATCGTGACGGCGGGCCAGCTCTGCCAGCGCGGGCGCGCTCATGCTGTCGAAGCTCAGCGCCACGACCTGCACCTTGCCCTCCCGTTGCAGGGCATTGAGCAGCGGCATCTCCCGCAGGCAGGGCGCGCACCACTGGGCAAAGTAGTTGACCAGCAGTGGCTTGCCTGCGAACCGCTGCAAGCTGACCGGTTCACCCTGGGTGTCGGTCAACTCGGGTTGCGGGGTACAGGCGCTCAGCAGAGCGGTCAGTGCCATGGCATGGATTGCTTTCATTGCCTCTCCTTGAGATGCGTCATCAGGTTGGGGCCTCTTCAGGCCAGAATGAAAGGCGTCTCATACAATTTGATAACCCTCTGGTTTCATTCCATCAATGGAAGACGTGCCTCAGGCTTTGCCATACAATAGCGCCGTTTCTTCCCCTCTCATGCGATAAATCAGGGAGTTATCATGAGCGAGACCCAAATTTACCACAATCCGCGCTGCTCGAAGAGCCGTGAGACCCTGGCCCTGCTCGAGCAGCATGGCATCCAGCCCGAGGTGGTACTCTATCTGGAGCAGGCGCCGAGCGAAGCTCAGATCCATCGCTTGCTGACCCAGCTGGGCTTCGAGGATCCCCGCCAGCTGATGCGTACCAAAGAAGACCTCTACAAGGCGCTGGGGTTGGCAGAGCTGAGTGGCGAGGCCCTGATCCAGGCCATGCATCAACATCCCAAGCTCATCGAGCGCCCCATCGTCATCAAGGATGGCCAGGCCCGGATTGGCCGTCCTCCCGAGCAGGTGCTGGAGATCCTCAAGTGACCACTTTTCACGCCCGTCTGCTGACCCTGGTCGGCTTCCTTGGTCTGCTGGCCTGGGTCATTATCTGGCACGTCTGGCTCTCTCCGCATCCTGACATCAATCCCTGGTTGCTGCCGGTGATCTGGACGCTGCCGCTGCTGTTCCCCCTAAAGGGCATACTCCAGGGCAATCCCTACACCCATGCCTGGGGCAACTTCGTGCTGATGCCTTACTTCCTGCACTCCCTGACCCTGATCACCGCGGATGAAGGGGAGCGCTGGCTGGCGGTCGTGGAGCTGGTGCTCACCATCCTCGCCTTCGTCGGTACCATCTATTATGCCCGCCTGCGCGGGCGGGAATTGGGCCTGAGCATTCGCAAGAAGAAAGAGACCCAGCCATAGGTTGTCAGCCATAAAAAAACGCCCCTTGGGGCGTTTTTTTATGGTCGATCCGGGTCAGGAAAATGGGGGCGCGCCTGCCACTCTTGCTGGGTAAAGCGCATCAGGTCGGGGTAGAAGGCAAGAAAGCCTTGCTCACAGCTGCGCCACTGGGCCGGGGTCAGGGTTGCCAGCGCCAGGCCGAGAGGTTGCGGGCGGCGCAACCGCTGGCCTATGCCGTTGAGGGCCCGTGTCAGCCCGTCCAGCTCGGCATAGGAGGCGAGCCAGTTCTGGCGCACCATGGCTGTTAACGGGGAGGGGAGGCCACCTGGCAGGCGATCCTCATCGGCCAGCAGGGCGGCATAGCTCTGCTGCAAGAAGAGCGGCAGTGGCGTCTGGCTAAAGCGGGCCCAGTGCAGGCTGAGCCAATGGTCGTAGAGCATATCGACCAGGATGGCGCCAAAACGCCGCCAGGGCGGCGCAAAGCAGGCGACCGCGGCTCTGTGTTCGGGGTGGGCATCGGTGAAGGCATCTATCTTGCGATGCAGCCAGATGCCTGCATCCAGCGATGGCTCAAGTCCGCTTGGCAAGGGGCCCTTGATAAAGTCGCCGAGCAGGTTGCCGGTGAGGGAGCTGTGGGTATGGGCCGCCAGGTGAAGGTGTGCAAGATAGTTCATGGGGTTCTCGCCGGGTGAGTGAGTGAACCTTAGCCGAGTTCAGGGGGGAGCGTGGTGATGGCCCCCCTTGAACCCGGTTGTGGATCAGATAGCGAGGAAGGCAAGTATCAAAATGGGGCCGAGCAGACTCAAGATGAAGCCGGATACGATGGCGATCGGCACCATGGTGATGCCCCCCGAGCGCTGGATCACCGGTAGAGTGAAGTCCAGGGCGGTGGCACCACCATAACCGACCGCTGCCGAGGGGTGACGGCGCATCAGCATGGGGATGATGAGGATGGCGATGAGCTCGCGGCCAAGGTCGTTCAGAAATGCCGCCGAGCCCAGCACCGGCCCCAGCTTGTCGGCGACCAGGATGCCGGAGAGCGAATACCAGCCAAAACTCGAACTCATGGCCAGGCCGTGAGCCAAGGGCAGGCCGAGCAGCAGGGAGGCCACCAGGCTGCCCACCCAGCTGGTGAGGATGACGGTGGCCGCTATCTTCATGCCCCAGGGGTTGAGCAGGATCTGGCGCAGGTGCATGCCGGAATTGCGCATCTGCACTCCGATGAGAAACAGCAGCAGCATCAGCGCCCACTCGCTCAACTTGTCGATGGGCAGGAAGCGTGGCTCGAACAGCAGGCCAATGAGCGTCCCCGCCAGCACCACGAAACAGAGCTGCACGGACTCCCATAACATCTTCCACTTGCTCGGCATCTGGGAGTCGTTGCCATCGTGGGGTGGAGGATTGCGCCTGTCCAGCCACCAGAGGCCGACCAGATTACACAGAGAGATAGAGGCCAGCATCAGGGTCGCAATGACGAAAATGCGCGGCAGGTTAGCCCCCAGATCCTCCACGAAGGCCAGCCCCAAACCCATCAGGAAGAGGATCAGATAGACCAGCTTGCCGAGGGTGCCGTTGACGAGCTTGAGCAGGGGCTTGGAGGAGAGGGGAACCAGGTAGCCGATCACCAGGGGCAGCAGGATCAGCAAGACATTCAGCAGCATCGGGGCCTCAAAGAAGAGAATGACAAAAACGACACCTTATCATTAGTTATTAAGCGGGTGTCACATATCTGTGAGATAAGTTGACTCATCCGACCCTTGTTTTAACCTCGCGCTTATGGAGCCCCAAGCCTTTTGCGAGAGCGTTATCTGCCCTTACGGGCTTTTTCTGCCAAAAAAACCAAGAAAATCACATGGATCCACTGCCAGTTTGCATCGCCAGCTGGTATGAATAAACAGGCTTTTATGCTGTTATGATGAAAAAGCGATGATGTGCCGGATTAACTGAGGTATTAGGCGCGAAACAGGCCGGCGCCCTGGCGGTATTAAGTCGAGTTTTATGCATACAAAGTGCTGAAAAATACTATCAAGGCCAATAAAAATACAGATAAAACACCAAGAACCTCTACTCTGTATTGTTTTTTGACCATGTGGATGATATTTTCGCTGAAGGTTGCCATCGGTTAACATTTTGTTAATGGAGTGGTGGTGGTATCACGCCCCAGCGGCGTCTAGGGACAGACAAGGTTGTAGTGGATGAGCGACGTTGCCGCACTGGAAGTTCGTGCTTTGCATAAGTACTTTGGCACCCACGAAGTGCTCAAGGGCATCGATATGACGGCCCACAAGGGAGATGTCATCTCCCTGATCGGCTCCTCGGGATCGGGGAAGTCGACCTTTCTACGCTGTGTCAATCTGCTCGAAACCCCTTCCTCCGGTAGCGTATCCCTTCACGGTGAGCTGATCCGGATGAAGACGAGCCGGACCGGCGAACGTACCCCAGAAGACATGCGCCAGGTTGAACGCATTCGCAGTCGCCTCGCCATGGTCTTCCAGAGTTTCAATCTCTGGTCACACATGACCATCATGCAGAACATCATAGAGGTGCCTATCCAGGTGCTGAAGGTGCCCCGTGCCGAGGCGATCGCCAAGGCGGAGCATCTGCTCAACCGGGTCGGGCTCTGGGAGCGTCGCGATTACTATCCCGGCCACCTCTCCGGCGGCCAGCAGCAGCGGGCCGCTATTGCCCGCGCCCTGGCGGTTGATCCCGAAGTGATGCTGTTTGACGAGCCCACCTCGGCGCTGGATCCTGAGCTGGTCGGGGAGGTGCTCAGCCTGATGCGCGAGCTGGCCGAAGAGGGGCGCACCATGATGGTGGTGACCCACGAAATGTCTTTTGCCCGTGACGTGTCGAACAAGGTGATGTTCCTGCACCAGGGGGTGGTGGAGGAGCAGGGCAATCCGAAAGAGATCTTCGCCCATCCCAAGTCAGAGCGTTTCAAACAATTCATATCTTCCATCTATTGATGGACGAGTCTTCCCATTATCCAAATTGTTTTATCAAGGAGAGATGACAATGAAAAAACTGATACTGGCCACGGCCATTCTGAGCACCCTGGCATCCGGCAGCCTGATGGCCAAGGAGTGGAAAGAGGTACGGATCGGTGTAGAAGGCGCCTATCCTCCCTTCTCCTGGACCGAGCCAAGCGGCGAGGTAAAAGGTTTTGACATCGACATCGCCAACGCCCTGTGCGAGGAGATGAAGGTCAAGTGCACCATGGTCAAGCAGGATTGGGATGGCATCATTCCGGCGCTGCTGTCGCGTAAATATGACGCCATCATCGCCACCATGGACATCACCGAAGAGCGCAAGAAGAAGGTGGACTTCACCCAGAAGTACCAGCACATTCCCGCCCGCTTCGCCGCCAAGAAAGGCACCGACGTGCAGCTCGACAAGGCCTTCATGGATGGCAAAACCATTGCCGTGCAGCGCGCCACCTCCATGGACACCTACATCACCGATAACTTCCCCAACGCCACCATCAAGCGTTACGGTACCGCCGACGAAGCCTATCTGGATCTGAAGTCCGGCCGTGTCGACTACGTGATGGCCGACTCTGCCGCCATCAGCGACGGTCTGCTGAAGAAAGATGGCGGTGACGCCTATGAATTTGTCGGCCCGAAACTGACCGATCCCAAGTGGTTTGGTGAGGGTGCCGGTATCGCGGTGCGCAAGGCTGACAAGGATCTGAAAGAGAAATTCAACGCCGCCATCCTGGCCCTGCGTGCCAACGGCAAATACAAAGAGATCAATGACAAGTACTTTGATTTCGATGTGTACGGTGAATAACGAGGCGACAGGCTGATCCCAGTCAATCGTCATCGGGCCCGCGGCTTTTCCCACGAAAACGGCGGGCCCGTTTGGTTGCAATAGAGATGCATGTGTATGTGTTTGATTTGAAAGGATCTGAATCCTCTGTTTGGGTGAGGCATACCCATTCAGTCAGTTTGCGATGGAGTTGCACATGTTTGATTTGAAAGGATACGAAGCCTCCCTGCTGGAAGGTGCCTGGATCACCTTGCAGGTGGCACTGGCCTCCCTGCTGCTGGCGCTCCTGCTCGGCCTGCTCGGTGCACTGGCCAAGCTCTCCCCCTATAAGTGGGCGCGGGGTCTGGCCACTGGCTACACCACCCTCATTCGCGGTATTCCTGATCTGGTGCTGATGATGCTGCTCTTCTTCGGCGGTCAGGTGCTCATCAACGGCATCTGCACCTGGATCAACGAGCAGTACAATGCCTGGTTGTTGTCGAGCAATCCCAACCAGGATTGGGTCTCCCTGGTGCCCGATTACATCGATATCAGCCCCTTTGCCGCCGGGGTGGCCACCATAGGCTTCATCTTCGGCGCTTATATGACAGAAACCTTCCGTGGCGCCATCCTGGCGGTGGACAAGGGCGAACTGGAGGCGGCTCGCGCCTTCGGCATGCGGGCAACCCAGGTGTTTGTGCGCATCCTGTTCCCGCAGATGATGCGCCATGCCTTGCCGGGTTTTGGCAACAACTGGCTGGTCCTGCTCAAGACCACGGCCCTGGTCTCCATCATCGGACTCGATGACATGGTGCGCAAGGCATCCCTGGCGGCGGGCTCGACTCAGCAACCCTTTACCTTCTACATGGCGGTAGCCCTCATCTTCCTGGTGTTCACGGCTGTCTCCACCTCGGCGCTCAAGTGGGCCGAGCGTCATTATGCTATCAAGACGAGGTAAGCCATGGACTTCTCGATAATCCTCAAAGAGTGGCCCACCTATTGGCAGGGCCTCTACACCACTGTGCTGCTGGTGGCCGCCGCCTTGCTGCTTGGCCTCATGCTGGCGGTGCCGGTGGGCATCTTGCGTAACCACAAGAACTGGCTGATCAAGGGGCCTGTCTGGGCCTACATTTACTTCTTCCGTGGCACGCCGCTGCTGGTGCAACTGTTCATCATCTACTACGGCGCCGCCCAGTGGGAGTGGCTGAAAAACAGTGCGGCCTGGACGCTGTTCGCCGAGGCCTGGTTCTGTGCCCTGCTGGCCTTTACCCTCAACACCGGCGCTTATACGGCTGAAATCGTGCGCGGCGCCGTGATGAACATGCCCAAGGGGCAGATAGAGGCAGCCCAGGCCTTTGGCATGAGTCCCTGGCAGACCCTGACCCGGATCATCTTGCCCAACTCGTTTCGTCGGGCATTGCCGGCCTACAGCAACGAGGTGATCTTCATGCTGCAAGGCTCGGCGGTGGCAGGCATCATCACCATCGTCGACTTGACGGGGGCGGCGCGGATCATCAACTCCCGCTACTACAGCCCGTTCGAGGCGTTCATCACCGCCGGCCTGCTCTATATGATGCTGACCTTCATCATCGTCTGGCTGTTCAAGAAGCTGGAGTCGCGCTGGCACGCCCACCTGCGTCCCCGCAGCGTCTGATCCACCGCCGATGCACCAACAAAAAGCCCGCAGCAGCGGGCTTTTTGTTGTCTCTATATTGCGGGGAGCCCGGCTCAGCGGCCCAGGTAGGTGCGGTCGAAGAAGGTGTTGACCCAGTGGGGGCGGTAGATGGCGAGCAGGGTCATGGTCATGCCGTTGAGCAGGGCCTCGGGAAAGAGCAGCAGTGGCCAGATGCTGAGGTAGTCATCGATGATGGTCTGCCAGGGGTAGTCGCCGCTTAGTCCGAGCAGCAGGGCCGTGGCCAGCACCTTGGTTGAAATGGCGAGGGCGCCGCCGAGGAAGGCGGCGATGAACAGATAGATGAACAGATGCCGTGGCAGCCAGGCCCAGCTTGCGAGAAACAGCAACCAGCTGGTTGCCACCGGCAGTGCTATGCCGAGCAGGGCGTTCCAGCCAACGTTGGCCCACTGCTCGACACCTGTGTAGCTGAGCAGTAGCAGAGTCAGGCAGGGGGCCCAGAGCGCCAGGCGCCAGCCGAGCAGCAGGGTCAGGCTGGTGATGCCGAGAAAGTGGATGGTCAGGCCATCATGAAGGCCGGCGCGCAGCAGCCAGAGCGGGATCAGAACGATGGCGCTGCCGAGCAGCAGGTGTTGATAGAGGGAGGTGGTGCGCAGGTTGTGCCAGAGCGCACGGTTCATGCTGGTGCCTAACAGCAGCAACCAGAGCAGCAGGGCCGCGAGCTGGCCTTCACTCATGGGGCATCCTTGCCGTGGGGCCGCGGCAGACCGCGGCCGTCTCAGTTAATCAGTATTTTACCTGACTATGGTACTGGCCGAGGATGGCCTGGATCTGATCCATGGTCTCCCGCTTGGGAGGATGAATACCGGTCAGCTCGTAAGTCTCTCCCAGCACGTCCCATTTATGCTTGCCGAGCTCGTGGTAGGGCAGCAACTCCACCTTTTCGACTGACTCCCCCAGCTCCTTGATGAATTGACCCAAGCCATGGGCGCTCTCTTCGTCATCGGTCCAGCCGGGCACTACCACATAGCGGATCCACATGGTCTTGCCCTTGGCGGCGAGATAACGGGCGAACTCCAGGGTGTACTTGTTGCTGACGTGGGTCAGGGGGATGTGCTTCTCATCGTTGATCTGTTTGATATCGAGCAAGACGAGATCCGTGTTGTCGAGCACCTGATCGAGCATCTCGTCGTAGTGGCGCACGAAACCGTTAGTGTCGAGGCAGGTGTGGATCCCTTGCGCCTTGCAGGCTGCAAACAGTTCGGCAATAAAGGGCTGCTGCAACATGGCCTCGCCACCGGAGGCGGTCACGCCACCGCCAGAGGCATTCATGAAGTGGCGGTAGCTGGTGAGATCCTGCATCAGCTCAGGGACCGTCACTTCACGGCCACCATGGGTGTCCCAGGTATCGCGGTTGTGGCAGTACTTGCAGCGCATCAGGCAGCCCTGCATGAAGACGATGAAGCGTATTCCGGGGCCATCGACGGTGCCGCAGGTTTCTACGGAATGAATGCGACCAATAACAGACATAGGGAACTCCAGCGTTTCGAGCAGGTCGTTATTTTATTACGAAAAGCCCTATAAAGCATACTTGTTTAGCCGCTTGATAACGGCGTCAGCAGACTCTCCAGTGCCTTGACCGGCAGTGGGCGGCTGGTGAGGAAGCCTTGATAGTGCTGGCAGCCGAGGTGTTTGAGTATGTCGAGTTGCTCCTGCTCTTCGACCCCCTCGGCGGTGACGGTGAAGCGAAACACCCTTGCCAAGTCCAGGATGGCCTTGACGATGGCTCTGTCCTGTTCACTGTGCACCAGGGTCTGAATGAAGCTGCGATCCAGCTTGACCTCGTCCGCGGGCAGATCCCGCAGATAGGCGAGGGATGAGTAGCCGGTGCCAAAGTCATCGATGGAGAGCAAGATGCCGAGCTCCTTGAGCTGATGCATACGGGCGATACTCTCCAGCCTGTTCTCCAGTACCACGGATTCGGTGATCTCGAGCAGGAGGCGGGAGGGGGGCACCCCGGTGTCACGGAGTATGTACTCCACCTGTTGCACGAAACCGGCGGTGTGGAACTGGCGAGCGCTGACGTTGACCGACAGGTGGGGGATCGTGAATCCCTGATTGAGCCAGAAGCTGTATTGGGCACAGGCCGTCTTCATCACCCAGTAGCCGATGTCCTGAATGAGGCTGGTCTCCTCGGCGATGGGGATGAACTCCCCGGGAGGCACCATGGTGCCATCGCTCTTCTGCCAGCGCAGCAGGGCTTCTATGCCGGAGAGGGCACCGTTGTCGACCCGGTATTGCGGCTGGTAGTGCAGCAGCAGTTCGTGATTGCGCAAGGCATCGCGCAGCTGGTTGCTGAGGGCGAGTTTGCTGCGCTCCTTCTCGGCCATGGCCTGACTGAAGAACACATAGCTGCCCTGGCCGCCGCGCTTGGCCATGTGGGCGGCGGTATCGGCTTGCTGCATCAGGATCAGGTGATCCTTGTCCTCTCCCGAGAACAGGCTGATGCCGATCGAGGCGCTGCAGTGCAGTTTGTGGGATTCGATATCAAAAGGAGCCCGAAATTGGCCCATCAATTCACGGGCAAAGTGCTCTGCCAATATTTTGGCGGTCACATAGCCCTGGCCCAGGGCGGTGAACAGCAAGGCAAACTCGTCCCCCGAGGTCCGGGCCAGCACCAGATTGTCCTGGGGCAGCTCCTTGAGGCGTGCGACCACGGCCTGTAGCAACATGTCGCCATAGGCATGACCCAGGGAGTCGTTGATCGACTTGAAGTTATCCAGATCGACCAGCAGCAGGGCACCCCACTGGCCATTGGGCTCGCTCAGGGTGCGATTGAGGGCATCGGTCAGGCTGCGGCGGTTATAGAGGCCGCACAGATCGTCGTAGTAGGCGAGCTGTTCGATATTGCGGGCTGCCTCTTTCTCCTTGCTGACGTCATAGAAGCTGCAGACCAGGTGACCTATCTCCCCATGCTCATTTCTGACGCCGCTCACCATCAATCTGACCGGGAACAGGTTGCCGGCCTGATTGAGGCACTGCTCCTCCCCAATCCATAGTTCCTGCTTGCGCACCGTCTGCCACACCTCCTCTTTGAGGCGATCGCCGTAATAGGGGGGGCGCAATCGGTCAATGTGCTGGCCCACCATCTCGCTCTGCGCAAAGCCGGTGATGCGGCAAAAGGAGTGGTTGACCTTGAGGATGGTGCCTTGGCTGTCGGTCACCAGTAGGCCATCGTGGGTGTTGAAGGCGACCTCGGCCAGGCGCAGGGCATCGTCGGCAGCCAGACGTTGCAGCTCGATGGCGGCCCGCTTGGCCTGGGAGGAGAGTACGTCGAGCAGCGGCATGGGATCGGCCAGTGGCTGGTCAAGCAGCAAGATGAGCTGGCCTATGGGGCCCGGGGTCGGCAGGCTCAGGGGAATGCCGATGAATGCCTTGGCATCGTGACTGAGTAACTTGGTGGCGCTGGGGTAGCGCAGCGCCAGATCTTCGATGTAGAGCGCCTGACCGTGGTGAAACAGCTCGGCGCTGGGGCCGGGATCCAGTCCCATGGCGGGCCAGTGTTGCGGTTCACCCTTGAGCCTGACATGGCGTGGTATGACCCAGAGATCCTTGCCCCTCGGTTGGTATTCACCCACCCAGCCCAGGCTGGCGCCACTGATATGACAGGCCCAGCTCACCAGGGTTTCACAATAGTCGATACCCGTCATCAGACTGAGTTCGCCGGGGAGGGAGAGGGCCTGAGCGGCCTCGCTGGCCATCTCCTCAACCTGAGGCTGCCAGTGGCCCAGTTGCTGGGCGCAGTGGCGCACCAGTTGCAGCATCTCCTCGTTGAGCAGCGTGGGGGTCCGGTACTCCAGGCTGAGCACGCCGATGAGCCTGTCCTGATCGAGCAGGGCGGCATCGAGGCGTGAGTGGACATTGTCCTCGCTCAGGTAGTAGTGCTGGCTGAGCATGGGCTGGTGGGCGGTTTCGGAGAAGCTCAATGCCTTGCGGGTGCGCAGGGCGCGAATGTAGCGGCTGTCGCCTCGAATGGCCGCAAGGGGCGTGGCCGCCTTGCCGGCATCGGTGCCATCCCAGCCGAGGGAGAAGACAGGGGTGAGCTGTTCGCCCCCCAAGCTACCGCTGGCTTGGTAATGCCAGAGGGCGAGCCGGTCTGCCCCCAGGGTCTCTTTCAGACTCTCGAGCATGGGGGCGAACTGCTGCTGGCTCGCCATCTGGCTGAGTCTGGGCAGGTGAAGGGCAAGGTCTGCCGTAATTTCCTGGGACTGGGTCTGCAGGCAGATGAGCCAGAAGGCATCCTGCTCGTGGGAGAGGGCAATCTGCCAGAGGATGCCGTCGAAGCGTAGATGGAGCCGACCGCTTTGGCCCTTGGCCAGCATCTGCTCTATCGGGCCGCGCAGGGCTTCCGGCAACTGGGCAGGCCAGGGAGCTCTGGGTTCATCGAGCCAGTGCAGTGGGGTTTTCATCACATCCGTCAGGGCAACCAGTCGTTGGCTACGAGCGTCCAGGCGAAAGAAGAGGGGCGTGGACGAGGTGGGCACTGGTTGACGAAGTGCGATAGACGACATGAGGGGAAACATCCTGTTGAGCGACTGCCGGAGGGCCAAGAATACTGCATATTGCGGGCAAACAAAATTTCGTTGAAGCCTAAATTAGTGTTGTCTAATACTATGGCGAGCTATCGCTGGCTGGCGTCTTGCCGATGAAACGGATCCTGCTTGTTGGTGGTGTGGCCTGCCGCCTGCTCAGCCAGCACGACGTCAAGGTGAAGAAGCTCTCCGGCGGCTTCAAGACCTGGCAGGCGGCGTCCCTGCGCGCTCCCTCATAAGGTGCGAAGGCTGGTTGTGAGCGGGGGGCTTGCTGTTTCCCCCTCTGGTTAACCGTGGCGGATCTGGCCGAGGCGGGTGAAACCGTGCAGGCTCTTGCGCCGCAGGAAGTGGCTCTTCTTGATGGGATGGAAGACGAGGGGGCGAGCCAATGCCGCATTGGTGGCCTGCAGGCGGCTGAGCTGGTGCGCGGCCCCTGGCGCCGTGCTGATCAGCAAGGTCAGCGGCAGCACAAGAGGCGCCATGGCGGCAGCCTGAGGGGGGGAGGATAACCGGGTGTCTAGCTGTTCATCCTCGAGAAGGTCCCTCGCCCTGGCAAATGCCGTCAGCATGGGTGGGGTCGCTCTTCCTTCCTCCAGTCCCTTGATAAGGGTGGCGAGCGCCTCATGAAACCCGGTCAGGGCCAGGGTAAAGTCAGGGTGACGGCGTTTGGCGAGCAGGGTATCGAAGGGGAGTGTCCCTAGATGTGCCGGCAGGCGCAGGCCAATCTCGAGGTGGAAGCACTCCTGACCCCCTTGAGGTTGGTAGCGGGATTCGGCCAGGTGGAGCAGGCGATCCAGGTAGTCATGGTCGGTGAT
The DNA here is from genome assembly GCF_024807335.1 of Aeromonas sp. BIGb0405. NCBI lineage: Bacteria > Pseudomonadati > Pseudomonadota > Gammaproteobacteria > Aeromonadales > Aeromonadaceae > Aeromonas > Aeromonas sp. BIGb0405. The sequence continues at coordinate 770,893 of NZ_JANUEP010000002.1, forward strand.
GAGGATGCCATCGTGGGTCAGTGCCCACTCCCGGGCCAGGTACATGGAGAGGAGATTGGCCAGGCGCCGCGCCATGCGAATGCCCCCCTCATCCTGGCTGGCCAGGCCATGGCCGAGGCAGTATTGATGCAGGTGGGTCAGCCCGGCCTGGGCCGGGCAGAAGCAGTCGTGATTGGCGCCTTGCTGCCAGCGGTCGATGAGCGCCTTGTTGCCAAAAACCCGGTGACGGACAAAGCTCGGGGCGAGCAGGGTGCCTAACTGTTCTGTTAACCGGGGGGTGATGGCATCGAAGTCGGCGGCGCTGGGGGAGGGTGCCAGCAGATTGCTCTGCTGGGTCAGCAGGTCGAGCAGGGGCGGCAGTCGGCTCTGCTCGCTCAGGGTGAATACGAAGGCGAGCCGCTCCAGCCAGAGCAGTGCGAACTTGAGCCAGAGCTCATCGCGCACCTCCATGCCGGGGTAATAGATAAAGGTCTTCATCTCGAAGTGATCGCCGCTTGCGTCGCCAGTAACAGAGGAGGGGCAATATACCCAGTTCCCCTGAGCGCGGCAAACGGCTGTGGCCATGTTTGCCAATGGGCTCAGGCCCTTGCGGATAGGCGACCCGCGTCCCCACGCCATGCCGGTAGGCGATGGCGGCAAGCTCTGCTATAATTCGCGCCCTTTTGTTAAGGTCACTCGAGTCAATGACATGAAGTTCATCATCAAGCTGTTCCCAGAAATTACCATCAAGAGCAAGTCAGTGCGTCAGCGCTTCACCAAGATGTTGCAGGGCAATATCCGTAACGTGTTGCGCCGTTTCGACGAGGACGCCCGCGTGCGAATGGATTGGGACAAGCTGGTGGTGAGCTCGCGCAACGATCACTTCCACGCCCGCTATCTGGAGACCCTGGCCTGTATTCCCGGCATCCAGTATTTCCTCGAAGTAAAGGTGAGCACCTTCACCGATTTGCATGACATCTTCGAGCAGACTCGCGCCGTCTGGGGCGACAAGCTGCAGGGCAAGACCTTCTGTGTGCGAGCCCGCCGGGTCGGCAAGCATGACTTCAGCTCCCTGGAGCTGGAGCGTTATGTGGGTGGTGGTCTGAATCAGCACTGTGCAACCGGTGGTGTACGGCTGAAGAAGCCCGATGTCCAGGTCAACCTGGAGGTGGAGAATGACGATCTCTACATCATCAGTGCCGTGCACCACGGCCTCGGCGGTTTCCCCATGGCGACCCAGGAGGATGTACTGAGCCTGCTCTCCGGTGGTTTCGACTCAGGGGTGGCGTCCTATCAGTTCATCAAGCGCGGTTGCCGCGTGCATTACTGCTTCTTCAATCTGGGTGGTGCCGCCCATGAGATCGGGGTCAAGCAGGTGGCCTATTACCTGTGGAGCAAGTTTGGCGCCTCCCACAAGGTGCGCTTCACCGCCATCGACTTTGAACCCGTGGTGGCCGAGATCCTCGAAAAAGTGGACAACGGCCAGATGGGGGTGGTGCTCAAGCGCATGATGATGCGCGCCGCAGGCCAGGTGGCCGATTACTTCCAGATCCCGGCCCTGGTGACTGGCGAGTGCGTGGGTCAGGTATCGAGCCAGACTCTCACCAACTTGAACGTGATCGACCGGGTGACCGACAAGGTGATACTGCGCCCGCTCATCACCTGGGACAAGCCGGACATCATCAGCCAGGCGCGCCACATCGGTACCCTGGAGTTTGCCGAGACCATGCCGGAGTATTGCGGTGTCATCTCCAAGAAGCCGACCATCAAGGCCGTGCTCTCCAACATCGAGGCGGAGGAGGGCAACTTCGACTTCGCTATTCTGGACAAGGTGGTGAGCGAGGCTCGTCATCTGGATATCCGCCGTATTGGTGAAGAGACGTCAGCCCAGGTGCAAGAGGTGGAGACCACCCAGGTACTGGCCGCAGACGAGATCATCCTGGATATCCGCTCCAATGATGAGCGCGATGAGAAACCGCTGGTGGTCGAGGGGCGTGAGGTGCTGCATATCCCCTTCTTCAAGCTGGCGACCGCCTTTGGTGACCTGCCGAAAGAGCAGACCTATCTGCTCTATTGCGATCGCGGCGTGATGAGCAAACTGCAGGCGCTCTATCTGAAAGAGCAGGGCTTTGACAACGTCAAGGTCTATCGCCCCTGAGCACCAGGCTCGGGCATGGTGCGGCACCTCGCGGTGCCGCCAATAAAAAATCCGGCTTATGGCCGGATTTTTTATTGCACTCGAGCTGTCTGAATCGTGATCGGAGCCGAGCTGTATGGCGATGAGGGTCTCCTGCTCGTCGTCAGCGGCCTAGGGGCAGGGGACGGGAGTAAAGGTAGATTGACCCTGGCAACGCCAGCCCATCTGGGCTTGGCGCATCTGCCAGAGGTTGTCACTGCGAAACAGGGTCAGGATGTAGAGCATGTCATTCTTGCTGCCATCGAGGGCAACCGAGAGCACCAGATCATTATCCAGTTGTTGCGCCTGGATCCGGCTCGGTACGTCAGCATGGCCCACGAAACGCAAGGCGATGGCCCTGTAGTCATTCACCCAGGTCTGCTGTTTATTGCTCGCCAGGCGGATCTGCTGATTGAATTCCTGCACCGGCGTGGAGGCCAGTCGACCAAACAGAAGCTGGGCATTGGCACCCATGGTGGTCACTATGAGCAGCAGCGAGGTAATGATCCCGAATTTTTGCATGAAGGTTCCTGCCTGATAATGACTGCTCTCTATGACAACAGAAAAGCCCGCTTGGTTCAATCAGGCGGGCTTTCGTCATTCAGGCATGGCCATGCAGGCGTCAGCGCCGACCGCTAGCCCCGTTGCAGACTGAAGGTTGGCAGGGAGAGATGCCAGTAGATAGCGGCCACGCGCAGGCCAAACACCACCGCCATGCTGATAAACATGGCCAGCACCCTATCCAGACTGCACTCGAGTGCCACCGTATAGACGATGCCGCCGAGGATACAGGCGGTGGCGTAGATCTCCTTTTGCAGCACCATGGGGATCTCCCGGGCCAATACATCGCGGATCATGCCGCCGGCAACCCCTGTCATGGTGCCCATCAGTACGGCAATCAGGCCGGATGCGCCAAAATGGAGCGCCTTTTGGGCGCCGATCACCGTAAAGAGCGCCAGGCCAAAGGCATCCGCCACCGGTAGAACATACCAGGGCAGGCGCTTGGGCAAGCGAACCAGCCACATGCCCAGCAGGGCCGTCAGCAATATGACCCAGATATAGAGGGTATCGCGCACCCAGAATACCGGGGTGGCGCCGAGGATCATGTCACGAATAGTGCCACCGCCGATGGCGGTCACTGCCGCCAGTACCAACACGCCAAAGGCGTCCATCCTCAATCGGCCCGCAACCAGCACGCCGGAAAATGCGAACACGGCGGTACCGAACATGTCGCTGACATAGACAATCTGATCAACCAGGCTCTGCATGGAGAAACATCGACTCGAACAAAAGAGGGGCGCAGATTCTAGAGGCTGAATGGGCAAGCGCCAAGTCTGACCATGTGAAATTGAGAGATCCACCGCGCTTTGAGCGTCCCCAGCGCCCTGATAGCAGGCTTGCGATGGGGGAGGCGACTGACCCGGCTCATGCCCGCAGTGACGGCGATGTGCGTTCAGCCGTTATTTTTTTCGTTTATTTACTTAAGTCTGACGATAACGGACCGATAAATAGGTTAAGCGGCGAGAATGGAACGAACAGCGAAAAAATCGCTAAAGTCCTCTCAAAAAGCGCCGTTAACCAGAACATATCAGGCACAGAAAAAAATAAAGCCTGAGTGAATTAAAGATAAAATTTAATAGCTTAGGAGAATAGTTATGAGTATGTACATCAATACCAACGTTTCATCGCTCAATGCCCAGCGCAACATGATGAACAGCACCAAATCTTTGGACACCTCCTACACGCGTCTGGCCTCCGGCCTGCGCATCAACAGCGCAAAAGATGATGCAGCTGGTCTGCAGATCTCCAACCGCCTGACCTCCCAGATCAACGGTCTGGATCAGGGTAACCGCAACGCCAACGATGGTATCTCCCTTGCTCAAACCGCTGAAGGGGCCATGGACGAAGTGACCGGCATGTTGCAGCGGATGCGCACCCTGGCCCAGCAATCGGCCAATGGATCCAACTCCGCCAAGGACCGTGAGGCCTTGCAAAAAGAGGTGGATCAGCTAGGGGCAGAGGTCAATCGTATCTCTGGCGCGACTACATTTGCGGGCACCAAGCTGCTTGACGGTTCCTTCGGTGGCACCTTCCAGGTGGGCGCAGATGCCAATCAAACCATCAGCTTCAGTCTGTCTCAGGCCGATGGCTTCAGCATCTCCGGGATTGCGGCAGCAGCGGCAACTACGATTGCAGGGACTGCCGCCGCTGTGGGTATATCAACGATTTTCCTTGGAGGAAGTGCTGGTGGCATCAGCATCAGCAGCCAGAGCAATGCTCAGAATGTCTTGGCCGCAGTTGATTCCATGTTGACCGTGGTCGATGGCAAGCGTGCCGAGTTGGGTGCGGTGCAAAACCGGTTGGACTCGACTATTCGCAACCAGTCTAATATTTCCGAAAACGTCAGTGCTGCACGCTCCCGGATCCGTGATGCGGACTTCGCGACCGAGACCGCCAATATGACCAAGCAAAACATACTGCAACAGGCGGCGTCCAGCATCCTGGCACAGGCCAACCAGCGCCCTCAGTCTGCACTCTCCCTGCTGCAGAACTAAATTTTAAGCAAAAGAAAAGGGCGGTTGTTCAGGCCGCCCTGGTAAAGAAGATGGAACAATGGGGTGTTCGGATATACGCCTTGTTCTATCAACAGAGAAAGTCTCTTATTGGTACTACCCCTCTAGTGTCGCGCAGATTGTTCGGTCTGTCACATCAGAGGTTGTTCTCCTGAGCGTAAGCTCTTCTTTGGCCGACACTGTCGGCCTTTTTTATGGGCGCCGGAAAACCGGCGACTGTAAATTGAAAGCATGAACCATGCCAATATAAAGCTGGTAGAGCGTGTGGCATGCCTCTCCATTGACGCTGCGTCATGACCAGCTCTGGGCCATTTCTGTGTTGTTCCTCTATTCCCTTGTCTTGGTCTCTTCCCCTTGTCAGGAGGAGAGTGTTTGCCGCTGAAAGTGTCAGGGCGGCAATTAATTACCTAAAGCTTCCGATTGTGCAGCCGCTACAGAGTGTGAAGCAATTGATGGGGTGTTCGGAAGACCAACATTTGCGCAACTGCGGGTCCTATGTCTGTTCAAACAAGGGACCCGCCAGATGGTACAGCCCCGTTCAAGCTGTCCGTCTGAACGGTGGGATCCTGACTGTGTGACACAAGCAGAGCCCGCAGTTTCTTGTTCATCAGGAGAAATTTTTTATGGCCATGTTTATCAATACCAACACTTCATCATTGAACGCCCAGCGTAACTTGATGAACACCAGCAAGTCGTTGGATACCTCTTATACCCGTCTGGCATCGGGCTTGCGCATCAACAGTGCAAAAGACGATGCGGCGGGTCTGCAAATCTCCAACCGTCTGACCTCCCAGGTCAACGGCCTGGATCAGGGCAACCGCAACGCCAACGACGGCATCTCCCTGGCGCAGACCGCCGAAGGGGCTATGGATGAAGTGACCGGCATGCTGCAGCGTATGCGCACCCTGGCCCAGCAATCTGCCAACGGCTCCAACTCCGCCAAGGATCGCGAAGCCTTGCAGAAGGAAGTGGACCAGCTGGGGTCTGAAATCAACCGTATCTCTACCGATACCACCTTCGCTGGTACAAAATTGCTGGATGGCAATTATGGCGGAACCTTCCAGGTGGGGGCCGATGCCAACCAGACCATAGGCTTTAGTTTGAGTCAGGCTGGTGGCTTCAGCATTTCAGGGATTTCGGCTGCGGCTGGGACGTCAATTACGACAGCCACTGGGGCGACTGTGTTGGTCTCCGCTATCTTTGTCGGTGGCAGTGCCGGTGGTATCAGTATCAGTAGCCAGAGCAACGCCCAAAACGTGCTGGCAGCTGTCGATTCCATGCTGGGTGTGGTGGATGGCAAACGTGCCGAGCTGGGGGCGGTACAAAACCGGTTGGATTCGACCATCCGCAACCAGGCCAATATCTCCGAAAACGTATCGGCTGCACGCTCCCGTATCCGTGATGCGGATTTTGCCACCGAAACCGCCAACATGACCAAGCAGAACATCCTGCAACAGGCTGCTTCCAGCATCTTGGCACAAGCCAACCAGCGTCCACAGTCAGCACTGCAACTGCTGGGCTAAGCTGGTTAGTTTCAACGTTTTGATAGCGTAGCGAGGTGTTCGAATGAACACCTCGTTCTATTGATAAAGAAATTTTTCCATACTTCCCAACTGGTTGTGCAGAACTCTCATCTTGTTATCCTCGAGATTGTTCTCTTGGGAGTGATCTCTTCTCTGACCAACGATTGGCTGCTCTCATATCTGACGCCAAAAACAGCGCACCATTATCTCCCGTAATTTCCCGCATCAATAGCGTCAGCGATTATCTATATGAAGGAGCTCTGTCAAGGGACACACTCCATTTCTGGGCCATCATTTTGGCCTTTCTTTGCCACCCTGAGCAGTAAGGCGGAAGGCGCTTGCCTCTTTGTTGATGAGGGTGGCAATAAATGTCCTAAAGCTTCTGATGGGGCTGCCGTTACAGGATATGAAGCAAATTGAGGGGTGTTCGGAAATCCAACATTTGCGCAACTGCGGGTCCTATGTCCGTTCAAACAAGGGACCCGCCAGGTGGAACAGACTCGTTCAAGCTGTCCACCTGAACGGTGGGATCCTGACTGTGTGACACAAGCAGAGCCCGCAGTTTCTTGTTCATCAGGAGAAATTTTTTATGGCCATGTTTATCAATACCAACACTTCATCATTGAACGCCCAGCGTAATTTGATGAACACCAGCAAATCGTTGGATACCTCGTACACTCGCCTGGCATCCGGTCTGCGTATCAACAGCGCCAAGGATGATGCGGCGGGTCTGCAGATCTCCAACCGTCTGACCTCCCAAGTTAATGGTCTGGATCAGGGCAACCGCAACGCCAACGATGGCATCTCCCTGGCGCAGACCGCGGAAGGGGCCATGGATGAAGTGACTGGCATGCTGCAGCGTATGCGCACCCTGGCCCAGCAATCTGCCAATGGCTCCAACTCCGCCAAGGATCGCGAAGCCCTGCAAAAGGAAGTTGATCAGCTGGGGTCAGAGATCAACCGCATCTCCAAAGACACCACCTTCGCCGGCACCAAGCTGTTGGATGGCACTTATGCTGGTAACTTCCAAGTGGGCGCCGATGCCAACCAGACCATCGGCTTTAGCCTGTCTCAGGCTGATGGCTTCAGTATTTCAGGTATTGCGGCGGCGGTATCTGCATCAGGTGGCGCTGCAGTCGGAAGTATCTTCACCAGCGGTTCTACTGTCGGTGGGATCAGTATCAGTAGCCAGAGCAATGCTCAAGATGTTCTGGGTGCAGTCGATGCCATGCTGGGCGTGGTAGATGGTAAGCGTGCCGAGTTGGGTGCGGTGCAAAACCGCCTGGATTCGACCATCCGCAACCAGTCCAACATTTCCGAAAACGTCAGTGCTGCGCGCTCCCGTATCCGGGATGCAGACTTTGCGACTGAGACTGCCAACATGACCAAGCAGAATATTCTGCAACAGGCGGCGTCCAGCATTTTGGCTCAGGCCAACCAGCGTCCGCAGTCAGCCCTGCAACTGTTGGGCTAAGCCGGTACCCAAAAGTCCAACACAGATTGATTAGGAGGAGCAGCAGATGGCCACTGAATCGATAATCTTGCCTTCTGTTACTTCGACACTAACTCAGCATGGCGGCCCTCAGGCCGCTATGTCTGTTTCTCCGCCCACATCCGGTGGAGCTAACGCAGTCGAACAGGCGAGTGTCGAATCGACAGCCAAGGTATCGCAGGAACAGCCTACGCATACCAAAACCTCGGAATTACGTAAAGAGCAGGTCTTGATTGAAAAAGAGGCCCAAGAATTGCAGGAAAGGTTGGACAACCTGAGCAAGCTGAAAGGATGGACCATCAATTTCAGTCTGGTTCCTGAGCTTGATCAACCCGTTATCAAGGTGATTGATGTTGATACCAAGCAAGTCATTCGCCAGATCCCGAGTGAAGAAATGCTATTGATAAGCAAACGGTTACAGTCGATGGACCAGACGAGCAACAGTGGTATTAGCCTATCTGGACTGCTGTTTGATGATCAGGTGTGACCTAAATTTTTAAGTTGATAGACAGGAGGACGTGATGGCAATTACTTCTGCGGGAGCGGGTTCTGGACTCGATCTTGAGAGCGTGATCGCGGCGAGTGTGGCAGCTAAAAAGGCCCAGTTGCAACAGCCGATCGTGACCAAGCAAAACAGTACACAGATCACCTTGTCTGGCATAGGTCAGCTCAAGTCCTCCATATCTGCTTTCACCGATATTCTCGACAAGTTGAGTGCCCCCGGCGCATTCAACAAACGCGCCATCAACATTACCCAGAGCAAAGACGATCCCATCTTGAAGGTGGAGAGCAAGACTGGTGGATCCAATGGGCAGTACAACATTACTGTCAATAAGTTGGCACAGACGAGTCGTCAGGAGGGGATATTCGATAGCTCTACGACCCCTATGGTGACTCAGGATGGTCAGCTGACGTTCAAGGCCGGTGACAAGACGTTCAAGGTGGACGTCAAGGCGGGTTATACCCTGCAAGATATCCGCAAGAGCATCAACAGCAATGGGGATAACTTCGGTCTCAGTGCCAACATCGTCAACACGGCAGATGGCAAGGCCAAGCTGATGATTGACTCCGGTATCTCGGGGGATGGCAAGGATCTGACCATTACCGGCAATACGGCTGAACTCGGTATTTTTGAGGCGGGGGGCGGGGTCATGAACCAGACCCGGCCAGCCAGCAGTGCCGAGATCAACGTGGATGGCAACGTCCTCAAGAGTGACACCAATACCTTTGATGACTCCATTCAGGATCTGAAGATAACCGTACTGCGCGTCTCGGATGCGGATAAAGACAGCAGCGTACCTGGGGCGCTCAAGTCAAACAAGGTGGATATCACCACCGACAAGACCTCTATCCAGGAGCTGGTCCAGCAGTTTGTGGATGGCTACAACACGCTGCAAGACAAGATGAACGCCCTGGACAAGCGTGGCACCTTCGTCGGCGGTGTGAAGCAGGATGATGGCGGCGCCCTGGCTGGTGACGCCACTACCCGCGCCATCAGCTCTTTCATGAGCAATCTGCTGGTCAGCCCCTCCAAAAACAGTGGCACCTATTCCACCGTCTTCGAGATCGGCATGAAGATGGATAACAAGGGCAAGCTGTCTCTGGACAAGACGAAGTTCAGCGAGGCTATCGACAAGAACTTCGATCAGGTTGTGGCGCTATTTGGGGGGGATGATGGTTTGGCATCCACCTTGAACAAGGGGCTGAAGGAATACACCAAGAGTGGCGGCATGTTGGCACAGCGGGAAGATGTGCTGAATTCGGATCTGCGCAGCCTCACTCAAAAAACATCGACGGCCAATGCCCAGCTGACAAAATATGAAGCGGCCTTGCGGGCCCAATACGGTAGCCTGGATGCCTTGTTGGTCAAAATGAATAACTCGGCATCCGCCCTGGCGTCGCTACAAATAAACAATAAGAATTGATTAATCGTGATATTACGAGGACTCATATCATGTACAACCGTAATCTGAAGGCATATAAGGCAACCAGCATCGCGGCTGATTTGACGGTCGCCGATCCTCATCGTGTCATTCAGCTTATGATGCAAGGCCTTCTCGAGCGCCTGGCTCAGGCCAAGGGCGCCATCGAGCGGCAAGATATGGAGGCAAAATCGGTTGCTGTTTCCAAGGCGCAAGGGTTGCTGCACGGACTGCAGGATGCGCTCGACCTGAGCCAGGGGGCCATGGCCGAGGATCTGTATGGACTCTATGCCTATATGGATGAGCGTATCTGGGATGCGAGTCTGGCACGGGATATTGCGCCGCTTGAGGAGGTGATGGGGCTGATGGTGACCATCAAATCCGGTTGGGATCAGCTGCCAGAGGCCGAAAAACAGCAAGGCTATCAGATGAGACAACAGCTGGGTGAGTTGTGAGCATCACACTATCCTCCCTCGATGAGGCACTGACGGAAAATGCTCATCTGATGGAGACGCTGCTGCAGCAGCAGCAATATGATAATGCGTTGCTTTGCATGGATGACAGGTTGGACTTGGTCGCGCGCCTGGTACAACTAGCTAAGGATGAGCCAGCGCAACAGCAGGACATCGCTACGTTGGCAACCGTGCTCACCATTCAAGAAGCAAGCATGAGTGTCTTGGCTACCAGTCATCATCAAACTATTTTCAAGCAGCTGACTCTGGTTGGGAGAGCCAACAAGGCTGGGCGAGCTTATCGTGTGAACAGCAAGGAGTTTTGATGTCACTCAATATCGACGCAACCCTGGTCAAAGCCGAACAAGACGCACTGCGACTTCAACAGCAGGCAGTACAGGAAGCGGCCATGGCGATGGCCTTACCGCTGCGCTTTGAACAGAATATGGCGGCATTTCGCCAATATATCCCCCATATCGCCGATATGTACGAAGCCTACCAACCCGCACGCCCTTTCCGATTCTTCTGCAATGAGAATGGCCAACCCAACTTGGCCTGGCTCGACGATGAGGTCGCCGTTTATGGGGCCGAACCCTACCTCATCTGCGAGACGCTGGTGACCGAGTTCATGGAGAAGGGGGGGCTATCCAAGTTCTCCTTCAGCCAGGAGGCAAATCCACTTGGCTTCATGCATGTGGAATACCTCAACAAACTCAATGCCTATCTCGACGATATCTCGGCCCGGGAGGTGATGCTGGATCGAGTACCCCATGAGGTACCCAGCGCCCTGATCTTCGGGGTGGGGCTGGGTTACCATCTCGGTTACCTCTATGAGCAGTGCAAGATTGGCACCCTGTTCCTGTTTGAGCCGGATCTGGATCTGTTTTACGGGTCGCTGTTTTGCTTCGACTGGGCTCCCCTGCTGGCCTATCTGCATCAGGAGAATCTGGGGCTGCACATACTGCTGGGACAGGATGAAGAGACCATAGTCAAGGATTTCGCGTCGGCCATTCACAGTCGGGGTTCTTTCCTCATCGCCAACGCCTTCATCATGTGGGGGTATCAGGGCGATAAGATAAAGAAACTGATAGAGAAGGTGCAGCAGGAATATTATCTGCTGGTGATGGGCTGGGGCTTCTTCGATGACAACCTGATCGCCTTGTCTCACACCATCAACAATATCGAGCGTGGTGTGCCGTTCCTGCAAAAAGATCGGCGGATCTCGCCCCAGTATCAACGTACCCCCATCTTCATCATCGCCAACGGTCCCTCGCTGGACGAATCCATCGCCGTCATCGCAGAAAATCAGGACAAGGCCATCCTGATCTCCTGTGGCAGTGCCATCTCGGCCTTGCACAAGGTGGGCATCAAGCCGGATATCCATGTCGAGACCGAGCGTACCAAGATCGTCTATGACTTCCTGGTGAATCTGGATGATCCTGACTATCTGCGCGATGTGCTGTTCCTGAGCACCGACGTCATCCATCCAGATTGTGCCACCCTGTTCAACAACTCGGCGCTTGGGTTCAAGCTCAGCGAGCCCGGGGTAGTGCTCTACCAGAACTACTTCTCTCAACTGAAGCCCTGTGCCGGGCTCGGCGGGGTGAATCCCCTGGTGGGCAATATCGGGATCAGTGCCCCCATCCACCTCGGGTTCAAGCATCTCTATCTGTTCGGTCTGGACAATGGCTACAAGCACAAGGGACACCATCACTCCAAGCTCAGCTCCTATTACAACGATGAGGAGAATGCCGGGGCCCTGGGGGAGATGATGTATGGCGACAGCCTGTGGCAGCGTGAGGGGAACTTCGGTGGCATGGTTATCAGCAACGCCATGTTTGATACCTCCCGCCGGGTGATGGAGCAGGTGTTGGCCACCAATGACGAGGTGCGCTGCTTCAATTGCAGCGATGGCGCCAGGATTGAGAAGGCCAGGGCCTTGCCGAGCACGGAGATAAGCCTCTCCCTGCCGATCGACAAGTCCGCCCTGCTGGGGGAGATTTCGGCACTCTGCGAGCCCATTCCCTTGTCCAAGCAAGACTTTTCCCCGCTGCTCGACGTCGAGTTTTTCAATGTGTTCATCGACAAGATGATGGACGAATGGCAGCAGCCATTCTCGTCCCGCAATGAGCTGAACCAGCTGATGCTGCGCAATTTTGGTTACCTTGCCCAGATCGCCGCGACCCGGCAACAGCATATTTCCCAGACCATGGTGGGGTCGATGAACTATGTGTTCACCCTGCTGAGCTCCATTCTCTATTCGTTCGAGGGGGAAGAGGAGACACTGGTGCTGATGAAGCCGGCCATCGAGCTGTGGCTGGAGTTCCTGGGGAAGGTAAGGGAGATGTATCCGAGGGCGCTCGACAGCGTCGATATGATCGATAACGAAGTGATGGCTCTCTTCAGGAAGAAAGCGTAGGAAACAGGCCGGAAGGCCTGTTCAGAACATCAGCCGAAAGATGGACCTGTAACCGGGCCCGAAAAGAACAATGCCGACCCGTGGGTCGGCATTTTTTATCGCTTCGCATAAGGATTTTTCGCCGCGAGCAGCCTCGCGTCCTTGCGCAATATCTGTACCGAAATCAGTGCGTCCGGCTCAAGTTCGGCGCCACCGTCGTGATGCTGCACGTGTTCAAACAGGCGATGGTAGCCCGGGTGCCAGCCAAACAACTCTCCGTAATTCATCTTGTAGCTGAAGAGATTGGCGTGATGTTGATAGTCGTTGCGATAGTGGCCGGCCGGGGGATTGAAATCCAGTATGGTCATGAGGCCCCGATCCGCCAGCAGGGCATCACTGCCGGCGGCAATCCTGAACAGATCCTGGGGATCGCACAGATAGAGGCAGAAGCCGAAGATGATGAGATCGACCGGTTCTATCTCGGGCAGGTTGTCGGCTGTTCCCACAGTGAGCTGCAACCCTGGATAGCGGGAGAGCCCATCCTGGATGGCGCTGGCGGACGGATCCACCCCATAGCAACGGGCGCCGTAGTGCTCGGCCAGCTGTGCCAGCCGCCAGCCGTTGGCACAGCCTATCTCCAGGATCCTGGCAGGTTTGCTGCCCAGATATTCCAGCGCCTTGAAGATGGGGTCACTCGCCAGGGATTTCTCGAGGATGGCGGCCTTGTTGCGCTCGTACCATTCGTTCCCTTCCCGAGCCATGAAGACGTTCTTCTGTTGCATCTACTGCTCCTCGGCAACTTGGGCAATCAATGGCCATGCCAGCGGTGTGCCAGCCTGAATATCCTGGCTTGCACGGCGACCCAGCAGGGAGGGGAGGTGAACCGGGGGTAATCCATCCGCAGGTCGGACGGAGCGGACATTGCGGGAGGTAAAGACCTCTCCGGCTTTCATCGGCTCACAGACGAAGAGTGAGCGGGAGAAGTGCCGGTTTGCCATCGCCTTGTCATTGAGGCTGTAGCAGACCTCCCCCAGGGCTGCTTCAACCTGCCTGATCCCGTCGACCATATGGCAGAACTCGTCCGGTGTCATGGAGAAGGAGGCGTCCGGCCCACCCAGGGCGCGATCCAGAATAAAGTGTTTTTCAATCACGCTAGCCCCCAGCGCGGTAGCGGCCATGGCCACGGCCTCTCCCAGGGTATGGTCGGACAATCCTACCTTCACCCCGAATGTCTGTCGCATATTGGGAATGGTGAGCAGGTTGGCCTCCTCCACCGGAGCGGGGTAGGAGGAGGTGCACTTGAGCAGGGTAATATCCTGATTGCCCATGCGGCGGCAGGCCTGCACGGCGGCATCGATATCGGCCAGGGTCGCGATGCCGGTCGAGATGATCATCGGCTTGCCCTTGCTGGCTGCGTATTCGATCAGGGGAATGTCGGTGATTTCGAACGAGGCGATCTTATAGAGGGGGACATCGAGGTCTTCCAGAAAATCGACCGCGGTGACATCAAAGGGGGTGGAGAAGAAGACCAGCCCCTCTTTCTGCGCCTCGGCCTGGATGGCGGCATGCCACTCCCAGGGGGTATAGGCCTCTTGATAGAGCTTGTAGAGTGTGGTGCCATCCCAGATGGTGCCCTGATTGATCTGGAAATACTCATTGTCGCAATCCAGGGTGATGGTGTCGGCCGTGTAGGTCTGGATCTTGATGGCATCGGCACCACATGCCTTGGCCGCGCGTACCGTCGCCAGCGCCGTCTCCAGGGAGTGGCCATGGTTGGCAGACAGTTCGGCGATGATGAAGCAGCGATCCGGATTGATGGCGCTCGCCATGGCTTGGGTCATGAATGTGTCCACTCCTGTTCGGTGATCCCCATCAGCACGAGATCGACATGGTTTGTTGTTTGGGGGCGATAGACCGCCTCCCGCCAGGCGCCTTCATGGCGAAAGCCTGCACTCAGATAGGCTTGAATGGCTCTTTCATTGTCCGCCGCGACCTCCAGCTTGAGGGTGTGCAGATGGGCGACGTCGAAGGCGAGCCGGTTGACGGCGGTCAGCAGGCGCGCGCCAAGCCGTTTCTCGCTGCGCCAGGGATTGCGATAGATCCCGAGCCAGGCCAGGCGATTGTGCCAGTCCAGCCGGTGCAGGGAGAGTACCCCCAGGATCCCTTGAGGGTCCTGGCAGAGGTAGTTCAGGTTGCGAGTTTCCTGGTGTTGGCGTGCCATGAAGGCGCGATGCGCCTCCTGGCTGATGTCACCCCCTGTGTTCATCCAGCGTGCAATATCCGGATGGTTGCGCATCTGCCAGACCGCCACTATCTGCTGCTCGTCCAGCATGGAAAAAGGGATGAGGGTGACGCCGGCCAGCTCGAAGCGGCGCTGCAGATCTATCTCTGGTTGAGCCATGAGAGGGCCTCCAGGGTGCCGTTTCCTGCCATCAGCGCTTGCAGCTTGCGTGCTCGTCTGGAGCGTTCGTCCGGTGCTGCCAGTCTTGCCAGCCCTTGTTCCAGCCGGGAGAGCAAGCCGGCATCATGCCACCAGCCGCCCGGGAGGAAGGCGTCCGGACCGCACCAGCCAGCCAGCTGGCTGGCCTGGTTGTCGGCAACGCCGATGAGCAGGCCCGGCAGACCGCAGCGCGCCAGCTCATAGGTCACCTGTCCGGCACTGCTGATGGCCAGATCGCAGCGACACATGAGAGCGGTCATCTGGTTGGCATCGAGGCGGTGATGTTGCCTGCATCCCGACAGTCGCGGATCGTGCTCCCGGATGACGACGTCCAGCTCCACCTCCGGACAGTGCTGGCGTAGCCAGGTGACCAACCAGGGAGTCAGGTCGCGCAGGTCGGTTCCCCCCATGATGATCAGGATGCGCTCGATGCGCTCGGGAACCCGGGTTCGGGCGGGAACGGACCAGAACGGAGGGCGCAGGGGTTGCCAACCCGGTCCCCACTGCCAGAGGGCGGCACCGCACTTGTTGCCTGGGGTACCGGGGCTGGCATGGATCACCATCCCCTCTGGATAGTCCAGGCGCTCGGTGTCATCGAGGTAAATCACCCGCACAAACCCCGCCGCTATGCTCTGCAGTGTCGTCAGGCTCGCCGAATAAGAGTCGACAATGGCGACTGCCTGCTGTGGGGAGATGGGCTCTTGCTGCCAGTTGCCCCAGCGAACGGACTCCTCCTTGAGCATGGCGCTGGCCAGCTCATCGCCCTCGACCACCCAGTGGACAGTGCCGCCCTGTTGCCGCCAGGCGGCGGCATAGGCGCTGCAGCGACTGAGGTGACCCAGACCCCGCCCCTTGTCCCCTTCGCTGAAAATCCACAGGGGCAGCACTCAGCGCACCTTGAACACCGGCTGGATCGGCTCGCCATCCAGAGATTGATGAATGGCCTTGTCGGCATCCAGACGGATAAGCTTTGGCAGCACCTCGGCATAGACGCTCAACAGGGTGTGAACGTCCTGCTCGCTGTGGGCGAGGTTGAGGTTGTGGCTGCCGAGGCTGAGAATGCCCCGCTTGCACAGCTCCTGGATGAAGTAGCTTTTCAGCAGCCAGCTGGAGTGGTTGGCCGAATCGCCGATCAGCAGGAAGCTCCAGCTCGGGTGACCGGCGCTTTGCAGCCAGCTCGGGGCGTTTATTTGTTGCAGCAGTGCGTTGAGCCCATCGAGCAGTTGCTGGCCCCGCTCGGCCAGTCGTGCTGGCACGTCGAGCCGGCGCATCTTCTTGATGACGGCGTTGGCCGCCGCCAGGGCGATGGCATCACCGCCAAAGGTGCCGGAGAAGAAGATATCCTCCATGCGGCCCATGTACTGGCGGCGGCCCACCACGGCGGAGATGGGGAAGCCGTTGGCCATGCCCTTGCCAAAGGCGGCCAGATCCGGCGTGACCCCGAACAGGGTCTGGGCGCCGCCAAGGTGGAAGCGAAAGCCGGTGATGGTCTCATCGAAGATGAGCAGGGCGCCGTGCTCGTCGCAGAGCTGGCGCAGGCCGGGCAGAAATTCGGGGGTGGGCCAGGCGACGTTCATGGGCTCCAGGATCACGGCGGCAAACTCGCCGGGATGGGCCTCCAGCTGGGCCTTGAGGGAGCCCAGATCGTTGTAGTCGAAGCGATGGGTCAGTTCGCGCACGCACTCGGGTACCCCCAGATGGCGAGTGGTGGAGCCGATGTACCAGTCCTGCCAGCCATGGTAACCACAGACGGCGACCCGCTCCCTGCCGGTCACGGCGCGGGAGAGGCGGATGCAGGCGGAGGTGGCATCGGTGCCGTTCTTGCCAAAGCGCACCATCTCGGCACAGGGGATAAGCTCGATCAGCTGTTCGGCAACCTCGGTTTCCAGCCGATGGGGAAGCGAGAAGATGGAGCCCAGGTTGAGCTGCTCCAGCACGGCCTGGTTCACATCCGGGTCGCAATAGCCGAGGCTGATGGCGAGCAGACCGCTGGCAAAGTCCAGATACGAGTTGCCATCCACATCCCACACCCTGGCGCCCTGGCCGCGCTCGATAAAGAGCGGGGCGGCGCCGTAGGGGAAGCAGAGACGGCTCTTGGAGAAGGTTTGGGAGCCAAGGGGAATGCTCTGTTCGGCCCGGGCAGAGAGTGCCATTGAATGTTGATAACGTGAGGTCATGAGTGCTTCTCCTTGGCCAGAGATGTTTCCAGCCCTTCATTGCGCCGGTGTTGGGTGTTCAGGGTCGCCAGTTGCGGCTCCCGCGCCAACAGAGCGAGGATGTCTTCTGTGGTGAAGGCGGGCTTGCCCGGATAGAGCTGGCGGTAGATTTGCTCGACCAGCTCGAAATCGGCGGGCTCGTCCACCGTCCAGCGCAGCTGGGCCAGGCTCGGCGTGCGGCTCAATCTGCCTATCTTGAACAGCTCGGCATGTTGGCGGATGTAATAGGTGACATGCTCGCGCTCGGCCGGGCTCTGAGCCTGCGCTGCCAGCAGACGCAGGGTGGCGGCACTCAGGATCTCGGCGTCCAGGCCATCCGGGTAGCTGGGATCCCAGCAGTTGCTGCTGTAGTCATAGCCACCCTGCAGGTGGAGCTCGATGAGTTCATCGATGAGGGCGGGATCTGCCAGCGGGCAGTCACCGGTGAGCCTGACGATCTGGCTGGGGTTAAATCGTTGAGCGGCCAGATGGAAGCGTTGCAACACGTCGTCCAGGGGGCCACGAAAACAGGGCACGTCCAGCTCTGCGCAGAGCGCCGCTATGGCGAGATCGTCGGCCTGGTCACTGGTGGCGACCATCAGCTGATCCAGCCTGGTCGATCGTTTCAGTCGTTCAATCTGGCGGGCTAGCATGGGGACGCCCAGCAAGGGTTTGAGTACCTTACCTGGCAGCCGGCTGGAGCCCGCCCTGGCCTGTAGGATTCCGAGGATCATGATGACTTCCACTGTGCCGGGTTGATGAGGCCGGGTTCGTCGCAGGCGAGGCCGGCCAGCTCGGTGTCACTCAATGTCTGCCGCCGGGCATAGGCCGCGGCGATGGCGGCCAGCTCATGGGCATGACAGACCCCTACCACGAACCGGCTCACCTGGGGCAGGGCCGCTATCAGTGACAGCGCCTTGTCGAGAAGCGGAAGATGGGGCTGCCAGTGATCCAGCCGGGTCAGTGGCTGGGCGAAGCGCTGAAAATAGTCGGGTCGCAGATCTGGCTGCATCAGTAACAGCCCCTGCAGGAAGAAGGAGCGCACATGGATTTCACATCCCATGGCCTGCAATCGGTCGAGCCAGCCCGAGCGTAAAAAGCGCTGATCGAGCAGGTTGGCAGGCAACTGCACCAGCTCCAGGGGGTAACCCTGCTCCAGCCACAGTGCCAGCTCCTCGGGGGAGTAGACGGAGACCCCTGTCTTACCCACCTTGCCCTCTTGCTGCAGTGTCGCCAACGCTTCGAACAGGGCAGGGCTGGCATCTTGGCTGCGGTGCAGCAGCAAGCCATCCAGCCTGGTGCGCCCCAATCGTTGCAGGCTGCTCTGTACGCAGGCGTTGACCTCGGGGGGCCGGATGCCGGGGGCCAGCTTGTTTACCAGGCGAAAGTCGGCGGTCGGCCTGCTGCCAAGCCGCGATTCGGCATTGCCATAGGCCTGAGCCGTGTCCAGGGTATCCATCCCCAGCTTGCGCGCCAGGGCCAGTATGGTGTCGAGTTCGTCATCTGCTACCTCGCCCGCGCTATTGCTGATGCCATAGGCGAGCCCGAACTGCACAGTCCCCAAGGCTAAGCGCATAGTACCCGCTCCAGGGCCTCGACGACCTTGTCCTGCTCGGTTGATGAGAGGCCGGGGAACAGGGGGAGGCTGATGGCGTGCCGATAATAGGCCTGGGCGCCAGGATAGTCGGCAGGGTCGTGGCCGAGTTCACGGTAATAGGGCTGGGCCGGAATGGGCATGTAGTGGACGTTGACGCCGATGCCGGCCTCTCTCAGCTGCGCAAACACCCGGTCCCGGTTGGCGACCTGGATCACATAGAGGTGGTAGCCGCTGCGGCGGTCATCCATTTGACGCAGCGGTTGCAGCGGCAGCTCGGTCAGCAATTCATCGTAGCGGGCAGCCAGTTGTTGGCGCCGGTCGATGAAGTGGGACAAGCGGCCGAGCTGGCTCAGGCCCAGCGCGGCCTGAATGTCGGTCAGCCGATAGTTGAAGCCGAGCACCTGTTGCTCATAGTACCAGCCACCCGGACTGGGAGAGTCCAGCTGCTCGGCATCGCGGGTGATGCCGTGGCTGCGATAGAGCCTCAGCTTGGCGGCCAGCGCGGCATCGCGGGTGGTGACGGCGCCCCCTTCCCCCGTGGTGATGGGTTTCACAGGGTGGAAGCTGAAGACGGTCATGTCGCTGTGGGCACAGCTGCCGATGGGGGCATCCTGATAGCTGGCCCCCAGGGCATGGCAGGCATCCTCAATGAGGTGAATGCCATATTGCCGGCACAGGGCGCCAATCTCGGCGAGATCGCAGGGTTGGCCCGCCAGATGCACGGCGACCAGCACCCTGGGCAGGCGGGAGGTTCCCTGGACGGCGCTCAGCTTCTCTCGCAGCGCCGTCACGCTGAGGTTGCCGGTCTCGGGATCCACATCGACAAAATCCACCTGAGCACCGCAGTAGCGGGCACAGTTGGCCGAGGCGACGAAGCTGATGGCCGAGACCCAGACCCAGTCGTCCGCGCCCAGTTCCAGCGCGGCGCAGGCGAGGTGCAGGGCCGTGGTGCCGTTGCTGCAGGCGATCACATGGGGGGCTTGGCAATAGTCGGCTATTCCCTGTTCAAAGGCGGGGACCATCTGACCTTGTGTTAGATAGTCCGACTTCAGAACGGCAACGACGGCATCGATATCATCATCCGTGATGGATTGACGTCCATAGGGGATCATTCGGCTAGCACCTGCTGGTTCATGGTCTGTAGTTCATCTATCGACAGGAAGTGCTGATTATTGAGGGAATTGTATTCAAACCCAGGGTCGACCAGGGTGGCGGTCTCCCCCAGGGCATTGATCGCGAAGTCATTGTTGCGACTGCTGAAACTGATACTGGGGGAGATCACGTAATAATCTTTGAATTCAAAGGTGTGGTAGGAGTCATCGGCCGGGCACATCACCTCGTGCAGCTTCTCGCCCGGGCGGATGCCAATGATCTCCTGGGGCAGATCTGGGGCCATGGCACTGGCGAGATCGGTGATGCGCACCGAGGGGATCTTGGGAACGAATACTTCCCCTCCCTTCATGCGGGCAAAGTTGGCCAGTACGAACTCCACCCCTTGCTGCAAGGTGAGCCAGAAGCGGGTCATCTCGGCATGGGTGATGGGCAGACTCGACGCCCCTTTGGCGATGAGCTGTTCGAAGAAGGGCACCACAGAGCCGCGGGAACCAACCACGTTGCCATAGCGAACCACGGAGAAGATGGTCGGGTTCTTGCCCGCCATATTATTGGCGGCGACAAACAACTTGTCGGAGCAGAGTTTGGTGGCGCCGTAGAGATTGACCGGGTTGGCGGCCTTGTCGGTGGAGAGGGCGATCACCTTCTTGACCCCATTGTTGAGCGCGGCCTTGATGACGTTTTCGGCGCCACCTACGTTGGTCTTGATGCACTCCATGGGGTTGTACTCGGCGGCGGGCACCTGCTTGAGCGCCGCGGCATGCACCACGAAGTCCACGTCTCGCATCGCCATGTCGAGCCGCTCCCCATCACGCACATCGCCGATGAAGTAGCGCATGCAGGGGTGGTTGAAGTGCTGCTGCATCTCGAACTGTTTCAATTCATCACGGGAATAGACGATAAGACGAGCCGGTTGGTAACGCTCCAGTACCATCTGGATGAAACGCTTGCCAAAAGAGCCGGTGCCACCGGTAACCAGGATCGTTTTCTCGTTGAACATAGATATATCTCGTGTGAAGAGGAGTCTGGGGAGATTGAATGCAAAATCAGGGCCAACAATAATCAGCTGATGGCCCGTTCGGTCAATTTATCCACTGGCTATTTAGTGACGGCCTGTTTGCTTTTCACCCAGCCCTGGTAGTCGCCGCTGAGGTGATAGACATGGCTAAATCCGGCTTTTTCCAGTTCGGCTTCGGCAAGGGCGGCACGCCGCCCAGTTTGGCAATAGACCACCACAGGCAGCCTTCTGTCATCGCCGATCTCGGCCAGACGCTTGATGAGCTGGTCGTGGGAAATGTTGATAGCGCCAGGAATATGGCCCTCGGCAAACTCCTCTTTCGTGCGTACATCCAGCAGCAGTGGCCGCTTGCTCGACTGTTTCTGCCAGCTCTGCAGGGTCTGCTGGTCGATGGGGACAACGGCCATGGCATTGCTGCCAAACAAGGCTGCACCGCACAGGCAGGACCATAACAGGGGCAGCATGAGGGAGCGACGAGAGAGGGTCATGGTGATCTCCAGATCTTAAGGTTGGGTCGCGCGCGCCGTGGCGATGGCCTGGCACACCTGTTCAACCGCGTTGAGTGCTCGCGGGGTAAATCGGTGCAGCTCATCCGGGTTGATCAGGGCGAGTCGGTGTTGTTTAACCGCATCCAGCATGGGCCACTGTTGCCAGTGCTCCAGCACATGCTTGTCTCGGCTGCCCGCCAGGATGAGCTGGGGATTGGCCTTGATGATCTGCTCCAGCCCTACCTGGGGGTAGGGACCGGCCGCATCATCGACCAGATTACGGCCACCACACAGGGTGATGGCTTGCGCCGGCCAGGCGTAGCCGCTAACGCTGGTCAGCGGCGGGTTCCAGAGCTGATAGAAGACGCGGATGGACTCACCATGACCATATTTGGCCTCAAGAGCCGCCAGTCTGGCGAGATAGGCATCGGCTTGGGCATTGGCACTCTGCTGCAACCCCAGTCGCTCGCCCAGGGCACGCATCTCCTGGCCAAGAGAGGCAAAGTCGGTGGGTTCAGAGTAAAACACCGGGATGCCAAGCTGTTCGATGGGGGCCAGCATGCGGGACTGGGCCGAGCGCCAGGCCACCACCAGATCCGGTTTTTGCGCCAGCAAGGCCTCGACATTGATACTGCGGTAATTGGCCACATGGGGCAGGGCGCGCACCTGTGGTGGATAGTCGGAGGCATCATCGGTGGCGACGATGCGGCTCCCGGCGCCCATATCGACCAACAGCTCGGTGAGATGGGGGGTCAGGCTGATGATGCGCTGGGGCGGTTCGGCGCCATACGCCCTGGCCGCCAACAGACAGAGCAAGGCACAGGGCAGCAGGCGCTTAACCATGCAGGCCTCCGGCCAGAGTCAACAGCAAGGCCAGCGCGAGCCAACCCCAACCTATACACAGGAGCCGAGTGAGCAGCCGACGCGGGCTCTCCCAGGAGGGATCGCCCCCATCCCCCAGCACCGGCAGTCGCACTAGCGTGCCTTGATAGTAACGGGGCCCTCCAAGGCGCAGTGTGCATTGGTGCGCCAGGGTGGCAAGCAGGGCGCCAGCGGCGGGGTGGGGCCAACGGCTCACGCCAGTGCGCAGGGCACTCATCCCCTCTTTGACCTTGGGGAACAGGGTGGGCAGCGCCAGCAGCAGGGCGGCGGGGGCCGCTAATCCCTGATAGAGGGCTGCGGCCGGGCGGCCGAATTGCACGAAAGCCGGTTGCTTGCAGCTCCAGGCGTATTGCATCAGCTGGGCCAAACGCCACAACAAGGCGCCTTGCACCCCGGCGAGGGCAAAGCCAAGCAGGGGCCCCGCCCAGCCGCCGAGCAGGCGCAAGGTGCAGGTCTCGCACAGCGCCTTGGCGAGGCCCATGGCCGAGAGCTTGCCGGTTTCGCGCTTGAGCCAAGGGGCGGCTTGCAGCCTGGCCAGGGGCAGGGTATCGCTTTTCAGCAAGGCGCCTCCCGCCGTGGCCAAGGTACGCAGAGGGCGGGACTCTATCATCAGCAACAGAAACAAGAGGTCGAACAGCGGCTCGGAGAGGGCGAGGTTGCGCACCGCCCAGAGCCCGGCCGCGCAGGGCAGCCAGACGACCAGCAGTGCCAGTATGCCCGCCTGCCACTGCGCGCTCGGGGTGCCGTCCGGGCGATGAACCTTGTGGCCCAGTCGGCTGAGCAGGGGCTCGGCTGCGGAGAGACGTAACCAGTCAGGCCTTGGCAGCAGGGCTTCGAGCAAGGCGGCGCCCCCCATGATGGCCGCCGGGGTGGCCGCCATCAGGGTCAGGGTATCGAGGGAGGGCAGGGTTATCACAGCTTGCCGAGCAGGGAGAGGATCACCTCGGCGGAGTGCTGGCCGGCGACCTCGATAAAGGCGTCGAAGGATTCCACTTGCTCCTTGCCTGCGATGTCAGACATGGCGCGCACCACCAGATAAGGCACGCCAAACATATGACACACCTGGCCGATGGCGGCCCCTTCCATCTCGACCGCCAGCATCTGCGGGAAGTCGGCGCGGGCACGATTGATGGCATCCGGCTTGCACATGAATTGATCGCCGGTGCAGATGAGGCCCAGCTTGGTTTGATGCTTGCCGTGCAGGGCGATGCACTCCTGGGCCAGGGCTATGAGACGCGCATCGCAGGGGAAGGCGGCGGGTTGTTGCGCCATCTGGCCCATCTCGTAGCCAAAGGCGGTCACGTCCACGTCGTGAAAGCGCATCTCGCTGGCGATCACCACATCCCCTACCCGCAGCTCTTGATCGAAACCGCCGGCGGAGCCGGTATTGATCACGCAGTCGGGGGTAAATCTCTCCAGCAGCAGCGACGTGGCGACGCTGGCGGCGACCTTGCCGATGCCGGAGCGGGTCAGGATCACCTCTTTGCCTGCCAGTGTGCCGCTATAAAACTCGCAACCGCCAATCTTGGTGGTGGTCATGTCGCTAAGCTGGGCGCGCAGCAGGGCAACTTCCTGCTCCATGGCGCCGATAATACCTACTTTCATCAGAAACCTCGTCTAGGGGCTCAAGCCCGCCTAAGTTGCGGCAATCATAGCAAAAATCCGCGCCAAGCCTACAGGCGAGGCGGCCTTGGGTGATCGCTTGCACAAAAAAACGCCCCCGCAGGGACGGGGGCGTCGGTTTGTTAGTCAGAGCGACCAGAGAAGGCCTTCGGACTCATGGCCTGGGTCAAACGGCCAGATAGTCCATGATCCCTTCGGCGGCCTTGCGGCCTTCGTAGCTGATGGAGACACCACGAGGATGTCTCCTGGGTTCGCTATCGACGACGGCCGGGCTTAGACACTCAGATAGTCCATGATCCCTTCGGCGGCCTTGCGACCTTCGTAGATGGCGGTCACTACCAGATCCGAACCGCGCACCGCATCGCCACCGGCAAACACCTTGGGATTGGTGGTCTGGAAGGCGAAGTCGGACTGCTCGGGAGCACGGATCCGCTCGCGATTATCCAGCTCGATACCGAACTCAGCCATCCAGGGCTGTGGGTTGGGCTGGAAGCCAAAGGCCATGACCACGGCATCGGCGGCCAGCACCTGCTCGGAGCCTTCAACCACCACCGGATTGCGGCGACCGTTGGCATCGGGGGCACTCAGTTCGGTGCTCACCACCTTGATGCCGCAGGTGCGACCATGGGCATCGAGCTCGACGCCAATGGGTTGCAGGTTGAACATGAACTCGACCCCTTCCTCGCGGGCATTTTGCACCTCGCGCTTGGAGCCCGGCATGTTCTCGGCATCGCGGCGATAGGCGCAGATCACCTTGTCGGCGCCCTGGCGGATGGCGGTGCGCACGCAGTCCATGGCGGTATCGCCGCCGCCGAGCACCACCACCTGCTTGCCAGCGAAGTTGATGTAATCGGCCTGCGCCTTCTCAAAGCCCAGCAGCCGGTTGGCGTTGGAGATGAGGTAGGGCAGGGCATCATAGACGCCAGGGGCCTCTTCGTTGGTAAAGCCGCCCTTCATGTACTTGTAGGTGCCGACCCCGAGGAAAACGGCGTCAAACTCGCCGAGCAAGTCGGCGAAGGAGACATCTTTACCCACTTCGGTCTCGAGGCGGAATTCGATGCCCATGGCCTCGAAGATCTCGCGGCGGCGCTGCATCACCTCTTTTTCCAGCTTGAAGGAGGGGATGCCAAAGGTGAGCAGGCCGCCAATCTCTGGATACTTGTCAAACACCACGGCGCTGACGCCACCACGGGCCAGCACGTCGGCACAGGCGAGCCCGGCCGGGCCCGCGCCTATGACGGCGACCCGCTTATCGGTTTTCACCACATTGGAGAGATCCGGGCGCCAGCCCATCTCGAACGCCTTGTCGGTGATGTATTTTTCGATGTTGCCAATGGTCACGGCGCCGAATCTGTCGTTGAGGGTGCAGGCACCCTCACAGAGCCTGTCTTGCGGGCAGACCCGGCCGCACACTTCCGGCAGGCTGTTGGTCTGATGGGAGAGCTCCACCGCCTCCAGAATGCGTCCCTCGTTGGCCAGTTTCAGCCAGTTGGGGATGTAGTTGTGCACCGGGCACTTCCACTCGCAATAGGGGTTGCCGCAGTCGAGGCAGCGATCCGCCTGCATGCCGACCTGGGCCTGGTTGAAGGGCTCGTAGATCTCCACAAACTGGATCTTGCGGATTTTCAATGGCTTCTTCGGCGGGTCGACCCGCTGAACATCAACAAATTGGAATACGTTCTGGCTCATAGGTTCCCTCCTTACTGCGCCTGGATTCTGAGTTCTGCACTGGAACGACTGGTGTGGCCCAACAGTGCCTTGACGTCACTAGACTTGGGCTTGATCAGCTTGAACTTCGGCACATAGGAATCAAAGTTGGCCAAAATTTCCTCGGCGCGTGAGCTGCCGGTTTCGTTCAGATGTTCGGTAATGATGCCGCGCAGGTGTTCCTGATGAATGGCAAGGTCTGCCACTTCCAGCAGTTCCACCAGTTCGGGGTTGGTACGCTTGGTAAAGTGACCATCGCTATCGAGCACGTAGGCGAAGCCGCCGGTCATGCCCGCCGCGAAGTTGACCCCGGTTTCACCGAGGACGGTCACTATGCCGCCTGTCATGTATTCGCAGCCGTTGTCGCCAATGCCCTCGACCACCGCCAGGGCTCCGGAGTTACGCACCGCAAAGCGCTCGCCTGCGGTACCTGCCGCATAGAGTTTGCCGCCGGTGGCACCATAGAGGCAGGTGTTGCCGATGATGGCCGCCTCATGGGACTTGAACGACACGCCGACATGGGGTTTGACCACCAGCTTGCCGCCGGTCATGCCCTTGCCCACGTAGTCATTGGCGTCACCGGTCAGGATCAGCTCCAGACCGCCGGCGTTCCAGACGCCGAAGCTCTGGCCTGCGGTGCCGTTGAAGTGTACGCGTACCGGATCGCTGGCCATGCCCTGGTTACCGTGACGGGTGACAATTTCACCGGACAGGCGCGCACCGATGGAGCGGTCTGTGTTGCGGATGTCGTAGCGATACTCGCCGCCGCTCTTGGTTTCCACCGCCTCGAGCAGGTCCTCGACCATGCGCAGGTTGAGCGGCCCCTTGTCGAAGGTGGGGTTGTGTTGTTGGCAGAACAGGCTGGAACCCGCCACCGCCACCGGCTTGGCCAGGATGCCGGAGAGATCCAGCTTGGCCTGGCGGGCGGTGAGGCCGGGCAGGGCTTCGAGCAGCTCGGTGCGGCCGATGAGGTCGGTCAGCTGGCTGATACCCAAACCGGCCATCAACTCACGGGTCTCCTGAGCCACGAACCTGAAGTAGTTCATCGCCATCTCCGGCAGACCGGTGAAGTGGTCGCGACGCAGTTTCTCATCCTGGGTGGCCACGCCGGTGGCGCAGTTGTTCAGGTGGCAGATACGCAGGTATTTGCAACCGAGCGCCACCATGGGGCCGGTACCGAAGCCGAAGCTCTCGGCGCCGAGGATGGCCGCCTTGATGATGTCCAGACCCGTTTTGAGACCGCCATCCACCTGCAACCGCACCTTGTGGCGCAGGCCGTTGGCGACCAGGGCTTGTTGGGTCTCGGCCAGGCCCAGTTCCCAGGGGGAGCCGGCATACTTGACCGAGGTGATGGGGCTGGCCCCTGTGCCGCCGTCATAACCGGAGATGGTGATGAAGTCGGCATAGGCTTTGGCCACGCCGCAGGCGATGGTGCCCACTCCGGGTTCGGAGACTAGTTTCACCGAGACCAGGCAGCCCGGATTGATCTGCTTGATGTCGAAGATGAGCTGGGCCAAGTCCTCGATGGAGTAGATGTCATGGTGGGGCGGCGGCGAGATGAGCGTCACGCCAGGCACCGAATAGCGCAACTGGGCTATCTGGGCTGTCACCTTGTCCCCGGGCAGCTGGCCGCCTTCGCCGGGCTTGGCGCCCTGGGCCACCTTGATCTGCACCACATCCGCATTCATCAGATAGTGGGGGGTGACGCCGAAGCGGCCCGAGGCAACTTGCTTGATGCGCGAGTTCTTCTCGGTGCCAAAACGCTTGGGATCTTCACCGCCTTCCCCCGAGTTGCTCTGACCGCCGAGGCGGTTCATGGCAATCGCCAGGGCTTCGTGAGCCTCAGGGCCGAGGGCGCCGATGGACATGGCGGCAGAGTCGAAGCGCTTGAAGAGATTGGTGGCCGGCTCTACCTCGTCGATGGAGATGGCCTGCTGGCCTTGCTTGACCCCGATAAGGTCGCGCAGGGTCGCCACCGGCCGCTCGTTGACCAGCCGGGCATAGTGCAGGTAGTCGCTGTATTCGCCGGAGCGCACCGCGGTTTGCAGGGTCTGCACCACGTCCGGGTTATAGGTGTGGTACTCCTCGCCGTGGACGTACTTGAGCAGGCCGCCCTGGTTGAGGGGCTTGCGCTTGAGCCAGGCGGTACGGGCCAGATTGTGCTGATCCTGCTGGATATCGTCAAAGTCTGCACCCTGGATCCGGCTGGACACGCCGCGGAAGCAGGTCTCGACGATGGACTTGGACAGACCTACCGCCTCGAACAGCTGGGAGCAGCGGTAGCTGGCGATGGTGCTGATGCCCATCTTGGACATCACCTTGTAGAGGCCCTTGTTGATGCCATTACGGTAGTTGAGCATGGCCTGGCGCAGGCTCATCTTGAGCACGCCCTCTTCCAGCTGCTTGGCCAGGGTCTCGTAGGCGAGATAGGGGTAGACGGCAGTTGCGCCAAAGCCGAGCAGCACGGCGAAGTGGTGCGGGTCGCGGCAGCTGGCGGTTTCTACCAGGATGTTGGCGTCACAGCGCAGGTTGTTGTCAACCAGGGTGCGTTGCACCGCGCCCACCGCCATGGCGGCCGGGATAGGCAGGGTATCGGCACTGATGTTTCTGTCCGAGAGTACCAGCAGCACGGTACCGGCACGGGCGGCAGTCTCTGCCTCCTGGCAGATGCGCTGCACCGCGGCCTCCAGCCCTTCGCTTGGGGCAAAGTTGAGGTCGATCAGGGTGTGGCGATAGTGATCCCCTTCCAGGGCCAGCAGCTGATGGAAGTCGGAGTAGAGCAGGATAGGAGACTGGAACAGCACCCGATGGGCGTGACCAAAGGTCTCGTTGAAGACGTTCTGCTCGCTGCCGATGCAGGTCGCCAGGGACATGACATGATTTTCCCGCAGGGGATCGATGGGCGGGTTGGTCACCTGGGCAAACATCTGGCGGAAGTAATCATAGAGCGTGCGTTGACGGGAGGAGAGCACCGCCATGGGGGTATCGTCGCCCATGGAGCCCACCGCCTCCTGGCCGTTTTCGCCGAGCACGCGAATGATCTGATCCAGCTCCTCATAGGAGTAGCCAAACAGCTTCTGATAGGTCTTGAGCTGATCGTCGTCCAGCTCGCGGGCGCCGGTGTTGGCGTCGTCCATCTGCTCGAAGGGGATGAGGCGCTTGCAGTGATCTGTCATCCACTGCTTGTAGGTGTGGCGGCTCTTGAGATCGTCATCGATCTCGAAGCTGGTCCACACCTTGCCATTGCTGGTGTCGATGACGAACAGCTCACCCGGGCCAACCCGGCCCTTCTCCAGCACCTCGTCCGGGGTGTAGTCCCAGGTGCCCACTTCGGAGGCGAGGGTGATGAACTTGTCCTTGGTGATGACATAACGGGCAGGGCGCAGGCCGTTACGGTCCAGGGCGCAGGTCGCGTAGCGGCCGTCGGTCATGACGATACCGGCCGGGCCGTCCCAGGGCTCCATGTGCATGGAGTTGAAGTCGTAGAAGGCCCGCAAGTCCTCATCCATGTTGGGGTGCTTCTGCCATGCAGGCGGGATCAGCAGGCGCATGGCGCGGAACAGATCCATGCCACCGGCCAGGAAGAGATCCAGCATGTTGTCCAGGCTGGAGGAGTCCGATCCGGTGGTGTTGACGAAGGGGGCGGCCTCTTGCAGATCCGGAATGAGCGGGGTGGCGAACTTGTAGCTGCGCGCCTTGGCCCACTGGCGGTTGCCGGCGATGGTGTTGATCTCGCCGTTGTGGGCGAGATAACGGAACGGCTGCGCCAGCGGCCAGCGCGGGCTGGTGTTGGTGGAGAAGCGCTGGTGGAAGACGCAGATGGCTGACTGCAGACGGATGTCGGCGAGATCCAGGTAGAAATGCGGCAGGTCCACGGGCATGCAGAGCCCTTTGTAGACGGTGACCAGATTGGAGAGGCTGACCACGTAGAAGTAGTCATCGCTGATCCGCTTCTCGATGCGGCGACGCACTATATAGAGGCGGCGCTCGAGATCCTTGTCGACCCAGCCGGGAGGGGCGTTGACGAAGACTTGCTCTATGCTGGGCAGGGACGCCTTGGCAATGGGGCCGAGGACATGGGTATCAATAGGCACCTGACGCCAGCCGACCAGGCTCAGGGTTTCCCGCTCGAGCTCTTCGTTGATGATGTCACGGGCTTGCTGGGCCAACACGGGGTCCGGGTTGAGGAACAGCATGCCGACCGCATACTTGCGACCCAGATGCCAACCCTTCTCCTCGGCCACGGCTCTAAAGAAGCTGTCGGGTTTTTGCAGCAGCAGGCCGCAGCCATCGCCGGTCTTGCCATCGGCGGAGATACCGCCGCGGTGTTGCATGCGAGCCAATGCTGACATCGCGAGACGGACAAGCTTGTGGCTGGCTTCCCCTTCCATGTGGGCCAACAGGCCGAAGCCACAGTTATCCCTCTCCAGCTTTGGATCATATAGTGACATTGCATATCTCCCTTGCTCGGCCTTGATTCGCAAACTGCATAAATTGCGATTGGCTCTTGTGGTTCCGTCTGCCTGAAGTGGCGAATCTCCAAACTAATGGGAATTTTGCACTAGGTCAATTGGACAAGTCAGATGTTTTACTTGTTACATCCACATAACAAAATGTGGTTGCGTATTGATATGTGGGGGGTGTTTTGGTGTATTGGTTTGCTTTTTGTTGATATACCAGCGTTATATATCTAAATATTGCACTTTGTCAGTTGAGGTAGCGACCAGACCCTCTTGTAGTAATCTTACCAAGCTGCGCAATCAGTGAATGAGTTCGATCACATTTCTCTGTTGTGCGACTTGCTTTTACTTCCCACCGAGATACCGATTTATTTGTTTTTATAAACAAAAGCTTAGTGGAATTTATTCTCATCACCTGAGGTTCACTGTTGCCAGCATGACGGCAGCACCGAACGGGATAAAGTCTCGGTTGGAGATATTTATTCGGTTCAGGATGAATATTTATATGTTTTTACACCGGGCTGACTCTTGATCCAGCTCAGCATGATGGCCAACCCAGCCTGTACAATTTCGCTTTTTATCGGGAGTTGTCATGCAGTTACATGAAATGGTCAATACCCTGGGGCAGGATCTCAAGCGCCGCCATGGTGAGAAGATCCACAAACTCTCCATTCATGGTGCCTTCAGCTGTCCGAATCGGGACGGCACCCTGGGGCGTGGGGGCTGCACCTTCTGCAATGTCTCCTCCTTCGCCGATGAGTCGGCCCAGCAGCTCTCGGTGATGGCTCAACTCAAGGCCCGGCGTGAGGAAGTGACGCGAGCGCGGCGCTA
Organism: Aeromonas sp. BIGb0405; assembly: GCF_024807335.1. Taxonomy (NCBI): domain Bacteria; kingdom Pseudomonadati; phylum Pseudomonadota; class Gammaproteobacteria; order Aeromonadales; family Aeromonadaceae; genus Aeromonas; species Aeromonas sp. BIGb0405. The sequence goes on from NZ_JANUEP010000002.1 coordinate 801,762, forward strand.
TCTCGCCTATTTTCAGGCCTATACCAGCACCTATGCCGAGGTGGCCTATCTGAAGCAGATGTACGAAGAGGCGCTCTCGGTGAGCGACATGGTGGGCTTGTGTGTCGGCACCCGGCCTGATTGCGTGCCGGATGCCGTACTCGATCTGCTGGCCGGTTATCAGTCCCAGGGTTATGAGGTGTGGCTGGAGTTGGGGCTGCAAAGCGCCAATGACGAGACACTCAGGCGGATCAATCGTGGCCACGGCTATGGGGCTTATGCCGATGCGGTGCGCCGTGCCCAGGTGCGTGGTATCAAGGTGTGCACGCATCTCATTGTCGGCTTGCCGGGTGAACAGGCGATGGATAGTGTGCAGACCCTGCAACGAGTCGTCGAGACCGGGGTCGAGGGGATCAAGTTGCACCCTCTGCATGTGGTGACTGGCAGCACCCTGGGCAAAGCCTGGCTGGCAGGGAGGCTGGTGGTGCCGACGCTGGCAGAATATGTGGCGGCGGCGGTCGCCATGATCCAGCACACGCCGCCGGAGGTGGTCTATCACAGGGTCTCTGCCTCGGCCCGTAAACCGACCCTGCTGGCTCCGGACTGGTGCGAGAATCGCTGGACAGCCATGAGTCTGATTGCAGCAGGCTTGTCTGAGAGCGGTCCTCAGGGCCATCGGTTGGGAACCCCCTTTCTACTCGATAGCCAATAGCTGACTAACCTATCAAATTTAGCAAAAAAAACAGTGGGTTATTAGATGAAAATCAGACTCTGTTCTATAGTTCTCAGGTCGTTAAGCTGTTAAGGTGCGCCGTTCGGAGATATCTGTCAGGCCACGCATTCAATGTTATCAGGCCGATGTAGCACCGAACCTTGAGGTGACCTGTTTGGTGCCTTATCGTGATAGAGGTGACATGGGCCACAGCGCACGATGGCATGTCTCTTATTAGGGATTACGTGTTTTTATTGGGTATCATGTGAGTATCTTTGTGCTTATCATCACAACCAGACGCCTCAGGTAAACGGCGTTTTGGCGCTGAGCATGGATAAGCAAGGTTGACCCCCAGCCTATTTATCGAACAGGATTTTATGCAAGCAGAAACCGACCATATCGATGAGCTGTTGGAATGCCTGGTCTTCCTGACCCGCTTCTATGGCGTTCCCAATAGCAAGGATGCGTTGACCACTGGGCTGCCACTGGTGTCCGGTCGGTTGACCACGGCGCTGCTCAGCCGCGCCGCAGAACGTGCTGGCCTCTCTGCCCGGGAGGTGCTGCAACCTCTCGAACAAATATCCTCACTGCTGTTGCCCTGTATTTTGCAGACCCGCGATGGCGGTGCCTGCATCTTGCTGGAGTGGAACGAGGATCGCAGTCAGGCCAAGGTTATTTTTCCTCAGGCAGGCGATGCGGCCGAGTGGCTAACGGCAGCTCAACTCGGCGATGCGTATCTGGGGCGGCTCTTTTTCGTCAAGAAGCAGTTTCGCTTCGACGAACGCTCCCCCAAAGTGCTGGAGACCCGCGATGGTCACTGGTTCTGGAGTACCCTGCTGGAGTCGCGGGGCATCTATCGCGATGTCCTGGTGGCCTCCATTCTGATCAATTTGTTTGCGGTGGCCAGCCCTCTGTTCACCATGAACGTCTATGACAAAATAGTACCCAACCTTGCCTTCGATTCCCTCTGGGTGCTAGCGGTGGGCGCCGTGGTGGTGTTTACCTTCGATTTTGTGATGCGCCAGTTGCGCAGCTACTTTATCGATATTGCCGGCAAGAAGTCGGATGTGCTGCTGTCGGCCAAGATTTTTGCCAAGGTGATGGGGATGCGAATGGAGTCGAGACCCGCGTCTACCGGTGCCTTTGCCAAACATTTGCAGGAGTTTGAGTCGGTGCGGGAGTTCTTCACATCGGCCACTGTCTCAACCCTGATCGATCTGCCATTTGCCATCTTCTTCCTGGTGGTGATCTGGATGTTTGCCGGGGTCATGGTGGTGGTGCCCATCGTTGCCATGCTGATCCTGCTGGCCTACAGCTTCTATATACAGGGCTCCCTCAAACAGTCGATTGAGGAGGGCTCACGGCTCGCCTCCCAGAAAAACGCCAACCTGGTGGAGAGCATCGCGGGTCTTGAAACCGTCAAGATCTTCGGGGCCGAAAGCATGTTCCAGCATCGCTGGGAACAGGCGGTTTCCCACATATCCACCTGGGGGGTACAGACCCGCCGTATCACCAACTCCATGTCATCCCTGGCGAGTTACATCCAGCAGGTGGTGACGGTCGGACTGGTGATTGTCGGTGTTTACCAGATCTCGGATGGCCTGGTCACCATGGGCGGCATGATAGCGGCCGTCATGCTGTCGAGTCGTGCCATCGCGCCCATGGTGCAGCTCTCCGTGCTCGCCACCCGCTATAACCAGGCCCGCTCTGCGTTGACCATCCTAGAGGGGATCATGAGCACCCCGGGTGAGCAGGAGGAGGGGCGGCAGTACATTCACCACCCCGTGGTGGAGGGGCGCATCGAATTCGAGAATGTTACCTTCAAATACCCGGGCATGGAGACCAGCACCTTGCACGACATCAGTCTCAAGATTGAACCGGGCGAGAAGGTGGCAATCATAGGTCGGATCGGGGCGGGCAAGACCACGCTTGAAAAGTTACTGATGGGGTTATATCGCCCGACCGATGGTTCGGTGCGTCTGGATGGTTTCGATCTCGATCAGCTGGCCCCTGCCGCGGTGCGCCGTAACATAGGTTGCGTGCCCCAGGATGTGACGCTCTTCTTTGGCTCGGTGCGTGACAACATCATGCTGGGCAATCCTCTGGTGGATGATGCCAGGGTGTTGCGCGCCGCCAAGCGAGCCGGGGTGACCAACTTCACCAATCGGGATCCCAACGGTCTGGATCGCCAGATTGGTGAGGGGGGGCGTCAGCTATCCGGTGGTCAGCGCCAGGCTATTTTGCTGGCTCGGGCGCTGCTCAATGACCCTCCCATACTGGTGATGGATGAGCCGACCTCCAACATGGACAACCAGTCCGAGCAACAGGTCAAGCAGGAGCTGGCCAGGCTCGGCTCTGAGACTACCCTGATTGTCATTACCCACAAAACATTGATGCTGGATGTGGTCAATCGGGTGATCGTTATCGAGCAAGGCAAAATAGTGGCGGACGGTCCCAAGGTTCAGGTGTTGCAACAGCTCAAAGAAGGCAAGGTACGGGTTCAGGAGGCATCTAATGCTTAAGAAGGATGTGTTGCCCGCCCAGGAGCATCTGGCCTTCGTGGATGATGGGGCCGCCGCCGTATTGCTCAGTACACCAACCCGGGCACGAGTGCTACTCTGGTGCTGTTTCCTCTTCTTTATGAGCGCCCTGATCTGGGCCGCATGGGCCAAGCTCGACGAGGTGACCGTGGGACAGGGCAAGGTGATCCCATCCCGCCAATTGCAGGTGATCCAGAACCTGGAGGGGGGGATTGTCAAAGAGATCTTCGTCAAGGAGGGCGACATCGTCGAGAAGGGCCAGACCTTGTTGCGCATCGATGACACCCGGTTTCGCTCCGACTTTCGTGAGCGCGAGCAGGAGCTGGTCACCCTAAAGGGCGACATCGCTCGCCTGCGAGCGGAGATCCGCAGCGTGGTCGTCAAAAGCGAGGCTAACGTGAGTTGGCGCGAGCAGGTGGCGATTGACAAACAGGCCATCGATTTCCCGGAAGGTTATGAGAATGTATTTGCCGAATATGCGGCCCGTGAGGTGTCGGTGCAAAATGATCGGCTCAACAACCTTCAGAATCAGCTCTATATCCTGGGACAACAGATAGAGCAAAAAGAGCAGGAGCTAATCGAACTCAACTCGAAAATACGTACCGTGGGCCGCAGTGTGGATCTTGCTCGCCAAGAATTGAATATCAGCCGCCCATTGGCGAAAGAGGGGATAGTACCTCAGGTTGAATTGATCAAACTGGAACGCCAGGTAAACGAAATGCAGGGTGAGCTGGAGAGTAATCGCCTGGTAATTCCCAAACTAAACTCCGCATTGCGGGAAGCCATCTCCAAGCGCAATGATATCGCACTGAAATTCCGAGCCGATGCCCAGACTGAATTGAATGAGCGTCAGGGTAAATTGGGTCAGCTCTCCGCAGGCCAGGTGGGGCTGCGAGATCGCGTCGACAGAACCAGCGTGGTTGCACCTCTTAAAGGCACCATCAAAAAGCTGAAGATCAATACCTTGGGTGGTGTGGTCCAGCCAGGCATGGATTTGATGGAGATAGTGCCACTTGAGGATACACTCTTAGTTGAAGCCAAGGTGTCGCCCAAGGATATTGCTTTTTTGCGACCCGGATTGGAAGCCGTGGTGAAATTCACTGCCTATGATTTCACCATCTATGGGGGCTTACATGGCAAGGTAGAACAAATAAGTGCCGACTCTATTCAAGATGAGGAAGGTAACTCCTTCTATCTGGTACGAGTCAGGACGGATAAAAGCTTTCTGGGCGATGAAACAAATGCATTACCCATCATCCCCGGTATGTTAGCCAGTGCAGATATCATCACTGGTAAAAAGAGTGTTCTAGACTATTTGCTAAAACCGATATTGCGGGCCAAACAGTCGGCACTGAGGGAACGATAAGCCAACAATCAATAAAAGCATATGACTGGAGATATTATGAAAAAGACGATTGTTGCCATGCTTGTAAGTGGCGCTGTATTACTTCCTGGCCTGGTTCAGGCCGAAACGCTGGAGCAATCCGTTGCTCAGGCGTTGGCGACTCATCCCAAGATCAAGGAGGCATTTGATCTCTATCAGGCCCGCATGTATCAGCATGATGGTGCCAAGGGCGGCTATTACCCCACCATAGATCTGAGAGCCGGGGTGGGGTATGAGAATACCGACAGTCCAGCTACTCGTCTGGGGGGCCCTGGTGTCGATGACTCCATGACCCGCAAAGAGGCTGGCCTCAGTCTGCGCCAGATGCTGTTTGACGGTTTCGATGTCAGCAGCAACGTGGCTCGTACCAAAGCAGAAGCGAGCGCCCAGCGCCTGGCCATGATCTCGGAAGCCGAGAACACGGCGCTGCGCACGGCCGAGGTGTATCTCAATATGCTGCGTCAGCAGGAGATACTGGAGTTGTCCAAAGACAACCTGGCGACCCATGAGCAGATCCGCAGCGACATCAGCAAACGAACCGACTCAGGATTGGGCTCAACAGCAGACCAGACCCAGATCGAGGGCCGGGTCGCACGCGCCTATTCAAACCAGGCGGCGGCGGAGAACAACTATCGGGACGCCGAGAGTGAGTACGTGCGTGTGGTCAATGAGATGCCCAAGGATCTGGTGCAGCCAGTACCGGATGCCAGCCTGATGCCTGCGTCCATCGAAACGGCGCTCAAGACGGCCACCGAGGTGCATCCAACCTTGCTCTCCTCCCTGCAAGATATTGAAGCGGCCAAGTACCAGAATGAAGGTGCCAAGTCTGGCTTCTATCCCAATGTCGCCATCGAGGTGGATCAGAACTGGAATGAGGACATCGATGCTGTCAAGGGACGTAACGACGATCTGACCGCTATGGTGCGGATGCGCTACAACCTGTTCCGTGGTGGTTCAGATCTGGCCGAAAGCAAGGCGACTTCTGCGCTCTATTCTCAGGCGAAAGACATTCATCTGAATGCTTTCCGCCAGGTTGAAGAGGGTACCCGTCTGGCCTGGAATGCCAAGCAGTCGCTGGATCAGCAAAAAATCTACCTGCAACAACACGTAGATGCGAGTTATGACACTGTGCAGGCGTACAAGAAGCAGTTCGGCTTGGGTCAGCGTACCTTGTTGGACGTGTTGAACACCGAAAACGAGCTGTTTGAAGCCCGTCGCAGTTACATCAACGCGGAGTATGACTCCCTGCTGGCCGACTACCGCATCCTCAATGCCACTGGCAGCTTGCTCAGTGCCATGCAGGTGCAACAACCCGCCGAATGGCAAGCCAAAAACTAAGGTAGCGGACTGCTGCTGTTGGGCTTGGGTGTGACGACAATACCAGTGCCGTCACACCCCACATCGGGCTTGCAGTCTGACGCCCTTATATCCAGTATCTTGCACCTGATGATTTGTTGGCTCAGCTGAGTAGGGAAGGGATGTGACATTGTGGCGAATCGGGCAGTGGCTCGGCCTGTTTCACCGCCGGGGACGACACTTGCTCTGGTGTGGGCTGGCCCTGCTTCCTCTCTTGCTGGCGGCGAGTCAGCCGCTGACGGATGCCGATCTGGCCATGATAAAGCGAGCGCAGGACACCTATGGTGAGCGAGCAGGCAAACGCACGGCGAGCTGGCGGTTGCTTACCTTGCAGGCGCAGGCTGCAGGCTGGTCGGAGCGACAGAAGCTAGAGAGAGTGAACAGCTTTTTCAATCAGCTGCATTTTGTAGACGACAGCAAGTTGTGGCGCAGGAAGGATTACTGGGCCAGCCCTCTCGAGTTTTTGGGGGCGGCAGGGGGAGATTGCGAGGATTTCAGCATTGCCAAGTATTTTACCCTGCTGGAGCTTGGCATCGACGATGAGAAGATGCGGATGGTGTACGTCAAAGCCTTGGACTACAACCAGTTTCATATGGTTGTTGCCTACTATGAAACCCCTTCATCCGTCCCCCTCATTCTCGACAATCTTATTGGGGCTCTGCGTCCGGCGACTGCACGTAAGGATCTGCTGCCTATCTACAGCTTCAATGGTCGTCACTTGTGGTTGATGAAGGCACGTGGCCAGGGGGAATTGGCCGGCCAGTCTTCACGTTTGGGATTATGGAATGATTTACGCAATCGCATGACTTCAGGGCGATTGGCTCGACCTGTGGTGAATTTGGATGATTAACCTATGACGCTATATCGACAGTTACTGGCCACCATGTTGTTGCTGTTCGGGGCTCTGTTTGCCGTAACTTATTGGGTTCAGTTCAATTCGACCCGCACCTATCTTGCTCAGCAGCAAGAGACGACAGTGATCAACACCGCAACGGCCCTCGGACTGGCATTGACTCCCTATCTCGAGAATGGCGACAAGGTGAGTGCCGAGTCGGTCATCAAGGCGGTGTTTGATGGCGGCTACTATCGCTTGGTCCGGCTCGATCTCTTGGCCTCCCAGGATGTGATAGAGCAGGAGAATACTCATCATGTTGATGGGGTTCCCGCATGGTTCATGGAGCTGGATCTGTTCCCAGAGATATCTAATGAGTCCATTTTGACGTCAGGCTGGTTACAGCTTGGCAAGCTCAAGGTGGTCGGTCATAGCGGTCAGGCCTATTACGAACTCTGGCAAGGGATGACCAACCTGGCGAGCTGGTTTGTTGTCGGCTTTCTCATCACCACATTGCTGCTGATGCGTGCCCTCAGTTATCTCCTCAAGCCGCTGGATCAGATCCGTGAACAGGCAATTGAGATAGAGCAACACCATTTTGGTCATGAGATCCCCGAGCCGCGTACCCTGGAGCTAAAGCAGGTGGTGCAAGCCATCAATACCCTGTCTGGCAAGTTGGCTGCTCAGTTCAAGGAGCAGGCACAGGAAGCTGAGAATCTGCGCGAGAGAGTCTATCTGGATGCGGTTTCCGGTTTGGGCAACCGCGCCTATTTCGTCGGTCAGGTCAATGCTTGGATCGCCGAGGCGGGACAGGGGGGCGTCATGCTGGTGGCGGTCGATATGCTCGATGACATCTATCGGGACGAGGGTTTTGCCGCGCGGGACAACATGGTCAAGTCCATTGCCCAGAGCCTTAATGATGAACTGAGTGGGTGGGATGGGGCCGCCATTGCCCGCATCTCGGCTACCGAGTACGCATTGCTCTGCCCGACCAACGATCTGGACACCTTGCAGGAGCTGGCCGAGCGGATCAACAGTCGTATCGCCGACCTGGTGGTCAACCCTATGGGTGAAGCGGATGCGCTGTCGGTGATCGGCATCGCCGGGCGAGACAGTCAGGACGATCTCTCCAGCTTGCTGACCAAGGCGGATAATGCCCTGGGCCGGGCGCGCAACGAGCGACGGGGCGCCGTGGTGATGGAAGGGGGCAATAATCAAGGCATGATGGGGCGCCTGGCCTGGCGGGATCTGGTGGAAGATGCAATTAATCGTCAACTGTGGCGTTTCAAGGCACAACCTGCCTGTCGTTTTGACAATGGGACAAGGCTTCACGCCGAACTGTTTGCCGCCATTCATCGCGATGGCAGTGACTATTTTGCGGGTCAGTTCCTGCCGGCTATCGAGCAGTTCAAACTCGGCAGCGAGTTTGATCAGGCGATACTCACGGCCACGGTGCCCCTGCTACAACAAGACGCCGAATTGGTACTTGCCGTGAATATTACCTCCGGGGCCATCTGTTCGGATGAGTTCCTGCTCTGGCTCGGTGACTTCTTGGGCCGCAATCCTGAGTTGAAAGACAGATTACTGTTCGAGATCCCGGAAGGGGCCATCCTGAAGCATCAAGCTCAGGTTGAAGCACTGGTGGCCGTGGTGCGCGAGCATGGTTACCAGTGGGGTGTGGATCATTATGGTCGCCACTTCCAATCCCTTGGCTATCTGGAACAGATGGCTCCTAGCTATGTCAAAGTTGACCATGGCTATACCAGCCAGGTCATGGAGCCGGGGGCGGATACCTCCTTCCTGGCTGCAGTATGCCGTGCCGCGCACAATGCCGGCGTTTTGACCATTGCTACCCGGGTAGAGAATGAGCAGCAAGTTGAGCTGCTATCTGGTCTGCATATCGACGGTTATCAGGGTTTTGTACACCCGGCATTCCTCATTTGAGCCAAAAATAATATGAAAAGGGCGCCCAAGTGGCGCCCTTTTTTATCACCTTTCAATGTAACCATTAGTTAACCTTATCTCGTGTGATGATAAGGCCTCTTTTGAGGCACTACCTAATATGTTGTTTTAAGAGGATAAGTGGCCAGCGTTCGATTTGGTTCATGAGTGTCTCTCTTGGGATGCCAATCCAGTACATTTTTGCAACGGACGTCCCCGTACTTCGCACATAGGGTTTATACATCGAAACCCTCAGTGTTGGAGTCAAGGCTATGCGTACCCAAATGATCGATAAGACTGTCGTCGTCGCCTCAATGGAAGGGGAAATCCTCGTCGTCAATGCTGATGGCAGTACGCGTCCATTGCAAGCGGGTGAGACGCTCTCACCCGGCACCAAACTGACACTGGCTGACGATGCCAAGTTGGCACTCCTCACCCCCGAAGAGGCCACCGCTCTGGCCCAGGGATCATCGGCTGCGCCCGAAGCCCAGGTTCCAACCGATGCAGCGGACAAAGCCCTTGATGAGGCCAAACCGGATGGAACCGACAAACCTCTCGATCCCAATGACATAGCCGCATTGCAACAATCCATCCTGGAAGGGGTCGATCCGACCAAGAGTTTTGAAGCTTCTGCAGCCGGGGGGGCGCCAGCGGCAGGAGGTGGTGGCGGAATAGGCGGTGTTGCAGGTGCCAGTGGCAATGGCGGCTTTGTGACCATAGCGCGCACGGGTGATGCCACCATCGCTCAGGCTGGGTTCGATACAGACCACAGTGCAGAACCCTTTGTCGATCGTCTTCAAGAAGACGATCTCTTGCCTGACAATCAGCTCGATGACCAGGATGAATCTGCAGTTACCCAGGAAAATCAGGCCATCAGCGGCAATCTGCTGCTCAATACCAATAATCCCGATGGACCTTCTGATGCCTCGATAGTCTCTTATAGCTGGGGAAATAACATCGGCATACCGACCGGCGTCGCATCCACCTTGGCGGGGATCGGCACATTGATCATCAATGCCGATGGCTCCTATACATTTACCCCCGCTCTCAACTATTCCGGTCCTGTTCCCCCTGCCAATTACATCGTGACCGATGGCGCTGATACCAACCCGTCGGTCCTGACCATCACCATCTCCCCAGTGGATGACCCGGTGGCTCTGGGTGGGCTGCAAGTGGAAGGAGGGGAGCTTGTCTTGAATGAAGCCGCCTTGGCGGATGGCAGTGCACCTGATGCAACGGTGCTGACCAAAGGGGGGTCTTTCACCTTCAATGCAGTCGATGGTGTCCAGGTCTTGAGTCTGGGGGGGGTGGTGCTCATCAGCAATGGCCAGGTCATCACCAATTTCCCACAGGTGATCCCCAGTCCTTCAGGCAATCAATTACTGGTGACCGGCATCACTTACAACCCTGTAACCGGTGCCGGGACAGTCAATTACAGCTACACCCTGAACGACAACGAAACCCACACTCAGCCAGCCAATGACACCGCGCTGACTGAAAGCTTCAACGTTGTGCTGACCGATAACGATGGTGACAGCACCAGTGCCAGCCTGGATGTGGTGATACTGGACGATGTGCCCAGCGTGCGTCTTATCCCCGGCTCTGGTGAGCTGGGTGTGGTCAGCGTGGATGAGAGTTTGCCTGTATTGGGTGGCGCTGACAGCGACGGCATCGCCAGCGCGACCCTGGCGGCGGCTACGGTGCAGGCCCAGTTCAGCCATGCCTTCGGCGCGGATGGCGCGGGCAACATTGGGTACAGCCTGGTCCTCAGTGGCGGCAATGTGGCGAGCGGCCTCTATGCGGTCGACTCGCTGGCGGCCAACGGCCAGGGCGCCCAGATCCTGCTTAACCAGGTGGGCAATGTCATCACCGGCAGTGCCAACGGGGTGAACTACTTCACCCTCACCATCGATCCGGCCACTGGCGCCGTGACCCTGGCGCTGCTGGACAATGTCTGGCACGGCGATACCAGCAACCCGGATGACAGCGTCAGCCTGACCCTGAACAGCGGCGTGCTGACCCTGGTGCAGACCGTCACCGATGCCGATGGCGACAGCGCCAAGGCCAGCATCGATCTGGGTGTCAACGGGACGTTCCGCTTCGAGGACGATGGCCCGGCCTCGGGCTTGGCAGTCGAATTCCAGCGCCCAGGTTTCGTGGTGGTGGATGAAAGCCTGCCCGCCTTGGGGGGAGCTGGTAGCGATGGTATTGCAAGTGCAGTGTTGAGTGGTGTTGCCGTACAGTCACAGTTCACTCATGCCTTCGGCGCGGATGGCGCGGGCAACATTGGTTACAGCCTGGCCCTCAATGGCGGCAATGTGGCGAGCGGCCTCTATGCGGTCGATCCGCTGGCGGCCAACGGCCAGGGTGCGCAGATAGTGCTCAACCAAGTGGGCAATGTCATCACCGGCAGTGCCAACGGGGTGAACTACTTCACGCTGACCATAGATCCGGCCACTGGCGCCGTGACCCTGGCGCTGCTGGACAATGTCTGGCACGGCGATACCGGTAGCCATGATGACAGCGTCAGCCTGACCCTGACCAGTGGTGTGCTGACCCTGGTGCAGACCGTCACCGATGCCGATGGCGACAACGCCAAGGCCAGTGTCGATCTGGGCGTCAACGGGACGTTCCGCTTCGAGGACGATGGCCCGACCGCAGGACTGGCCGGTGAGGCCCCGAGTCTGGGGTCGGTGAAGGTGGATGAGAGTCTGCCGGCGCTGGGTGGGGTGGGCGGTGACGGCATCGCCAGCGCGACCCTGGCGGCGGTCACGGTGCAAGCCCAGTTCAACCATGCCTTCGGCGCGGATGGCGCGGGCAACATTGGTTACAGCCTGGCCCTCAATGGCGGCAATGTGGCGAGCGGCCTCTATGCGGTCGATCCGCTGGCGGCCAACGGCCAGGGCGCCCAGATCCTGCTTAACCAAGTGGGCAATGTCATCACCGGCAGCGCCAACGGGGTGAGCTATTTCACCCTCACCATAGATCCGGCGACTGGCGCGGTGACCCTGGCACTGCTGGACAATGTCTGGCACGGCAATACCGGTAGCCATGATGACAGCGTCAGCCTGACCCTGACCAGTGGTGTGCTGACCCTGGTGCAGACCGTCACCGATGCCGATGGCGACAACGCCAAGGCCAGTGTCGATCTGGGCGTCAACGGGACGTTCCGCTTCGAGGACGATGGCCCGACCGCAGGACTGGCCGGTGAGGCCCCGAGTCTGGGGTCGGTGAAGGTGGATGAGAGTCTGCCGGCGCTGGGTGGGGTGGGCGGTGACGGCATCGCCAGCGCGACCCTGGCGGCGGTCACGGTGCAAGCCCAGTTCAACCATGCCTTCGGCGCGGATGGCGCGGGCAACATTGGTTACAGCCTGGCCCTCAATGGCGGCAACGTGGCGAGCGGCCTCTATGCGGTTGACCCGCTGGCCGCCAATGGCCAGGGCACCCAGATCCTGCTCAACCAGGTGGGCAATGTCATCACCGGCAGTGCCAACGGGGTGAACTACTTCACGCTGACCATAGATCCGGCCACTGGCGCCGTGACCCTGGCGCTGCTGGACAATGTCTGGCACGGCAATACCGGCAGCCATGATGACAGCGTCAGCCTGACCCTGACCAGCGGTGTGCTGACCTTGGTGCAGACCGTCACCGATGCCGACGGCGACAGTGCCAAGGCCAGTGTCGATCTGGGTACTGGCGGCGTATTCCGCTTCGAAGATGATGGCCCGACGGCGGGGGTGAGCACTCAGGCGCCCAGCCTGGGCGCGGTGAAGGTGGATGAGAGTCTGCCGGCGCTGGGCGGCGTGGGCGGTGACGGCATCGCCAGCGCGACCCTGGCGGCGGTCACGGTGCAGGCCCAGTTCAACCATGCGTTCGGCGCGGATGGCGCGGGCAACATTGGTTACAGCCTGGCCCTCAATGGCGGCAATGTGGCGAGCGGCCTCTATGCGGTCGATCCGCTGGCGGCCAACGGCCAGGGCACCCAGATCCTGCTTAACCAAGTGGGCAATGTCATCACCGGCAGTGCCAACGGGGTGAACTACTTCACCCTCACCATAGATCCGGCCACGGGCGCCGTGACCCTGAACCTGCTGGACAATGTCTGGCACGGCAATACCGGCAGCCACGATGACAGCGTCAGCTTGACCCTGACCAGCGGTGTGCTGACCCTGGTGCAGACCGTCACCGATGCCGACGGCGACAGTGCCAAGGCCAGTGTCGATCTGGGTACTGGCGGCGTATTCCGCTTCGAAGATGATGGCCCGACGGCGGGGGTAAGCACTCAGGCGCCCAGCCTGGGCGCGGTGAAGGTGGATGAGAGTCTGCCGGCGCTGGGCGGCGTGGGCGGTGACGGCATCGCCAGCGCGACCCTGGCGGCGGTCACGGTGCAAGCCCAGTTCAACCATGCCTTCGGCGCAGATGGCGCGGGCAACATTGGTTATAGCCTGGCCCTCAATGGCGGCAACGTGGCGAGCGGCCTCTATGCGGTCGATCCGCTGGCCGCCAATGGCCAGGGCGCGCAGATAGTGCTCAACCAAGTGGGCAATGTCATCACCGGCAGTGCCAACGGGGTGAACTACTTCACGCTGACCATAGATCCGGTGACTGGCGCCGTGACCCTGAACCTGCTGGACAATGTCTGGCACGGCAATACCGGCAGCCACGATGACAGCGTCAGCCTGACCCTGACCAGCGGTGTGCTGACCCTGGTGCAGACCGTCACCGATGCCGACGGCGACAGCGCCAAGGCCAGTGTTGATCTGGGTACTGGCGGCGTATTCCGCTTCGAGGATGATGGCCCGACGGCGGGGGTGAGCACTCAGGCGCCCAGCCTGGGCGCGGTGAAGGTTGACGAGAGCCTGCCGGCGCTGGGTGGCGTGGGCGGTGATGGTATCGCCAGCGCGACCCTGGCGGCGGTCACGGTGCAAGCCCAGTTCAACCATGCCTTCGGTGCGGATGGGGCGGGCAACATTGGTTACAGCCTGGCCCTCAATGGCGGCAATGTGGCGAGCGGCCTCTATGCGGCCGATCCGCTGGCGGCCAACGGCCAGGGCACCCAGATCCTGCTTAACCAAGTGGGCAATGTCATCACCGGCAGCGCCAACGGGGTGAGCTATTTCACCCTCACCATAGATCCGGCCACGGGCGCCGTGACCCTGGCGCTGCTGGACAATGTCTGGCACGGCAATACCGGTAGCCATGATGACAGCGTCAGCCTGACCCTGACCAGCGGTGTGCTGACCTTGGTGCAGACCGTCACCGATGCCGACGGCGACAGCGCCAAGGCCAGTGTCGATCTGGGTACTGGCGGCGTGTTCCGCTTCGAAGATGATGGCCCGACGGCGGGGGTGAGCGCTCAGTCGCCCAGCCTGGGCGCGGTGAAAGTGGACGAGAGCCTGCCGGCGCTGGGTGGCGTGGGCGGTGATGGTATCGCCAGCGCGACCCTGGCGGCGGTCACGGTGCAAGCCCAGTTCAACCATGCGTTCGGCGCGGACGGGGCGGGCAACATTGGTTACAGCCTGGCCCTCAATGGCGGCAATGTGGCGAGCGGCCTCTACGCGGTCGATCCGCTGGCGGCCAACGGCCAGGGAGCGCAGATAGTGCTCAACCAAGTGGGCAATGTCATCACCGGCAGCGCCAACGGGGTGAACTATTTCACCCTCACCATAGATCCGGCCACGGGCGCCGTGACCCTGGCGCTGCTGGACAATGTCTGGCACGGCAATACCGGCAGCCACGATGACAGCGTCAGCCTGACCCTGACCAGCGGTGTGCTGACCCTGGTGCAGACCGTCACCGATGCCGACGGCGACAGCGCCAAGGCCAGTGTCGATCTGGGTACTGGCGGAGTGTTCCGCTTCGAAGATGATGGCCCGGTGCAGTCTGGTAATGGACAAGGTCCCACAGTGCATGGTGCTGTCCAGGAGGATGCCTTGACCTTGGCTGGCGGTGCTCCTCATGAGGGCAATCATGAAGGGCCGGGGCAGACCACTACGGCCAGTGACACCTCGGGCACTCTGAATACCTTGGTAGAGTTTGGCGCCGATGGTCCTGGCGTATTCAGCCTGTCGAATAACGTCAGCTCGCTGGTCTCACAAGGACTGAGCAGCGGCGGTGTGGCGTTGAGTTACAACGTGGCGGGCAATGTGCTGACAGCCTCCGCCGGCGGGACAGTCATCTTTACCCTGACGGTGGCTGCCGATGGTGATTACTCCTTCACCCTGAAGGGGCCGCTGGATCATCCCGTCAAGGAAGGGTTGCCCAATGGGGATAATGAACTGCTGCCAGTGCCTATCGACTTCTCGGGGGTGCTGGTCGCCACCGATGGGGATGGTGATCGGGTTCCAGGCTTTACGAAAGGTTCATTCACCATTGATGTGCAAGACGATATTCCGGTAGCGCAAGATGACTATGCTACCGTGCTGTCCGGGCAGTCCCAAAACATCAATATGGTGTTCGTGCTCGATTTCAGCGGCAGTATCGATAATAACGAACTGAACGCCATGCTCGATGCGGTGCGTACTGCAGGGCAGGCGTTGTTCAACACCTCTGGTGGTCAGGTCAAGATCCAGATCGTTGCATTCTCCGGCGATTCCATTGCTTACCTGCCAACCGACAATATCACTGCGTTCACTAATCTGGTGAACTCATTGAACCCGCAGGAACCCGGTGGTGTTCGCCCATTCAACGGTGATACCGACTTTACCGATGCCATCCAGGAGACCATTGCTTCCTATACCCCGATCTCGGGGTGGAACAATCAGGTGGTCTTCATCAGCGATGGCAACCCCAACGAACAAACTGGTCCTGGCGGCACGTCGCTTACCAGCCCTGTAGCAACCAGCTGGAATAATTTCGTCGATAACAACGGTATCACTGTCACCACCATAGGTATCGGTAATGGCATCATCGATGCCCGTCTGCAAGATATCGACGTGGATGCGGGGCCGAACAATACCCCACTGCGAGTGAACAACTTCGGCGATCTGGTCGATACCCTGCTCAATCAGGTCATTGGTGGTCTGGTGCAAGGCAATGTGCTCAACGGCACCAACACTGTCGTTGGCGGTGGGGATGATGATGCCTATGGTGCGGATGGCCCGGGCTATATCCAGTCCATCAAAATCGGCGCGACCACTTACAGCTGGGATGGGGTGCTCGATGGCGATCAGCAGCTGACAGCCGTTACCACCCCGGCTGGAGGCAAGCTGAGCTTCAATTTCTCCACCGGGGCATGGAGTTATCAGGCGCCCGCCAATGTGAATGGTGATCTCACCGAGGACTTCCAATACACCATCATCGACAAGGACGGCGATCCGGCCACGGCGACCCTGCACCTCTATGTCGAAGACGTGGGCGCGGTGGAAGGCTATGTCGATGAGGATGAACTGCCAAATGGCATCACCGACGGCGACAGTGTCACCAACATCGTCAGTGGCAGCGTCGCACCGCTGATCGTGGGTCCGGACAATTCCGCGACCATCAGCCTGGGCAACAATACCAGTGGCGTGACCCCGGCCAGTTCGGGTGGCGTGGCACTGGTCTATACGGTAGTGGGCGATACCCTAACTGCCACGGCCAATGGGACGACGGTGTTCACACTCCAGGTCGGTTCAAATGGCAGCTATCAATTCAACTTGGTCAAGTCGCTGGATCACCCACTGGGTAACGGTGACGACAATGAACTGCTGACGCTCGATTTCACCAGCATCCTGCAGGCCAGCGGCGGCAGTGGCACCTTGGCCGGGAACTTCCTGATCCATGTCGAAGACGACGCGCCTAAGGCCAACGACAATGTCGGCGGCACCGTGACCGAAGACGTGGTGGCGAGCCTGAACGGCAACGTGCTGGGCAACGACCTCTCTGGTGCAGACAACCCGGCGGTGTTCGTGGGCTGGAGTGCGACCGGGCATAACAACAGTGCGGCAGTCACCGCGCTGACGACCTACGGCAACTTCGTGCAAAACGGCGATGGCAGCTGGACCTATGCGCTGGACAACAGCCGTCCGGCGACCCAGGCGCTGACATCGGCCTTCAACCAGAGCTATGACGTCTGGTACACCATGAAGGATGCCGATGGCGATGAGGCTATCGCCAAGCTGACCATTACCATCCAGGGGGCGAACGATACCTCCAGC